>CAKZOO010000116.1 GCA_937136455.1 uncultured Flavobacteriaceae bacterium | reverse complement strand
GCGTTAAAAATTTCTTGTAGTCTTCTATTTGTATTCGTATCATTTTTTTCTTTTTCTCAAACCTACATAACTACTTCAGGACAAACAGGAACTTCAGGAACTAACTGGTCTTCTTCAGGTACCAATCCATTTGTAATTACGTCTTCTGGAAGAGCTGATATTCATCCGTCTGTAATTGCAAATAAGTTAAATGCAGGAGTTGACGTTACGGTTATTCAAACATCTAATTCAATAGTTGTATCAAGTGCAATTTCTTCTACTTTAGGTCTTTTAAAGTTTCAAAGTGCTTATGATTTGTTTTTAAGAGCTAATATTTCTGCTGGAAGTATCATAGGAATTGCTAAAAGAAATATTGTAAATGAATCCTATGATATAGAATTAAGGACACATATTCCTGACAGTATTAATGGGCAAATAATTCTTACATCTTATGATCCTGATGGTACAACCGCTCCACACTTATATGATAGTGACTTAATCATAATAACTAATGGTGGAAATGTAACTCTTGGAGGTGGAAATGTTAATGGAACCGGATTTGCTAAAGGAAATAATTGGAGTGGTATTGAGTTTGGTGGTGTTATAGATATTCAAACTAATGGTGGCTCTATAAGCATAAAAGGAACTTCTACAAATGCATATGGTGTTTTATTTGGAGGCTTGAATAATATACAAAGTGGAGGTGGTAACATTTTAATTGACGGTACTAGTGATGGTTCAAGTGCAGCAGGTGCTTTTTTTGTTGGTTCATCAACAATGAATTCTGAAACTGGAACAATTACTATCAATGGAATCAACAGTGTATTGAGTTCTAGCGCACGAGGTGTCTATTTTGGAGCGAACAAATCTCATGAAATTATAACGAGCAACACAACCTCTTCCGCTCTTAATATTACTGGTCAAGGTTATGTCGCATTGGATTTTAGAGGAACTAATTTTTCGTTGATTTCTAATGGGGATCAAGGAGCTATTAATATTGAATCGATTGGTTTAGGTTCATATGCTACATACTATTTAGCAAGTTCTTTCAATTTATTGTCAAAATCAGGTCCAATCAATTGGTTAGCATCAGCAGATAAACTTACTTATATTGGGTCTGGAGTAGATATGTGGATAGGATCTAAACCCAACACATCAGTTTTAAGTTCCACCTCAGATATAAAATTTGAAGCCTATAATTTTGATTTTAATGGATCACGTCCCAATATTGCTTCTAGTGGAACATTTTCGTTTGTTCCTGCTACGACAGATTTTGCTGTAAATGTTCAATCAAGTTGGTTTACCTATAATCAAAACAACCAAATTCTTTCAGGATTATTAATAGGAACTCAAGATGTAACAAAAACAGTTTATGTTAACTCTACTTTAGATGTTAATGGTCCAGTTGAGGTGTATGGAGGACAAATCAATGTAAACAATAATTTAAATGGGACAAATTCTGGATCTCCAATACTTTTAAAAGCGAAGGGAGATATTATACAGGCTGCTAATACTAGTTTAGGATCGAGTTCTGGAACTATTACACTTTGGTCAGACAATGATGCAACCAGTGGGGGAGGAATTTGGATTAAGAGTGGAGCAAGTATCAACAGTAATTCGGGTGACATCAATCTCTCAGGTGGTACGGACTACAGAACTGGATATGCAAAAGGTACTAGTAATATTAATAGTTCGATTTCAGGGGTTTTAATTGAAGGTGCAATTAACTCAAGCGGAGGAGCTATTTTAATTCGTGGGGAAATGCCTTCTATTTCTGCTGGATCGAATATTGATGGGGGAAGTGTATATGTTATTTCTTCAGCATCTATAAATAGTGGAGCTGGCGCTATTTCGATTAAAGGAAAAATTTCAAGTGATATGAATTCCGTCGGAGCTGTTCGAGGAGTTCGATTTGGAAGTGGTAGTGTAACTTCTAATAAAGCACAAATTGTTTCTTCTACAGGAACGATTACAATTGTGGGTAATGCCTCGAGTTCTAATGGTGCAGGAGGAGCAGGTATCTTATTTGATAGTTCTTCTATCGAAACAACTTCTGGTAATATTATACTGACAGGAATTCCTAAGCCTAATGCTGAAAAAGGGATTTTTATGTATAATTATTCAAACACATCGAATACGATATCTTCCACTTCTGGTGATATATCGATGAATACGGATACTGCATATATTTCATCTGCTTCTACATTTAGATCATCTGGTATTTTGTCTATATTTCCTTACACACAATCATCAACAATCGGTATTGCAGGAGCTACGGGTACCTTGGCATTATCAGCTACAAATTTCTCTACAAATTTTATCGATGGATTTAGTAGTATAGTTATTGGTAGAACTGATGGAACAGGTAAGATTTCTTCAAATGCTTTAACATTAAGTACGCCATTAACTCTCCAAAATATATCTGGTGGAATTGATGTTAACGGTGCCTTAAATGCTGATTTAATTCGATTGAGTAGTGATAACATAAATATTAATGGTAGTTTAACAACTACATCAGATTCTAATGTTTATTTAACTTCAACTGGAAATGTTACTCAATCAGAAGCAATTAGTAGTACAGGTTTAGCTTTATTTGGAACGGGAGATTTTGATCTAACCAATACTTCAAATAAGATTACTAGAATAGCAGGTGGAACTAATAATGTAAAACTAGGAACTGTTTCAATAGTTGATTCAATTGGAGGACTGGAAATCGGTTCTGTAAATCCTGACGGAATCAATTCGGACGGAGAGGTTTATATCGCAACTCTCTCGGGCGATGTAACCATTAGTCAAGATATTTCAACTACAAGTACTTCAGCAGATGCTATTAAGATTTTAGCTGACGCTGATGCTGTTGCCGGAAGTGTTGGTGATGGGAATATTATCATTTCTGGAACACCCACTTTGACAACAGGGGTTGGAGGTATTGCAAAGCTTTACAGCGGAATAGATTCCTCAAGTACTGGTTTGACTGCTTTAGTAGGAAATGAGAATACGCTTTACAATAAAGATGCTTCAAGTGATACCTCTAATTTGACAGCAGGAAAATATGTGTTATATCGAAAGTCATCCGTTGATCTTTTTGTTTCTGAATCAAGTTTACAACTTATCAATACGGATTCTGGATTTTATCACAACCCTAAATCATTTACTGTTACTTCATCAACCTTACAAGACGATATTATACTTACTGCATCCACGGGATATGAAATTTCACTTTTAGAGGCCTCTGGGTATACTACTACCCTAACTTTAAATCAAATTTCAGGTGCAGCGAGTAAAACGATTTATGTGAGAAGATCTTCAGGATCTGTTGTGACCTCAGGTACTATTACTCTTGCAACAACTGGTATTTCGAATCAAACCGTTTCTTTAAGTTCTCAAGACAATATTGTCTTTGATTTTGATGGTTCTGACGATTATATTGATTTGGGATCTAAAATATATGGAACTTCTGTTTCGAACTTTACCATTGAAGCGTGGATTAAGCCAGTTGCAGCAGATTTTGATGGTCAATATCATGGATTTTTAGGAAGGCAAGCATCTTCTAGGAATCCTTCAATTTGGATCAATAATGGAAAGATTCATTATGATTCTTATAATGGATCTTCCAGATATCATGGATTAACAACTAATGTAGTGGTAACTCAAGATCAATGGAATCATATTGCCTGGGTAAAAGATGGGACGACCTATCGTTTGTATATTAATGGAAAACTTGTTCCAATTGGAGTTTCAGAAGTAACAGAAGTTTCAGTGTCAGAATCAGTAGATTTGTTTGACACCTATCGTTTGGGTGCTGTTGATAATTTATTTAACGGTCAAATAGACGAGGTTCGTTTTTGGAATGTTCCTTTGACACAAACCCAAATCAAAAATAATGCGAATATTTCACTTCGTGGAAATGAACCTGGATTGTTAGCATACTACCAATTCAATCAGGGAACTCCAGGAGGAAATAATACTGCTTTAACGACCCTTACAGATACTACCGGAAACTTCAATGGCAGTTTAAGTACAGGTATACTAACGCTCAATGGTTCTGATTCGAATTTTGTAGATCAAGGTAGTGATCTCAAAAATTTATTAGATGCAGGGACCATATCATTTACTGAGACCAGTGCTACTACCTATGAAGTGTGTGCAGCGATTTCTCATACGTTGACAAGTACCCTAGATGCCTATGGTGGTATTGGAACACTTTCTTATCAATGGCAAGAGAGTAGTGACAACAGCACCTGGACGGACATCAGTGGAGCAACTTCAGCTTCATTGACTACCAGTGCAATCAATACGCTAACTTATTTGAGAAGAAAAGTAACTGATGAAGTTTCTACTGTTAAATACTCGAATTCTCTTATTGTAAAAGTATTGTCAATAACGACACAGCCTTCTTCAGCTGTTCAAAACTTAAAGCTGAATGATACGGCTTCTACGCTAACAGTTAGTCATTCAGCTGTTTCTGCTGCAAGCTATCAATGGTATAAAAACACTACTACTTCCAATACAGGAGGGGATGCAATTTCAGGAGCTACTTCAATATCTTATACTCCAGCTACTGATCTAGCCGGCGAGTTTTATTATTATGTTGTTATTACTAATAATGGATGTAGTGTAACTTCTAATGTTTCAGGAAGGGTATTCATTTCCAATCCAATTTCAAAAATACCTGCAGCTACAGGTACTTGGACCAATATGATGGTGGGTGATAATTTCGATCCTAATGATGATCAACAGGCGGTGTCTGATACCGATATCGTTGGAAACTCAACCAATGCGCTTTTACAAACACAGCGTAGTAT
Organism: uncultured Flavobacteriaceae bacterium; assembly: GCA_937136455.1. Classification (GTDB taxonomy): domain Bacteria; phylum Bacteroidota; class Bacteroidia; order Flavobacteriales; family Flavobacteriaceae; genus MAG-120531. The sequence goes on along the minus strand of CAKZOO010000116.1, from coordinate 5,541 downwards.
TTATACTTTTGATAGTGGAACTTCTCCTGATTACGTTTATAATTTTAGAGCTCGACATGGTGATGTATCAACAAGAGGAAATTTAGGATCCTCATTTTATTTAGGCTTAGATTTAGATAATGATAAGATTGCAGATGTCTTTGTGGAGGCTAATACTAAAGCACGTACACCATATGTGGCTTTCCATAAGGCTGATTTAACCTCAAGTGGAGATGGAACAAGTCCTTCCAATACTGGTTGGTTAAACTCATCTAATAAAACAGATGAAGAACTGGTCTTAACAGATCGAAATGCTTATATCAAAGCATCAAATGTGGTTGATGATGCCTATTCTGATACTATTGATTTAGACTCAAATGGTGAAAATGATACATGGGTTGAATTCAACTTTACACTACAGAGTTTAAAAGATTTTGCAAATGCTGCTTGGGGATTGACTGTTGATGGAGATTCTGCGGTAACCTTATTTGCATTTACGTCAACATCTCAAACAGCTAACGGCGATATCGCTGGTGTTAATGATAAAACAGCTGATTTAACTAAGACTTGGGAACAGCTCGGAGTTACAGTAACGGGAAGTTTAAATCAAATTTCTACAAATGCCTTATTAACTCCAACTGTAACATCTCAAACCTATTCTTCTACAACTCTAACGGTAGTAGGTACTTGGGGAGGAGATCAAGGAGGTACAGATAGTTTAACAGTTCAGTTAAATGGTCAAACCTATACTTCAGCTGATTCTGAACTCACTTTTGATGGAACGACCTGGAATTTAACTTCAACCGGAGTATTGTCTTATGCGTCGAGTTATACCGTTTCTGCGACTGCAATTAGAGATTCAGAATCTAAGACAGGAACAGGAACGATTGCGATTCAAGATAATGACAGTAGCTTGAGCACTTTGACTTTTAATAATGGTTCACTGAGTCCCTCTTTTAGTGGGTCGACCACAAACTACAGTATGACCGTTAGTGGCTCTATTGATTCGACTACTTTTTCAGCTACAACTAATAGCTCTGTAGCTAGTATGACCATCAATGGAAGTTCAACTTCTAACGGAACGAATGTCTTACAAAATTTACCTTATGGTACTAGTACTGTAACCATAGTAGTCACAGCTCAAAATGGTTCAACTACCAATTATACCATATTAATTACACGTCAAATTATACCTACAATAAGCTGGTTGAATTCGGATAATATAACAGATGAAGGAGGAGATACTGCTACATTGGTTGTTGTCTTGCCACAAGCTCCTACAGCGGATGTAGTTATTAATTTTACCAATAATGATACAACTGAAGGAAGTTTAAGTGCCTCTTCTTTGACTTTTACCTCCTCAAATTGGAATGTATCTCAAACCATTACGGTAACTGGTATTGATGATACTGAAAATTCTAGTTTGAGAGATGGAGCTCAAAGTTATACCATTACTTCACAAGCAAGTTCAACTTATTCTGCCTACAATGGAGTGTCCTTAAGTACGATGACTGTAACCAACCAGGATGCAGATCCTCCAGGAATTCGTGTTACAGTTTCATCAAATGAATTTTCAGAAAGCGGAACGAGTATTCAGGCTACCTATTCCTTGTTGTCAACTCTGAGTCCAACTTCAGCAACCGTTGCCTTTAGTTTAACGATTGATGATTCAACTGAGGCTAGTTTTAGTTCATCAGCAAAAATTACATCTACTGAAATTACGCTTTCTTCAACTCAAACTTCTACAACTGTAACTGTTTATGGAGTTGATGATACTTTAAGTGATGGTACTCAAACGGTCAATATTACTGCAGGTGATGTTCATTCAGATACCGATACAGGTTATGATGCTCTTGCAGCTTCAGATGTTTTAGTGCTGAATTTAAGTAATCTAGATAATGAATACGTAAGTGACCTTTATTCTGATTATGGGGGATTATGGACAACAGGAGTTGATAATATTTCAACGACCAAACCAGATACAGATCATAATTTAATTGGATTTAAATTTGCAGATAAGGTTTATTCGTCTGGTGTAGATGATTTTGAAATTACGAATCAGACTCCATCTTTTGCTTCAAATGCATTGAATTTTAATTCTGATTCTGGTACAGACAATGATTATGTTGATCTGGGAGATGTTCATAATGGTTTATCTGACATTACATTAGAAGCTTGGGTTTATATAAAAGGAATAAATGTTGATGATGGATTCATGGAAATTGTAGCCAAGGATGAAACTTTTACTCTCGCACTTCAAAAATTTGGATCTATCTATCGTATACATGGTAATGTTGGAGATGGTCAACTTTGGAAAGCAGGAATAACTGGAACTACAGATCTTCCTTTTAATACGTGGATTCATATTGCACATACTAGAAGTAGTTCAGGTCAAAGTAAATTATATCTTAACGGCGTTGAAGAAATAACCTTAGATTATACATTTACAGGGACCCTTGGACTCAATGATATCAATGCCAATGATGATAACACTATAATCGGTCGTAAAAAATATGATGCAAACGCATTTATACATGAATTTGATGGTTCTATCGAAGAATTGCGTATTTGGAATTCAGTTCGAACTGCTACTGAGATTAATGACAATAAATTTGTTAATATTGATGCTGCTGCTCACTCAGATCTAATAGGATATTATAAGTTTAATCAAGGAACTGCTAAGGGAACCAACACTTCAATTACAACTATTGAAGATTCTTCTTTAGCTCAACATCACGGTACTCCTGTTAATATTTCAATGCAGGATAATTATTCAAATTTCACTGATGGATTATCTATTGGAAGACAGAATAGTGCATTACAATTACAGGGCAGTTCGAACTATATCAACCTTGGAGATTCGTTTGACAATTTAGGTACCATGACTTATGAGGTTTGGGTAAAACGCAAAGCTTCTACACATGCTAATCAACAACTCTTAAATAAAGCTGGAGTGATGATTATTAGTATGTACAATTATAAATTCCAAGCGAGTTTTGGAAACGGAGGAACTAATGGTGAATATATAGATTCAGGTTATACAATTCCAGAAAATACTTGGACACATTTAGCTGTTTCTAGGAATACCGATGGGGTTGTGAAAATGTATGTCAATGGTGATTTAGTCAAAACAGCTACTGGAATTACAGCAACTGGAGATAGTAGTTATCTTACTTCAATTGGATCTGCAGCGAATCAACTAGGTCAATCAGGTAATTTCTTTGAAGGGGTTATGGATGAGGTTCGTATTTGGAATACTGAACGTACTATTGAAGAAATCAAGAACTTTAGTCATAGAGAACTTTCTGGATCAGAATCAGGTCTACTTGCCTATTATAATTTTAATGATAAGGTTTCATACGGATTGAATTCAGGTTCAACGACGGTTACTGACGTTACTGGAAATGGATATAATGGTACTGCTGTTAATATGACCTTGACAGGAACTACTTCCAATTTTATTACTTCAAGAGATTATTTTATCAATGGACTGATGAAATCGCTACCTGTTTCAAATGTAGCAACTTCAGGATCTGGATATGCTCGAATCGAGCCAAGTACTGCCTCAGCACCTTCGGATTCATTTATAGCTTCTGATCTAGCATTCAGTCTAACGGATGGGTCTCAAGGGTTGAATATGGGATCTGGTTTAGCGAATCTTCCTCAGTTAAAACAAGAATACGTTCTTGTGGATGTGGTGTCATCTACTATTGAAGATTCTATTCCAGATATCGTAATTACTCAAGTAGATGAACCTTCTATTTCTTATGATCAAATGTGGTTTGTAAATTCTAGTGGAACTCAAGTTGGAAACAAAGTGTCTATTGATTTTAGTACTGCAAATAAACTAGGGGAGTGGTCCTCTAAATCCTATTCAATTCCAGGTAATACAGCTGGTGCAACAACTACAAGTCCAGTTCGTTTAAAAGCTATATACCTCAGTGATTTTGGAATTACAGCATCAGACGCATCTTCCTTATCTAAATTAGTTTATATGCCAACAGGATCATCAGATCCTGCATTTATTGCTTATGACAGTAATTCCTTGTCGTTTGCTGAGGCGTTAAAAATTAACGAAGGACCTAGTACCTATACTCATGCTTCCTTATTGTCTCCTACCTTTAAAATTCAAATAGTTGACGGTAATGCGACTAATGTTGCTCAATCAAATGTGCCTATTAAAGTAAGTGTGATTTCAGGAACAGCTACCTTATCAGGTACTACTGAAGTTTATACTAATAGTAGTGGTGTTGCGACTTTTACAGATCTTAAGATCAACGGAGCTGATGATGTGACCTTAGAGTTCTCTTCTTCTGGATTGAGTTCAGTTAGTACCGTTACAGCCTTTGTAAAAACTACTACAGTACTCTCAAGTTTCCCTGATTTTACTAAAAGAGTAGATGAAACAGGAGTAGTACTATCCCCACCAACAACTAATAATACAGAAGGGGCGATAAGTTATAGTTCAGCAACTCCATCTGTTGCAACAGTAGATAGTAGTACAGGATCTGTAACACTTCTAACTATTGGAACAACAGTGATAACAGCTTCTCAAGCTTCGTCGACACACCATACTTCTGATACGATTACAGCAACATTAACGGTAACCGGTGCATCTGCTAATTTGTTCTGGTCTGATCCGATCACTAAGGCGACGAATGATCCTGATTTTATAGTGCCGATTGGATCTTCAAGCAGTACGGGAGCCTATACCTATAGTTCAACGAGCTCCAATGTTGCTTCTATTGATAGTAGTACAGGTAGTATTACTATCCATCAAGCTGGAACAACACTATTAAAAGTAACTCAGGCTGCTACTTCTTATTATTTTGAAGATTCTGATGAGTTCTTGCTAACGGTAACCAAGCCAAACCCTGTCATCAGTTTTGACGACTTAAGCAAAACTTACAATGATCCTGATTTTAATTTAAGTGCTACATCGAGTAGTACAGGAACGATTTCGTATAGTTCTGCAAACACCTCCGTGGCTACCATTAGTGGAACAACGGTGACTATTGTAGGAGCAGGGACTTCTGTAATAACTGCTTCACAAGCTGAGACAACACAGTATCTCAGCGGTACTGCAACGATGACCTTAACTGTTTCAAAAGACGATCCAACCATTAGTTTTAGTGATTATTCAAAATCTTATGGTGATGCTGACTTTAGTATTTCAGCAAGCTCTAGTAGTACAGGTGCATTTACTTATAGTTCTGATAATTCTTCGGTAGGAACACTTTCAGGAACAACAGTGACTGTTGTTGGAGCTGGAACAGCGATATTGACAGCTACTTTGGCTGCTGATTCAAATTACAATGCAGGTACCGCTACTTCGACCTTGACGGTTAGTAAAATTAATCCTGTGATTAGTTTAAGTGACCAAACAAAAACTTTTAACGATGCAGACTTTAATTTAAGTGCTACTTCTAGTAGTGATGGAACAATTACTTACAGTTCTTCAGATACCTCTGTTGCGACTATCAGCGGTACTACTGTCACCATTGTTGGAGCAGGAACTTCAGTGATTACAGTGAGTCAAGCAGCGAATACGAACTACAATTC
>CAKZOO010000115.1 GCA_937136455.1 uncultured Flavobacteriaceae bacterium | reverse complement strand
AACCCCAGTTGATAATGGGTGTGTCGTCTTGGATGATCGCTCTACTATCCTTAATCCTCAGTCGTTTGATACCAAGGGCTGATGCCAAGGCTTTACCCGAGGCTGAGGCGGGGTGATACGGGAGTAGTTTCATTCTAGCTATCCTCCTAGTCTAAATTCTTGTACAAGAGGGTCAAGGTCCGGTTCGTCAGTCAGGATATACATCGGTTTCTTACTGTATTTCTTCTTACCCCTTGGTTGCAGGTTTCGTACACAAGTTCTTAGACACATTTGAATACGCCAGAAGGCGTCTCGAACCATAGAGGATAGCATTGGTTTGGCAATACCAGTATCATGCAGGATTTGGGACAAGTGTTCCCCAAACACTAAGCCGAGGAATTCCTCTGTAGATTGCATGGAATATCTTTCTGAAATACCAAGCAAGTCTTCCCCTTCAAGAGCAAGCTGTTTAATATTATACAAGATGTCCAGTGCCTTAGAGGTTTGATCAAAATTAGAGGGGCCCCAGATTCTAGTCTCTAATGTACCAAGATCATACAACCTACACCAGTTTAACCCGGAGTATTTATAACTATCTATTGGGAACAAGTAAGAAAAATGATTAGCACTTAGCTCACCCAGCTTAGCGTAGTTTGCAAGTTGTTCAATAGGGTGTGAAATCTCATTAGATATAGAGAAAGGTACAGCAAACATATTGTTCTGTCTACTTGGTCCACTCCACTTAATCAGAATGTCTTCTACAATGTACCAGTAGAAGCTAAACATGATCACTTGTGCAGGAGTAAGATCGTTTACGTTAACATGAATGTGCGTACCTGATCTACCGTGATCTTCAATCAAAATAGAATGCTCTTCAAAAAATTCTTGCAATACAGATAGGCATTTTTTAGATTGATTGAGAGTTTTAGGTTTATTAAACACAAGTTCCCCTGTGTATCTACCACGTAAACTATCATCATGCGTATAATTAAAGCCCATACCAGAATAATCAAAGTCTAGAAAATTCTGATTAGATTCTATTTCAATCTCTACTCCAAACAAACCGTTTACTTTTTTATGTCCACAGATTTCTCTAATAGTTTTCATTGAATACTTCCTCCACTTCCTCTTGCAAAAAAGAAAAGGCATTGTTAAGTTTTAGTTTATGATCAACCATAACACCCACGTTTTCTTTATCCCTATACACCTGAATACTTTCTGTATCACTTAGTGCTAAGGCATAGTTAGGAGAAATAGCTACAGATTTAGCGTGTTGTTTAGATAATACATCTATCACTTCTTCTACAGGGGGGTAGTTGTTTGTTAAAGCTTGTTCTACTGGTGTAGATCGAAGGTTTATTCTTTCCCCGTGATGAAAGACGTCATCAAAATAGGTGTTGTTTTGTGACAGTCCAGCTCTGTATTGTCTACTAGCCCTACGTTTACCAAGGGCTGTACGTCCATGAGAGTTCACAAACCCTAGCTTCAAAGGTGAACACAGATCTAAGTCAGAAAGTTTCACCCTTTCATATGAATCTCCGGTAATATTATACGCATAAATATCAGTATGAGATTCTACACTACGAATATACTTAGGAATTTTACCCTTAAGAAATACAATAGTGTTTTCCAAGCTACGCCTTGTGTGATCTAGGTTATCTCCGAATATCATCTACATCAATCCCTTTTTTATTGCAGAAAATATGAGCGGCTAACATATCATTGTTGTCAATAATGTTTTGAGCTTCGCAGGTTTCTGGTACATACCCCTCTTGAAAGAGACGTACACTTTTCTCTGCTTGTTCAAAAAGAAATTCCCTAACATCCACATGTGGAACCCAAGCGTTAGACAGGGATCGGTATTCTACTCCAAAAGGTTTAGGCCTGTATGCACCTGCTTTACCGTATAGTGTGCGTCGTTCTTTATCTCCATCCCAAAACAAAGAGGGTACACCAATCTGTTCATCTAGAATTTTAACAAGAGGTGACAAGAAGTTTTTATACCCTTCAGATTCATCGCCATCATCTACAAAACCAACATGAATGTGGCCACCAGCAGTGCGAAAATCTACCTTAGAACTAGGACGAGGGTTTTTCTTCAGGGTGTAGGCGTTGTAGTCTGGGTCACACCCAAGTTCCACCTCATCTCTAGACATTTTAGACAAGGCTTCCACACCCCAGTGTCGTGTTACTACAGTATCATAGGTACAATCTGTGATTGACAACAGTTGATTCAACACCTCATCAATATTCTTAGAGAATTGTTCTGGGGTAAATGAAGGGTCAATGTTAAACTCAGCAGCAGTGCCGTCCATTTGAATGCTGCCGTTGTTAACAGGTTGAGGGAACTTTTTACTTCCTTGGATAAGTCCCTTGGGAGTAACAGGACTCCCATCTTTCATAAGAAAAAGCTCTGGGTCTGCACCTAAAGTAATCATCAGTGATACCCCCCTAGCCACTGCCCATAGTGATCTACACAAGGTTTACACACTTGCATATCGTTTATCATTTCAAGTTCCTCTTTTTTATAGTCTTCATTACAACAACTACAAGCCACATGTTTAGGTGGCTCCACCTTTTTAAGCCCGGTGATAGACATGTGAATTGCAATCAAAGGTCGTTGATCTTTTGTATTACTAACTACAATCCTAGGTTTATGCCTAAACTCAAACCGTTTATCACTGCTAAACGCATTGGTTAGTATGTCTTTATTCTCATACCAATCTTTCCACAACTTAAGGTCATCAAGGTATACAAATACAGGGGTATTTTCAAACACCCCGTTGCTCACAGTAAATTTAATACACCTATGTTTGTTAGTAGGTATGGTTGTATAAGGGTTGATGGAAGACATGTCACTAAGCATTAGTCTAAGAGAGCTGAGTTCTGTATTTCGACACAGCTCACTCATCTTCCAAGACTGAGTACCGTCGGACCAGCCACGAGAGTTGTTTTTCTTAAACTCTCTCTCGATTAAAGAGGTTCCTCCAACTACATTGGATGTTCCTCCAGTGCTTGAGGACTTTCCCATGACACGCTTACTCACACCCGGATAATTCCTGTACCAACCTGTGTTATCTTTAAGAGATTCACTCTCAAACTTACCAAAGTGTATACTTGTTGGACACAAGGTAAACATATAGTTTTTCTTAAGCTTATCCACATCCGACAACTTGTGTACACTGGATACACCCTGCTTCTCTTCCAATGCTTCAATCATCCAAGATTCAGAGGCAATAATCATTGCACTGTTGTTACGAAAGGTTGCAAAATATAAAGGACGTTCATCATTACGGGCTATATAAAGTTTGTTCTCTGCTTGATCCCAAGCGACAACAGCCGCAGCCCCTGACATGCTTTCCCACGTATGTTTGAAACCTTTCTCATTAAACCCTGCGATCATACATCGGCTGTCAACATCATATTTTTCTTTAGTCAGGTGGTGATATGAATCGAGACTACCATTATGAACACCCACCCAAGAGCCTTCAGTAAACGGGTGTGCATTTTCAGTATTGATATGTCCGATGGTTGCATAACGATTGTGACCCACCATAACCTTAGAGGTAGGAGCCTTGCTGCGCACCTTCCCTTCCCAATCCCAGATATGAGATTGATCTGTTTCATACAGGTTGCCCGGACTACCAACAGTTTTCTCTACATGTAGGTTGTCGTTCAAGTCTACATTAAATACACCTGTACTATGCACCCCTCTGGTGGTGTCCATGAATAACAAGTGCCTAAGCAGGAGGAAATCAGAGCTGTGCAGATTGCCTACTAGTCCTACAATACCACACATTTATACCACCTCTTTATAAATTTGATACATAGCGTCTCTTACTTCTTCAAGTGTACATTCACACTGGATTGGTAAAGGATAACTCCGATTATGAAGGTGATTGGGGTAACCAAAGAGGTATATGGGGAGAGGCAGATCCTGATCTTCTGATGACGAATGCCGGAGGTGGTCAGCACACTTTGGGAGTGAACATAGAAGACTTCTACAATACTGGTGCTTGGGATGGCGCGCATGCCATGGCTATGGTATTTCGAAATGCAGATGGAAGTTCGGTAGGGCAGAATGCTGATGGAAGTGATATCCTCATTCCAATCTTTGAAACTACAACAGACCTTGAAGCGGTGGTTTTAGACCCTGCAGTTCCCGGGAAATTGGTTGACCAGAATGGAGCGATGGTTTTTGAGGTCCGTTCTAACAACCCGAATAGCTTGATAAACCTTTATCAAGACGGAAGCCTTATTGGTCAGAACCTTGGTGATGTTGCTACTGCAAGTGTCGCAACATCCGTTGCTGGTAAGTACGAATTGTCTTACACCATAGAACAAGGTGGCAACACGGTCTCTGGTTCTACATACATTGTAGTACATGCTCCACCAACAATTGCAGACCCTCCATCAGGTGTTGAGCCTGGTATAAATGAAATTGATGATAATACCGTTACTTTCTGTTTATGGGCACCATTCAAACAGAACGCGTATTTCATAGGAGACGTTACTGACTGGGAGATTGACCCAGCTTATCAAATGAATCGCTCCGTAGACGGGGAGCGTTATTGGATTACGATCGATAATGTAACACCTCAAACCGAGTACAGGTTTCAGTACTTCGTTGATGGAATGTACAAGGTTGCAGACCCATATTCTTACAAGATCTTGGAAGAGTTTAGCGATGCAGGAATCAATCCGAATATCTATCCAAATCTGATTGATTATCCAGATGAAACGCATGGTAATGTTTCAGTCTATGAAACGGACAGAGAGCAGTACGAATGGCAAGTTCAGAATTATCAGCGTCCACTTAAAGAAGACCTTGTTATCTATGAGTTGCTGATCAGAGATTTCACGTTCAGAAAGAGTTTTTCTTCTGTTGTAGACTCGCTTGATTATCTCCAAAAGCTCGGTA
>CAKZOO010000114.1 GCA_937136455.1 uncultured Flavobacteriaceae bacterium | reverse complement strand
AAATTGTATTAACGCCTCTGATTAGGCTATGCGGCAGTCAAAATAAGCAAAAATGGGGGTTCTTCCACAGACCCCGTAAAAACGACAGATTCCGGGTTAAACAACGACAGATTCCGGGTTAAACAACGACAGATTCCGGGTTAAACAACGACAGATTCCGGGTAATATCCACAGAAACAACGACAGAAAAACAGAGATGTCGTTGTTTTTTATATAACGACAAGATATGATTTTTGTCGTTATATACAACATTCTGACAAGGAAGTTTAATGACAACGGAAAAGCTACTTGTAACAAAGTCAAATAATCTAGTTGAAGCAGGCTACAAATTAACGCTGAACGAGCAAAGACTGGTTCTAATGATGATTTCCCAACTGGACGGACGAAAACCCATCCCTAAAAATGGAGATTTTACAATTACAGCAAATTCATTTGCGGAAGCTTTTGATATATCCGTAAAGCAATCTTATGAAATTTTAGATGAAGCAGCTTCTCGTTTATACGAGCGAGACATAAAGACTTTTGATAAAAAAGCTAAAACCCGTGGTCGATTCCGATGGGTTGATGGAGTGAAATATTGGGATGGAGAAGGTAAAGTAACTTTGAGTATTTCTCGCCATATAGCACCATATTTAAGCTTACTTCACCAACAATTTACCACTTATGACCTAAAGCAAGTAACGAAGCTAAACTCATCCTACTCAATCAGGTTTTATGAACTATTAATTCAATTCTTAAAAACCGGAGAGCGCTTTATTTCCCTGGAGAAGGTCAGAGCCCTATTTGAGCTAACAACAGAATACCCTCGTTTCTACGATTTCAAACGCAGAATACTCAAGCCCTCGATTGATGAAATCAATAAACATACAGATCTTGTTGTTGAATGGGACGTTAAGAAAAAAGGACGGACAATAACAGGGTTAGTTTTTATCTTTGAGAAAAAAATAGCCTCATCTGAAAGTAGATGCCTACATACAAAAGACATGTTTGAAGACGCACTTTAGTGCATCTCGTCACTGTCGGCTCGCGAGAGCTACTGACAGTGACGAGATCTGTAACCTGATTTTTTTAAATTTATTATCATCCAGTTACAGCTGTTATTTCGGGGAATGAAATTCTCCGAAATAACAATTCGTGCAAAATTTATACTTTGTGATACATTTCGCCTATCCCGCCATCATGGATTTGGGGTTGCTTCCTCTTGTTCTTGGTCAAATTTCTCAAGACCTTCTGCTACATACTGCTCTATCAAACGCTCTCTTCTTGCTTCGTAGAAAGATCCTGATTTAGCTGGTGCTAATGTCCCGTTTGCTTCTGCTCTCAATCTTTTCTCTTCGGCTTCTCTTTGTGACTCTCTTGGTGTCATAGGCATAACAGCTCCTCAAAAGCTGAGCATTATACAGATAAGCAAAAAACAAACAATTTTTACATTGCTGGCAGCAATGTATATTGCGCCTTCTTCTTAAAACTCAGGATTTTAAGATCTCGCTATCGCTCATTTTAAATAAATTTAATTTACGCCTAAACCATCTCTTAAATCTTGATCTGGCTCAATAGCACTATCAATAGCTCTATGTATTTCTACAATATTTTTTTGTTCTGAAGTTTTCCAAAAGTTATTTCTGTTATTGGAGAAAAGAGATATAACATAATTCGCAAATTGTTTTAGTGCTGGGATAACCCCATCTCTCCATTTTGGATCTTGATTTAAATTACTTTTTTCTAAGTGAGTTATGGCACTCTTTAAACTTTGATTAAACTGCTTTATGTTACCGTTTTCGATATATTTTTTTCCACTTATATTTAATTCTGCTAAAAAAACATCAGCGCTTCCCTTATCTTGATGAGTCGTATTCAACTCAATCCAGCCTCTGATTTTTTCTGCTATAGGACTAATTGTTTTTTCTATAAAAGCTTTTCTTGAAAGCATTTCTTCCAACTTAACTTCTGTCTCACGAATGTATCCGTTTAATTTTCTTTTATTACTTGAAACCTCATCAAACTTGATTATTTTTCTTTGACCGGATAAGGAGAACCCGTCAAAATCAGCTTTCAATCTATCTCGCAATTCTTCCAAATCTTGAATTGATGCTGTTTCAAAATTGAAAGATTCATATAACCTCTCTCTGCTCTGAATTTGATTTTTAACTGCATTCTGATTCGCTCTGTTTTTATTATTTGCTCTTCCTCTTGGCATAATATCCTTCCTTGACGTCGCTTAGATGGTATTAATTATAGCATAGTGACCAAAATTGCTAAGCCTATTGTTTTTTTTGCCTTCTTGGTACTGTTCAAATTTTTTCGGTGGCTCCTCTTAAAAAAATTTTTTACTTTGTCCCACATTACCCCCAGGTGAGCATTCTTGCTCAGAGCCAAAAACGAGCGTTACCGAAGGCAATGCATAAGTGCGCATGTAGGGATTTTTCTAAATCGCCACATGATGAAATTGAGTTTTTCACTTTTCTCCGA
>CAKZOO010000113.1 GCA_937136455.1 uncultured Flavobacteriaceae bacterium | reverse complement strand
CTGGTACCAGTTAGATTAAAATCATTAAATTGAATAGAATTATAAAAATAAACAGTGCTAAATAAGGGAAGCTTACACACGTTTTAATATTTTGATCGACTAATTCATTGAAAACATTTTGTTTCATTTTAAACTATTTTATTCTAATGTAAAAAAAACGGCTACACTATAAAAGTATAACCGTTTAATCATTATATGACTGCTCCCCCTATTGACAAAAGCTGCAGCTAAAACTTCCTTTTATAATTAAAGGAAGTTGATTGAAACTTATCATTTCTGACTTTAGTTATTTATAAAACTTGTTTTCACTAACTTTAATTGTTGTAAGCTCTATAACATGACCATCAGGATCATTAATATATATAGATTCAAAATAGTGATGATCCTGAAATTTATACTCAATATTTAGTAACGTAAATTTAACTTTTGCTTTTTCAAAATTATCAACATCTACATTAAAAGCAAGATGATCAATTTTAACATTTTTTGAGTTTTCAGGCATTTTTTCATCTTTAATATTGGCTGGAAAAATAGCTATTCCTGATTTATCTGCTATCATCATTACTGGAAACTCTCCCCATTCTGGCTTCTGATACTTTTTAAGATTTAATACATTTTCATACCATTCAACTGATTTATTTAAATCAAGAACTCTAATTGCGACATGGTCTAAAAATCGTATTTGTAATTCATTATCCATATGCTAAAATAAAAAAAACGGTTACACTATCATAGTATAACCGTTTTATCATTATAACTTGCTCCCCCTCTTATTAAAAGTTCCAACCAAAACTTCGTTCAATCATTAAAATATGTGTCTTCAACTTTTATCATTACTGACATTTGTCTTTTAATTTGAATGGTTTTAAAAACTGGTCTTTTACAAAGTATCAAAGCACTAATTTCATCATAATATCTGTTTGCTCATCTTCTCCGAGTTTAAAAATATGTTTGTCGAACACTTTAAAACCATTTTTTTCATAAAATCGAATGGCTCTTGGATTTTGTTCCCAAACACCTAACCAAACATTATTTAGACTCTTGTTTTTAGCAATTTCAATTGCTTTATCATAAAGTATCTGTCCAACTTTTTTGCCGTGAAATTCCTTTAAAACATAAATTCGTTCTATTTCTAAAGCATTACTAACTTTCAATTCGGTTTGTGAATCATTGAAATTAACTTTTAAATAACCAACAACTTCTCCTTCCATTTCAGCAAAATAAAATTCTGAGTTAATGTTTGTTAATTCACTCATTAGTTTTTCAGTAGTGAATGCTGACTCTAAATACTCAGTCATATTTTCAGAACTATTTTCCGAAGCAAAAGTTTCAATGAAAGTTCTTTTCCCAATCTCTTTTAGAATTTTAAGATCTGTTATCGTCGCCTTTCTTATGTACATGCTGTTTCAATTTTATAAGTAATATAAAACAAAAAACGGCTACACTAGAAAAGTATAACCGTTTTATCATTATAAGTTGCTCCCCCTCTTGGGCTCGAACCAAGGACCCTCTGATTAACAGTCAGATGCTCTAACCAACTAACTCGCTGTTTAACAGCTCGTTATACAGTCAAACAAAGTTTAACTGTCTGAGCACTGTCAAATGAGCACAATTAATTATCCAATCGTAGGGGTCACTAAAGACCAAAAAGTATTCGTGTCATTCTACATTAACAACAAAAGATATAGGTTGTTCAATGGTAAAAGAATCAATTCTAAACTCAATCCTAATTCGTTCCCCATTGAACAACGAGTGAACTATGGCAACCTATTAGCTGCTGAAGTTTATAAATATGTAAACGAAGGAGGAATTCTAACTGAGTATCGAACACAAGAGCTTGTTGTTAGAACACTAACAGATATAGAATACTTAAAAAAAGCATTATCAATTAAGCTTTTTGGAAATTATTCTTCCAAGTATAAAGGAATGCTAAAGCACATATTTAAACACTTTACAGCTTGTATGTCCTCAGAAAAAATTGATTCAAAAACAGTTTCAGTATTTCTTAGAAGATATTCTACCCCCACAAGCTATAACACAGCAAGAAGGCATCTTAATGCTCTAATAAATGAGGCAAAGAGACAAGGAATGGAGGCAAATCCTATAAAAGGGATTAAGCCTGTAAAAGGGAAAGCAAAGTTGAATAAACCATTCGAGAACATCAAGTCAATTATCGATGAGGTGACTGCGTTTAATGATAATCTTGGGCTTTGCTGCTTAATTACTTATGGATGTCTTCTTAGACCTCATAGAGAGGTCAGAGAACTTACTTGGGGTGACTTTTCTGAGGATTTAAAGCAAATTAATCTATCTGGAGCTCGAAATAAATCTGGTCGTAATAGAATCGTTCCAGTGCCCTATTACGTTCAAGAGAGACTTTACAAAGGTGAGCCTCAACACAATATCTTTACTGGCACCAATAAAGCTCCTAATCCAGACTACTTCAAGACAATTTGGGGGCGTTTTAAGAAGGTTTCTAAGCTACTTGAACAAGACCAAACACTTTACTCTTTTAGGCACTCTGGAGCTATTGAAATATACAAGAGAACCGGTTCGCTTAGTAAACTTAAGAAAGCTATGGGTCATTCTTCTTTAGCAGTATCTCTTACTTACCTTCGAGGATTAGAAGTGACTGAACTAGAAGAGGATGATATGCCTATGATTTAAGATTTTGTAACCTTTTATTTTCTTCATTTAATAAGTCAATTAATTCATTTTGAGTCCTCTTCCCATTTATTAAAATCTGCTCAAATTCATTTTTTGGCTCGATTAACCAGTTGCCATTTCTGTATAAACTGATACCTGTTAAATATTTATATTTTTGTAAAGCCTCAAAAAGTTTGGAATTATAGCTTTTTATTAAACCCTTCTTTTTTGTTTAAATTTGCTGTTTTTTTTTACCCTCGTAATCAAAATTTTCTAACCAATTCCACTTACCACAATAAAACTCAAGATAATATTCATCAAAAGTTCCAACTAATTTGAGTAAGTCTTTTTCATTAGGCTCGTAATTGAAATCAAAAACAGACCCTTTTGAGTTTAATCTTCTTATAATATTGCGTTTAAAAATAGGTGTAAAAATTGGATTTGGTTGAGAGAAAAGCCCTACGACTAGAACTTCTTCTCCTTCAATTCTATTAGATTCAAGAATCCAATGTGGACTTGTTTTATCTATTTTTTCTGAGCAAGTACAAAGCGTAAATGGTCCATTTAAATCACACATATCTTAATACTTGATAATCTTATCAATTTCTTTCATTAACTGGTTTGTTTCAAAAAGTGCTACAATTATTTTTTGATAATGTATAATATCGTCAAATTCCAATTTGCGGCCTTTTCTGTCCTTAAGCCACTTTTGAGCCGGTTGGTAGCCACCTATGAAAAGTTCCCAAGCTACTTGCGGTACATTGTCAAAATACTGTGTGTCATTGATGTAAACTTTTCCGTCTATATATTTAGGTATGTTAACTATGTTATCACCTTCTATTTGAAATTGTGTAATGTATTCTTCAACAGTTGGGCTTTCCAATAAATGGATTTGGCGTATTTCTTCGCCTAATTTTACTAATTTCCAAAAAGTGTCTTGGTCTTCAGGATAAGGAACTCTAGGAAAATCAATCTTCAGAAACTCTTTGTATTTCTCACGATAAGTTGGTGAATGCAACACCGCATAGATGTAATCTAAAATATCTATTGGTGCAAAAGTTCCCTTTGTTGTTTCTTTTTCATTAGTAAATGTAAGTGCTAGTTTTTTAGCAATATCATCTATTATTTTTACGTCGAGGTTTGGGGTTCTCTTTTCTGATTGTACAATGGTTTGTTGCTCGTTGGTCTCTGAGTAAATGTAAAGAGGTAAATTCATTGCATTTGAGCCTGTTTGAGAAGATAAAAATATTGCCTCTGAAATTTTATCCGTAATAAAAATATGTGAAAATGAAGCATCTTTAAATGCCTTAGGGCACAACAAGCCAAGATTAGAATCATTATAATTATTCATTATTTTTCTAACGGTTCTCCAAACTAATTTATCTTCATAAAATATATATTTGTCATCAAACGGCCTATATCTCAATTTTTTAGCATAAACAGATAAGTCTTCTGCGTTTTTTATATTATCATAACCTTCTAGAATATCCCATCCTTTTTTCTTTTTTACACCAAACCGTTTATGCAAATAATCCTCATCTCTCTCTGAATTTCTAAAATCATTAAACCATTGCAGTAGCTCTTGTTTGGTGTCTTTAATTACAAACGTATCGTGAGCTGTTGTTATACCATTCCCGTTAATTTTGAACAAATCGTTTAGTGAAACCCCTTTTTTATAATCTTCTTCTTTCTCTAAATCTCTTTGAACCATATAAAACATTGGTGCTGTATTTGGCAATTCTTTGAAACCAATAGATTGTATTGAATTTTTGTTTAGAAAGTCGTATTTAAAATTACGTTTACCATAAAGGTCATAGTGCAGTACTTTTCCTAATTCATTGGTTTTCTTTTTTCCTGTTTTTACAAAGATGTTTATAGAAACACCTTGCATAATATCAAAGACATTGATATCAGGTGTACCATCAGGGCAAGTTTCTTTTTTCTTAGCGTTTCCGTGTAAATCTATTGTGTAAATTTTATCATAGGTTTTAAGCAAATTCCAACGCATTCCTCTAAAAGTAGGGTTGTCTAAAAAACCGTGAGGATTGATAAACGCTAAAACACCACATCCATTTTTCTCAACAAAGTGCTGACCGTATCGCAAAAATTTTACATAATCATCATTTATCCATTTTGATGTCTGTTCTCTTAGGTTTTCTTTTCCGCCTGGTTCTTTTTTATAATCGTCCATTAAGTCCATAATCCACTTCCCCTTGTTGGAACTTTCACCACTGTAAGGTGGATTTCCAATAACACACATTACAGGCGTATCTCGTTTAATATGGTTAGCTTCATTGGCTTCTGAACTCAGCCAATTTGCAAATAAAGTTCCAGTGTCTTGGTGGTGTTCTTCTAAGCTATTAGTTAAATAAATTTTAAAACGTTGGTTTGATTTTGGTGTAAAACCCGTTTCAGTTAATAATAAATCTAATTTTAAATGAGCCATTGCATAGCTCGCCATTAGTAACTCAAAACCGTTTAAGCGCGGCAATAGATGTTGTTCCACATAATTGCTCCAAATACCTTGTTGACCTTGAAATTTTTTATACACAAGTTTTATTACTTCTGCCAAAAAAGTTCCAGTGCCAGTAGCTGGGTCAAGAATTTGCACATTGTGCACTTCTCGCTCCATTTGTTTATAACCTGTTGATGAACGTTTATCAGGAATTTGAGTATTTACTTTTATGGTTGTCTTACTTGTATCTGCAAGTCCTTGCGGTAAATCAAATTCAGTTTTTAGAATTTCATCAACTGAACGAACTATAAAATTAACTATTGGCTGAGGTGTATACCAAACTCCACGAGATTTTCTCAATTTAGGGTCATACTCGCTCAAAAATGTTTCGTAAAAATGAATTATTGGGTCTTCCATCTTGGTGGCTTTACCATAATTCTTCAGAATTTCTTCTACGTTACACGCCAAGAAAATTTCAGACAGGTTTTCAACTACCCATTTAATACGGTCATCAATGTCTGGCCCTGCTATATAGCCAAAAAGTTTTCGCAAAAACGGATTGGATTTAGGAATCAATTCAGCAGCCTCTTGTCTACTAAAGTTGTCCAAAGTTGGGTCGTGTAAACGAGCAGCAAACATTCCATAAGCAATTGTTTGAGCATATACATCTGCAAAATCTTTTGGCTTAATGTCGTGAATCAAAATATCTTTAAAGGCCAACATTTGTTCTCTCAGTGTACTATTTTCTTGGCTCTCTACATCACTTAACAAAGACTTTTCAATGATATCAGAAAGAAGTCGAGCTTTCCCCGCCATAATTTCTGCTAATTTTTTGGGGCTATTTATGGTCTGACCTACTTTAGTGCAAAATTCTTGAATTATATTTTCAAAAACCCCAAAATTATCTGATATAGGTATTATTCCGTTTTCTGTAATTTCACCAATAGAAATTTTAGTAACAAATTCACCTTTTTGATATAAGTGAAAATTGATATAGTCAGTGAAAATCAAATTGTTTAAAGAACCTTTGTATCGGTCAAATTGTTCTTTGTTTCCTGATTTACTTTTACCTTCAAGGTCTTTATCTCCAATGTCTTTAGCCTCAATATATCCAACCGGAATATCTCCTTTAGTTAAAATATAATCTGGTGCGCCACATTTTTGCCTTTTAGGTTCATTTGTTGCTTGAATTGATTCATTTAAAGATTCTATGAGGTTTTGTAGGTCTCCTCTAAATGAATGCTCGGTGGTTATACCTAATTTATATCTTTTGTTTATGCTATTAACATATTCTATAGTAGTCATTTATATTAATTAAAAGAGTTGTACTTCTGCTTAACCATTAAATAAAAATAATCCAAGTCATTATCGTTTTTAATGTCATACGAATAAAGAGCTTTATAATCATTCTCTACAACTTTAAACATTTTTTTATGGTCGTCTAAAATGAATTTGTTTTTTGGCTCTATTTGAGTACTATCTGACCAATTAGTTTTTAAAAATGAAAGCATATGAACTCTAATGTATTCTTTTCTAAAATTTAGATAAACAAAAACTTTTTTATTTCTTTTAAAACTAACATAATGTGTTTTTGCTGAAAAGCTTACATCATCCCACTCTAAGAATTTTTCTTTAATTTGATAATATAACTCCTTGATATTATCATTAACTTTTTTGCCTTCTAAAGTTTCTTCATCAGACAAAACCTTTACTTGCTGACTTACACTTTCAATTATATTATTCTTTCCTCCTGTACTTATTTTATTTATACTCTCTTTAGAATTAGAATTATGTTGAATCATTAATACAGTTTCATTTGAATACCTTTTAATTTACCATAATTCGAAAGGAATATCTTTGAAGTTGACACTATTTTTTTGGTAGCTATTAAATGATTGAGAGATGAAAATCACTCGAGATTGAGACCAATCCACATCGTCTCTTTTAAGTTGTTTTTTATTTGACTCATTGTATTCAAGTATAAATTCAGCTTTATTGTTCAACATAACTGATAAGTATGAATACCCTTGGTCTACTACTGAATAACTATTCCCTTTTTTGTATTCAATAATTACAAAACAATTATTCTCAATATCGTAACAAAGTGTATCTAATCTATATTCTCCGATAGAAAATTCTGTAGACACAAACTCTAAATCAAATAAATTAGAAACATTATCTTCTACAAGCGACTGTATTTCTTTTTCAAGTTTAAAGGGGTTCTTTTTAATTAGCTCTAAATTACCTTTCTTGATGTTATATATTTCCATTTCTACTAAGTGGTGGTTTTAATCAATTCAACAAAATTTTCAATTGAATAATTGTATTTTCTATTAAAGACTTCCTTTCTTTTATTGATTAATTTAGATAAACTATCAGAATATTTTTTTTCTATATTATCAAACTTAGGAATCTCAATTTCTGGATTTATACTTGCAGTACCTTGAATGTGAAAAAGAACCTTCCCGTTACCTGCTAACTCTGAAAAATTGTATTTAATATCAACAACAGTATTTCCTCCTCTAATAAAACACTCTCTCTTTAAAAGGTCTTTAATATTACTAAATCCTTCATTTATTTTGTTTTTAGAGTCAATTCCATCTCTGGCAACTTTATCGTGCATTGCGCTCCATAATGCATCTAAATTATCAGAGCTTGTAGACCACATACCCGAATCAACAATTATTTGAGATTCAATTAACTCTATAGGTGTTATATTTGATGGCACATAACTGTAAAACTTTATTAAGTCATCAAAATTTATGAAGTATTTCATTTTTTCTCGAGTAAGATTAGCAACTGCCTCGGCCTCCTCTTTTCTTATTTTGTGAATTTCTTCATCTAAATTATTGTGATATCTCTTGTATTTAACATAAATATGATACATTTCAACTCTTTCTTGGTGTAATCCACACCTTTCACAAAAAACTTCTGACTTTAGCTCCTCAGGTAAAAATTCATTTATCTTATCTATTGAACTATTAGATAGAGGTTTAATTTCTTTGCCAATCATAGTTGGGCCAAGTTTTACATCACAGTTCGTGCATCGATTCATTGTTAATTACTTTTGAGTTTAGATATCAATTTGTCTGGTAACTTTTTAAAAACATCAATTTTTTCAATTAAATCACCGTTCTTAATAAAATAGAATGTAGGAATCACAGAACCCTTACCTTCGACAACAATTGAGATAGAATCAAAGTCATCTATTTTAACTAATACTTTTTTACTAATGATATTTTCGACTAAAGATTTGGTTAAAACTGTATCACCAATAATTTCTAATGTTTGTTCTTTTAGCGTTGTTATTCGGTGATTTAAAATTTTATCCTTTAGGTCTTTTTCTTTAAGCCAATTTTTATAAATAGAAGATTCTTTCGTTATAGTGTATAATCCAGCGTCTTTTAATTTATACTTCTTACTTACAAAATAACCTTGTACTGTCATAGTAATACTTAAATCTCTTTTACTTATTGGAGTGAAAAACATTGAATCAATATCTTTTATAGAAAAACTATTCCATAATAATTCTTCTTCATTTATTACATTTCTTAGATTCGATTGAGAATTTTCATCTAAACCACTATTAATTCCTATGTTTAATAGTTTTATTTTTATCTCATTTAATGACTTAGCCATTAATTCTTCCTCTTTTAATCTTTCAGCTTTTCTTTTTGCCTCTTGAATTTTTTGTAAGCGTAATTCTTCTCTTTGACGTTCGTAAATTTTTTCTAATTCTATTCTTCTTTTTTTTGATGTTTCTACTAAGTTATTAAAAGATGGTTCTATTTCAACGAAAGCAGAATATGAGTCAGTTAAATCAAACACTACATCAAACCTACTATTTCTGTCTTTTACTCTCATATACATTTTCTTATGCAATGTGATAATCTTTAAAAATTCCATCAAATCATATGTTTTACCATTAGATGTTATTTTGTTAAAAAAAATACCTTGTTTATCTGTAGCCAAATTATGATACAATGATTCATAAATATTCTCATCATCATCAAATGCTATTTTAACTTCAACCTCTTCTATTAAGTAACTTATTTTAGATAATATTAAATCGGTTTCCCCTTTTTTTATTCGTACTGCTAATAGAGGCAATTTATAACTTAAATCATCAGAATTTCCAATAGCTCCAGCTGTTCTAATTTCTCCGTCAAACCTGTCATTGTTGACAGAAGTAAACCATTGTGCATTTAGATTGTTGAATGAAAAAGTTAAAAATAATATAGTCAGATATTTAAGTTTCTTATTCATAACTAGATAGTAATTAAATTATAAAATATATCACCCAAGAAATAATTTCAATGACAGTCAGAGAGTAAATTACCCACTACTAAACTCTATTTGCTGGATAAATTTTGAATTTATTCTACTTTAATTTATAAGTTACAAATAATAAAATTGATTTAATTATTAAAATAGTGACATCTTATTAATAGTGTTTTAATTGCTGAGTATTGAATTAAACCATAAATACATAATTTACCGTAAAGACCTATGCTTAAATTCAATCAATTAGTAAATATATACCCGTTTTTGTTTGCTCTAAAAAAACATTAATCCAACTCTTCATTAACTATAACCAATACTTAGCGACTTCGCCTTTGGGGGGCTTGTCGCAGTATCGATGCTATCAATTTCATATGTATTACAATTAAATAAATCACCAAGTAACTTGCTTTTTAAATGTAATACAATTGACGGTTATAAAAACTTATTAACTCCAAAGAAATCAATGCAGTATTCATTGTAACTTGTGCATACATTTATTTGCACGGCCTTATAGCCGTGCATAATTCGATGCTATTATTATATCATATGTGGTGCACTTAATAATATGGAACTATTAAGTATTCAAGGAAACGATAGAGCTATATTGGAATCTCCTTTGTTAGCTCAGATGAAAGATGCTGAGAGGCTCAAAAGCCTCGATAGGCATCACTATTTGATTCACTTAATTATGGAGCAATCAATAGCAAAAAAAGAGGAAGAAGGCTTCATTAAACTAATTAACATAGATTCAGTTACTCTAAAACGTTATTTAGGCAGGAATTATATCTCAATTGTAAAGAACCTAATAAACCTAAGAATCATTCAAAAGAATGAAAAATACTCTAAAGGAAAGTTCTCAATGTCATACAGACTTCATCCGTCCCTTCATAATAGAGAGTTATGTTATTACAAGCTACAATCAAAATGGTTCATTGATAAACTTAAGAAAGAGTATAAAAAAGAGTATTCCAAAACAACCTCAAATCCATTGCTTAATAAAATACTAGTTAATACTGCCAACCTCTATTTGGTAGATGATAGTTATCACTTCTTACCAGAAAGAGATAGAAAAACGGTAAGTAAAATTAATTTTGGAACTACAAACAAACATATTCATTTTGTAGAGAATGTTTTAAACCAAACAAGACTGATGAGGTATGAGCTCTTTAGAAGAGGTTTACTGAATTTAAACAGCAATACTGACCCAGAACATTTGTTCTATGAGAATGCTTTTTACAAGCCCTCAATAAGCGGTTATGGACGCGCCTATCACTTTGTTACCTCAATTCCTCGAAAGGTAAGAAAAGGTCTGAGAACAAAGAAAGGAGAATTACTTTACGAAGTAGATATGTCATCAGCACAACCTTCAATATTAATTTTAGAGTGGTTAAAATATCTTAAACAACAAAAAGTTGTTTCGGAAAACGAAAAACAAGAAGCTAATCTTCTATATACTAAGTTCATCAATGGAGAAATTTATGAATTCATAATGAAGAACTCAGATTATTTTGGAGAAAAAGAAAGAGATAAAGTAAAAGTTGAGTTATTAACTACTTTAAATGCAAAGTATGTACCCTCTCAAGCAAATAAAGAGCTCGCAAAAATACTCCCAAATTTTATGGCTTGGATAAATCGACTAAAAAGAGAATATGGGAATAAGGTAATAGCAAAAATAGGACAATCAGCTGAAGCGAAAATATTTGTTGATACCTATAAAAATTTAGACAACAAAATTTTTGCTTTAATCATACACGACTGTATCATTACTACAATAGAATATTTAGAACTAATTAGAGAGCACTTAATACAGAGAACTAAATACCTCTATAAAGGAATTATAAGCGAAGAGCACGTTTTAGATAAAGTGTTTAAAACTAAATTAGTCTCTTTAAAAGACAAGGAGTTATCCGATTTATCATACTATAAATACATAGCAGAAGATAGTGATGTGAAAGACGCTTTTCTATTCGATTTTGACAATGAATATCAAACATTGAAAGAGATAGAGGAGAGTTAATTAAAATCTAAGCAACCATCTACTGCCACATTTTGGACATTTAGACATAAAAGAGATATATTCTGTCCACTTAGTTCTTTTCCAAGTATGTTTAGACTTTAAGAACTTCATATCAATAAATATAATGGTTTTGGAATGAATTCTAGGCCATTCACAAACAAATAATATATAAAGATATTTACGTAAAATTAACTGTCTCAGCACTGCCAATTTAAGCTTAAAACTAGCAAATTAGACCAAAATTTAGTACTTTAGTAGATGTATAACATTCTTGTTAACCTTGTTAGCTAATTAGAGCTTAAACCCTTTTACTAAAGGTCTTAAAACAAAAAAGCCCTACATTTCTGTAAGGCTTTTGTTGCTCCCCCTCTTGGGCTCGAACCAAGGACCCTCTGATTAACAGTCAGATGCTCTAACCAACTGAGCTAAGGAGGAATTTATCCAGCTATTTGTTACAATAGCGGGTGCAAATATAAATGTTTTTTACAATTTCCAAACAAAAAAATAAGAGATTTTTACTTTACAAATAACTTATAGATGTCATTCCCATTGGCAAAGACTAAAAGTCCTAATAAAAGAACAAATCCAACAAGCTGAGCATACTCTAAAAATTTATCACTTGGCTTTCTTCCACTGACCATTTCATAGAGTAAAAACATCACATGACCACCATCAAGGGCAGGTATTGGAAGAATATTCATAAAGGCTAATATGATTGATATAAGCGCTGTTGTTCCCCAAAACGCTTCCCAGTTCCAAGTATCTGGAAAAAGTCCGCCAATCGCTGCAAAACCACCGACACCTTTATAAGCTCCAGTTTCTGGGTTAACAATCTTTTTAACTTGCTTTACGTATCCTGAAAGCGTACTTACTCCTTTATCAATTCCAACTGGAATTGATTCAACAAGTGAATACTTTTTAGTCTCCACTTCAAAAATTCCTCTTTCCTGGTATTCATCCATAGTGAGGAGCTTGAATTCAATCCCTATTTTTCCTTCATCGTTTACACTGAGTGTAACATTGCGTCTAGCCCCATTTTGATCCTCTACCAAAGCAGTAATTTGACCTCCTTTGTTTTGATCGAGTAAATCTTTTGCCTGATCCACATAGTAAGATGGTTGTCCATTAATACTGATGAATTGATCACCAGCTTCTAGGCCAGCGGTAGCATTTGCAGAATCACTATCTACTTCTCCAATGACAAATGGTTGTCTAAAGGATAAGAAACGTGCTTTCTCTTGATCTTCGAGAAGCGTAGAAATAAAATCAACGGGGATTTCTTGTGTGATGAGTTGTCCATTTCTATCAATGGTGATTTCATTTCCATTGACAATCTCCATAAAGATTTGAGAAAAACGCTCTACAGGTTCTCCATCAACAGCTATGATTTTATCTCCCGTTTGAATACCGAGTTGATCTCCAATTTCAGGGTAAGCCACGTAGACTCCATCTTTAACACTCTCATTGGCGATAAATTGTTCTCCATAGGAATATGCCATTCCGATATAAATAACCACAGCCAATATAAAGTTGACGATTACCCCACCAGTCATAATAATTAGACGTTGCCAAGCTGGTTTCGAACGAAACTCCCAAGGCTTCGGCTCTTCTTTCATGGCCTCTAGATCCATACTCTCGTCGATCATTCCAGAAATCTTGACATAACCTCCTAGTGGAAGCCATCCGATTCCGTAAACTGTATCCCCTATTTTCTTTTTAAAGAGTGAAAATTTTACATCAAAAAAGAGGTAGAATTTCTCAACTCTTGTCTTAAAGATTTTAGCAGGTATAAAATGCCCTAATTCGTGAAGAATGATGAGCAAAGATAGACTCATAAAAAATTGTATGGCCTGAATAATAATTGGATTCATGTTTCGAATTTATGCTGATGCCAAAAATACACTATTAGAACTTTTAGCCCAAAGCTTTAAGAAAGAATTAGCAGACCTTGCCAAAAAGGTCTTAAAATAATCGATTTATGACTAATGTTATCTTTTATCTCATCAATATGCACTTATTTTGTATTTTATTTTAAATTTTATAGGACAATAGGAGGATGAACAACGGTATTTATATAGCAACTTTAGAGGCACAATCAGGAAAATCATTAGTTAGTTTGGGTCTCATGCAATTGGCCCTAACCAAACTCCCCAAAGTAGGATATTTTAGACCAATTATTGGAGATCGAAAAAAGGACAATCACATTGAAACCCTCTTTAGTCATTTTAAGATTCAACAAGCTTATGAAACGGCCTATGCCTTTACTCAAAGCGAGTACCTAGACAAAATAAATCAAGGAAAGCAAGACGAGCTTCTCGATACAATTATTGCCAAATACAAAAAGCTCGAAGCTGAATATCCTTTTATCCTGGTTGAAGGAAGTGATTTTTCATCTGAAGGAAACTTTATGGAGTTTGACTTCAATGTGATGATTGCTAAAAACCTAGGAATTCCAGCTATTTTAATCAGTAGTGGACTCGGTAAAAACAAAAAAGAATTCAGTGCGAGTTTACAATTGGCTTACAATACGTATACCGAAGAAGATGTAGAAGTTTTAGCCGTAGTTGCCAATAAGATTAAACCAAAAAATGTTGAACTTGTTCAAACACTTTTAAAAAAACTCTTACCCGCAAAAGCCGATTGTTTTGTGGTTCCTAGACTAGAAGAACTTTTACAACCGACTCTTAAAGAGATCAATGAGGTCCTCAAAGGAAAAGTACTTTTTGGACAACAACATTTAGGAAATCGCTCCGGTAAATTTAAGGTTGGCGCCATGCAACTTCGCCACTTCTTAACTCATTTAGAGAACAATTCACTGGTGATTACTCCCGGCGATCGAGGGGATATCATCTTAGCAGTATTACAAGCTCATATTTCAGACAACTATCCTCAAGTTTCTGGAATCATTCTTACGGGTGATGTCATTCCAGAAGAACCTATTATGAAATTGATTGAGGGACTCTCAACGGTTGTTCCAATCATTGCGGTAAAAGAAGGTACGTTTAAAATTGCCAATGCTATTGGGGGGATTAAAGCGAATATTCAATCGGATAATCAATTTAAGATTGACGCTTCCATTGCCGCCTTTCAAAAGCATATCGCTTCTGAAAAATTCTTAAATAAACTCTTGAGCTACGAGTCAAAAATAATGACTCCAAGAATGTTCCAATACAGTCTCATTCAAAAAGCAAGAAAAGACAAAAAACGAATTGTATTGCCAGAAGGATTAGATGTCAGAATCTTAAGTGCCGCTGCTCGATTACTCACATTAGACTTGGTTGACATTAGTCTTTTGGGAGATCCTCAGCTTATAAAAAACAAATGTAGTGCCGAAGGAATTGCTTTAGACTTCGATAAAATAAGGTTGATTGACCCTGTGAATTCAGAGTTTTACGACGATTATGTCAACACCTTCTACGAGCTTCGTAAACACAAG
This sequence comes from uncultured Flavobacteriaceae bacterium, assembly GCA_937136455.1. Taxonomy (GTDB): domain Bacteria; phylum Bacteroidota; class Bacteroidia; order Flavobacteriales; family Flavobacteriaceae; genus MAG-120531. Next base: position 319,267 of record CAKZOO010000113.1, on the reverse strand, counting down.
GGTATTTCCTTAGATGAAGCCAAAGAAACCATGAGTGATGTGTCCTATTTTGGAACCATGATGATTCACAAAGGCGATGCCGATGGAATGGTATCCGGTGCTGCACACACCACAGGTCACACGATTAGACCTGCGCTTCAATTTATTAAAACCAAGCCCGATGTATCCTTGGTATCTTCGGTATTCTTTATGTGTTTGGATGACCGTGTTTCAGTCTTTGGTGACTGTGCCATCAACCCAAACCCCAACGCGGCTGAACTCGCTGAAATCGCTATCTCCTCTGCCGAGAGTAGTATGAACTTTGGAATTGAACCTCGTATCGCTATGCTATCGTATTCATCGGGATCTTCTGGTAAAGGAGCCGATGTGGATAAGGTTCGTGAAGCTACTGAAATTGTCAAACAAAAAAGACCTGATTTAAAAATTGAAGGCCCTATTCAATACGACGCAGCTGTTGATAAGAATGTGGGACAAAGCAAGCTTCCAAATTCAGAAGTTGCTGGAGATGCAACAGTACTCATCTTCCCTGATTTAAATACAGGAAACAATACTTATAAAGCTGTACAAAGAGAAACTGGAGCAATGGCCATTGGCCCCATGCTACAAGGACTCAACAAACCGGTCAACGACCTCAGCCGTGGTTGTACCATCGACGATATCTTTAACACTGTAGTGCTTACAGCAATCCAAGCACAAGAATAGTAATATGAAAAAAATTCTCGTTTTAAACGCTGGGAGTTCTTCCCTTAAATATCAATTGATTTCCTTACCCAATAAAGAAGTCATAGCTAAAGGGCTTATTGAAAAAATTGGATCTAAAGAAGCAGGTTTAGTCTATAAAACAGATGCTATTTCAATCGAAGAGACTGCTCAAGTTGAGGATCATGCCTTTGGACTTCAATGGGTCGCTCAGCAATTGCTCAGCAAACAACACGGAGTCATCACTGAGGCTAGTGAAATCGCCGCGATTGGTCATCGAGTTGTTCACGGTGGAAGTACCTTTAGTGAAACGACGCTGATCACTGATGCTGTTAAAGACAAGATTAAAGCACTTTACCCTCTAGCTCCGCTTCACAATCCAGCTAATATGAAGGGGATTGAAATTTCAGAAGAACTATTTAAAGGGGTCCCCCAAATCGCTGTTTTTGACACGGCCTTTTATCAGAGTTTAGAAGAAAAAGTGTATCGATTTGCCATCGATCGAGAACTAGCCGACAAAGAGCGAATCAGAGTCTATGGTTTTCACGGAACTTCTCATAAATACGTCAGCAAAAAAACTGCTGACTACTTAAACAATCCAAAGGCAAAACTCATTGTTTTACACCTTGGAAACGGCTGTAGTGCAACTGCAGTTGCTGCTGGAAAAAGTGTCGAACACTCTATGGGATTTGGACCGATCAATGGCCTTATCATGGGAACACGAAGTGGTGATATCGATCCTGCAGTGATCCTGTACTTACAGGAATCCCTAGGATATTCTGCTGAGGACGTCAAATCATTACTGACTAAAAACAGTGGGATGATGGGGCTTGCTGGAGCATCAGACCTTAGAGAAATTCACAAAAAAGCCGATGCTGGAGATTCCAATGCACAGCTTGCTTTAGAGATGAACGCACATCGCATTAAAAAATTCATAGGGAGTTTTTACGCCGTTTTAAACGGTGCCGATGCCATTGTCTTTACCGCGGGAATTGGTGAAAATGACTGGAAACTCAGAGAACTTGCTAGTTCTAACTTAGAAGGGCTAGGAATCGAATTAGACCTCAATAAAAACAAATCAGGTGGTTCTGGTATCTTAGAACTACAAACTCCAACCTCCAAGGTTAAAATACTTGTAGTTCCCACCGATGAAGAATTAGAAATCGCTCAACAATCCTATCAATTGATTATTGATTAATTTTGTCAGATGAGTTTCTTTTCTGCCTATAAAAAATTCTTTGTGGTCTTTGGAATTATCTCCATGGGAATTATGTATTTGTTTTACAATGCCCTAAAACCCAAAGAGAGTCTTCCCATTTACCAACCCACTATGGTGGACACCCAGCTGGTAGACTCTACGGTTCAACACGTTAAGAAATACCATAAGATTGCAGATTTTAAACTCCTCAATCAAAATGGTCAAACCATCACAGAAAAGGATTATCAGGATAAGATTTACATTGCAGATTTTTTCTTTACTACCTGTCCTAGCATCTGTCCGATCATGACAGAACATATGGTTGAAATTCAAAAGGAAATCATCGACGATCCTAAAGTATTATTATTGTCCCATTCGGTAACTCCAGAAATCGACTCTGTTGCTGTTCTTAAAAAGTACGCCCTAAAAAAAGGAGTGATCGATTCTAAATGGAATTTAGTCACCGGAGATAAGAAACAGATTTACGAGCTCGCTAGAAAGAGTTATTTAGTCGCTAAAGACGATGGTGATGGTGGTCCCTTTGATATGATTCACACTGAAAATTTTGTGCTTGTAGACTCTAAAAAGAGAATTCGAGGTTTTTACGATGGTACCGATCCAAAGGATATTGAAAAACTTTTAGAAGATTTAAAACTATTAAAGGCCTTAGAAGCAAATCCCTCACAATAAATTTCATTTCTAAAATATAGCAGAATAACAATAATTAGCTTACTTTTGCTTAATTATAATGAGTCTAAATAAGAATCATATTACTCTAGACCTTTTAAAAAGAGGTGAAGGTGGAATCATCCACTCATTTCCTGATGAGTTTATTCCAATCAAGCTCTTGGAATTAGGTTGCCTTCCTGGCAATGAAATAGAGGTCGTACAAATTGCTCCATTTAAAGATCCAATCTATATCAACCTCAATGGAACTCATATGGCTATTCGTAAAGAAATGGCTAAAAAAATTGTTTTAGAAGTCCGTTAATTATGGCCAAAAGTATCAACGTAGCTCTTATTGGAAACCCCAACACCGGAAAGACATCCGTCTTTAACCAATTGACTGGATTGAACCAAAAGGTGGGAAACTATCCTGGTATTACCGTTGAAAAGAAAGAGGGAATTTGCAAGCTTACTAGATATTTAAAAGCACATATCATCGATCTTCCTGGGACCTATTCTCTGAATTCGACCTCTTTGGATGAGTCGGTCGCCGTAGAATTGTTACTCAACAAAAAAGATAAGGATTATCCAGATGTAGTAGTGGTGATTACCGATGTTGAAAACCTCAAGAGAAATTTGTTGTTATTTTCTCAAGTCAAGGATTTAAAAATCCCCTCCATATTGGTGATCAATATGGCGGATCAGATGACTAAAAAGGGTATTCAACTCAATATTGAAGAATTAGAAAAGAACCTCGACACAAAAATTGCACTAGTAAGTGCTCGTAAGGGAGAGGGAATTCAACACTTAAAAAACCTTATCATCAACCACGAGAGTCTTTCTAATAAGGGACTCTTGGATGTAAAACGCATCGATCCTCCCTATTTTGAAAAGCTGTCGAAGACCTATCCTTCAGAGGATTTATACAAATTGTGGATTGTCATTACTCAAGATGTCAACTTTACGCCTCTGGATAAGACCTATGAAACGGCTAAAAACAGTTTTGAAACCAAAAGTGCCTCTGAACTAAAACGACTTCAGCACAGAGAAACTATTTTAAGATATCAACTCATCAATGAAGCTTTAAAAGACACTCATAAGGTCGACATGAGTTCTGCAAAGGGATTTACGGCTGCAATTGATCGCGTGTTAACCCACAAGATCTTTGGATATGTGTTCTTTTTCATTGTACTGAATACGATCTTTCAAGCGATTTATACCTGGAGTTCCATTCCAATGGATGCCATCGACCAGTTTTTTGTTTCTGTTTCATCATGGGTTAAAGATGTATTACCTCCGGGTTCTTTTACCAATCTGATTGCCGAAGGAGCCATTTCTGGAATTGGCGGAATCGCCATATTTATTCCTCAAATAGCCTTTCTATTTCTATTTATAGCACTTTTAGAAGAATCGGGCTATATGTCTAGAGTCGTATTTTTGACTGATCGACTCATGAGACCATTTGGTCTCAGTGGAAAAAGTGTCGTTCCCTTAATTTCTGGTACAGCCTGTGCTATTCCAGCGGTAATGGCAACTAGAACTATTGAAGATTGGAAAGAACGTCTATTGACCATTTTAGTCGTTCCCTTTACAACCTGTTCTGCTCGACTTCCAGTATACCTGATCATTATTTCTATTGTGATCCCACAAGGATACATCTTTGGGCTAAGCTATCAGGCATTAACGCTCATGCTACTCTATATCATTGGATTTCTGAGTGCTCTTTTTGCAGCAGCGATACTCAACAAATTTGTCAAGGTAAAGAACAGAAGCTTTTTTGCGACAGAGATGCCGAGTTACAAACTTCCAATGTTAAAGAACGTAGTCATTACTGTGATCGAAAAAACAAAGAGCTTTGTGTTTGGAGCAGGTAAAATCATCCTGGCAATCTCCATCGTATTGTGGTTTTTAGGGTCCTATGGCTTTAATAAAGATTTTGACAATGCTGAATCCATTGTTAAAGAGCGAGTAGAAAAAACAGGCTTATCAAACTTTAATCAAGAGATGATTCAAAGTGAACTAGAGGCCTATGCTCAAACAAACCCTTCTAAGAACATGGAAGAGCTTGCCAATTTCATGGATTTCAAATTGGACCTTGAACGCAAAGCACTTCAACAAGAAATCGCTAGTTACAAATTAGAAAATTCCTATATGGGACTCTTGGGGAAAGCCATTGCTCCCATAGTAAAACCTCTAGGATTTGATTGGAAAATTGGAATTGCTGTACTGACTTCTTTTGCAGCTAGAGAAGTATTTGTAGGAACCTTAGCTACGATTTACTCCGTTGGAAACGACGAAGAGGACACCATCAAAAACCGCCTCAATAATGAAGTAAACCCCTTTACGGGTGAAAAGGTATACACCTTTGCTTCGGGGATTTCACTCTTATTGTTTTACGCCTTTGCCATGCAGTGTATGAGTACCCTAGCGGTGGTAAAAAGAGAAACCAACTCATGGAAGTGGCCTTTAGCGCAACTCGTATTTATGAGTTCACTAGCTTATATTGTAGCACTGATCACTTTTCAAGCACTTGTCTAATGGAATTCGCACAAGACTTTTTAGCATACGTTATACTCGGTGGAGCGATTTATTTTCTTCTGAGAAAATACGTTTTTAAAACACCTAAAAAGGACAAGAATTGCGGTCCTAACTGCAATTGTTAGTTAGGACACTGAATGTAAGTAACTCCATCGAAGTTTCGACTAAAGAGTTTGTCTTTTGCCCGGATAAAATCATTGAGCTTCACATCACTTCTTGGGACTGAGGGGTACATGATATCTGCTCGATTGGTCGAATGCTCATACTTGTATACATCATGTCCAAACTCGTGATACATCAACCAGAGTTTTTGAACCTCAGTATAGTCCTCCCAATAATCTTTAATCACTCTGATGTATACATTTGAACTATTACAGTATCCTGCAAAGGTTGAATACCCGGCGTGATCTGGTGTGATCCCAGAGGTTACTTCCGCCTCAGAAGGAACTACAAAACCTAGGTTAACTGTCGTGTTTAATTGAGAATAATCAGGACCCCCTCTGGAACACAATACATCTCCTACAAACAATTCCCAATAGGTGTACAAATCATCTGCATTTGCAGTGGAATAATTGACACAAGAGCTCAATTGTTCTTCCTCAACAACTTCTTCTGGGACCTCAATTGGAGTTTCTTGCTTTGAACAAGAAACTGTTGACCCTAACAAAACGAATATTAAAAAACTAATATATTGACGTGTGTTCTTCATTTTATTCAAATTTGTTTCTAAAACATAAAGATAAAACATCTTTTAAATCTCACTTTTAAAATTCTATAAAGTGTAAATTCTTTTATTTAATGTAATTTTACTTCCTGATGAATTTACTCGATCACATACAGTTTCCTGCTGATTTGAGAAAGCTTTCCAAGGAGCAATTGCCACAAGTAACTGAGGAATTAAGAGCTTTTATCATACACGCTTTATCGGTTAAAGCAGGTCATCTGGGTGCGAGTCTTGGAACGGTTGAGCTTACAGTAGCACTTCACTATATCTTTAATACTCCCGAGGATTCACTCATATGGGATGTTGGACACCAGGCCTATGGACATAAGATCCTCACTGGAAGAAAAAATGCATTTAGCACCAACAGGCAATGGGGTGGAATCAGTGGTTTTCCAAAACGTGATGAAAGTCTCTACGACTGTTTTGGAACCGGACACAGCTCCACAGCAATATCAGCAGCACTAGGAATGGCACTGGCGGATTCTGATTCTAAACACAACCATATCGCTGTTGTTGGTGATGCTGCTATAGCTAGTGGTATGGCCTTCGAAGGGCTCAATCACTCAGGAGCTACCAACGCCAACCTCATCATCGTACTCAATGACAATCATATGGGAATTGATCCCAGTGTGGGAGCCTTAAAAAATCATTTTGAAGCGTTGGGTTCATCTCAAAACAACCTTTTTAAAGCACTTGGATTTAGCTATAGTGGCCCAATTGACGGTCACAATATGAGTGCTCTTTTAAGTGCTCTCGAGGACATCAAAGATCAAAAAGGCCCTAGAGTCCTACATATCAAAACACTTAAAGGCAAAGGACTTGCCGCTGCTGAACTAGATCAAATTACCTATCACGCACCTGGAACCTTTGACCGTGAAACGGGAGTCATCCACAAAAAACCTTCTACCACAGAAAAGTTTCAGGAAGTGGTTGGAAAAACACTTGAGGAGCTCATGGCTCAACACCGAGATATCTTTGCAATCTCACCTGCTATGACAACAGGAAGCGGACTAGCTCCTCTGATGAAAAAATTTCCAGATCGAGTATTCGACGTCGGAATAGCAGAACAGCACGCTTTAACCCTAGCTGGAGGAATGAGCACTAAGGGAAGCACTCCTTATTGTGTGATCTACTCTACCTTTTTACAAAGAGCTATCGATCAATTGATACACGATATTGCCCTTCAGAAATTAGCCGTTGTACTTTGCATTGATCGAGCTGGATTGGTAGGTAATGATGGAGCAACTCATCAAGGAGTATTCGATATTGCACTACTTCGCCCCATTCCCAATCTAGTGATTGCTGCTCCAAAAGACGCCAATGAACTTCGCGATTTGATGCATACTGCTCGATTGCATAAAGAAGGTCCTTTTGCTATTCGATACCCTAGGGGAAACGTCTTTCAAATGAACTGGAAACAAGAAGTAAAAACTCTTGAACTCGGCAAAGGAAGTTGCCTTAAAGAGGGATCAGACATCGCCCTCATCAGTACAGGAATCAGTGCACATACTGTTTTTAAAGCTCTAGAAGAGCTAGATCATCCTTCTAGAGTTGCTCATTATCACTTTGCGTTTATAAAACCCTTAGACGAAGCACTTATAGGTGAAATCGGACAGAAATTTAAAAAGGTGATTACCTTGGAAGACGGATCACTAATTGGAGGTTTTGGTGAAGCAATTGCCAGTTCACTAATTCGGCAAGGTATTTGCATTGAAGTATCTCATTTGGGTGTGCCCGATCGATTTATAGAACAGGGAAGTCCCTTAGAACAACAACAGAATGTCGGTCTCGACTACAACTATTTAAAAGATTTATTAAACCAATCATGAAATACCATTACCTAACCCTCTTTTTTCTAATTGGACTAATGGGCATCAAAGCTCAAGAACAAGTAAAACCTAAGGTTGTTGACACCATTGTCATTAGAACACAGCAACAAAAAGCGGAGTCCATAGCGAATTTGAGAATCAAAGACACTCTTGTCGTCCTAGACGCTGCAACAACCTTAAAAGAACGTTTCAAGTCCTTTAAAATGCCCTCTTTTTGGAACAAGAAAAATCGATTTGGATTAAACTTTAGCGAAGTAGCCTTTGTCAATTGGAATGCAGGGGGTAACAATTCAGTCTCTGCAATTGCCTCAGTTTATTTTGAGCGCAATTACAAATTTCGATACATCACTTGGGACAACTCTCTAGATCTCCGATACGGTCTCAATGCTCAAGAAGGTAGAGCGGTTCGAAAAACAGACGATCAAATCCGACTGAGTTCCACCTTTGGCTATCGCTCTGATACGATCAGCAAGTGGTATTATTCAGGGAAATTAAATTTTAACACTCAGTTTGCCAATGGTTATAAGTACCCCAATAGATCCAATCCCATTTCGCGATTTATGGCTCCAGGTTATTTGTTTTTAGGGGTTGGTACCTCTTACATAGATGAGGCTAAGAAAGTCAATGTTTATATCTCTCCTCTGACTCAAAAAGCAACTTTTGTCATCGATCAGGATTTGGCCAATCAAGGTGCTTTTGGGGTTCAAGCAGCCACCTATGACAACGAAGGCAATTTAATCACTCCAGGGAAAAGAGTCTATATGGAACTCGGTTTTCTCGCAACTAATAAATACGAGAGAGAACTCGGAGAAAATGTGCTGATGAAATCCAATTTAGCACTCTATATGGACTACCTTAAAAGCTTTGGAAATATGGATATCGATTGGTCCTTAGACTTTCATTTTAAAGTCAATGAACACGTCACTAGTTCCATTGGAACACATATTATTTACGACGACGATATCAAATTTGATCAAGTTAAAAACGAAGATGGAATCATCACCGATCCAGGATCCGCTAAAATTCAGTTCAAACAACTCTTAGGAGTAGGGGTTGTCTATGCCTTTTAAGCAATCTTCCCCGAAATCTTAGAATGCAATAAGATCGCAGCTCTATCAGAGAGACTCGCTACAAAACAGGCACAGTCCATTAAAATGTGATAGACCGATTGCTGTGACTGATTGTATATCGAAGGCATTAGTTCAATGGCCAATCGATCATAGGCGGTTTCTTCTCCATGTGATTTTCGAATGAGTGCATCGCTAAAAACTTCCAAGAGATCGGCAATAATTCGATAACCTGAAATCTCTTTTTCGATGACTTCTTTGGAACGGTATACCTTTTGAACACTTAGGCTTATGATGTCCTCAATTTGAGCCTTGTACTTGCTTTTGTCCAATAAGGAACAATCAAAAGTTCCTTTGAGGATTTGATCCTCATGCTCCATAAAGATTCGGGAAGCATCTTGTATCAAACTACCAATGGCTACCGCTCTGAGATAACTCAAACGATCTTCCTGATGGGTCATGGAATGGTATTTTTTGACATCGATACGATCCTTGACTAATTTGATCAAATACTCCAATGCAAAGTCTTCTGGAATCAATCCCAAATTAATACCGTCTTCAAAATCGATAATGGTATAGCAAATGTCATCGGCGGCCTCAACTAAGAAAGCGAGAGGATGTCTAGCATAACGACCCTCATCGTATTTTATTAAACCGAGTTCAAATGCCACCTCATCAAATAATGGACGGTCTGTTGAAAAAACTCCATACTTCTTATCGGCAATGTGCTTGGTTGGCTTTTTGGGAAGAGCTCCCTTTGGATACTTCGTAAATGCTCCTAGGGTAGCATAACTCAGACGAAGGCCTCCTGGAACTCCAGCTCTGTTGGCGTTGAGAATTCGAAAACCATTGGCATTCCCTTCAAAATCGATTAATTCTTGATACTGAATAGCGCTTAAAGCCTCTTGGTACTTCTTGCCTTTACCGTTGGAAAAGAAATCTCCAATCGCCTTTTCACCAGAGTGACCAAATGGAGGATTTCCAATGTCATGAGCCAATGCTGCTGCTGCGACAATCGCACCAAAATCATTAAAAGAATAGCCTTCGACACTTTTTAAATGGGGGTGTTTTTCCAAAAGAGCTACTCCAACCATTCTACCTAGCGACCTTCCAACCACAGAAACTTCTAAACTATGAGTGAGTCTTGTGTGAACAAAATCGGTATCGGAAACTGGAACTACCTGGGTTTTATCTTGAAGTGATCGAAAAGGAGCAGAAAATAAAATACGGTCGTAGTCGACTTCAAACCCCAATCGGGTTTCATCCTGCTCAATTCTAATTCGTTTATTGCGATCTCCCTGTCTTTTTAAAGAGAGTAATTCATCCCATTGCATCATGGGATAAATTTATATTTTTTAAGTGAGAAATCCCGATTATTTAAACAAATTCATCTGATCGATATACTCCCAGACTAAGGGAGGGAGAAAGGCTCTAATATCCTTTTGCTCTTTGATAGCCTTGCGAATAAAACTCGCTGAAATTTCAACGACTGGAGCTTGGAGTAATTGAACACTCTTTAATTTTTTATAGGGTTCTGGAACCTCATTTGAATTGGCCCTAGGATAGACTAATAGAGGATAGCGGTCTAAAATAAGTTCAGCGTTTTTCCACTTGTGAAAATGCTGAAGATTGTCCGACCCCATGATGAGTGAAAAAGCGTGATCGGGATACTGCTCTTCTAAAACAGCAAGGGTGTTAATCGTATAATTGGGCTGTTCTAAATCGAATTCTACCTTAGAGGCCTTCATGGAAGGGTAGTCTCGAATCGCCTCGTAAATTAATTGATAACGGGTATTGTTATCGAGCAGCTTTTCATTTTGCTTAAAGGGACTCACAGGGGTAATTACAAACCAGAGTTCTTCTATTTCGGTAAACTCCAGCATATAATTGGCCAGGATTAAATGCCCCATATGGATGGGGTTAAAGCTCCCAAAAAAGAGTCCTACTTTTTTCATGTTAGGATTGAATGAAATTCGCAACGGTCTGTTCGGCTTCCACGAGAGCTTTATCCAACTCATCATTGGTGATTACGACATCAAAAGAGGAAGCACTTTCTAATTCTTTGGCTGCTTTTGCAACTCTCATTTCAATTTTCTCAGCAGTCTCAGTAGATCGTTTTACCAATCGATTTCTCAGTTCCTCTACAGAAGGAGGCATGATAAAAATCGATAGGGTTTGTTCTGGAAACTGTTTTTTAATATTGAGTCCTCCGATGACATCAATATCAAACACCACGTGTTTTCCCATCTTCCAAATACGCTCTACCTCCGATTTTAAAGTGCCGTAAAAGTTGTTTTGGTACACCTCTTCCCACTCTAAAAAATGATCTTTCTCAATATGCGATTTAAACTCATCAGCACTCATAAAGTAATAGTGCTCACCGTCTTTTTCTTCTCCCCTAGGAGCTCTTGAAGTGGCAGAGATGGAAAAAGCTAAATTGAGCTCATCTATCGAAAGTAAATGATTGACAATCGTCGATTTTCCACTTCCTGAGGGCGCTGAAAACACGAAGAGTTTCCCCTTAAAATTCATTAGAGTACGTTTAAGAGTTGTTCTTTTATTTTTTCGAGTTCATCTTTCATTTGAACGACGATTTTTTGAAGTGATGCGTCATTTGCCTTGGAACCCATGGTATTGATTTCTCTTCCTATTTCCTGAGCGATAAAACCGAGCTTTTTTCCTGTTGATTCCACTTTCATCGTTTGAAAGAAATAGTCTAAATGATTCGACAAACGAACCTTTTCTTCAGTGATATCGTATTTTTCTAAATAAAAAATAAGTTCCTGCTCAAATCGGTTCTGATCGACGTTCTCTTTGAGATCAGCAACAGCCTTTTCCAATCGAGTACGAATACCTGCAATACGATCCACATCGATAGCTGTCGCCTCTTCTAAGAGTGACTTGATGGAAGCAATGCGTTGATTAAAATCCTCAGCTAGGGCAGCTCCCTCTTCTTCTCTAAAGGTGTTAAAAGCTTCAAGAGCCTGATCGATTCCAGAATTGATTTGACTTAATTCATCTTCTTCAACTTCTTCCTTAGAGCTCGATAGCGAATCTGGTAAACGCATGGCTAGTTCCAAGGCTTTTTCTCCACTGATATTAGTGATTTTTTTAAGCGCTTCCATATAGGCTTGAATCACTGGAGTGTTGATCTGACTAATGGTCTCAACTCCTGTTTTTTCAATATAGAGACTAAAGTCAATCTTACCTCGTTCTACAGAAGAAGCAATTTTCTTTCTAAAACTCAATTCGTGAGCCTTATAGGAAGAAGGTGCCCTCATATTGAGATCTAATCCTTTTGAATTGAGGGATCTGATTTCAATATTAATTTTCTTATCGGCAAGTTGAATCGTACACTTACCATAAGCGGTCATGGATTTGATCATGCTTTATTTTTTACAAAGCAAAGATACAAAGAAGCGATGAAACCCGTTTAGAGTTCTCTGACCCAAATATTTCTATAACTCACTCTTGAATTATCTCCGTGGTCTTGTAAGCGAATTGGTGCTTTTCCATGTCGGATATTTTTTGGCCATCCTATATAAGCTGTCGTCCCTAAAATCTTGTGATGGTCTTGAATTAAAACGCCGTTGTGAAAAACAGTCATCGTTCCTTTTTTGGTCACTCTACCCAAAGCATCAAACTCTGGAGCGTGATAAATAATATCATAGGAATTCCACTCTCCTGTAGGCACTGAAGCCATCGCTAGAGGAATAGCTTGTTTGTAGATCGATCCAACTTGGCCGTTGACATAGGTCGTATTGTCATTGTTGTCCAATACTTGAACCTCATAGCGTTCTTGTAAGAATACTCCTGAATTAGCTCGCGATTGACCCTTACCCATGACTTCTTTAGGAGACCTCCATTCAATATGTAACTGAACATCTCCAAAAGATTGTATGGTGCGAATATCTCCTGTTCTATTAGCAACAGTCATCGACCCATCTCTATTAATTGTCCAAGGTGCCGCTCCTCCTTCTCCTCTTGTAGATTCCCAGGCATCTAAATTAGACCCGTCAAATAAGACAATAGCATCCGAAGGAGCAGACCCGTTTTTTCCAGGAGTTACCACAGGCGGTACAGGCTCGTAAAATTCAGTTGCTTCGGGTTTTGTCGGTTCCTCTTGTTGTGCAAATGCTCCCATTGAAACAAAGAGGATTATTAATAAGGCTAGCTTAGTCGATTTCATAGTATTATTCATTTAGGCGTTTGATATATATGTTTTTAAAGGCCACTTTGGAACCGTGTTCTTGAAGTGAAATATGTCCTGTTTTATAGGCTGCAAAGGAGTGCCAATTTCTAAATTTAGATCTGAGGATCATCGACAACCACTCATCCGATCCTGGTGAAAATTCCAAGACGCGTTCTCCGTTAAAATCCAAAAATCCAACTTGATTAGTTTGATCTACATGTAATAGAAAATGGTTCCACTCATTAGGACCCTTGGCAACTACTTTAGAAGGTGGCATTAAATTATACAAGGCTCCCGCCCTATTGATAGCTCCTCGTTGCTCGATATAATCCGTCCAAGTATCGTCTAGAATTTGAATTTCAGGCCCTGTTCGATAGGGTTGATCGTGGGTGCCATCATCTAAAACTCCCCACATCACTCCTGAATTGCCAAGGGTGTCGATCATCCAATCCATCGAAAGCTCAAAATCAGTAAACTGCTCATCAGTGGTTAAATTTGCACTTTTGGTTTCTGTTCTCTGCTTTGGATCGAACAACAAGACTCCGTCTTGAACAACCCAGCCATTGAAATTCTCTCCTCCACCATAGATATGCCATCCTTCAAGATCGTCACCATTAAACAGTGGTTCAAATCCATCAGGAGCTGAGCTACAAGAACTGATCACAAGGAATACACCTAGTAGGCAGACCCAATTTCTCATCAGTCGAGTGATTTTATTTGGATCTTGCGATACCACACCTTATCTCCGTGATCTTGAAGTGCGATTTTACCTGTTCTAGATACTCCAAAAGCCTCCCAATTAGCAAATTTAGATTTAGAAACCATCGCATCCCACTCTGGACCATGCACCGGGAAACTCACCACATTAATTCCATTGAGTCGTACTGTTCCAATATTGGTGTGGTGATTGATTCGAATCACACAGTGGTTCCATTCCATCGCAGGTTTTACTGCTTGTCGTGGAGCAATCATATCGTAAAGCGCTCCCGCTTTATGAGTTCCTTCTCCTACAAAAGAATCTGGGTGTTTAGCGTCGTCTAAAACCTGAATCTCTGGTCCTGTTAAATAAGGTTGAGAATACTTCTCATCCTCTACAACAGCCCACATAATTCCTGAATTTCCTCCCTCGGCTATCTTCCATTCCAATACCAATTCGAAATTGGTGAATTCTTGATCAGTTACCAGGTTTGAAGATCGTTCTTCTGTTCTTAAAGCAGGGTCAAAAACCATGGTTCCTTCTTCAATAGTCCAGCCATTTAATTGATCACCTCCTAAATAGGAATGCCATCCATTAAATGATACCCCATCAAATAAGGATACGTAAGAGGCCTCCTGTGGAAGTTGCGTTGTCGCTTCTTTTTTTACTGTTTGTTGCTTACAAGAACCCAGTAAAAAAACTAGAGCTGTAGCGAATACGAGTTGTTTCATAATTAATCGTTTATACCTAATATACTTCTGAGTTCGTCTTTGTCGGTTGCTTTACCCGCAAAGTCATCGAAGGTCTTCTGAGTGGCCTCGATAATGTGATCCTGAATAAATTTTGCTCCTTCACGAGCTCCTTGTTCTGGAGATTTAATACAGCACTCCCATTCCATCACGGCCCACACATCACATCCGTATTGTGTCAGCTTTGAGAAGATGGTTTTAAAGTCAATTTGACCATCTCCCAAGGAGCGGTAACGACCTGCTCTGTTGCCCCAATCATTATAGCCTCCAAAGGCCCCTTTTTTTCCGGTAGGATTAAATTCAGAATCCTTGACGTGAAAGGCCTTTATAAACTGGTGATAGTGATCGATATACTCAATATAGTCTAATTGTTGTAACACGAAATGCGATGGATCATAGAGAATATTAACTCTCTTGTGATTTCCAGTAGCTGCTAAAAAGCGCTCAAAGGTATCCCCATCGTGAATGTCTTCACCTGGGTGTACCTCATAACACACATCCACTCCTTGCTCATCGAAGTGATTTAAGATCGGCATCCATCGTTTTGCCAATTCTTCAAATCCCATCTCTACCAGTCCTGCTGGACGTTGAGGCCAAGGGTGCATGGTATGCCAAAGTAGTGCTCCCGAGAACGTTGCATGAGCATTTAATCCCAAATGTTTACTTGCTGTCGCCGCTTTTTTAACGGTTTCAATAGCCCACTGTGTTCTCGCTTTTGGATTGTTCTTAACCGCATCAGGTGCAAAGGCATCAAACATCGAGTCATAAGCTGGATGTACAGCAACAAGTTGCCCTTGTAGGTGTGTTGAGAGTTCGGTAATCTCCAATCCGTACGAATTGATCGTCCCCTTGAGTTCATCACAGTAATCTTTAGATTCAGCAGCCTTGTCTAAATCGATTAAAAAGGATTCCCAAGTAGGAATTTGAATTCCCTTATAGCCTAAATCAGCTGCCCATTGACACATCCCTTCCAGAGAGTTAAAGGGCGCCTTACCATCTACAAACTGCGCTAAAAAAACCGCAGGTCCTTTAATTGTTTTCATCTTAATCTTGTTTATCTAATTCAACCCACACATTTCCGTCTTTTTGAGACTTCACAGCGCTCTCAATAAAGTTCAATCCACGAACTCCATCAATGACTGTTGGATACTCACCTGATCTTGGGTTTTGATTTCTGATGGCACGAGCTACACCTAAGTAGATATTCGCCATCGAATCAAAAATTCCTTCTGGGTGACCTGGAGGCAACTTAGTTCCATCCAATGAAAACTCAGATAAATACGCATGTCCAGGGGTGTAAATCTGCATTGGATCTGAATCCGACAGCACCTTTAATCTGTTCGGGTTTTCTTGTTCCCATTTCAAAGCCTTATTAGACCCGTAAATAGCAATGGCCAATCCGTTTTCTTCCCCAGTTGCAATTTGACTCGATCGAAGAATTCCACGAACCCCTCCTTCGATGTGGAGCATGATGTTTCCATCGATATCCATCTGATTATCCTCATAGAGGTAGTTTAAATCTGCGAGTAATTTTTCTACACGCAATCCAGTAGTGTACTCTACCATATTAAAAGCGTGAGTTCCAATATCTCCCATACAACAAGAAATACCTGCTTTTTCTGGATCCAATCTCCAAGTTGAAGAGCGTTTTTCTTTGTCGTGAATAATTGGATTGATCCATCCTTGATAATAACGAACGTCAACCTTTTGAATTTTACCCAATTCTCCATTGGCAATCATATGGCGCATTTGACGTACCATTGGATAACCCGTATAAGTATGAGTGAGTCCAAAAACAACTCCTTTTTCACGTTGAAGATCTGCTAAGATTTTAGCCTCCTCATAAGTGTTTGTCATCGGTTTCTCACAGATGACATGAAATCCATTTTCCATCAACTTTTTAGCCATTGGAAAATGCAAAAAGTTAGGAGTTAATATGGAACACACTTGAATTCGTTCCTCCTTTGGAAGTTTTAACTCTTCTTCAATCAAAGTGTCAAAGTCCTTATATATTCTATTGGTTGGAATTCCAAGTTCTTCTGCAAAACCGATATTTTCTTCCCAATTAGGATTAAACACGGCTCCGGTTAATTCATAATTGTCATTGATAAAAGAGGCCACACGGTGTAAAACTCCGATGAGTGAATCTCCTCCACCTCCTAAAATTCCTAGTTTAATCTTCTGCATAGTTTAATTATTTAAGCTTTATATTCAATTTTCTCATTTTTAAAAAATAGTGCAAAAAGGACAAATACCCCTAATGCAAAAACCGAAGGAACCATCCAAATGGTTTTCCACTCATGTGATCCGTCGATCAAATTAGCATCGTAGATTTTACCTGCGACCCAAAATCCTATTAACATCCCAACTCCATAGGTTGCCAAGGTGATCAATCCCTGAGCGGCCGACTTAATCTTTGATCCTGCCTTGGTGTCGGTGTAAATTTGTCCTGACACAAAGAAAAAGTCATAACAAATACCGTGAAGTGCAATTCCTGTAATGAGCATAAATGCCAATTCTCCTCCATTTCCATAAGCAAATAAGAAGTAGCGGATGGTCCATGCAAGCATTCCTGCTAAAATAGTTTTTTTAAATCCAAAACGTTTAAAGAAGAAGGGAAGTAAGAGCATAAAAAGCACTTCTGACATCTGACCAATAGCCATTTTTCCAGTAGGATTTGTCAGTCCAGAATCGTGTATGAATGGATGGGTATACTGATAGTAAAATGCCAGGGGAATACAAATTAAGATCGAAGCGATAAAGAACATTAAGAAGTTTCGATCTCTCAATAATTTTAAAGCATCTAATCCGAGTATGTCTCCTATTGATTGTTTTCCTTGTGAAGGTTTGGGAGGTGTTTTTGGCAGACTAAAGCTAAAGATTCCTAATACTGCAGATGCTATACCGACCATCAGGAAGGTGTTTTTTAGCATTCCGGCATTGGCATTTGCTTCTGAATCCCAACCCAACCAGCTTATGGTGAGTCCTGCGATAATCCATCCAATAGTTCCCAATACACGTATGGGGGAAAACTCTTTGGCGGGATCCTTCATTTGGTTAAACGAAATCGAATTCACTAGAGCCAAAGTAGGCATATAAATAATCATATAACCCAAGACATACGGAAAGAACAGATCAATTGATTCTGCCCCATACATTAGGTACATCAAAAAGGCTCCGATTAAGTGTAAGACCCCTAGGATTCGCTCCGCATTAAAATAGCGATCAGCGATGAGTCCGATAATAAAGGGAGCGATGATTGCGCCCCATGATTGAGTTGAAAACACCAATGCTGATTCACCTCCACTCGCATTGAGGTTTTTTACCAAAAAAGTTCCTAAAGACACAAACCAGCCTCCCCAGATAAAGAATTCTAGAAACATCATCAGCGAGAGCTGTACTTTAATCTTTAAATTCATTGTAGTACAATTAATCAATTATCTTTTTAAGTAAATCTCTTGTCAAGAGAATTCCCTCTTCTTCAGAGTGAACATTTCCTTCGTACTCTACTCCCACAAAACCAGTATAACCAGCATCTACTACTGATTTCATAATACGGTAATAATCTGAGTGAATTTCATCGCCTGCTTCGTTAAAGTCATGTGATTTAGCACTTACTGCTTTTGCGTATTTCATCAATTTTTCAACCCCCTCGTAACGATCGTATTCATCAGCACATCCAGAACCATAATCTGCTGGATCATTTCTGCGGATACAGAAATTTCCAAAATCAGGAAGGGTTCCTACATTCTCCATATTCACCTCAGCCATTACAGCAGTTAGATAATCTGCATTAGAGGAAAGCCCTCCGTGATTTTCTACAATAACATTGATGTTTTTGTCTGCAGCATAGGTTCCTAATTGAGTTAATCCATCAACAGCCGCTGGAGACCAAATTTCTAAATCAGTTGAACCCGATAAATTTACTCGAATAGCGTGACAGCCCATTGCAGCTGCAGCATCAACCCATTTATAGTGATTTTCAACAGCCTCTTTTCGCTCCTGATCATCTGTTGTAGCTAAATTTCCTTGACCATCTACCATGATGAGCACATTGGTCATTCCGTATTTTTTTGCTTCGGCATTTGATTTCTCCACAAAGTGATCCATTGCTTCTTTTGAAAAATTTGCGGCTTTTAATTCTTTATAATAAAGAGCACTTACGTATTCCAATCCTTCAAATCCCCAGTCATGAGCCTTTTGTGCAAAGGTGTAAGGATCTACATTATCCTCAAAAATCATACGGTGTATCGACCACTGAGCCAGTGAAAGTTTCATTTTAGGTGCTACGGTTACTTCAGTAGTAGTATCGGCTTTATTCTCTGTAGTAGTTTTACAAGAAAAAGAGAATAATACAACTAGTCCTAGGAAGAATAAAGTTGTTATTTTGGTTAGGGTTCTCATTGTGTTTTTCATGTTTGTTTGTTTAATAATCAAAAAAGTTTCGTCTAATATATTGTAATTTTTGCTACATGTGTATTAAATACGCATTAATATTGACGCAGAAATTCTAAAGTATAAAAAAAAATTCTATATTTAGCATCCTATTTATAATTAAACCTACTAACACTTATAACAAATGAGCAAGTTTTATTACAACGAAAATCAAAGTTCCTTTGACGCCATCGTCGTTGGATCTGGGATTAGCGGTGGATGGGCTACAAAGGAGCTCTGCGAAAGAGGGTTGAAAACTCTTCTCTTGGAACGTGGACGCATGATTAAGCACATTGAAGATTACACTACTGCACACATGGATCCTTGGGATATCGAAAACAACGGTACTCCTACTCCAGCACAATTGGAAAGACAACACAAACAAAAGAGAACTGGATATACGGTGAGTCGTTATCACTCTCATTTCTTTGTGGATGATATTGACCATCCTTACAACGAAGAAGAAGGATGTCGTTTTGACTGGATGCGTGGGTATCACGTAGGGGGTCGTTCACTACAATGGGGACGTCAATCTTATCGCTGGTCTGATATCGCCTTTGAGGCCAATAAAAAAGATGGCGTTGGAGTTGATTGGCCAGTTCGTTATAAAGACATCGAGCCTTGGTATACCAAAGTTGAAGAGCATATTGGTGTATCCGGTGAAGCTTTAGGCTTAGAGCAATTGCCTGATAGCAAGTTTTTGCCAATGATGGAGCTCAACAATCCTGAAAAAGCTTTGAGAAAAGCTGCTATGGAAAAATTAGGGATTACCATCACTGCTGGTAGAACTGCTCATATTACAGGAGATAAACAATTTGAAGGAAGAACGAAGTGTCAGTTTAGAAACCGCTGTATGAGAGGTTGTCCATTCGGAGGATACTTCTCCTCTCAATCTTCTACCCTTCCTGCTGCAGTAAAAACTGGAAATCTTACCTTGAGAGTTGATTCTATTGTTTCAGAAGTCCTCTATGATGAGAAAACAGGAAAAGCTTCAGGAGTTAAAATTATTGATAGAGAAACCAAAGAAGAAATCGTTTATGAAGCTAAAGTAGTATTCTTGTGTGCTTCTGCGATTGCCTCAGCTGCCATTCTGTTAAATTCTAAATCAGAACGTTTCCCGAATGGACTTGGAAATGACTCTGACCAATTAGGTAGAAACATCATGGACCACCACTTAGGTGTTGGTGCTGGTGGAACTGTAGAAGGATATGAGGATGAGTACTACAAAGGAAGAAGACCAAGTGGAATCTACATCCCTCAATTCCAAAACTTACCTGGAGATAAGAAAAAACGCTCTTATTTAAGAGGGTTCGGATACCAAGGTGGAGCTTCAAGAAGTAACTACCAAAGCTTAATTGCAGAATATGCTTACGGAAAAGACCTTAAAGACGCCATTCTTAAACCAGGACAATGGTCGATTGGTATTGGAGGTTTTGGAGAAATTCTTCCACACCCAGAAAACCGCATGTATCTCGACTATGACAAAAAAGACCAATGGGGACTTCCAACAGTTACTTTTACGACTAAGTTTAGAGAAAACGAATACAAGATGCGTGAAGAGATGAAAAGCGCTGCCGTCGAAATCTTAGAGGCTGCAGGCGTTAAAAACGTTAGAGGATATGACAATCCTAATTCTCACGGAATCGGACTCGGTATTCACGAAATGGGTACCGCACGAATGGGACATGACCCTAAAACATCAGTAGTAAATAAATACAACCAAGTTCACACTTGTAAAAACGTATTTATGACTGATGGAGCATTTATGACATCGGCCAACTGTGTTAACCCGTCGTTGACGTACATGGCATTTTCAGCAAGGGCTGCTAACTATGCAGCAGATCAAATCGAAAAAGGACTACTATAATGAAAAGAAGAGACGTACTTAAAAATATGGGGTTAGGCCTCGGTTATGCCGTAGCAACTCCAACGATCATCAGCTTGTTACAAAGCTGTCAAGGAGAAGCTGCAACTGGTTACCAAGCAGTTCTTTTCTCACAAGACGAATTTGGAGTATTAACCACAATGGTTGACGTAATCATTCCAAAAACAGATACTCCCTCTGCTTCAGAAGTAAATGTGCCAATGTTTATCGACAAGTACATTTCAGAAACTCAAACAGAGGATCAGCATGAAAACGCACAAAAAGGAATGGCTGCATTTGTAGCAATTGCTCTTGAGAAAAGTGGTAAATCATCAGCTTCTAAACTGAACGCTGAAGATATTGAAGCTGTTTTAGCTGCTACTCTAAAAGGTGATACCGATGCTCTAGAGGGTGATTTAAAAACCGCTGCTGGATTTGCTTCTCAAATGAGAGGCATGACTATCAGTGCCTATAAAAACTCTGAATACGTTGGAGAAAACGTATTGGCTTATCTTTCAATTCCTGGAGAATATATCGCTACAGGCGATCTTCAAGAACTTACAGGAGGTAAGGCTTGGTCATTATAGATTACTTTTACAAGTCATCTAACTATTCAATAAAAGCCTCCGCTATGGGGGCTTTTTAGGCTACAATCACAACCAAACAAACAAACAAACAAACATGAATAAATATTATTACAACGAACCATCTGAATCTTACGATGCAATCGTCGTGGGAAGTGGTATCAGTGGGGGTTGGGCTGCTAAAGAACTCTGTGAAAAAGGACTTAAAACTTTAGTCCTTGAACGTGGGCCCATGATCGAGCACATCAAGGATTATCACACTGCTCATATGGATCCTTGGGACTTTCCCTATGGAGATGAAGTAAGTGCTGAAGTCAAAAAAAGACAGCACAAACAGCTTCGATTTTCATGGAACATCAAAGCGCCACATCACCACTACTTTGTAGATGATATTGATCACCCTTATAACGAGCCTGAAGGCTATCGATTTGATTGGATTCACGGCTATATCGTAGGGGGACGTTCCCTTATGTGGGGACGACAATCCTATCGTTGGAGTGATTTTAACTTTGAAGCCAATAAAAGAGAGGGAATTGCTATTGATTGGCCTCTTCGATACAAAGATTTAGCCCCTTGGTATGATCACGTTGAAGAATACATTGGGGTAAGTGGTGAAAATAGAGGCTTTGATGAGATGCTCCCTGACGGAAAATTTGAGCCTCCAATGGAACTCAATATTGTGGAAAAAAAGCTTCAAGAAGCGGTAGAATCAACTTTTGAAAACCGCTATGTAACCCCTGGCAGGGTTGCTCATATCAACTCAGATAAACCTTTTGAAGGGAGAACTAGATGTCAATACAGAAATAGATGTATCAGAGGATGTCCTTTTGGTGGCTATTTCTCAACTCAAGCATCGACCCTTCCAGCCGCCGTTAAAACTGGCAATTTAACACTTAGAGTTGATGCTATTGTTTCTGAGGTGGTTTACGATGAAAAAACTGGTAAAGCATCCGGAGTTAAATTTATCGACAAAGACTCCAAAGAAGAAGAATTCATCCCAGCTAAAGTTGTATTCTTAAATGCTTCTGCCATAGCCTCTGCAGCCATTCTGATGAACTCTAAATCGGAACGATTCCCTAATGGACTTGGAAATGACTCAGGAGAACTCGGAAGAAATATCATGGATCACCACTTGGGAAGTGGTGCTGGTGGTCGTATTGAAGGGTATACTGATAAATACTACAAAGGGAGAAGGCCTAATGGCTTCTACATCCCTAGATATAGAAACCTCAATGGAGAACAACGTCCCTACAAAAGAGGCTTTGGTTATCAAGGAGGTGCTTCTCGTGGAAATTGGCAAAAATTAGTTGCTGAATTAGCATACGGAAAAGAGCTGAAAGACGCCATATTAAAACCTGGAGAATGGACAATTGGTATGACTGGTTTTGGAGAAATCTTGCCAGATCCAAACAATAGAATGGAACTGGATTACGATCGTTTAGATCAGTGGGGGCTTCCTACCATCACCTTCTATACTAAGTTCTCTGACAATGAATATCAAATGCGTGAAGACATTAAAAACGATGCCGTTGCAATGCTAAAAGCCATGGGAGCCAAAGACATCTACACCTATGATGGAGAATCGCAACACGGTATTGGACTCGGAATTCACGAAATGGGCACTGCGAGAATGGGACACGATCCAAAGACCTCAGTAACTAATAAATACAATCAAATACACGCTTGTAAGAATGTATTTATGACCGATGGAGCCTTCATGACTTCTGCGAACTGTGTCAATCCATCATTGACCTATATGGCCTTTTCTGCAAGAGCTGCTAATTATGCAGCAGAGCAGGTTCAAAAGGGACTCTTGTAGTCCATTCAATTCCCTTAACTAGGATCGAAAAAAAGCCTCCAATGCAAATTGGAGGCTTTTCTATTATTAAAGTAATCCGATGTGTTATGAACCACACATCAAACAATCGTCATCACCTTGAGATGCCTTCGCTTGGGCGATGAGTGCCTTCATTTCTTCAGCGCTCATCGGTTCCACTTCTACAGGCTGCTGTTTTGGATCAACAGTAGGTTTAATCGCTTGAGCAACTGCTTTATTTAAAGTTGCTGCTTCCACTTCCGCTTCCGCTGCAACACTAGTTGGAACCTCTTTTTTCTTGGTATTGTCCAGGGTAAACTTAATCGCATCAACTGCAGATTTGGTTCTCAAATAGTACATACCAGTCTTGAGTCCACTCTTCCAAGCATAGAAGTGCATTGAAGTTAACTTTGCAAAGTTAGCGTTCTCCATAAATAAGTTGAGCGACTGACTTTGATCGATAAAGTATCCTCTTTGACGCGACATATCAATAATGTCTTTCATCGAAAGTTCCCAAACTGTTTTGTAGAGTTCTTTGATGTCATCTGGAATGTTGTCGATATGTTGAACAGAACCATTGGCACGCATAAGCGCCTGCTTCATATTCTCATCCCAAAGGCCGAGATTCACTAAGTCTTCTAGCAGGTGTTTATTGACTACAATAAACTCTCCAGAGAGTACACGTCTAGTGTAAATGTTTGAAGTATAAGGCTCAAAACACTCGTTGTTTCCAAGAATTTGAGAAGTTGATGCTGTTGGCATTGGTGCCACTAAAAGCGAGTTTCGAACACCACTTTTCACAATGGCTTTTCGGAGTTTATCCCAATCCCATCTTCCTGATAATTCTTCATCCTTAATTCCCCACATATTGTGTTGGAATTCACCTTTAGAAATTGGAGACCCCTTAAAAGTAGAGTACGCCCCTTTTTCTTTAGCGATTTCATTAGATGCCGTTAGTGCAGCGTAATAAAGCGTTTCAAAAATATCTTGGTTCAATTGTTTCGCTTCATCAGAAGTAAAAGGTAAACGAAGTGCAATAAAAGCATCTGCAAGTCCTTGTACTCCCAATCCAATTGGACGGTGTCTCATATTGGAGTTTTCAGCCTCGATCACTGGATAGTAGTTTCTATCGATGACCTTGTCAAGGTTCTTGGTAACTCGCTTGGTAACTTTAAACAATTCTTTGTGATCAAACTCCCCATTTTTCACAAACATTGGAAGGGCGATAGAAGCTAAGTTACAAACTGCAACCTCATCTTCTGCCGTGTACTCCATGATCTCTGTACAGAGGTTTGAAGAGCGAATCACCCCAAGGTTCTTTTGGTTGGATTTGCGGTTCGCAGCATCCTTATAGAGCATGTAAGGAGTTCCCGTTTCAATTTGAGATTCTAGAATCTTTTCCCATAATTCTCTTGCCTTAACGGTTCTTCTTCCCTTACCTTCTTGCTCGTATTTTGTATATAAAGCTTCAAAATCTTCTGAGTGGGTATCGTACAATCCCGGACACTCATTTGGACACATCAAGGTCCAATCTTCATTAGCCTCTACACGCTTCATAAATAAATCAGAAATCCACATCGCATAGAACAAATCTCTAGCTCTCATTTCTTCCTTACCATGGTTCTTTTTCAGATCTAAGAAATCGTAGATATCTGCATGCCAAGGCTCTAGGTAAACTGCAAAACTTCCTTTGCGTTTTCCTCCTCCTTGATCTACATAACGAGCCGTATCGTTAAATACTTTGAGCATTGGAACAATTCCGTTAGAAGTTCCGTTAGTTCCTGCAATATAAGAACCTGTAGCTCTGATGTTGTGGATAGAAAGACCTATTCCTCCCGCTGACTGAGAAATCTTAGCAGTCTGCTTTAAGGTGTCATAAATTCCATCAATACTGTCATCTTTCATTTGTAATAAGAAACAAGATGACATCTGTGGTTTTGGAGTTCCAGAGTTAAAGAGTGTTGGAGTTGCATGTGTAAAATACTTCTTCGACATCAAGTTATAGGTTTCAATCGCAGCTTTGATATCATCGTAGTGAATACCGACAGAAACTCTCATCAACATATGTTGTGGACGCTCGACAATTTGTCCATTGAGTTTCATCAGGTAGGAACGCTCCAAGGTTTTAAAACCAAAATAATCGTAGTTGAAATCACGATTGTAAATAATGGCTGCATCTAATTCCTCAGCATTTTCCTTAATTACATTGTAAACTTCTTCCGAGAGCAATGCCGCTGGTTTACCATTTCTAGGATTGACATAAGCATACAAATCCTCCATGGTTTCAGAGAACGATTTTTTAGTGCTCTTGTGTAAGTTTGAAACAGAGATTCGGGCAGCTAACTTCGCATAATCAGGATGCGCAGTTGTCATCGTTGCAGCAACCTCAGCAGCGAGGTTATCCAATTCAGAAGTCGTTACACCGTCGTACAAACCTTCAATAACCCTCAAAGCTACTTTAAGCGGATCAACGAGTTCGTTTAGCCCATAACAGAGGTGTCTAATTCTCGCAGTGATTTTGTCGAACATCACCGGTTGCTTCTTTCCGTTTCTTTTTACTACATACATATATCTCTTCGTTTAGTTGGTTGTTATCGTATAGAGCCAAAAAAGCTTTGGTTGTTGAAACCAAAGACGGTTTTGATTCTTGTATTTTACTAGTAAGCTAGTTCTTAAAAATCAGCGTCAAAGCTAATTTTCTGGTTGTCTTTATCATCTTGAATCTTCACTCCTGCCTTCTGATATTCAGACACACGCTTTTCAAAGAAGTTGGTCTTCCCTTGAAGCGAAATCATATCCATAAAATCAAATGGGTTAGTCGATTCGTATTCTTTTTCACATCCGAGCTCTACTAAAAGTCTATCAGTGACAAACTCTAAATATTGAGTCATTAATTTGGCATTCATACCAATCAAACTTACCGGAAGTGATTCTGTAATAAATTCACGTTCAATATTAAGCGCATTGACGATAATTTCTCTAATGCGCTCTTTTGGCACCTTGTTTACAAGGTGATGGTTGTGTAAGTGTACTGCGAAATCACAGTGCATACCTTCGTCTCTAGAAATAAGTTCGTTAGAGAAGGTTAAACCAGGCATCAATCCTCTTTTCTTCAACCAGTAAATCGAACAGAAAGCTCCTGAGAAGAAAATTCCTTCAACAGCTGCAAAGGCAATTAAACGCTCGGCAAAACTTGGAGATTCAATCCAATTCAATGCCCACTCAGCTTTTCTCTTGATCGCTGGGAAATTTTCAATGGCCTTAAATAAGATATCTTTTTCCTTTTCATCTTTTACGTAAGTGTCAATGAGAAGTGAATAGGTCTCAGAGTGGATGTTCTCCATCATCAATTGGAACCCGTAAAAGAATTTTGCTTCTGGATACTGAACTTCGCTTACGAAATTCTCTGCTAAGTTTTCATTTACAATCCCATCAGAGGCTGCGAAAAACGCTAGAATGTGCTTGATGAAATAGCGCTCGTCGTCACTGAGTTTGTTACTCCAATCCGAAATATCAACATGTAAATCAATTTCTTCAGCAGTCCAAAAACAAGCCTCCTGATTTTTGTACAACTCCCATATATCGTGATGTTGTATAGGAAAAATCACAAATCGATTTTTATTTTCGGCTAAAATTGGTTCTACTGCGTTAGACATGAGATGAATTTTTAGGTTTTTGAATAAATTTCAAGAGTAACAAAGTTGGCAAATTAGGTCGGTTTTTTAAAGGCAAAAATTGGCGTTGAACGACAAAGTTTTTAACAACAATTGTTGAAATGTACTTTAAAATTAGACAGGACAACTGATTGGAGCGAATGCGCTCTATTGATAAGTGTTAGAAGAAAAAAATAAAGACAAAAGGTGTTTAAAAAATATACGAAATGGTACAAAAATGCATCTCATTATAAATCAAATCATTGGTATTTGAGAAGTGAATTAATAGATTTTTAAATACTGATATGAATATTCTAGGAAGAACATTCCCAAGCTTAAAAATTAACGTATTTTTGTAGCGAAATAAGAGAATTATGTTCCAACTCGATAACACCTTAGTCTCAGAAGATTTATTTGATAGCGATTTTGTGTGCAACCTCAGCGCCTGTAAAGGTGCCTGCTGTATTGAAGGAGATGCAGGAGCGCCACTCGAAGAAAAAGAGACCGAAATCTTAGTGGATCTCTACAGCAAGATCAAACCTTATCTTACCGAGGAAGGCATTGCTGCAATTGAAGAGCAAGGAGCTTTTGTCAAGGGATTTGACGACGAATGGGAAACTCCTCTTGTAGGTGGAAGTCAATGTGCTTATGTGATTCAATCTGAAAACGGGATTACCCATTGCGGCATAGAAGCCGCACATAGAGATGGCGTTATTTCTTGGAAAAAACCCCTCTCCTGTCACCTTTATCCTGTAAGACTTAAAGAATACGAATCCTTCACTGCAGTGAATTATCACCAATGGGATATCTGTGACGATGCCTGCACTCTTGGAAAGGAATTAAAAGTACCTGTCTATAAATTTTTAAAAGAACCTTTAATTCGTAAATTTGGTAAACAGTGGTTTGAAGACTTAGATCTGATTGCAACCGAATACAATAAAACAAAATAATAAATCCCCCTCTATGATACAATTGAACTTCAAAGAAATAGCAACTGCTTCTATGGTGTTATTTGCCGTAATTGATATTGTTGGATCTGTTCCCATCATTATAAGTCTTCGCAACAAAGTTGGCCACATTCAATCTGAAAAAGCCTCATTAGTCGCTGGAATGATTATGATTCTCTTCTTATTTGTAGGAGAATCCATTTTAAAGCTCATTGGAATTGATGTCAATTCATTTGCCGTAGCAGGAGCTATCGTCATCTTCTTTCTAGCAATCGAAATGATTTTGGGAATCACTCTTTACAAAGACGATGAGCCTGAGACTGCCTCCATTGTTCCCATTGCATTTCCACTGATTGCTGGTGCTGGTACCATGACGAGTTTGCTTTCTCTAAGAGCAGAATACCGCGTTGAAAATATCATTGTTGCTGTCATCTTTAACATATTGATTGTCTATCTTGTTCTCAAGTCTTCTAAACGAATTGAAGGTTTTTTAGGAAAGAATGGACTCAGTATTATTCGCAAAGTTTTCGGGGTGATTCTTTTAGCAATCGCTGTTAAACTGTTCACTGCAAATCTCCACGACTTATTTTAATCTTATGAGCACTAAATTTATTTACTTTCTAACGACCATGGCAGCAGCCTTATTCATCTACAACCTCACTGTTATTGATTATGACAATCCATTTGAGGGAGATAGTTTTACGGCAGTTGTTTCAGGAATGATCGATGCGATTGCTATCGTTCTCTTGTTAATCCTCGTTCAAGCAAAAAAGATTAAAGAAAAATCTGAAAAATAAAAAAAGCCATCGGTTAGGATGGCTTTTTCTAGTTTGTTTGTCTGTCGGTATTAAACCAATCCGTTTGCTACTAGGTATTCTGCAATTTGAATTGCATTGGTAGCAGCTCCTTTTCTGAGGTTGTCAGCAACCACCCAAAGATTCAACGTATTTGGCATACTCTCATCTCTTCTAATTCTTCCAACAAATACCTCGTCTTTATCGTGAGCATTGATTGGCATTGGATAGATATTATTCGCTGTGTCGTCCTCGAGAACAACTCCTGGAGTTTGAGAAAGAATGGAGCGAACCTCTTCCAAATCAAAATCGTTGTTAAATGAAATATTCACCGCCTCTGAATGTCCACCAGCTGTTGGAATACGCACCGCCGTTGCCGTAAGATTAAAGCTGTCATCACTCATAATCTTCTTAGGCTCCGTCATGAGTTTCATTTCTTCTTTTGTATATCCGTTGTCTAAGAAGACGTCGCAATGTGGAAGTGCATTTCTATTAATCTTGTAGGGATAAGCCATATCCCCCTCAATTCCTTGAGATTCATTTTCCATTTGTTGAACAGCCTTAATTCCAGTACCTGATACCGATTGATAGGTAGATACAACAACTCTATTTAATCCGTATTTTTGGTGTAAAGGATTTAAAACCATCACTAGTTGGATGGTAGAACAGTTAGGATTTGCAATAATTTTATCCTCAGCAGTTAATTCACTGGCGTTGATTTCTGGGACGATCAATTTATTGTTAGGATTCATTCTCCAAGCAGAAGAATTATCGATAACAGTTGTACCAGCTGCAGCAAATTTAGGAGCCCATTCTAAAGAAGTATCCCCTCCTGCAGAGAAAATTGCAATATCCGGAGCAGCGT
This sequence comes from uncultured Flavobacteriaceae bacterium, assembly GCA_937136455.1. Taxonomy (GTDB): domain Bacteria; phylum Bacteroidota; class Bacteroidia; order Flavobacteriales; family Flavobacteriaceae; genus MAG-120531. The sequence goes on along the minus strand of CAKZOO010000113.1, from coordinate 289,951 downwards.
CCACTGCGTCTTGCAATCCAATCACTTTATAGGTTTCTCCCTTATAACTCAATTCTTTACCTACAGATCGCTCTGAAGCTACGAGCAACAATTCATCAATAGGAAAATTTCGTTCTGCTAGAACTCTTAACATAACTTCACCAACCATTCCTGTGGCGCCTACAACTGCTAATTTCATTTCTTAAGTATTAATTTTTGAGAAGCGAAAATACAACAAGACTTTTGTATTGACAAAAGAAGAGATGAGTTTATTATAAATATTTAACAGAATGTTATATTTATAACTTTATTGCTTTACAAGCCTACTGACACGGGATCCGATTGCAGTAATTAACTCATAGGAAATCGTCCCAGCTCCTTCTGCAAACTCACTGGCCGAATGGTTTTGATCGAATAATACAACCTCGTCTCCTTCTTCACATTCAATAGAGGTGACATTAACCATAATCATGTCCATACATACGTTGCCTAGAATTTCAGCAGGTTGATTGTGAATCCAAACTCTGGCTTTCCCCTTTGAGTAAATTCTAGTGATTCCATCGGCATGTCCAATGGGCAAGGTTGCAACTCGCATTGCCTTATCTGCCACAAATCCAGAATTGTATCCTACTCCCTCTCCTTTGGACAGCTCATTTATTTTTGAAATAACTGTTTTTAAACTACCAATAGGCTTTAGTTTGCTATCATAGGTTCCATTGGCAAATCCATAAAGCCCTATCCCTGATCGCACCATTTCAAAATGAGCCTCTTTGAAATTTATGATTCCGGAGGTATTGGTCATATGTCGAAGTGGAACGGTGATTCCTGCTTCATTAAAAAGTTTTATCGATTGGTTAAAAGCATTGATTTGATCCTGACATATCGCTTTGGAGTCTGGATCTTCTGAAGCGATTAAATGAGAATACACACTTTTAAGTTTTAGTGAAGGGTGCTTTATTAAAAGCTCAATCACCGAATCGAGTTGTGAGGGTTTAAATCCCAATCGATTTAATCCGGTATTGACTTTGATGTGAATTGGAACCGATTGAATTTTAGAGTATTCAATCACCTCCTCTAAGCCTTTGCTAGAATAGATCGTCGGTTCTAGATTCAATTGCTGCATTCCATCTAATTGATCGGTTTGTGGATGTAACACCAAAATGGGTTTTTGAATACCCTGAGCCCTTAAAATTTCTCCTTCCATGGCATAGGCCACCGCAAAATAATCCACTCCCAGAGCTTCTAATTTTTGAGCAACAGCAATAGAATCACTACCATAAGCATTGGCTTTTACCACTGCCATAAACTTGGTTTCTGGGCTGATTTCTGCTCTCAGTATCTTATAGTTATGAGCTAGTGCAGAGAGATCAATTTCAAGGGTTGTTTTATTCTTTAGCATGCTCTTCTGAAGAAAGAATTTCTGGATCAACGTTCATTTGCTTGAGTTTCTTGGACAGTTGTTCTTTGTAAAACGCCTCTCTACTGAGGGGTTCATATACATCAGTTTCACCGAGCATCACTTGTTTTTCCTGGTCCGCTGCTTTGCGATAGGAATAATTCGCGAGTTTCCCGGTTCGAGTACAAATAGCGTGTACCTTGGTAACATACTCTGCTACTGCCATCAACTCAGGCATGGGACCAAAGGGCTTTCCTTTAAAATCCATATCGAGACCGGCTACAATTACACGAATTCCTCTATTGGCCAGATCGTTGCATACTTCTACTATCTCAGAATCGAAGAATTGAGCTTCGTCGATCCCCACCACATCACAGTCGTCTGCCAGCAATTTAATATTAGCAGCAGCAGGGACGGGAGTTGATCGAATTTGATTTTCATCGTGTGATACAACCATTTGCTCATCGTATCGAACATCGATCATTGGTTTAAAAATCTCAATCTTTTGCTTGGCAATTTTAGCGCGTTTGAGTCTTCTAATTAACTCTTCTGTCTTTCCAGAAAACATAGAACCACAGATGACTTCAATCCATCCGAACTTTTCATTTACATTTGATGTATTTTCTAAAAACATAAGCACTTAATTGAGGGTAAATGTACTAATTTCAACTATTGTTCCTCCTAGATTTTAACGGGATTTTAGCATCTGTCCATTTAAAAAATACTTATTTTAGTACTATGCTAACAAAAAATCTAGAATTAGAACTCAAGGCTATTGCCCAAGAACTGTTGAAAAAAGAAGGTTCTTTTTCATCAGAGGAGCTGTTCGATAAAATCAGATCGCTCTATGAGAAGTCTCTTGTGCTTCGCTATGCCTTAGAACACGAATTTGACTTATCTGAAGATGATGAGAAAAAAGCAATTGTTGTCAAATTCGAAAAAATGGCTGAGCAAGTACTCTCAACACGAAAAGAAATTCCTGAAAACAATCCCCATCAAGATGACATCATGATTCCTGGTATGTTAACCATCAAGGATATGGTTTCTCAAATGGGTGATCAAATAGTTAGCGAAACCATTGCCCCACACCCGACATTAACCCTTAACGATCAGTTATCCAAAAGCCTTAAATTAGGACTCAACGATCGATTGGCTTTTACAAAGCATTTGTTCGGAGGCCAAAACGAAGATTTAGATCGAGTGTTGACTACTTTAGCTTCTATTGAAAATCTAGAAGAAGCAATTGATTTCATCAATCATTACGTTAAGTCTGAATACAATAACTGGGAAGGAAAAGAAGAATACGAAGAACGTTTTCTAAATTTAATTCGCTCTCAATATTCTTAAAAGTCAATGGCAAAACTCTATTTGGTTCCCACTCCAATTGGAAATCTTGAAGATATTACCCTTAGAGCTATCAAAACTTTAAAAGAGGTGGATCTGATTCTTGCTGAGGATACCAGAACTTCAAAAAAACTACTGTCACATTTTGACATTCACACTCCTCTTCAATCCCATCATATGCACAATGAGCATAAAACTGTGGAGGGGCTCATCTCAAAATTAAAGACTGGAACAACGATGGCATTGATTTCAGATGCAGGAACCCCTGCCATCTCTGATCCTGGATTTTTGCTTTCGAGAGCGTGTATCGCTGAGGGAATTCCCATTGAATGCCTACCTGGAGCTACAGCCTTTGTTCCGGCTCTTGTCAATAGTGGATTGCCTTCAGATCGATTTGTGTTTGAAGGTTTTTTACCTCCTAAAAAAGGTAGAAAAACCAGATTGGATGAGCTAGCAGTAGAAAATAGAACCGTCATCTTATACGAGTCTCCCTACAAACTCCTCAAGACACTTTCGCAGCTTATAGAGGTTTGTGGCGGGGATCGCCCCTGTTCTATTTCTAGAGAAATCTCCAAACTCTACGAGGAAACGGTAAGAGGAAGTTTAGAAGAAGTGTTACTTCACTTTGAAAAAAAAGCTCCAAAAGGAGAATTTGTGATTATCTTAGGAGCAAAATAAGTTGCTTCAATGATTCAACCAATCCTTATTAGTCTCTTTACAGTGATCGCTGTAAGGCTCTTAGATCAATGGGAAAACAAACACATCAAAACTCTTTTTGATTGGGTCCCTGCCATCTTATTAGCCTATTTGTTTCCAGCATTGATCTCTGAACTGTTTATTGTGGATTACTCTGCTTCTCAGATTCACCAGTGGAGTAAGAATCTGTTGATTCCATTAGCCATTGTAGCCGTAATGAGTAGTTTGAGCTTTCAAGGTCTTAAAGCCATCGGCTTTAAACCCATTTTACTATTTCTTTCTGGATCTTTTGCTATTGCTATCTTACCTGTAACCTTACTGTTTTTTTACGATGGAACGGAATTTATAGAAGGCGTCTTGATTCAAGAAAATTATTGGAAGGGGATCCCTCCCATTGTAGGTTCATGGATTGGTGGTTCTACTTCTCAATTGGTACTCAAAGAACTGATCGACACCCCAGAAGAAGTGTTTTTAAGCATCCTCGTGATGGATAATATCCTCGTCAACATATGGACCATTTTGATGTTTCAGCTTATTAAAAAAAGTGAAGCCATCAATAGAATCCTCAAAATTAATTCTAAGACACTACCACTTTCGACAGTTGAACAGTCCAAGAACCCTATTTCTAAATACACTGTTTTATTAATTCTGTTTTCAATTGTTGGCATCGTTCATTTCACTATTGAGCCTTTTATAGGAAAAATAATCGCCCTATCGATTCTTGGACTCCTCTTGAGTAATTATATCAAGAAGTGGAATTTCGACTTTGTGCTTAAAATGGGCGGCTTATTAATTCTTATGGTCATGGCGGTTTTAGGACTCAAACTCAATTTTGACCAATTGACTTTTAACGGTAGCTTTTTTGGGTTTTTAATCGTTTGGATGCTAGTTCAATTTATCATTAGCGTTGGTGTTGCAAAACTTTTAAACATCAATTTTGCTTGGGTTCCAATAGCCAGTATGGCGAATGTTGGTGGAATTGCAACTGCTCCAGCAGTAACTGCTGCATATGAAAAAAAATGGATGCCTCACGCCATTGTACTGGCGATCTTATCCATGGCGACTGGAACCTTTTGGGGGCTGCTAACCATTGATCTTTTTGAGCGATTTTTTCTCTGATTTGAGGGGGCTTCTTTGAGAAAGACTTCAGAGAATTATTGTATTTTTACATTCTAATTACTCATTTTATGGAAAATCATATCAGTACCTTCTGGAAAGGAGGAAATTTATTTGAATCAGAAAACACTTCAGGACATCATCTAATGATCGATGCTGATCAACCTGAATCGGGAGCAACCTATTACAGACCCAAAAGTTTGATGCTTTCAGCTTTGGCTGGATGTTCTGGTTTAGACGTTGTTTCTCTTATCAAAAAAATGAAATTAGAAGTTGATGAATTCAGTATTGAAATCAAGGCTCATCTTACCGAGGAACACCCTAAATTCTATGATAAAACACATGTGATTTACCATTTTCACGGAGGGAATCTCAATGAAGCGAAACTCAATCGATGTGTAGAGCTTTCTGTAGATAAATACTGTGGGGTTGCTGAAATGTTTCGTCGGTTTTCAGACTTAACTCACGAGATCGTATTCCATAAATCTTAGTGCTATTCATGCGATGGATCACTAGAGAAAAAGCAGACAAGGACAAGGCAAATGCCCTAGCACAGGCCCTTGGTGTTGCGCTTCCCATCGCTGATCTTTTAGTTCAAAGAGGTATTGAAGATTTTAATACCGCTAAAGACTTTTTCCGTCCCAACTTTGATCAATTACATCCTCCTTCATCAATGAAGGATATGGATAAAGCTGTAGGAAGAATCCTCGAAGCCTTATCTCTTGAAGAATCCATTCTCGTCTATGGAGACTACGATGTGGATGGCACCACCTCTGTGGCATTGATGAGTTCTTTTTTAAAGAATTTTAGCGATCGAATCAGCACCTACATTCCAGACCGTTATTCAGAAGGCTATGGCGTTTCACATCAGGGAATTGACTATGCCGCTGAAAATAACATCAGTTTAATAATAGCTCTTGATTGTGGTATTAAAGCAGTTGACAAAGTAGCCTACGCCAAAGAAAAAGGCATTGACTTTATTATCTGTGACCACCACAGACCCGGAGATGAATTGCCAGATGCACAAGCAATTCTCAACCCCAAACAACGAGATTGCACCTATCCCTATAAAGAACTCTGTGGCTGTGGTATCGGATTTAAACTGATTCAAGCTTTAGGAGAGGAATTGGGATTGGAAGCCTTTGAATTAATCCCCTATCTCGATTTAGTAGCGACTGCAATTGGAGCAGATATTGTGCCTCTCGACGGTGAAAACAGAACTTTAGCGAGTCTTGGATTGGAACAACTCAACAACAATCCTAGGCCTGGTTTTAAAGCAATCATCGATCAGGTAGGCATCGAGCAATTGAGCCTTACCAATGTTATCTTTATCATCGCTCCGAGGATCAATGCTGCTGGTCGAATGAATCACGGTTCACAGGCGGTCGAATTATTAGTCGAAAAAGACGCTTCCAAGGCTCGTAAGATCAGCTCTGAGATTGAGCAAAACAACACTGAGCGAAGAAGTGTCGAGGCACGTATCACAGAGGAGGCACTTGATCAAATAAAAAATCATCAGGAAGAAAATGCTGCTAGTACGGTGGTCTATTCTGAGCATTGGCATAAGGGGGTTATCGGAATCGTCGCTTCTAGACTCATCGACACCTATTACAGACCCACACTTGTGTTTACCAAGAGTGGCGATCAACTCGCTGCTTCAGCACGATCTGTAAAGGGATTTGACATCTACGAGGCCATTGAAGCCTGTAGTGATCATTTAATTCAATTTGGAGGACACAAATACGCTGCTGGTGTGACCCTCAAGCCTGAGCAATACGCCTCTTTTAAAAAAGCGTTTGACAGCTATGTTTCATTGAATTTAGATGAAGAACTCAAAACCCCATCGATTACCATCGATATGGAATTAAGGCTCGAAGATATCAATCCAAAATTCTATAGAATTTTAAAGCAATTTGCTCCTTTTGGTCCAGAAAATTGGGCGCCTACATTTATAAGCAAAGGTGTTGAGGACAGTGGTTATGGAAAAACTGTTGGTGAAGAAGACAAACACCTCAAAGCTCGATTTTCTCAAGACATGGCCCATGAGATCGATGCCATTGGTTTTGATTTAGGCAAACACTTAAAACTGATTACAGGCAGAAAAAAAGTGGATATCGTTTACAGTCTAGATCACAATACCTGGCAGGGAACGACTTCAATTCAGTTAAAACTAAAAGACCTCAAAGCTAGTGAGTTTTAATTTTGTAGTTTCTTTAATTCAAAGTTTCCACTTGATAATTCTCCATAGGTAAAATGAGTGATCCAATCTCCTAAGTTTATATACCTAGCGGTATTATTTAATTGTATTTCCAAAGGCAAATGGCGATGGCCAAAGACAAAGTAGTCGACTTCTTCTTTTTCGAGTACTTCTTTTGCATAGACAACAAGCCATTCCTTTTCCTCTCCTAAAAAATGCATGTCTTCTTCACCAGAAATCAGTTTGTTTTTTACTGATAAATGCTGTGCCAATGCTACTCCAATATCAGGATGTAACCATCGATAAGCCCATTGACAAACCTTATTGGTGAAGATTTTTTTCATGAACTTATAGCCGTGATCTCCAGGTCCTAATCCATCTCCATGACCAATATAAAAGAGTTTGTTGTCAATTGTAAATCGCTGTGGTTTAAAAAAGACTTGGGCCCCAATTTCTTTTTCTAAATAATCTCGCATCCACAAATCGTGGTTACCTACAAAAAAGTAAATAGGAATTCCTCTGTCTCTCATCCGTGCAAGAGTGCCTAAGGTTCGTGTAAACCCTTTGGGAACTACTTTCTTGTATTCAAACCAAAAATCAAATAGATCTCCTAAAATAAAAAGAGCTTGAACATCCTTCTCTATGGAGTCCAGCCAATTGACAAATTGCAGTTCTCTAACAAGACTCTTTTCTGGTGTTGGAGCCCCCAAATGCTGATCACTACAAAAATAAATTTTAGATCCCTCTGCTATTGATATGGATATAGGAGATTCATTCATGGTTAGGAATTGTCTTCAGCATACCACTCAGCAAAAGAACTGTCCGTTTCTTGTAACTTTAATGAATAGAGACTGATATTTTCAGGTAAACGCTTTTTGATTTTTTGTGCAAAATCAATAACCATATTTTCAGAAGTAGGCTGATAATCTGCTAATATAATATGATGTCCCTCGGCTTCTAACTTTTGAGCAAGCTCCAAATGAGGCGTATTCTTATTAAATACGGTGGCGTGATCAAACAGGTCGACAATTTCTTCCTTGACGATCTTTTTTAAATCAGAAAAGTCAATCACCATTCCCAATTTTACCTCGGAAGTATCAGTGATGGGACTCCCTTTAACGGTTACAGAAAGCTTATAGCTATGCCCGTGTACATTTCTGCACTTTCCATCATAACCATAAAGCGCATGACCCGTTTCGAAACTGAACATCTTTGTGATACGAATTGTACTCATTTTTTTCTCTTGTATTTTTTATTCGCTCGGAATTTATTGATTCCATAGACAACCACTAACATGAGAGCTAGGGCCGCAAACAACATATTTCCCATTAGTTTTTATATTTCTTTAATTGTTCTTGAGTGTGATCACTTAGTGCTAATCGCGCTGTTGATGCTGCCTTTGATTCTAAAAGCGTATCCCATGATTCTGTTGATTCCCACAGCGAATTCTTTAATGCCTTCATCGCTAGAGGACTCCACTCACTTATCTTTTCTAAACGTCGGTTTAAATCTTCGTCCAAGGCCTCTAAAGAATCGTATTTCTGAGTAAACAATCCTCGTTCATAACCCCAGTTGTGATCCAACCAATCGGTGGGATTTAAACTCAATGTTGAAAATGCAGAAACTCCAATTTTTCGAATTAGTGCTGGAGCAATCACCAAGGGAGCTATTCCCAAATTGATTTCTGATAAACGCAAACTCGACTTGCGCGTTGCAAAGGCTAAATCACAAGCTGCGATAATTCCAACTCCTCCACCGACAGCTTTTCCATGAACTCTAGCAATGACTAATTTCGGACAGTTTTTAATCGCTAAAATCAATCGTGCAAAGCCCATAAAAAACTCCTTAGCTTCTTCCATGTTGGATAGGGAAACGACCTCGCTGAGATTGGCTCCCGCGCAAAAGGCAGTGTGCTCAGGTGATCGAAGTAAAATAGCCTTAATAGAGGCGTCCTCACTCAACTGATTGATTTGCGATGTCAATTCACTGAGCATTTTTGAAGTACACGAATTTCCAGCTGGATGTGAAAATGTCAAATGAGCGATGGCTCCTTCGATTTGACTGCTAATTGATCCCTGATTCATTGGTGATGTTTTGTTAAAATTAAGCCTTTCTAGCTAGTGGTAAAAATTTAAGCCTAAATTTTATATACAATGCTAGGTAGCGAGTAAGGATCCAAAATCCAAATCCAAGCCATATTCCTTGAAGTCCCCACCCCAATTGACCTGTGATATAAACAAAAGGTATGAATCCTAAAAAAGAGGAAGCGAGAAGTACATTTCTGAGATAGGCTGTTTCTCCTAATCCCTTAAATAATCCGTCGTATACAAATGCCAAGGCATTAAGAGGCATAAACAGTATCACGACAAAGAAAATCTCTTTAAAAATTGCTACAGCCTCAGGGTCATTTGAAAATAAATATCCAATGGGCTCGTAAAATAAAATTCCCGTTCCCATAATCAGCAAACTGAGGAGCAGTGAATACACAGAGGTCTTTTTAACGAGCTCTTGGAGTGAATCGTATTGTTTTGCTCCCAGAAATTTTCCTCCCATTAAATTGGCTGCCGAAGAAAATCCATCAATTAAAAAGGCTGCAAAAAGCCATAGGTTAAAGGCGATGGTATGAGCTCCAATATATTCATTTCCAAGTGCCGTGGCTGTTTTAACCGAATAGATCAATGCTGCATTTAAAGCTAGAGTTCTGATAAAAAGGTGAAGACTCATCTTGACATAGCGTTTGAGCTCCGGATGAACTGTGCCTTTAAATTGTATTCTAAAATTGGTCTTGCGATACATGAGAATTAAACTCATCAGTGCCATAACTCCCTGGGCAATTAAACTAGCCCAAGCAGCTCCTTCAAGATACATCGCAGGGACATAGTCTTCCCATCCAAATACAAATAAATAGTCTAATCCAACATTTAATAAGGCACCTACAGCGGCGATAAGCATCGGCCAAAGCGTATTTTGTAGTCCTCTAAACATTCCAAATACTCCAAAGGTAATCAGTGTTAAAGGGAAGCCCCAAATTCGTATTCTAAAATAGGACTCACAATATTCTAACAGGGTCCCATTGGCATTCATCAATTCTAATATAGGCCTCATAAAAGCGATGGATCCCAAGACCAAAAGCAGGCTAATCACAATATTAATCGCAAGGGCTTGGGCTGGTAATTCTTCGATTTCTCGGAGTTCTCCCCTACCTAAATACTGAGCAATTAAAGAGGATAATGCTGCTCTTGATTGCCCCAAAACCCATATGAGCATCGACAAATAAGATCCTACAATTCCTGCAGCAGCAAGCGACATCAATCCTGTTTCAGGAATATTTCCAACAATTGCAGTATCAGTTAAGGATAATAAAGGTTCAGCGATACCAGCAATAGTTGCAGGTAGTGCAATTTTAAAAATCGATCTTCTCTGAATATGGTTGGTAGATACGCTCATTAATTGGCAAAGGTAATAAGATTGTTTATCCAATAAGCTTTTGTTTTGGATTAAACCTTTCGTAAATTTAATAGTCCTATTAATAAATCCAAATTCACCTCTGATGCGATTACTCTTAGTCTTCATTTTTGTCCTTAGTATTAGTGCAACTGCTTATGCACAGCAGGATACCATTAACCTTAACGAAGTAACTGTTAAAAAGAAAAGAACTAAGAAGAAAAAAAATAATAAATTCAGCAATCTCAACCTCTATAAGGTGGATGTTCACGCTCCTAATTTGTTTCAGGCGATCCGAAAACACCTGGGCAATGCGCGTTTTGACAAGGAAGCCAACAAGGTGATCTTACTTATGGATCGAATCTACGCTCCAACTTCAGGATCAAAATACGCTATATGGGTAGTCGATGGAGATATTTATGGAGAAGGTATGCCTCCAGGATTGGATTTTAATTCCATTCGAAAAGTTAGAGTTCTAAAAACTGTTTTAGAAACTTCTCAATACGGTTTTAGAGGTTCTAGTGGCGTTATTGAAATCACCACAGCTAATAAACAGAATTAAAATTCTCCCAGCTTTATTTTGAGGGTTCTTTCTCAACAAATGCTTGATTGGAATCGATGATTTCAGCAAGGAGTAGCGTGAGCTGTTCTTTAAACTGATCAATGGTTTTTTTGTTTATAATCGTGTTTCCTTCTTCACTAAAAAGCATGAGTCCGCCTTGGATATTTTTAAATGAAAAGATTCCTGCCTGAAGTTCATCTAATTCGTACTGATTCATATAAATCATACTGTAAAACAACAATTGCAATTGTTTGGAATAACTGTAATCGGTGCTCAATGCTTCCCAGGAATTCATTTTTAACTGTTTGGCTTCAACCAGCCCTGTCTTGTAATCAATGATCGTTAAAACTCCATTTCGCTCTTCGACACGGTCGAATTTTCCCTGACAATTGATAGTCATTCCTAAAGAAGCTAATTCCAAAGGCATATTGAATTCCTCCTCAAGTGCGATTAGTTTGATCTCTTGCTTTTTGGAAAGTTCTATGTCGGATCGAATATAGCGCTTGACATAAGAAACAATGACCTCATAAGCGATGATATTCTTTCCTGAATTGTGGTCCAGTGGAACAAAGTAGTGTTCGTAAAATCGATTCACCACCCCTTGAACCTTCGGATATAAGTTCTTTAACTCTTCTACCTCCAATACCTTTCCTACAAATCCCTGATACAATTCTTCCAGAGAATCATGAACGATACTTCCAAATACATAATGAGGCATTTGAGTGTCTAATTCTGGTATCTCTTTGATTTTTAAAATATAGGAGTGGTAAAAATCAATGGGGTTCCACAAATAAGTGATCAGTGCCGATGGAGAAGTCAAGTCTTGAAATTTCTTCTTGATCAAAGCAACGTCTTCTTCACTCTTTTTGATGCTTATAGGCAGTTTGGTCTGAGTACTCAAGCGCGGACTTACAATTTTCTTTTGAACCATTGGCGATAAGATATCGTCAGTCTCTAGTTGGGCAATATAGCGACTCGGTTCTCCTCCTTCTAAGACCTCTGGTTCGATATTGTAGATCAAATAAACTTTTTTACAACGTTGTAACAATCTGTAAAAGTGATAGGTAAACACAGCATCACGTTCCTTATAGGTAGGGAGACCGTACATCTTTTTAAGTTCATATGGAAGGTGAGAATTCATTTTCTTCCCACCGGGAAGAATACCTTCATTGAGATGGGTTAGAATTACTGTTTCAAAATCCAAATTTCTACTCTCCAACATTCCCATGATTTGCAAACCTTCCATCGCCTCACCCTTAAAGTAGTTGTTTGACTTGGATAACATTCGTTGAAAAAGCGTCTTTAGAGCGACAAGAGAATTAATGAACTCGTACTGATCCATCCACGATTGAAGCTTTTTAAGTAAGCCACTGATATAGATACAATCAGTCTCAAGAGCAAGATCTCGGTCCTGATGAGCAATCTTTTGAAACTGCTCTACAAGAATTAAGAGCTGTTTCACAAATTGTTTGGGGTTCTGGAGCTCTTTAGAAAAAACAGCTGCAAACAAATTAGCTGCCTCTGGTTTCATTTTTTGTAGTTCTGAAGAATTCCAAAAACTCAAATTGCGTTTTCTCATGGCAAAAACTAGAGCATCCGTGCTGCTACCTACCTCTTTGCTGTAGTAAGATTTAAACAAAGGGTGCAATACTATTTTAAAGGCATCTGTAGCCCTATAACTATCCGATGTGGCAGTGGTGTGAATGTCAAAAAGCAACTCTACAAAACCGGATACTTTTGAGTTCTTAAGGGCATATCCCATCGTTATATTGGGAGTGAGTTCTTTTGGCAAGGCGTTTAAAACGACATTTAAACTTTCTTCTTTCCCCAGAATCAAAGCCGTATTTTTAAGAGTCGATTGCTCCATTCCGCTCAACAATTCTCCGACATACTGACCCTGTGCTACCTGCATAGGAAGTCCAATGATTTCAATTTTTTTTGGTTTTCCGAGTTCTGAACTGATTCCTTCCAAAGGAAGCTCTTTTAACTGCTTCCACTGTTCTTTGTAAGAACGAATAAAGAACCCGGCATCGTGATGTTGATCATTGAGTATATAGCTGTCAATATCCCAGTAGATTTTTGTTCTTCCACTTGCTAAAAAATGTTGAAACAACAACTCTTCGGCCTTGTTAAGTGCGTTAAATCCTACAAATACAAATTTGGTGTTTTGGTGTTTTTTCAAATAGCGATCTACCTCTTCTACCGCTTTTCTATAGACCATGCCTCGAGTTCCAACATGATCCTGGTACAAGCTAGCTTTTAATTGCTCGTACATCGGATAGAGCGACTTCCAGAATTTGACATAAGAACTCAATAGCTCATTAGGCTCATCGGTTGGATTCCACTCCGATAATTTTTTAAAGTCTTCTAGATAAGAAAAAAGCTTTTGTGCATCGACTAGATACTGATCAATTTCAGAGAAATCAATCAATAAGGTGGAGGCCCATCCGCTAAAATCCGCAAAGGAATCAATAGGATCAGGAGCTCCAGACTTATAGATTTCATATAGTCTAAACAATTGCTGTTCTTCAGACAGGTATGCTGTATTGGCCAGTTCACTTACAAAGACTTCAATCGAAGTAATCTTTGGAGCAAAAACGGTACTGCTCATCGAATCTTTGAGATACGTCCTCAAAAAATTCCCTGCTCTCTTGCTGGGCAAGATGAAGCAGTACTGTTCGAGATCCTTAATACCGCTGTACTGTTGGGCAATATCTTTTAAGAAAGATTTCATTCAATAACACCGAGTTCTTTACCAACTTTTTCGAAAGCCGCTACGGCTCGCTCCAATTCCTCTCTGGTGAGTGCAGCTGAAAGTTGAACGCGAATTCTCGCCTGCTCTTTGGGAACTACAGGATAGAAAAATCCAATGACGTAGACTCCAAAATCCAACAAGCGAGCAGCCATCTTTTGAGCGAGTTTCGCATCGTATAACATAATGGGGATAATGGCTGCATCTCCTTCCTTGATATCAAAACCAAGAGCTTTGATTTCTGCCTTAAAATAATCCATGTTTTCCATTAAGCGATCTCTTAAAGTGGTGTCGTTTTCAATGAGTTCAAAAACCTTAATCGAAGCTCCTACAATGGATGGAGCAAGTGAATTGGAAAACAAATAAGGTCTTGAACGCTGACGAAGCATCGCGACTACTTCTTTGGATGCCGTGGTATAGCCTCCCATGGCTCCACCTAAAGCTTTTCCTAGTGTTCCAGTAACAATATCCACTCTTCCCATAACTCCTTTAGCCTCTAGAGAACCTCTTCCTGTGGCCCCTAAAAATCCAGCAGCATGACATTCATCGACCATAACTAAGGCCTGGTATTGATCCGCTAAATCACAAATTTTGTCGAGTGGAGCTACAATTCCATCCATGGAAAACACACCATCGGTTACGATGATTTTATGACGTGCTCCTTCCTGATCTGCAGCCTTGAGTTGTGCTTCCAAATCCTGCATATCACAATTGGCATAGCGATAACGCTTCGCCTTACACAGACGTACTCCATCGATAATCGACGCGTGATTTAAGGCATCCGAGATGATTGCATCCTCTGGTCCAAACAAGGGCTCAAAAACACCTCCATTGGCATCAAAGGCGGCAGCGTAAAGGATGGTGTCTCCCAAACCGTAGAAATTGGAGATCTTATCCTCTAATTCTTTGTGGATGTCTTGAGTTCCACAGATAAATCGAACTGAAGACATTCCAAATCCATGGGTGTCCAAGGCATCCTTTGCTGCTTTAATCACCTGTGGATGAGAAGAGAGTCCCAAATAGTTGTTCGAACACAAATTGATGAGCTTACTCCCATCGGTAAGGTCCACTTCTGCTCCTTGTTTGGAACTGATGATGCGTTCTTTTTTATACAAGCCATCGGCTTCAATCTGATCTAATTCCTTTTGTAGAAATGTGTTAAAAGTAGGGTTCATTTAAGTAACATTTTTAATGGTTATTTCTTTGTGTATATAAACGATTAGCTTTTTGCTTATCGTATAGTTCAATTCTTCTAAAGCCTTTGCATATAGATTGAGCTGCAGATTGTGATCTTCTCGTTCTTCTCCTGTTTTATAATCGATAATCACCACTTCTTTATCCATAAAAACCAAACGGTCAGGGCGAAGTTCCAATCCGTCCTTTGTAAAGATTCGCTGCTCGTTAACAGAGGTGTTCTCCTTTCTGAAATACGCTTTTAAATCGGGATGCGATACAATTTCAGCTCCCTTAATTAAATAAGGCTCCTTTTCTTCAAAGGGGTATTCCTCTAACAGTTTTACTCCTGCATAGTCTAAATCCTCTTCACAGTATACAAATTCTAAGAATCGATGCCAGGTCGTTCCGGCTTCTTTAGCTTGATAGGCGGCATCGTCTAGCAGTAATTTTTCGTGAGTGAGTAAGCTGTAGGAGGCTTCTTTTTTATGAGAATATCTAAAACTGAGTTCTTCCCCCTTCAATTGGGGTTTTGTTGTTGTTGCTAAGACCTCAAGGCTATTGATTTGATAGAGCATTCCCTGATCCCAATCGGGTTGTTTTTTTAAATAAGAATACAAGAGATGAGAAATGGTCCCTTCTTTAAAATCGCCTCCACTTTTAAGATCCCAATTGGAAATGATTACAAGCCCCTTAATCGCTCTTGTGAGTGCTACATAGAGAATGTTTAAACTATCCATTCTCTTGAGACGATCTTCTGCTTGTACTAATTCTGCAGTCGTTGTATTGAAATTTTCAAGGGTCTTATTTTTATTAAAGAGCAACTGATCAAAACCTGCAAATTGATTAGGATCGACCGCTACCCATAAAACATCGGAGTTCTTTTGTCGATTGAGTTCCTGTTCTGCAAAAGGAAGGATCACAAATTCAAACTCCAAGCCTTTTGATTTGTGAACGGTCATCAGTTGAACAGCATTGACCGATTTAGGACTCTTGACACTCCACTGTGTTTTGTGGTCTTCCCAAAGTTCTAGAAATGCTGCAACTCCCAAATTTTGTGTTTGGAGGTATTCGTACACCTGATCCAAGAAATAATTGATATAGGCTGATGACTGATCCGCTAATTTAAATCGCTCGATCGCATAGGAGAGTGCATCAAAGAGCTCACAAGAACTAAAATAATTCATTGAAAACTCATAGTGTTCTTCTAAATGCTGATTAAAATTTTCTAAAGCTTCTTTGATCTTTTGTGATTGATCTGGGTGATCGCTGTAGAGGTATTCCAGTATAACAGCTTGATAATAGAGTTCCTTTGGCCAATTGGATGCATAGAGTAAATCAATTAGAAAACACACTTGGGGACTAGAGTTCAAAAGCAAGGACTCGGACGATATAATGGGAATATCATGGGCCGTCAAATGCGTTGCTAATTCGACTGCTTGATCATTTTTTCGAGTCAATACGCAGATGTCTGCATAGGAAAATCCACGGTCTACAATTTTCTGAATATACTCTAGTGTTTTTTGACAGTATTGGGCTGATCGATCTTCGATTCTTTTGCCCTCAACAAATTCAATAGAAACCCAGCCTTCTTCATTGGTGTGGTGAACTTCCTGTCTGCTGGTACTCAGATACAACTGTTTTAAATCTTGATCCACTAAAAGATCAGCAGTAGCTTCAAAAAAGTCATTGTTAAAGTTAACTACGGTCTTTGATGATCTGTAATTGGTTCCTAAATTAACAGGCTTTCCTTCGACTGGAAATGGCTGCTGTGGGTGGTTGTAGAGCTCCATAAACTGACTAGCAGCTCCGCCTCTCCATCGATAGATGGCTTGCTTGGGATCTCCAACAAGCATGGCTGTCCCTTCTTCACTACTCAGTGCATTGGAAACTAAGGGAATTAAATTTTCCCATTGCAAGACAGAGGTGTCCTGAAATTCATCTACAAAGAAATGTTTATAACGTTCTCCTATTCGCTCGTAGATAAATGGAACGGCTTGTTTACGAACCACCTCATAGATACGTTTATTAAATTCTGCTATTGGAAGACTCTGCTGCTCTTGCATGAGTTCATTCAACTCTTGCTGCACCTTAAAAATCAAGCTGAGCGGCTGTATGTTTTTATAGGCGTTTTGTATATAAGCCAACTCCTTAAACAAGGAAATAATTTTCGTCACGACTCGATTTAACTCAGGCTTTAGTTGATCGATGGCTTCTTTTTTATCCTCTGGTGTTTTTTTGTTGTAGGGATCTTGATCTTCAAAGTTAAGAAGCCATTTAGCTTCTAATTTCATAGAGCGATCTCCTAAGGCTAACTTTTTCAAGAAATTTGGAAAATAATTCCCTGAAAAATCATTTGTCAAACTCAATTCATCCAATAGCTCAAGAGTATTTTTTGAGAGCTTTGTGAGCTGATCATCTATATCCTCAAGTTTGCTCTTGGTCACTTTTAGCAACTTTTTAAAATCCTCATCCGTTTTGGTCGACAACTGTCCTAAGGCCTTAAAGTGCGTCTCGTCAAAGAGCAATGTAGCCGTATCAAATAATTCCTTTGAAATATCCCAGGCTCTATTGTCATCAATTTTTTCCATTGCAAATGCAACCATAGCCTCTTTTAGTGCAGCGTCTTTAGACAGTTTTGAAAACAGTTTTTCTAAGCCTTGATTCAAAAAGTCATCACGATCCAATAAGACCTTAAAGGTAGAGGGGAGCTTGAGGTCTTTCGCAAAGGTTTTAATGAGTCGATGGTTGAATTTATCAATGGTCGCAATATCAAAATAAGCGTAATTGTGAAGTAATTCTTTGAGCTTTTTTCGGGATCTTGCCCTTAGGGTTGATGCGTCAATTGGACTTTCAGAGGTGCTGTTGATTTCATCTAGTACTGATTTAAAGAGGTAGTTGTTGGACTCGGTGGCATCTGAAAAGTTTTGAAGCGATTCCAAAATTCTCTTTTTCATTTCATCTACTGCCTTATTGGTAAAAGTCAGTCCTAAAATTTCTCTAGATGGAAGTGTTCGATCGTCTTTGAGAATTAACGTGAGGTATCTGATGGTCAATGTAGAGGTCTTCCCCGCACCAGCAGAAGCACTGTAAATCGTATATGGAAACCTAGAGCTCATTCAAAGCAAGTTAATCAATCTTGACTTGAATAGAGTTGAATCAACCCAGCATTTATTCACAAAATCTTCATCAAAGGATTAACAAAATACTAAGACTTCTTTCTTTTATTATTTTGTAATTTTGAACGACATTAATTTAAAAACGCAATTATGGCTTTTGAACTACCACAATTAGATTATGCATACGATGCATTAGAACCCCATATTGATGCAAGAACAATGGAAATTCACCATTCAAAACATCACAATGGATATACCACGAACCTCAACAACGCAATTGCTGGAACTGATCTTGAAGGACAATCAATTGAAGCAATTCTAGAGAATTTGGACATGAACAATGGCGCTGTTCGCAATAACGGTGGAGGTTTTTACAACCACTCTTTATTTTGGAACTGCATGTCTCCAAATGGAGGTGGGCAACCATCTGGAGAATTAGCGGCTGCTATCGATGCTGCATTTGGATCATTTGACGCTTTTAAAGATGAATTTGCAAAGGCTGCTGCAACTCGATTTGGATCTGGATGGGCTTGGCTTTGTGTTCACAAAGGTGGAAAAGTAGATGTTTGCTCATCAGCTAACCAAGACAATCCAATCATGCCAGGTATCGGATGTGGAGGATTCCCTATCTTAGGATTAGACGTTTGGGAACACGCTTACTACCTCAACTATCAAAACAGAAGACCAGATTATATTCAAGCATTTTTCAATGTGATTAACTGGGATTATGTAAGTGAATTATATCAGGCTAATAAATAAGCCAGAAAAATAATGCAGAAAAGGCGAAATTCTACATTTCGCCTTCCCCCCAAATCTAACCAATAACAAGCTATAGGTGCTATTAGTACCACCAAAGTAGCAAACTTATTGGTTAGATTTTTTTGTTTTCGATAAACAGCTCGATTCTTTATTCCTAGTAAGCGCGTTCGCTTTTTCCTTCGTAGAAATTGACAAAGGCTCTGTTAACAACTCTATTCCCTCCAGGAGTCGGATAATCTCCTGTAAAATACCAATCCCCTAAATGCTCAGGACAAGCTTTGTGAAGGTTTTCAATCGATTGGAATACGATTTCAACCTCGGCATTGATTTCCTCAGAGGTCAACAATTCAGAGATTTTTTTAGAGATTTGTTCAGTCGTAAAAGGAGCGTAAAAATCCTTGACGTAATTGATGACATCTACATCCTTAGAATCAAGTTGGGTCAAGCATTTTTTGTAGATCTCTTCTACTAAGTTCATACTGTCGTGATCTTTGTGTAATTCTAAAGCTGCTCTAAAGGCGATAAAATCCTCAAGTTTTGCCATATCAATTCCGTAACAATCCGGATAGCGAATCTGTGGAGCTGAAGAAACCACCACGATTTTCTTTGGACCTAAGCGGTCCAATATTTTAATAATACTCTTTTTAAGAGTGGTTCCTCTTACAATACTATCATCGATGATCACTAGGTTATCGTCTTTTCTGACAGATCCGTAGGTGATATCGTAAACATGGGCTACTAAATCGTCACGACCACTGTCTTGAGTAATAAAAGTTCTAAGCTTCGCATCTTTAATAGCAACCTTTTCAATTCGAGGACGAATATCTAAGATTTCGTGAACCTGTTCACTGGTGAGATTTCTTCCCCCTTGGAGAATCATCTCCTCTTTCTTTTTATTGAGGTAGCGTTGTGCCGCTCTTACCATTCCAAAGAAGGAAGTTTCAGCAGTATTAGGTATATATGAAAAAACGGTGTGTTTTAAATCGCGGTCGATCGAATCCAAGATCTGAGGAAAGAGTAATTTTCCAAGAGTTTTGCGCTCTTGATAAATTTCCATATCTGATCCTCTAGAAAAATAAATACGCTCAAATGAACATGACTTGCGCTCTCTAGGCTCTAAAATTTGATGCTGTGCATAACTTCCATCCTTTTTAATGATTAGAGCGTGACCAGGATCAATTTCATGAACAGACTCAAAAGAGGTGTTAAATACTGTTTGAATCACAGCGCGTTCCGAGGCTACTACCACAACTTCATCATCAGCGTAATAAAAAGCGGGTCTGATTCCAGAAGGATCTCTTAAAACGAATGAATCACCATGACCTATCATACCGGCCATCGCATAACCACCATCCCAGTTTTTTGCAGCTTTCTTAAGTATTTTATGAACTTTTAGACGCTCGGCAATGATCACCGACGCTTCTTTTTTAGAGACTCCTTCTTTTTTGAGTTTCTTATAAAGTTTTAAAACCGCATCGTCTAAAAAGTGACCGATTTTTTCCATCACAGTCACCGTATCGGCCATCTCCTTTGGATGTTGCCCGAGTTCTACAAGTCCTTCGAAGAGTTCTTTAACATTAGTCATGTTAAAGTTTCCTGCAACGATCAAATTACGGTGCATCCAATTGTTTTGTCTAATGAAGGGATGTACCGATTCTATAGAGTTTTTACCAAAGGTTCCGTAGCGAACGTGACCTAAGAGCACCTCTCCGACATAAGGGATATTTTCTTTCTGTAATTGAACATCATTCGCATACTCAGGGTGTTCTTCAAAGGCTGAATTGATTCTCGAATTGATTTGCTCGAAGATATCTTGAATCGGTTGCTGTTTTGCCGAACGAACGCGACTCATAAAACGTTGACCGGGTTTCATGTCGAGTTTGATACTCGCAAATCCTGCACCGTCTTGTCCTCTGTTGTGTTGTTTCTCCAACATGAGGTACATTTTATTAACTCCGTAAAAGGCTGAACCGTATTTTTCTTGGTAGTAGGAAAGCGGTTTTAATAATCGAATGTGTGCAATTCCACACTCGTGTTTGATGGCATCACTCATAAGGCAAAGGTAAGAATTCCTTTAGAAATTAAATTATTTAATATCGATATCAAATTGAGTCAGGGATTTAAATTGATCCAATCTCGCATTAATCTCTTCTTCTCCAACATTTTCAATTCTCAGAGTTCCAAATTTTTCTACACAAAATGATCCCATATTCGATCCGTGTACCACAGCGTTCTTTAGGTTTTCAAATGAAACATTTTTAGTCTGAGCGAGGTATCCGATAAATCCACCTGCAAAACTGTCTCCAGCACCTGTTGGATCAAATACTTCTTCAAGAGGTAAGGCTGGGGCAAAAAAGGCATTCCCATTGTGAAACAGTAATGCTCCGTGTTCTCCTTTTTTAATCACCACATACTCAGGCCCCATTTGATGGATCTTCTGTGCTGCTTTTACAAGTGAATATTCCCCTGATAGCTGTCTTGCCTCTTCATCATTGATGGTAATCACATCAACTTTTGCAATAACCTGAAGTAATTCTTCTAGGGTATGATCCATCCAAAAGTTCATGGTGTCCAAAACGATTAATTTAGGCTTGGTTTCCATCTGATCGATCACTGAGAGTTGAACTGCCGGTGCTAAATTACCGAGCATCAAAAACTCAGCATCTCTATAGGCCTGTGGAACCACAGGTTTGAAATCTGCTAATACATTGAGTTCCGTCACTAGGGTGTCTCTTGAGTTGAGATCGTTGTGATACTTACCACTCCAAAAAAAGGTCTTTCCGCCTGCTACTATTTCAACGCCATCCAAGTTCATCCCTTTAGAAGCCAACATATCGAGATCTTCTTGAGGAAAATCTTCCCCAACCACCGACACTAATGCAACGTCATTATTAAAATTCGAAGCAGCCAACCCAATATAGGTTGCAGCTCCTCCTAAAATTTTATCAGTTTGTCCAAATGGAGATTCTATTGCATCAAAGGCAATGGTTCCAACGACTACTAATTTTCCCATGAATAATTTTTTTGCAAATATAGGGCTTCCTTAGGAACTTATCTCAAAAAAGATCGCTTTATGAACTCGTCACAAAACCGCTGTCGACAAGGAGATTCCCTCTTTTGTAGGCATTGACAGCCAAGGCGTCACAGCGTTCATTTTGAGGATGGTCGTTGTGTCCTTTAATCCAGTGAAAGGATATATGGTGATTCTTTGAAACCCTGAGGTACTCTTTCCACAAATCCACATTTTTTTTCTCTTTAAATGCTGTTCGCTCCCATCGATCCAACCATTTTTTTTCAATGGCATCCACGACGTATTTGGAATCGGTATAGACTTCAACAATAAGGTTTGGTTTTTTTAGCTTTTTAAGCGCTTCAATCACAGCGAGAAGCTCCATGCGATTGTTGGTGGTGTGTTGAAATCCTTGAGCGAATTCTTTTTTGTAAGGTTTTCCAACCCACTCCATTACAATACCATAGCCTCCAGGCCCTGGATTTCCACTAGCTGCACCATCGGTATAAATATGTACCTGAGCCTTAGACATTTAATACGTTCGCAATAGCCTTTGGAAAGTGCTCGTATTCTAGTTGGTGAACCTTTTGGGCAATAGCTTCTGGTGTATCTGATTCACTGAGCTGAACAGTGTGTTGTTCAATCAGGTCCCCATTGTCGTAGTGTTCATCTACAAAATGAATACTGATTCCAGACTGTTGCTCTCCAGCCTCTTTAACGGCACGATGTACATTCATACCGTACATTCCTTTTCCTCCATAATTAGGAAGGAGTGCAGGGTGAATATTGACAATCTTTTGTCGAAATGCCTCAATCAGATCATCAGGGATCTTTTTGAGATATCCTGCTAAAACAATCAAATCTAGATTTTGACCTAAGAGGATACTTGTTATAAAACCTGGAGTTTGTATCGCTTGAGGACTTAAATAAATCAACGGTATTCCCAATCGTTTACAACGCTCTATAACTCCTGCATTTCTATTATTGGTTAAGACAGAAACGATTTCAACTGTCTTGTGGTGCTCAAAATAGGTAGCTATGTTCTCAACATTCGATCCAGATCCAGAGGCAAAAAGAGAAATTCGTTTCATTTTTTAGATGTTGATTCAAAATTATCAGTCCTGCGAAATTATCCATTTTTAGCAGGATTCTCTAACAATTAACCAAAATAAAATCACTTTTTAAAAGATTAAAAGCGCTATTAACCAAAGTTTTTTTACTTTTGTTCCCATATAGATTAATAAAAACCAAAAAAATTATGTCAGACATTGCATCAAGAGTAAAGGCTATTATTGTAGATAAATTAGGTGTAGATGAAAACGAAGTTGTAGCTGAAGCTAGCTTTACTAACGACCTAGGAGCCGATTCATTGGACACTGTTGAGTTGATAATGGAATTTGAGAAGGAATTTGATATTCAAATCCCTGATGACCAAGCAGAAAACATCGCAACTGTAGGTCAAGCAATCAGCTATATCGAAGACGCAAAATAGTCTTAGACCTAGTACATTAAAAAAACATTTTTATCCATGTAGCTTCGTGTTACATGGATAATTTTTTTTATTTTATCTTTGAATTATAATTACAAAGACTATGCAGTTAAAAAGAGTTGTAGTAACAGGTTTAGGAGCTTTGACTCCTATTGGAAACACCCTAGATGAATACTGGGAAGGTTTGGTGGCAGGAAAGAGCGGAGCTGCTCCAATCACCTATTTTGACACTGAAAAATTCAAGACAAAATTTGCTTGTGAACTCAAGAACTTTAATGTTTTAGACTTTTTAGATCGCAAAGAGGCAAGAAAACTCGATCGTTTTACTCAATACGCTATTGTAGCTTCTGAAGAAGCGATTGCAGATGCCAATTTTGACGATAGCCTTGACAAATACAGAGTAGGGGTTATTTGGGGAGCTGGAATTGGTGGTTTAGAGACCTTCCAAAACGAAGTGCTAAACTTTGCTTCTGGAGATGGCACACCTCGATTTAATCCTTTCTTTATCCCCAAGATGATCGCTGATATTGCTCCTGGTAATATTTCGATCAGAAATGGTTATATGGGACCTAATTATACAACTGTATCAGCCTGTGCTTCTTCTGCAAATGCTATTATTGATGCGCTCAACTACATCCGTTTAGGTCATTGTGATGTCATTGTAACTGGAGGAAGTGAAGCTGCTGTAACTATCGCAGGAGTTGGTGGATTTAATGCCATGCATGCGCTTTCTACAAGAAACGATGATCCACAATCTGCCTCAAGACCATTTGATGCAGAGCGCGATGGCTTTGTACTTGGAGAAGGTGCCGGAGCACTGATCTTGGAAGAATACGAACACGCAAAGGCTCGTGGAGCTAAAATATATGCAGAAGTCATCGGAGGAGGACTTTCTTCAGATGCCTACCACATGACCGCACCTCATCCAGAGGGAATTGGGGTTATCAAGGTGATGGAAAACTGTTTGAGAGATGCAGGAATCAAACCTGAAGATGTCGACGCTATCAACACTCATGGAACTTCTACTCCTCTTGGAGATGTTGCTGAATTAAAAGCCATAAGCCAGGTTTTTGGAGATCACGCTAAAAATATCAATATCAATTCTACTAAATCGATGACCGGTCACCTACTAGGTGCTGCTGGAGCAATTGAAGCTATTGCTTCTATTATGTCGATTCAAAAAGGAATTGTACCTCCGACAATCAACCATGCCAATGTCGATTCAAACATCGATCCATCATTAAACCTCACCCTTAATAAACCTCAAGAGCGCGATGTTAAAATCGCCATGAGTAACACTTTTGGATTTGGAGGACACAATGCATGTGTTGTTCTTAAAAAGTATGAAGAATAAACCTTTATGAAACGTATTTTAAAAATAAGAAAATCCCCTACCGATTCGGATGGGGATTTTTATTTTAAAATAAAAGCCATTTTAGGTTTTAAACCTCGCAATGTTTCTTTTTACAAAAAGGCCTTTATTCACTCCTCGCTCAATCTTAAAGACGAGGAAGGTAAGGCTGTGAATTACGAACGACTCGAATTTCTTGGAGATGCTGTCTTGGGAACCATTATCAGCAATTATCTCTTTGAAAAAGCCCCAGAAGGAGATGAGGGTTATCTCACCAAGATGCGTTCTAAAATTGTGAGCCGGGAACACCTCAATGAATTGGGCAAGGAATTGAATTTGATTTCATTTTTTCAATCTAAAACCCAATACTCCAATTTTGGAGAAAATATTCACGGAAACTTATTTGAAGCATTTATCGGAGCCATTTTCATCGACCGAGGATTCTCCTATTGCCATCGATTCATAGAGCGACGTATTATTGAGCCCTATGTTGACATTGACCGACTTGAAGGCAAGATTATTTCCTACAAGAGTCTTTTGATCGAATGGTGTCAGAAAAAGAAAAAGCACTTTAAGTTTAATAGTTATGAAGACACTGGAAATGAAGAAATTAAACATTTTGCAGTCAAGCTTTATATCGACAATAAACTAATTGCAAAATCCAGATCGACTTCAAAGAAAAAAGCAGAAGAAATCGCATCGAAACGAGCTTATTTTGCACTTCAAAATCATATTGAACGCTCTTAAATGCTATTGAATTATCGAATTACAAACAAATTGTGACATTTTTAACAAAATATGCAATTTGTTCTAAAAAGACTAATGAATCACGATCAGATTGTTGAATAATCTTATCTTTGTCAAACTTTTATGAATATATGGTAGCTAAGTATAAATTATCAGCTCTAGAGTTTGAAATAGATTACACGCTATTAGCCTTACATACAGGTGTTGAAGATTACACCTTAGCCTACCATCTCAATAAAGTACTCAAGTTGAGTTTTAAACGACTACAGAACGATCTTGTCATCGATGACAATTCCTGTGTGGCCGTTTTTAATTGTGAACATGAGAAAGATCAGTCCAACTGGTTTCTCATTGCGAACAAAGCCTTAGTAGAGCAGGAAGCTATTGAAGCTGATTTGTTTCAAAACCAACCGATCAAAACCAGCTCCTATTTAATTCCTGAACGAAAGGAGGTCGATTATTTTATTAAAATAGAAGACCATGATCCATCTTGTGTGAAAAATATAATACAGAAAATAAAAACGATACCTGATATAGTTACGGCATACGACCTCGATTATACGGGATTAAAATCAAAACAAAATTTAATATTTTAATATGGCTATTGATAAGAAAACCAAAATTGTTGCAACTTTAGGACCGGCAACTGATACTAAAGAAATCCTTAAGGATATGATTCTTGCTGGTGCCAATGTGTTTAGAATTAATTTTTCACATGCCGACTATGATGATGTAAAGAGAAGAATTGGATACATTCGAGAACTCAGCGAAGAATTAGGGTATCACATTTCTATTTTAGCTGACTTACAAGGTCCTAAACTCAGAGTTGGTGTCATGGAAGAAGGTTCAGAAGTAAATCCTGGTGATGAGGTTCGATTTTACACTGGTGAACCTTTCGTAGGAAATGCTTCAAAAGCCTATATGACCTATTCTCAATTTCCACAAGACGTACAAGCAGGTGAACGCATCTTAGTTGACGACGGAAAATTAATGTTTGAAGTAATTTCAACTAACAGAAAAGACGAGGTCGTTACCAAAGTAGTTCAAGGAGGGCCTTTTAAATCTAAAAAAGGTGTTAACCTTCCAAATACGAAGATATCACTTCCTGCGTTGACTGAGAAAGACATCAATGATGCTATTTTTGCAATTAGTCAACACGTGGACTGGATCGCATTGTCTTTTGTTCGTTTTAAAGAAGATATCGTCGACTTACAAAACCTGATCAAAGAGCATTCTGATCACAAAATCCCAATCGTTGCTAAGATTGAAAAACCTGAAGCAATTGAAAATATCGATGAAATTATCGCATTTACAGATGGTTTAATGGTTGCTCGTGGTGACCTAGGAGTTGAGATTCCAGCTCACGAAGTACCACTTATTCAAAAGAAATTAGTTTCTAAGGCTAAAGATGCTCGTATTCCTGTGATCATTGCGACTCAGATGATGGAGACGATGATTGACAGTTTAACTCCAACACGTGCAGAAGTAAATGACGTTGCGAACTCAGTAATGGATGGTGCTGATGCGGTGATGCTTTCAGGAGAAACATCAGTAGGGAAATACCCGGTACAAGTAATCGAAAAAATGGCTAGTATTTTGAGTACGGTAGAGCATTCTGATTTGATTCGTGTTCCATTACTTGCTCCTCAAGCAAAAACAAAACGATACTTGACAAAATCTGTTTGTTACCACGCAGCTGTTATGGCTAACGATATGAAAGCGAAAGCTATTTGTACCCTAACAAATAGTGGGTATACTGCTTTTCAAATTTCTGCTTATAGACCAGAAGCTCATATTCTAGTTTTTACTAGAAACAGAAAAATATTATCTCAGCTCAATCTGCTTTGGGGTGTTAAGGCATTCTTTTACGAAAATAGAGAATCGACTGATAAACTGGTAGATGACTTGAATGCTGTAGCTGTTGAAAAAGGATTTGTTGAAGCAGGAGATTATATTCTCAGTTTGACTTCCATGCCGCTAAATGCCAGAGGAATGGTCAACACCGTACGTGTTTCACAAATTGAAGAATAATTAAAATAAGGGCTCGTTTATCGGGCCTTTTTTTATGAGAGAAATCGAACGAAAATACCTGGTTAATAATTTAGATTTCATTTCTGAAGCTAAGACTTCTTATGTTATAGCACAGGGTTATTTAAATTCAGATCCCCGTCGCACTGTGCGTATCAGAAAGACTTCTGAAGGTGGATTTATCACCGTCAAAGGTGCCTCAAGCGATAATGGCATGTCTCGTTTTGAATGGGAAAAACCACTGAGTAGTAAAGAAGTTGATGCACTACTTCCTCTATGCGAAGAAGGCACTATTTTCAAAGATCGCTATTTGGTTCCTTTTAAAGGGAAAGTCTTTGAAGTAGATGTGTTTAAAGGAGCCAATAAGGGGCTTATACTGGCTGAAATAGAATTAGATGATGAAGAGGAATTCTTTGAAAAACCAGAATGGTTGGGTGCTGAAGTAACTTCAGACTCCCGTTATTACAATTCCTATTTGAGTAAAAATCCCTTTGGGGAATGGAGTTGATTAGAGTGCGCTTTTAAACTGCTCTAAAAAGCGAATGTCGTTTTCACTCAGAAGGCGGATATCAGAGATTTGATGCAATAAAAGTGCAATACGATCAATTCCCATCCCGAATGCAAATCCAGAATACTCTTTGGGATCAATTCCACAGTTTCGAAGTACATTAGGATCCACCATACCGCATCCCATAATTTCTAACCAACCCGTTCCTTTGGTCATTTTATAGTCTGTTTCGGTTTCCAATCCCCAATAGACATCTACCTCTGCACTAGGCTCTGTAAAAGGAAAATACGAAGGTCTTAAACGTATCTTTGATTTTCCAAATAAGGATTCTGTAAAATACTGAAGAGTTTGCTTTAAGTCGGCAAAGGAAACATCCTTGTCGATATACAATCCTTCTACCTGATGAAAGAAACAGTGTGAACGAGCCGAAATTGCTTCGTTTCTATAAACTCTACCTGGAGAAATCGTACGAATAGGAGGTTTGTTGTTTTCCATATAGCGAACCTGAACTGATGAGGTATGAGTTCTGAGTAGAATATCAGGATTTGTCTGAATAAAAAAGGTGTCCTGCATATCTCTTGCAGGGTGGTGTTCTGGTAAATTTAAGGCTGTAAAGTTATGCCAATCATCTTCCATTTCTGGGCCCTCAGAAACATTAAATCCAATATTTGAAAAAATCTCGATGATTCGATTCTTTACAATTGAGATAGGATGTCTTGCTCCAAGAGGAATAGGCTCCCCTGGTCTACTCAAATCACCGTATACGCCTTTGGCGTCACTGTTGGTGTCTAAATCAGCTTTGAGGCTATTGATCTTTTCTGTAGCAGCATTTTTTAAGTTGTTAAGCTGCTGACCAAACTCCTTTTTTTGTTCATTGGGAACATTTTTAAAAGAAGCAAACAAGTCGTTTAAAATTCCTTTTTTTCCCAGGTATTTTATTCTAAATGCCTCTATTTCTTCTGTATTAGAGCTGTGGAATGAAGCGACTTCTACTAAATGTTTTTCTAACTGATCGAGCATAACTTAAAAAAATTTATGCGCTACAATTCAAATTTTGTAGCGCATGCAAATTTAATAAAAACAACTGTATAGCGATGATTATCGCTAGTTCTTTTCGTGAAATAACAACTGATCAGAATCGTAACCATATGAAATTAGAGTGATTTTAACTCAATAATAGCAACCATATTAAAAAATAATTGTATAATTGTTAAAATTTAATAGCAATACTATTAAAAATGAAACGAAGTACCCTGTTTTTAATTCATGAGGATTTATATCTTAAAGAACCTAGTTCTAAAAAATTGGGGCGTGCGATCATCTCTAAAAGCATTGATTTAATTTTTGAGTTGGGTTTTGAAAAATTTAATTTCAAAAAACTAGGAGATGCCCTTGGTTCGAATGAAAGTTCGGTATACCGCTATTTTAAAAACAAACATTTTTTACTGCTGTATTTAATCAATTGGTATTGGAGCTGGATTAATCATCGAATTACAAAAGAGTGTTTATACCTCAACAATCCTCAAAAAAAATTGGAACTTGCCATTGAAATTGTCACCTCAAAAATCACGAAAGATGACTATTTTGAAGAGATCGATGAGGAAAAGCTGAATCAAATTATCATCATAGAATCTTCAAAAGCCTACCACAACATCAATATTGACAAAGAAAATGAAAAGGGATATTACAGCTCCTACAAATCGGTGGTAGAGATGATCTCACAACTCATACACGAGTTAAAACCAGACTATCAGTATCCCAATATGCTGACTAGCACCATAATTGAGGGAGCCCATCACCAACATTACTTTAAAGATCATCTTCCTGATTTAACAAACCAATATACAAATTCCAAAAACGAGTTGTCTGAATTTTATAAAACACTGGTTTTAAAAACTTTAGAATTATGATCACATCGACTCGGAACATTCTTGCTGTGTATCTGTTATTGATCAGCTCATGGCTCTCCATAGGGCAATGTATTATGGAGGTTTTTGAAGAAGATTCAAAGCCTTTATCACTAATCTCTTTAACATTGGAAGATTCTAATGAGGCCAGTCATGATTTTGATTTTGAAGATGCTGATATGGACTTCATTTTACATTTGCAGCATCCCTTCATATGTTTTAAAGAACAAGCGGTTTTAAAAGTAACTTCCCGAAATCAAATCAAAATAAGTGAGCCTAAAAAAGAATTTGTTCCTCCTCCAGAATGCGGAAACTTCGTTCCCAATTTTTTAATTTAACTCTAATATCAATTACAATATTTATATCAAATGAATCATACATCCTATTTTTCAACTTTAAAAAATGACATTCCTGCGAGTATCGTCGTGTTTTTTGTTGCGTTACCGCTCTGTTTAGGAATCGCCTTAGCTTCTGGAGCACCTCTTTTTGCAGGTCTCATTTCCGGAATTATTGGAGGTGTCGTTGTAGGAGCCCTCAGTGGCTCTAAGATTGGCGTTAGTGGTCCTGCTGCAGGTTTAGCAGCTATTGTTTTAGTCGCTATTTCAGATCTGGGTAGCTATGAAAACTTTTTAGTCGCCGTAGTATTAGGCGGTGCCATTCAAATAGTATTTGGAATTTTAAAAGCAGGAGTCATTGGATATTACTTCCCCTCATCGGTGATCAAAGGAATGCTTACCGGAATCGGAATTATTATATTTTTAAAACAAATACCACACTTTTTTGGTTATGACAGCGATCCAGAAGGCGATTTGGCCTTTCAGCAGATCGATGGCGCAAATACCTTTAGTGAAATTTTAATGACACTCGACCACATTAGCTTAGGTAGTACCATCATCGCTCTTATTGGACTTGGAATCATCTTGTTGTGGGATAATGTACTCACGCATAAAGGTCGATTTTTTAAAATCATTCAGGGCCCTTTAGTGGCTGTGATTGTAGGTATTCTCTACGTGATAATAACCTCAAAAGGAGCTGCTCTTTCAATCAAAAGCAATCACTTGGTGTCTGTGCCAATTCCTGATTCCTTTGACAGCTTTATCGGTCAATTTAGTTTTCCAAATTTTTCAATGATTACGGATTCTGGGATTTGGATCACAGCCTTTACTATTGCACTTGTTGCAAGTTTAGAAACACTATTGTGTGTGGAAGCTACTGATAAACTTGATCCTGAAAAAAATATGACCCCTACCAATCGTGAGTTACTAGCTCAAGGAACTGGTAATATTCTCTCAGGACTCGTAGGAGGACTCCCAATTACGCAAGTTATTGTTCGAAGTTCTGCCAATATTCAATCTGGAGGACGATCAAAACTTTCCGCGATCATTCATGGATTTCTACTGCTGATTTCAGTGATTTTAATTCCGCGATTATTGAATCTCATTCCACTTTCTGTTTTGGCTTCTATTTTGTTAGTAGTCGGATACAAATTGGCAAAACCCTCTTTATTTAAATCGATGTATTCATTGGGTTGGAAACAATTTGTTCCTTTCATTGTTACGGTTGTTGGAATCATCTTTACTGATTTACTGGTGGGGATTAGTTTTGGATTATTAGTGGGGATCATTGTGGTCTTGTACAAGAGTTACCAAAACTCCCATTTCTTACACAGAGAAGAAGCTGAAAATGGTATTGACAAAGTAAAAATGACCCTAGCCGAAGAAGTAACCTTCTTTAACAAAGGAGCCATATTAAGAGAATTAAATTCTCTAAATGACAATTCATTTCTTGAATTAGACATTCGCAAAACACGGTATTTAGACCATGATATTGTTGAAATCTTAGATGATTTTGTGAAAAA
Source organism: uncultured Flavobacteriaceae bacterium (assembly GCA_937136455.1). Classification (GTDB taxonomy): domain Bacteria; phylum Bacteroidota; class Bacteroidia; order Flavobacteriales; family Flavobacteriaceae; genus MAG-120531. Next base: position 258,516 of record CAKZOO010000113.1, on the reverse strand, counting down.
ATACCCAGATCACAACATCCATTTAAAATTAATTTCAGAAAGAGGAATTATTGAAAATCCCAACAGCCTCATAGACTTTTTTAAACTAGCACCCAAGAAATCATGAAAACACACACTAAAGAAACCCAACAGTCGATGACTCCTGAAAAATCCCTGCAATTTTTAAAAGAAGGAAATATTCGATTTCAAAATAATTTAAAAGCGAACCGCAATTTTATAGAACAAGTCAATGCGACTTCCTCGGGTCAATTTCCTTTTGCTACTGTATTGAGCTGTATTGATTCCCGGGTTCCTGCTGAATTGGTTTTTGACCAAGGAATTGGAGATATTTTCAGTATTCGTATCGCCGGTAACTTTATCAATGAGGATATTCTAGGAAGTATGGAATTTGCTTGTAAAATAGCAGGGACAAAACTCATTGTTGTATTGGGACACACCTCATGTGGAGCTATTAAAGGGGCCTGTGACGATGCGAAACTAGGGAATTTAACTAAGTTAATTGCGAAGATCACCCCTGCAGTTGCTATGACTGAAGAGCCTTCAGATCCTGAAAAAAGAAATTCTTCCAATACTGAATTCGTTGATCAAGTCAGCAAAAACAATGTCTTCCTGGCGATTGAAAATATTCGAAAAAACAGTCCCGTTCTTGTAGAGATGGAGGAACAGGGAGCTATTCAAATAGTAGGAGGAATTTATGATTTAAGTGATGGTTCGGTGACCTTTTTCGATTAGTACCACAAGCTCCCATCGGATACCAAAAGGCTGAATTCAATTCAGCCTTTATTCTTTTAAGCTTTTCAAGGTATCGATCAAAAGCCAACCCTCTTGCCCATCGGCTAATTGTATTTGAGCCCAATTTCCCATTTGATCTACAATTTGAACCTTGGTTCCTAAATGAAGTTCAAATAAAACAGCTCCTCGATCATTAGGTTCAGCTTTCACAACCGTATTTGAGAAAATTATTGCAGGACGATCTTTGGCCTCTAAGGATTGATGTCTACTAGCCAATCCATAGCTACTCAAACTCAATAGAAGCGAAATGATACTTAAGATAAACGCCAAACGTTTTATGTTAGTTGAATTCCACAACAGAAAAATGAGATAGAAGGAAACAAATAAAAGCATTAAAATGATACTTAAATTGGTCCAGGTACTAAGTTCAACAGAGCGAATAAATCCATTGAACACCTTTGATATACCGCTCTCACTTTTTTGACTAATCGCGTCGATGGTCATCCCTCTGGCATAAGTTAAATTAACTTGAAGTGCTGGATGATTTTCGTCCATCAAAGCGGCCTTTTCGTAATAGTAGATGCTGTTGGCTACATCGTTTAATTTATAATAGGAGTTCCCTAAATTAAAATAAACCTCAAAAGACTCCTCTCCACCATCAATAATTTTTTGATACTCACTGATAGCTAACAAATAATCTCCTTGATTATAGGACTTATTTGCTGCCTCAAAGGAATTCATCCCTTGAGCGATAGCAAGGCTAAAAGAACATAAAAACAGTAGTGAGATCACAAATATTTTTCTCCTTTCCATACTTATATCTTTTTATCGAGTTTGGTAATCGTAGCGATTGACTGCTCGTAATCCGTTTGTATTTCTCCTGCAGAAATGGGACTATAACGGGCCATATCACAGTGCTCTAAAAGCTGAATCAATTCTTTAATATCATCGTTTTCAATTCCTCGTTCAAGTAAAATTTCCACAATTTTATCCTTGTTGAGTTCTGAAGTTTCAATTTTGAGTTTCGCCTTTAAGAAATGGTGTAAGGCTCTTTCAAGAGCCACGTAAAACCCTTCCTTATCCGCTATTGCTTTTTTAGCTGCTGAAAGGTATTTTTTGGCTAGTTGATTGGCTCTTCTAGATCTATTTCCTTCAATATCTCCCCTGCGTTTTTGTCTGTTTTTACCGTAAATAATTGCAAGTGGAATTAATAGCAACGGGAGCAACCAACTTATATAATAACTTATAGATCCAAAGAATTTTTTCTTTTCAATGGGGCTCAAACTTGTTTTCAATTCGATGAACTTAAACTGATCATCTGCAACGACCTCTAGTTTCTGAACTTGATTGGGTTGCTGTTCTTGTTCCAGTTCAGGACCTTCTAGAATTTGAAGTAAGACCTCCTCTGAATCAATACTGTGGTAGCGATTGGTCTTAGGATTAAAATAGGAGAAGCTAATGGAAGGAATCGGATATTTGCCTTTGTATCCAGGCACCAAAGTATAGGCGTTGGAAACCTCACCTTGCATTCCTCCAAAAGTCGTCTTTATAGCTTCCGAAAATTCAGGATCATAGCGTTCTATTGAAGCAGGAACCTTCAAATCTGGAATTTGAAAGAGTTTGAGATTCCCAGTTCCCTTTACTCTAACTTTTAGTTGCAGAGATTCTCCAGCATTGAGGATGTTTTTAGAAGCTTCAACAAAGAAGTTAAAATCTCCAACGGCACCGCTGAAGTTAGTAGGTTTTCCTTCTTCTGGAAGTGATTTTACGTTGATGGTACGCTTCCCTGCTGAAACCACCTTATTGGTCGATGAATAGATAACCCCTCCAAAAAAGTCTCTTCGATTGGTTGGAACATCGGCTGTAATTTCTAAAGAGAGCGGTTCTAAAACTAATTCTCCAGTCTTTTGTGGATAGAGCACCACCCTTTTTAAATCAACAACATTATAGGGCTCCCCTTTGTAGGTTCCATTGCTAAAACTGTATTTCTCAATAGGTATTTCTGAAGACCAAAAATTTTCGTAAGTAGGATTTTCTAAGGGTCTAAAATTAGATACATTAATGTTTCCGCCTACATAGAGTTTATAAACGACAGTAATTGGTTCGTTTAAATAGGGACTGCTTTTCGAAACTTCAGCCACCAGATGAAGCTTTTCTTCGGCTATATCATAAGCAGTAAGCTGATCACTAGGTTTTTTAACGGCATCGGTAACAATGATCTCTTGAGATTGTGTCTTATAAGTTTTACCATCAATAACCACTGAGGCCTGATTAATGGTAAAAGTCCCTTTTTGAATCGGTGCAATGGTGTAGGAAAAGGTTCTTTTAAAACTCCTCACTCCGTTAATCCAAGAAGAACTTGTTGACTGAGAAGGCCCCATCACTACTCTAAATCCTTTAAAATCGGGAGGGGTAAACTGATCGCCATCTTTATTCATGCTAAAATCGACACGAATCCGTTCGTTAATTCCCAATTTGTTCTTGGATAAGTTTACCGTAAATTCAACGGTCTCTTGAGCAAACCCCTGAAGGCTGATCAAAAAACCGAATAGTACTAAGAAATGAACTAACCTACTGTTTTTCATTACCAATCCTTTTTCTTTTTAACCGGTACTTTTTTTACTTTTTGAGCATCCATTTTTTCTTTGGATTTCTTTTCTTCATTTTGGACCGCCTCTAATAAGTTTTTAATCTGTTCTGGAGAAAGTTGACTCTTTCTTGGAGGCTGCTGGTTTTGAGGTTGTTGAGGTTGTTCTTTTTTCTGCTCTCCATCTCCCTCTTTTTGTTCCTCTTTCTCACCACCCTGATCTTCTTTAGGATCTCCGTTTTCATCTTCCTTGTCATCTCCCTTTTGCTCCTCTCCTTGATCGTCTTTTTGTTGATCCCCCTGATCCTGGTTCTCTTTCTTGTCTTGATTTTGATCGTTTTGATCTTGCTTGTCCTTCTCTTTATCCTTGTTTTGATCTTGCTTCTCTTGCTCCTTTTGATTTTCTAATAGCTTCTTGGCGAGTGCTAGATTATAACGAGTTTCATCGTCAGTAGGATTGTTTCTAAGGGCATCTTTATAAGCTTCGACAGCCTTGGCATAATCCTTTTTGAGCATCATGGTGTTTCCTAAATTGTGTAAAGATTGATGGCGTTCTAATTCAGTCGCTGCAGTTTTTCCAGATTTAACATAGGTCAATACTGCTTCGTCCAATGCTTGTTGATTGTAATATGCATTCCCCAAATTAAATTTAGAGCTCAAGGCTTTAGGGTTCATTGAAATTGATTCACGATACTTCGCTTCTGCACTTACAAAATCACTCTCTGCTAGACGCTCGTTTCCTTCATAGGTGAGGTTGTTAGCCTCTTTTTGTTGCTTCTTGCTGATCGGCTCTTCTTCTTGAGCTCTGACTCCCATAAAAAAGCAAAGCACAATCATCACACTGATAGTTCTTTCTTTAATTTTCATCTTGATGCTCTTTAAATAAGTTTAAACGCGTAAACCAATGGGTTTTTCGATCCAATATAAGGATATCGATTGCAAACAACACTAAAGCGAAGGCGATAAACCACTGGAACTGATCTTTGTAATCAGAAAACTGTTGGGTTTCAAATTCCGTCTTGTCCAGTTGATCCAATTCTTCTTTGATCGAACTAACGGTCGCTTCTGTCTGTTGTCCGTATAGGTAGGTTCCTTTTCCTAAATCGGCTATTTGCTGTAAGAGTTCCGCTCTGAGTTTTGAAATCACCACCTCACCGTTTTCATCCTTTTTAAGCTCCTGAACGATTCCCTTTTCCTTGATAGGAATAGGACCCCCCTTAGAAGTTCCAACTCCAATGGTAAATATCTTTATCCCTTGTTCGAGAGCCTCTTCGATTACTGATTCTATTCCGCTTTCAGAGTGATCTTCTCCATCGGATATGATAAACAAAATTCGGTTCGTCTGCGCCTCGTCATTGTAATAAGTAGTCGCTAATTTAATGGCCTCTCCCAAATCGGTTCCTTGAGATGAGAGCATATCGGTATTGAGCGATTGAAGGAACATTTTAGCCGCTCCAAAATCGGTAGTGATGGGTAGCTGAGGATAGGCTCCTGCAGCATAAGCGATAATTCCGATTCGGTCACTCGCTAATTGATTGATAATTTCAGAAACAATACGCTTTGCTTTCTCCAATCGGTTTGGAGCCATATCTTCTACCAGCATACTCTTTGAAACGTCTATGGCAAAAACAATGTCTACTCCTTCTCGTTTAATGGTTTCCATTCGAGTTCCAGCCTTGGGGTTGACCAATGCGAAAATCAATGCTGTAAATCCTAAGAGTTGGATGATGAGTTTTAAATTCGCTTTAGACGGAGATACTTCAGGGGCTAACAATTGGAGCCTCGATGATGAAGCAAATCGCTTTTGAGCTTTTTTCTTCCATATCGATAGTGCCAGTTGCAATAGCACAAACAAAGGAAGAATTCCCAACAAGTATAAGTATATGTGCTCGTCTAATTGTATCATCTAAATAAAGCTTCTCAATAGGGTTTTATTCAACAGAAAGTCAAGGCTCAATAGAGCAAATGCTAGAAGTGCCCACCAACGGTATTTTTCTTCGTAAGAATAAAATTTAAATTCTTCTACCTCTGTTTTTTCTAGTTTATTGATTTCCTGATATATAGATTCCAGTTTTTGATTATCCGTCGCTCTAAAATACTTTCCACCTGTTAGGGCTGCGATTTCTTTTAAGAGTTCTTCGTCAATCTCAACTTGACGCATTCCGTATCGATAGGAGCCGTCGGGATTGTATCCTATTGGAGAAATGGCATTTCCATTGGTTCCAAGACCAATCGTATATACCTTGATATTGTATTCCAATGCCAGATCTGAAGCTGTTTTAGGCTCGATAAATCCCGCATTATTAATCCCATCTGTCAACAGTATGATCACCTTTGAAAGTGCCTTTGAATCTTTTAATCGATTTACAGAGGTGGCCAATCCCATTCCGATGGCCGTTCCATCTTCTAGAATACCGTTGTCAATTTCTCTGAGCGATTGTAGCACAATATTTTTATCAGAGGTAATCGGAGTTTTTGTATAACTCTCTCCAGCGTAGACTACCAATCCGATTCGATCAGAGGAACGGTCTTTTATAAATTCAGAGGCCACATCTTTTAGGGCGATTAGTCGATTGGGTTTTAAATCCTTTGCCAACATACTCGATGAAACATCGATTGCCATGACAATATCGATTCCCTTGGTGGTTTGAGTCTTCGCATCCACCGATACAATTTGAGGTCGAGCAAGTGCAACAATAAGTGCAGCAAAAGCAGCAACTTTTAATCCTTTTGAACCAATCAATAACCAATGGTGATAGGTTTTGGATCGAATCCCTTCAAGAGTTGACATACTCAAACGCGCCTTTTGGAAATACCTTTTGAGGTAGAACCAAAGAAGGATGAGTGGCAGTACCAATAGCAGCCAGAAAAACTCAGGATTTGCAAAGGTTACATTATTCATCTGTGTCTATTTCTTTAAGTCGTATCGATCCCAAAAGCTGTTCTTTTATTTGATCGTTGTATTGGTTTTCTTGGTGAACTAACAATAGTTGTTGTGCAAAACCTTTGCCTCCAAATATATAGAGTTCATAAACCATTTTTTCTTCATTTGATTCTTGGTCAACTGTAAAACGACCAAACACTTTAATCCCCTGCACACCATCTACAGTCGTATAGGCTTCTTGTCTAGTGATGATATTTTTTCCTCCAAGGGTTTCTAAATAGGCTATACTGCTCTCTGCAAGTTGATCAAAATTTGGCTCCTCTTCGCTTTGTAGTTTTAAGGTGGTCAAATAAATTGAAAACTCTTTTTGCTCTAAACTAAATAGTTGGCGTTGTGCCTCTCCACTTGCAGGAACTGCTTTTAAATCTCGTATCAATACTTTAGGAGTGCTCAATTGGATTGGGGGAGCTCCATAAGAAGAGTTGACCCAATTGGATTCCAATAGCTGCTTTGAGGAATTAAAAGTCAAGGTATCCCATACTTTTTTAGGTCCTGCATAGAATACTCCAGTACTTATTAGAGCTACCACTAGTGTCGCAACAGCCCATTTGATATGTCTTATTTTTCTTTTTTTCTCAGCTTGTAAAAGGGCCTGTTTAAATTCCTCTTGCTGCATGAGTTCTTCCTCAGTAGGCTCTGGAATCGCCTCCTTGGTTTTCACCACTACTTCTCTAAGCTGTTCTCGATCCAATTCTGCCTTTGAGAGTTCTGGTTTTGACCTGGCAAATTTAACTAGATCTGCTGTCTTGAGAATTTGATCAAAGCGATCGATGGTCTGTTGATCCAAATCCAATGCACCTGAATCTTTTAAAAGTTCTAAGTGATCGATTAACTGCTCAGTCGTACTCTCCAAAGCTGAGATGTGAATCTCCTCTTCTAAATACGATCGAACAATATTAGTGAGCTGAGAATAATATTCCTTGTATTCTTCTTTGATGAGGTATTGTGATTTTTCGAGTTCTTCCAGGGCGTTGAGTGCCTTGTCAAATGCTGGGATTAAAGCCTCTTCTTTCTTTTCAAATTTTTCAATACCCTTTTTGTAATAGAGGTAAAATCCATAAGCTATCCCACAGAGAATTAGCGCTAAAACAATCCAATTCCAAGGCATTTGAAATGATTTCTCAACTTGGATAATCGGTTTGATATCATACATCTTTTGTTGGGTGGTATCAACCGCTACATCGTTGACTACGATATCGTAAGTATCCGTTTCATAGGAAAGCGAGTCGATATAGACTTTTAGTTTAGGCAGCTGAAAATGTCCAGAATCAAATTGAGTTAATTGATATTTTTGAAGAATTTTCCACTTACCATCTAAGACTATGGTATCCGCTTTAGGGGCCTTGACCACTTCTAACGGAAAAAACAAAGCTTTTGGAAAAGCAACCTGAGAGGTGCTGTCCAAAGTTGCTTGGATACTATAGGTGATTTGTTCTCCTATTTTGATTTGATCTCTGTCGATCGAACTGACCACCTGAGCCTTTGAAGTCAAGACAGCAAAAACCACCACTGTAAAAAGTAGGGTTTTAGTAATTCTATTAGTACTGTTTTGAATCATTTAGCCTCTTTGTTTAAAATAACCCATTAGTTTTTTGACATAACTATCTCGAACGCTGCAATCTAAAGCTCCAGCTCCAGATTTGGTAAAAGAGTCTTTAAACTGCCCTTGCATTTTTTTGTAGTAAGCATCGTACTCCAATCGAACTTTTTTTGAACTCGTCGCAACGTAGGTCGTTTTTTGGGTCTCCAAGTCAATCATGGGAACCAAACCGATGTTTTCCAATTGTTCATCTCTTGGATCATAAATGCGAACTCCTGTGAGGTCGTGTTTTTTGGCAACGACTCTGAGTGAAGGCATATAGTCTTTAGAAACAAAGTCGGATAATAAGAAGACAATCGCTTTTTTCTTGAGCACATTTCCCAAGTATTCCAATGGAACATTGATATCTGTTGCGGTGTGTTTTGGTTCGAACTCTATGAGTTCTCTAATGATTCTCAGAATGTGGCTCTTCCCTTTTTTGGGCGGTATGAACAGTTCTATTTGATCGGTAAACAACAACAACCCCACCTTGTCATTATTTTGCATTGCAGAAAAAGCCAAGGTAGCCGAAATCTCAGTAATGAATTCTTTCTTGCTGCTCTCTAAGGTACCAAACTGTCCAGACGCCGATACATCGACTACTAGCATCATGGTAAGCTCACGTTCCTCTTCAAACACTTTGACATAAGGTTCGTTATAGCGAGCAGTCACGTTCCAATCGATAGCTCTTACATCATCTCCAAACTGATATTGTCTCACCTCGCTAAAGGTCATCCCCCTTCCCTTAAAGGTAGAGTGATATTCCCCTCCGAAAATATGATCGGAAAGTCTACGAGTTTTAATCTCAATCTTTCGAACTTTCTTTAAAAGCGCTTTAGTATCCATCCTCTGCTTTATCCCCCTGTTGAATCCTATGGAACTTCTACTTCATTGACGATGCTATTGATGATATCTTCGGTACTGACATTTTCTGCCTCAGCCTCATAAGTAATTCCGATACGGTGTCTGAGTACATCGTGAACTACTGCTCTGACATCTTCAGGAACTACATAACCTCTTCTTTTGATAAAGGCGTAACACTTTGCAGCTATGGCAAGATTGATGGACCCTCTAGGAGAAGCTCCAAAACTGATCAACGGTTTTAAATGTTCTAGGTTGAACTTTTCTGGGAAACGAGTTGCAAAGATTAAATCCAAGATATACTTTTCAATCTTCTCATCCATATAGACTTCTCTAACTGCTTCTTGAGCTGAGAGAATTTGCTTGACACTTACCACAGGCTTAACTTGTTGATAGTCCCCCATTAAATTTTGACGCATCACCAACTGTTCTTCATTCATCTTAGGGTAAGTGATTACTGTTTTGAGCATAAAACGATCGACCTGTGCTTCTGGAAGTGGATAGGTTCCCTCTTGTTCAACTGGGTTTTGGGTTGCCAATACCAAAAAAGGTTTATCGAGTATAAAAGTTTCGTCCCCGATGGTTACTTGCTTTTCTTGCATCGCCTCTAAGAGTGCTGATTGCACCTTAGCCGGAGCTCTGTTAATCTCATCTGCAAGTACAAAATTTGCAAAAATGGGCCCTTTTTTAATGGAGAAGTCATTCTCTTTCATATTGTAAATCAGGGTTCCAATAACATCAGCAGGTAAGAGATCCGGTGTAAATTGAATTCTGCTAAAACTTCCTTTTACTGCTTTGGCAAGGGTGTTTATCGCAAGTGTTTTTGCAAGTCCAGGAACTCCTTCTAAAAGAATATGTCCTTGACCTAAAAGTCCGATTAACAATCGTTCCACCATTTGTCTTTGCCCTACTATTACCTTATCCATTTCTTGAATAAGTAAGTCAATAAACGCACTTTCTTGAGCTATCTTTTCATTGATTTGTGCGATATCAATCGTTCTGTTTTCTTCCATAAAAATCGAAGCTTTATAAATTGTGCTTGCAATTAAAAAATTATATCTTACACCTATTGTTAACGATAGGTTAAAATAAGCCTAACACCTTAATTTTTATGATGATTTTAAGGATTCAAAACCTCTAAGCATGTCTAAAAAAGTAAACTTTTCATCTATCATCTCAGGAACCATGACCTGGGGAGAATGGGGCAAAAATTATTCTACTAAAGAAATGGCCTCATTAATCGAACACTGTGTATCTATTGGAGTCAGCACCTTTGATCATGCAGATATTTATGGAGATTATTCCAACGAAGCTGAGTTTGGTGCAGCATTTAAAGAAAGTGGAATTGAAAGAGAATCCATTGAACTCATCAGTAAATGCGGTATTTCAAGGGTCTGTGATCGCAGAAATTATATGGTACATCACTATAATTATACCAAAGAGTATATTATAAATTCTGTAAAGCAATCCCTTCAAAATTTACAGACGGATTATTTGGACGTACTCTTATTACACAGACCGAGTCCTCTGATGAACCCCTATGAAATATCCGAAGCGATTACCTATCTCAAGAACAAAGAAATGATTCGTTCCTTTGGTGTGTCGAATTTTACTCCCTCTCAACTCTCGATGATCGATAAGCAAATTTCGGTTGAGATCAATCAAATTGAAATTTCATTAACCAAGTACGATTCAATGTACAACGGTCAATTGGACCAATGCCTAGAGAAAAAAATAACACCTATGTCTTGGAGCCCTCTTGGAGCTGCTATGAAAAAAGAAAATCCAAAGCTAACGCTGACACTCGATCGACTGTCTAAAAAATACGGTTTAGAGGTGTCTCAAATTCTTATCGCATGGCTAGTAAAGCATCCTGCTGGTATTATTCCTGTAGTTGGTACCACTCAAAAAGATCGTATAGCACAAGCACTTGAAGCTTCTAAAGTGGATTTAGAACTCGAGGATTGGTTCGATTTATTAGAAGCAACTAGAGGTCATCAAATTGAATAATATGAACAGAAAAACAGCCTTAGTCACTGGAGCTAGTTCAGGAATTGGACGTGCGACTGCCCTTCGATTAGCCGAAGAGGGATTTAACCTAGTCATTTGTGGAAGAAGAAAAGAACAACTCGAACAGCTTCAAAAGGAACTTCCTTCTGATTGTCAATCACATCAACTCCTTTTTGATGTTCGCGATCAAGCCGAAGTTTTTAAAGCAATTGAATCGCTTCCCATTCAGTTTAAATCAATAGAAATCCTAGTTAACAATGCTGGCAATGCACATGGATTGGATCCCTTTCAAGAGGCTCCCTTAGATGATTTTAACGCCATGATCGATATCAATGTCAAAGGTTTGCTCTATGTGTCAAAAGCGGTATTGCCAATCATGTTAGATCGCAATAAAGGACACATTATCAATATTGGATCAACAGCTGCAAAAGAAGTTTATCCCAATGGTTCTGTATACTGCGCCTCAAAAGCTGCCGTTGATGCGATTACCAAAGGGATGCAATTGGACTTAAACAAGACGGATATTAAAGTTGGAGCCATTCATCCAGGACTGGTTCAAACCAGCTTTAGCGAGGTTCGATTTAAAGGGGATCAACAAAGAGCAGATCAAGTTTACAAAGGATTTAAAGCGCTTCAAGCAGAGGATATCGCAGATATCATCGCATTTGTAGTCACGCGACCATTTCACGTGAATATTGCTGATTTAGTGATCATGCCAACTGCACAAGCAAACTCTGTAACTGTAAATAAAAAAACTGATTAAAAGACTTCGCTAGCTGTTGGAAGTGCTGCAATTGCACCGAATTTTGTAGTTGTAATAGCTCCTGCCTTATTGGCAAGACTGACCATTTCTTTAAGTTTTTCAAAATCATTTGAAATAGCAATAGGGCTTTCTAGTTCTGATAATTGTCTGAGCAGGCATCCTATAAACGTATCCCCAGCTCCCGTAGTGTCTACAGGAGTGACTTTTGTGGAGGGTACAACCGTACGCTGTCCCTTACAACTCAAAAGTGTCCCTTCTGAGCCAAGAGTAATACATATAATGGGCACTCCAACCTGATGTAAATAGTCGCAAGCTTCTTCTTTAGTAGCAGATCCCGACAAGAGCAATGCTTCCTCTAGAGAAAACTTACACAAATGAGACTTCTCAACAAATGGAATGCATTTTTTTATAAACTTTTGGTCTTTGCCTGCCCATAGATCAGCCCTGTAGTTGGGATCAAAACAGATAAAGGCCTCTTGAGTTAGAGCGTCAAATAAGTAATGACCATAAGCTTCTTCCAAACTCCCACCTAGAAATCCAGTAGCAGCACCAAAGTGAAGAATTTGATTGTTAAACTGATGCTTTAATTTTGACCTGTATTCTAAGCTCTTATCTGCTCCTCTACTAAAAACAAAGTCGCGTTCTCCATCTTCTGCAATCGATACAAATGCAAGAGTTGTAAATTGGTCTGTCTCTTGCAATTCACTTAAATCCACTTTGTGATCAATTAGCGTTTGCTTTAAGTAGGCTCCAAAAGCATCCTTACCAATGGCACCTACAAAGGCAGCGTTTCCATTGAGCTTGTTAATGGCACAGGCGACATTTGCAGGTGCTCCACCAGCTTTCTTTGTAAATGTTACTGCCTTTCTAAGGTCACTCCCTTGATTTTCAGCTACAAAATCAATCAGTGCTTCTCCAATACAATATACCTTCTTCATTTGTTTAATTGAGACTGCAAAATAATCTTAAAACAAATGCTTTTCAAAATAGTTGTCATAAAATTCACAAAAAAGTGAAATATGTCTGTTTTAGTTGTCTTATTTTTGACTCATGAGAACAATAGTCATCGGAGATATTCATTCAGGACTGAGAGCCCTAAAAGACCTTCTAGTAAAAGTGAAGCCTTCAAAGGAGGATCGAATTATTTTTTTAGGAGACTATGTAGACGGATGGTCTGATGCTGCTCAAACAATCAATTTTCTAATTGAATTATCCGATTCTCACAACTGTATTTTTATTCGTGGTAATCACGATCAACTTACCTTAGATTGGCTTAAGGGAATTCACAAAAGACAGCAGTGGTTGGTTCACGGAGGTCAAGCAACGGTGGATAGCTATAGTAAAATTGAGGATAAAACTCTTTTAAGCCTGCACATCGATTTCTTGGAAAATTTAGTGGATTATCATATCGATGATCAAAATAGATTATTTGTACACGCTGGTTTTACCAATGTCAAAGGTGTTGCCTTTGAAAACTTTCCAGCGATGTGTTATTGGGATCGAACGCTTTGGGAATTAGCGCTGGCTATCGATGGCAAAATGAATCGAGAAGATCCGTTTTACCCCGAACGCCTCAAGTGCTACTCTGAAATCTATATCGGTCACACTCCTGTGAGTAGAATTGGTAAATTCACTCCTGTTCAAGCAGAAAATCTTTGGAACATAGATACGGGAGCTGCTTTTAAAGGCCCCATTTCTGCACTAGATGTTGAGAGTAAAGAACTCTGGCAAAGTGCTCCAGTCTATACCTTCTATCCCGATGAAAAAGGGAGAAATTAAAATTCGAATTTGATGCCCTGTGCTAGTGGTAGCTCGGTTGAATAATTGATCGTATTGGTCTGTCTTCTCATATAGACTTTCCAAGCATCCGAACCTGATTCTCTTCCTCCACCGGTTTCTTTCTCACCTCCAAAGGCTCCACCGATTTCAGCTCCAGAGGTTCCTATATTGACATTGGCAATACCACAATCGGATCCCCAGGCTGCTAAAAAGGCTTCTGCTTCTCTGAGATTGGTTGTCATGATGGCTGAAGACAAACCTTGTGGAACAGCATTTTGTAGTTCAATCGCATTTTGGACATCGCCTTTGTACTTAATCAAGTATAATATCGGAGCAAAGGTTTCTTCCTGTACCATTTTATAGTGATTCTCAGCCTCGACAATAGCTGGTTTTACATAGCATCCAGACTGGTATTGATCTCCTGAAAGAACGCCTCCTGGAATTAGTAATTTTCCTCCTTCTTTTTCTACGGCCTCCAAGGCTTTTTGATACATGCTAACAGCATCTTTATCGATCAGTGGTCCCATATGATTCTCGGAATTGAGTGGATCACCAATTTTTATTTGTCCGTAGGCCTTTTGAAGGGACTCCACTGCTTGATCGTAAACAGATTCGTGAATAATGAGTCTTCTGGTTGAAGTACAGCGTTGACCAGCTGTTCCTACAGCACCGAAGACCGCTCCTATAATGGTCATTTTAAGATCAGCATTAGGGGTGACGATAATAGCGTTATTACCTCCGAGTTCTAAAAGTGATTTTCCAAGACGAGCTGCTACGGTTTGAGCGACTATTTTTCCCATTCTGATGGAACCTGTTGCTGAAATCAATGGAATATTTGGATGTTGTGTCAGATATTCTCCCACTTTATAATCCCCATTGATCAAACATGAAATTCCTTCGGGCATATTGTTTTCTGCAAGTACCTGAGCTATAATTTGTTGACAAGCGACACCGCATAAGGGAGCTTTTTCAGAGGGTTTCCAAATACACACATCACCACTCACCCATGCAAGTGTTGTGTTCCAAGCCCATACAGCTACTGGGAAATTAAAGGCAGAGATAATCCCTACAATTCCTAGTGGGTGGTACTGTTCGTACATACGGTGACCAGGACGTTCCGAGTGCATAGTGAGTCCGTGCAATTGTCTCGAAAGTCCTACTGCAAAATCACAGATATCGATCATCTCCTGAACTTCTCCAAGTCCTTCTTGAAGTGATTTTCCCATTTCATAAGACACCAGCATTCCTAAGGGTTCTTTAAGGGCTCTTAATCGATCTCCAAATTGTCGAACGATTTCTCCTCTTTGTGGAGCAGGAATGGTACGCCACTTAAGGAAGGCTTCTGAAGCGGTTTCCACTACACGGTTAAAATCCTCCTTTGTAGTAATTCCAACCTCTGCAATCTTTTCTCCATTTACCGGACTATAAGAACTGATGGTCTGATCGTATTTAAAAGAATTGGATCCAGTAGAACTACCAAAATTAGAAGGCTTAATTCCCAATTGTTCTAAGGTCGATTGAATGGATGTGTTTTGCATTTTTATAACTTTTTGTCTTAATAATGTTTCAAATGTAAAAAATATTCATGGATTTAAGGGTTCTATTTCTTAAAACCAAGATCGAATTTGATCGAAGAGTTGATTTTCAAAAAGCTGATGGTATACAAAAGCCCCGATCTCATAGAAAATTCCATAGATCAACGAGCTCTCTTTGGTCTTCTCTGAAATCCAACTACTCAAACCAATCTTCTGGTCTAAAAAGACTAAAAGCACCCCTAATATGATCAGGCTTTTTAGCAATCCAAAAGCGCCTCCTAAGAGCTTATTCACCATTCCAAGTAAAAGTACTTGAACAATTTTAGTCAACAGCTTTCCGAGTAAATTAACTCCCAGAAGAACTGCTAAAAAGGTAATCACAAAGGCTGCAATATTCAGATTGTTTTCATTCCAATCGAGTAGATCAGCTAGATATACCGCGGCAAAATCCGAAAAATGAAAGGCGCAATACAGCCCAGCTATCAGTGCTATAATGGAAGCGACTTCTACTAAAAGTCCGTTTTTAAAGCCTTTGTAAAAACCAAGAGCCATAATCAGTGCTAATACAATATCGATGACATTCATATAAAAGAAAGGATTAACTTTGTTTATTCTAATTCGAATTAAAGTTAGGGAAACTTGAGCTTTATTCCTCATAAAAGAACCAATGTCTAGAGATCCTCTATTAAAAGAAAAGTGGGAACAATTGACCCGCACCCTATCCGAACAATTTTCTGCGGATGAAGAAATGGATATCGATTCCATCGTTTACTTAATCGGTGTACAAGAATTAGGTCAGTATCATCGACCTTTTAAAAAAGATGAAAAGATTCATTTAATGCATATTGCTATCTGCAGACTTCTCGAACCTTATGGGTATTATCGTTTTGATTATACCGATGAAGATGGATGGCCTCATTACACCATAGTAGAGAACCTACCCCCTTTAAAAGCAGGTGAACAAAGCGTACTTATCAAAGAGGCCATTGTTACCTATTTTACAGAAAAAGAATTCATATGATGTATCAAACTCCCTATTACGCCGTTATTTTTACCTCTACCCTTAAAAATGATGAAGGTTATGCCAGGATGGCTCAAGCGATGGAGCAACTCGTCAAAAAACAAGAGGGATTTTTAGGCTTTGATACTGCTCGAGAGGATATTGGAATTACACTGAGTTATTGGAGGGATTTAGATTCAATCATGGCCTGGAGAAATCATCCAGAGCACGGTATTGCAATGCAGTTGGGAAAAGAAAAATGGTATGACCACTACACGCTTAGAGTGTGCAAAGTGGAGCGTGAATACGAATTTTAATCAGATCAAGTGATTTTGTAATTCTTTAAAAACTTCTCTAGGACGTTCTTCCTGGTATAAGATGCGATAGACCGATGAGGCAATTGGCGCTTTGTTAAAAAGCTCCTTTCTCTTTAAAAAATGATGAGCACTTTTAGAAGCGTAGTAGCCTTCAGCTACCATCTTCATTTCCATCATAGCACTCTTCACACTATAACCCTTCCCAATCATAGTTCCAAACATTCGATTTCTAGAAAAAGTAGAATAGGCTGTTACAAGTAAATCTCCCAAATAGGCTGAGTGGTAAATAACTCTTCTCTTGCGTTTAATGGCTCTAATGATGGTTTTCATTTCTGCGACGGAGTTGGCAATCAATACGGCCTGAAAATTATCACCATATCCAATCCCGTGTGCAATACCTGCTGCTAAAGCGTAAATGTTTTTAAAGACTGCAGCGTATTCGGTGCCGATCACATCTCTTGAGGTATTGGTAATGATGTAATCATTGGAAAGCATGTCTGCTAAATACTGAGCTCTTCTCTTATTCATACAGGCAATGGTCAAATATGACAATCGCTCTAAAGCTACCTCCTCTGCGTGACAAGGCCCCGTAATCACCCCTATTTGATTCATGGGGATTTCATATTTTTGATGTAGGTATTCTCCAATAATTAGCCCAGATTCTGGCTCAATGCCCTTGACTGCAGAAAAAATAGTCTTTCCGTAGAGGGGAATCCTTACTTTTTTTAATTCCTCTGCAACAAATGCCGAAGGAATCGCCAAAATCATTCGCTTATTCGCCTGCACCACCTGATTGATATCCGAACTCAATTCGAGCATATCTAAATTAAAATGAACAGAGGTCAAGTATTTCGGATTGTGTCTGTGTTGGAGTATATAGTCGATATCATTCTGATTTCTGATATACCAATTTACTTTTAATTGATTATCTGTCAGAATTTTAACCAAGGCTGTTGCCCAGGAACCTCCTCCTAAGACTGCTATTTGTTGAGGGTTATTCATAAAACAAAGTTGAAGAAATATTTTAAGATTAACTAAAAAAATAATTTTTCTAATAATTAATTTTTGGCACGCTATTTGTTAACCATATTATACAAAATTAGTTTTTGTTTGGTTGATTTGGTTTAAGCCCTTGGATGATATTTCGTTCAGGGGTTTATTATTTTTGGCATGTTTTGATATGAAAGTGTACTTTTGCAAGCCTAAATAGTTCGTTTTGAAGAAAATATTCAATCTCTTTGACTTCTCGCAAGAAGTAAATTACAAAACTGAAATACTCTCTGGTCTAACAGTTGCATTAGCCTTAGTCCCTGAAGCCATTGCCTTTGCTCTTATCGCAGGGCTCTCACCGCTAACAGGATTATACGCTGCGTTTATGATGGGCCTCGTTACCTCTATTTTTGGAGGTCGACCAGGAATGATTTCAGGGGCGACTGGTGCTATTGCTGTTGTTTTAGTTGCCCTTGTCAAATCACATGGCGTAGAATATATCTTTGCGACCGTCATTCTCGCTGGCCTTCTTCAAACGGTTGTTGGTTTTTTAAAGTTAGGAAAACTGATGCGTCTGGTTCCTCATCCCGTTATTTTTGGGTTTGTAAACGGTTTGGCCATCATCATTTTTAGTTCTCAATTAGTTCAATTCCAAGATGATTCAGGAAACTGGCTTACAGGAATGCCTCTTGTAACTTTATTGGGATTGGTGCTTTTTACGATGCTGAGCATTTGGGGAATCCCAAAGATCAACAAACAACTTCCAGCGGCTCTAATTGCAATTCTAGCGGTGTTTGGAATCGTTGTTTTCTTTGGAATTGACACCAAAACCATTGGCGATATCGCCTCTATTAAAGGAGGATTTCCTCCTTTTCATTTACCAGAAGTTCCACTTGAATTAGAAACTTTAAAAATTATTTTCCCCTATGCTTCGATCGTAGCAGGTGTGGGTCTTATCGAAAGTCTTTTGACTCTTAATATCGTCGATGAAATCACTGAGACAAGAGGGAGTGGTAACAGAGAAGCCATTGCCCAAGGTAGTGCCAACATCCTTTCTGGATTGTTTTCGGGAATGGGAGGCTGTGCGATGATCGGTCAGAGTTTGATCAACACTTCCAATGGTGCTCGTGCACGTCTCTCTGGAATCGTAGCCTCTGTGATGTTGCTCGTCTTTATCATGTTTGGTTCATCCGTGATAGAAAAAATGCCAATGGCTGCACTTACTGGACTCATGATAATGGTCTCGATTGGAACCTTTGAATGGGCGAGTTTAAAGACCTTTAGACGCATGCCTAAATCCGACGTCTTTGTGATGGTGCTGGTGACCCTAGTAACCGTATTCTTACACAATTTAGCCCTTGCTGTAGTGGTAGGAGTTATCATTGCCGCTCTCGTATTTGCTTGGGACAATGCCAAGCGCATTAGAGCTCGAAAATTCATCGATGAAAATGGCGCCAAACACTATGAGATATACGGACCACTATTCTTTGGATCCATCACCGTTTTTAACGAAAAGTTCGATGTATTAAACGACCCCGATATCGTTATCATCGATTTTGCTGAATCTCGCATTGTAGATATGTCTGCTATTGAAGCTGTGAATAAACTAACTTCAAGATACCTCAAGGTTGGAAAAGAGGTGCATCTCAAACACCTCAGCGCCGATTGTAGAGCTCTTTTGAAAAATGCTGATGAGATTATCGATGTCAATGTCATGGAAGACCCTACTTACAAAGTAGCGGTCGATCAATAGTTTTTAAGAAAACCACTGTTTCATACGCTTTTCTTGATCTAAAAGCGCTGTTTTAAACTCAGATTTTAAACGGCTGACCAATTCACCGACACTCATACTATCGTGAATGCTGGTTACTCCCTGACCTGCTGACCAGATCGTTTTCCAGGCCTTGGCTTCAGTATCTAATTCTTTGCCAAAATCAATTTTGCGATCCGCTTTTAAATCTTCTTCTGAAATTCCCGCTTTTGCCAAGCTCTTGGCTAGGAAATTTGCTGGAACTCCAGAAATGGAAGCCGTATAAACAATATCACCTGCACCTGAATCTACAATCATCTGACGGTATTCATCGGTAGCTTGACTCTCTTCTGTATTGATAAAACGAGTTCCCATATAGGCTAAATCTGCTCCCATCTGAAGTGCTGAAGCAACATCTTTCCCTGTTGAAATACAACCTGAAAGCAAAATCGTTCCGTCAAAAATGGAACTTACTTCTGACAAGAGGCTCATCGGATTGAGGGTTCCTCCATGTCCTCCAGCTCCTGCAGATACAAGAATGAGCCCGTCCACTCCTGCTTCAATCGCTTTTTCTGCATGTCTTTTTTTGATGATATCGTGAAAGACAAGCCCACCGTATGAATGTACAGCATCAACGACCTGACTTACAGCCCCAAGTGAGGTGATCACCAGTGGAACTTTGTGCTTCATACAAATTTTTAGATCCGCTTTGAGTCTTGGGTTGGTCGGGTGTACAATGAGATTTACTGCAAAAGGCGCTGCCTTTTTCCCTGTTTCTTTTTCAAAAGCAGCAAGGGCTTCTTTGATTTGAACGACCCACTGCTCAAATCCTTCCGTACTGCGTTGATTCAAAGCCGGAAAGCTTCCAATAATACCGTTTTTACAACAGGAAATCACCAATTCAGGTCCTGAGATTAAGAACATGGGTGCCGCTACAATGGGCATTGATAAATCTTTGATAAATGCTGCTTTTTCCATAATTAAATTGTTTGTTTTTTAGAGGCAAAATAAACCCCTGACAATACCAGTATTCCCGCTGCCACCTTCGTGAAATTCAGCTGGTCTTGTCCACTTAATATCGCTGCGATAATTCCGATTAAGGGTTGGACGTAAACAAAGGAACTGACCGTCGAAGCCTTTAGTTTGGTCAAAGCGAATCCATTGAACAAATAAGTCATATAGGTCGTTCCTAGTATTACAAATGCTACAGAAGCGATAATCGAGGGTGGCATCTCCCAATTAATCTGACTAAATGAGGTATAGGTAATCGGTAGATTTACAAAAAATGCAATCGTAAATACCCATTTTAAAACAGTGATAGGCTGGTACTTTTCCATGACTTTTTTAATCACGATTAAATACAAACCATAGGCTGTTGCATTGACAATAAACAAGGTGTTTCCCAGTGGAATATTAGGGGCATCCACTCGAACTTCCTTTCCGTAGATTACCAGCCCGATTGCTCCAACCAAACCCATGGTGATTCCAAGAACCTTTGTAAAATAGATTTTCTCTTTTAAGAGGATACTCGAAAAAATAACTACAATAATAGGGGTTATAGTAACTAGAATTGAAGAATTAATGGGTGTCGAGAGCTCTAAGCCTTTGAAGAAGGAAAGCATATTGATACTAGCACCTAGTATGGCTGCTGTAATCAGAGGCTTCCAATCTTGCTTGGCTATTTTCTCTGATTTCACAAAGAAGGAACTGATCCAAAACAGCAGTGCTGCACCTCCTGTTCTTAAGAAAATAAAACCAAATGCTCCTACATAATCAGGCATGACTCCCTTGGCAACCGTGTGATTGATGCCGTAAATGGCAGTTGCTCCAAAGGCTGCTAGAAAAGCAACTGTTCTAATATTAATGAGTTCTTTCAAGATGAGACTTTAGAGATTCAATAGTCGATTTAGCATTTCCTACATAGAGCTTTTGCTCATAGCAAATGACGGGTCTTTTTAAAAAAGTATAATGTGATTTTAAAAGATTTTTATAGGTTTCTTCGCTCTGTCCATTCGCTGAAATACCCTCTAATTTAAAGCGTTGTGCTCTCTTGTTAATGAGTTCTTCATAGGAAGATGTGTGCTGGTAAAATCCTTCCAATTCCTCATCACTCAGTGGATGATCTTTAATATCGATTAGTTCAAATTGTTCGAGCGGCAGTTCTGCTAAAATCCTTTTATTCGTAGAACAACTGCTCAAATGGTATATAGTGTTCATCAATTGATTACTTTAGTGATTTAAAATTACAATTTATAAATGACATCATGAGTATGAAGTTTCAATTCTACACCTCTAGAGAAATTAGAAAAATTTTAGTGAGTTTTTTAGAGACGATTTCAAGAGAACATCTTTTGGCAATACCAGAACACTTTAACAATAATATATGGTGGAATATTGCACATGTGGCCGTAACCCAACAATTATTGATCTATAAATTAAATGGTTTAGAAGTCAATTTACCCGATGAAATCATAGCGACATACGCTAAAGGATCTCGCCCTGTAGAGGAACCCTCAGAAGAAGATTTTAACCTGATCAAAAAAGCCTTAATAGAGCTGGTCGATAAAGCAGAAGAAGATTACCAAAAGGGCGTCTTTAAAAACTACAATTCTTATACTACTTCAGCCAATGTAACTCTAGAGTCGGTTGAAGACGCAATCACATTCAACAACTTTCACGAAGGCATTCACATAGGATCCATCCTAGCGCTTAGAAGAGCCTTAGGAATTGCATCGTAATGAAGAAAGAAACCAAAATGATTCACGGAGGGCAACATCTAGAACCTCCCTACAAGGCGCTGATGACTCCGATCTATATGAGCAGCTCCTACGGTCAAGAAGAACTTGGAGATTACGGTCATTACTCCTATTCGAGAACAGCTAACCCTACTAGAACTGCTCTAGAAAAATCACTAGCTAGCGTTGAAAATGGCTCAGACGCCATTGCATTTAGTTCGGGTATCGCCGCTGTTGATGCCGCCCTTAGATTGTTGAAATCAGGAGATCACATTATCGCTTCCAAGGATATTTACGGAGGAAGTTATCGCCTTTTTACACAATTATTGGAGCAGTTTAGCTTGCAATTTTCTTTTGTAGACCTTCAAGACTTGGAGGGTTTGAAAGCTCATTTTCAAACCAATACCAAAATGGTTTGGGTTGAATCGCCAACAAACCCACTTGTCAAAATAGTAGACATTGCTGAGATTGTCAAAATCACTAAATCTATAGATCGTTCTATTCTTGTAGGAGTAGACAACACCTTCGCCTCTCCTTATTTACAACAACCTCTTGATTTAGGGGCTGATATATCAATGCACTCAGCCACTAAATTCCTCTCGGGTCACTCTGATGTCATCCTCGGAGCCCTTGTTGTAAAAGATGTTGAATTGGGCAAAAAATTACACTTCATTCAAAATGCTGCTGGAGCTATTCCCTCGCCAATGGATTGTTTTTTAGTATTAAGGGGAATTAAAACACTTCACCTTCGCATGCAAAGACATTGTGAAAACGCAGCTCAAATTGCTGCATTTTTAAGAACGCACCCCAAGGTAGAAAAAGTGTATTATCCCGGATTTGAAGATCATCACAATCACGAGGTTGCTAAAAAACAAATGACGGCATTTGGAAGCATGATTTCTTTTGTTCCTAAATCTTCTGATTTAGATTCCACAAAACAGCTGGTCAAAAAACTCAAACTATTCTGCCTTGGAGTCTCCCTGGGAGGGGTAGAATCTTTGGTGGGACATCCAGTAACGATGACTCATGCCTCAGTCCCAAAAGAAGAACGGGAAGCCTTGGGAATTGTAGATGGGTTGATTCGTCTCTCAGTTGGAGTAGAAGCCGTTGAGGATCTCATCGAAGACCTCAACAGAGCACTTTGAGAATATTGTAAAATATTATAACATTTTAGCTGTAAAATTGTTAAAATAACATATTTTTGTCCTCAAAATATTAATTTGATAATTATATGCATTCTGACAAGTTAATTCAAGACAAGATTGATCGCTTTATGCAAGAGGTCATCAGTCGCAATGGGCACGAGCCTGAATTTATTCAAGCAGTCCAAGAAGTGGCCGATACAGTAATCCCTTACATCGCCAATAACGAAATCTACAATGGTAAACACGTTCTTTTAAGAATGGTCGAGCCAGAACGCTTGATTTCTTTTAGAGTTGCTTGGGTCGACGACAAAGGAGAAATACACGTCAACAGAGGTTATCGTATTCAAATGAATTCTGCAATAGGTCCCTACAAAGGAGGACTGCGTTTTCACCCAACTGTAAACGCAAGTGTCTTAAAATTCTTAGCCTTTGAGCAGGTCTTTAAAAATGCTTTGACAACCTTACCAATGGGTGGTGGAAAAGGTGGTTCTGATTTTGATCCAAAAGGAAAATCAGATGATGAAATCATGCGTTTTTGCCATGCGTTCATGTTAGAGCTTTCCAAGCATATCGGTGCCAATACAGATGTTCCAGCAGGTGATATCGGAGTAGGTGCCCGTGAAATTGGATACCTCTTTGGAATGTATAAAAAAATACGAAATGAGTTTACGGGAGTCCTCACCGGTAAAGGGCGTTCTTGGGGAGGGTCTTTAATCCGTCCTGAGGCTACTGGTTATGGAACGGTATACTTTGCTCAATCCATGCTGAAACGAACAGGAGATTCTATGGAAGGGAAATCGGTTTGCATCTCAGGTTCTGGAAATGTTGCTCAGTACGCTGCAGAAAAATGCGTTCAATTAGGAGCGAAGGTCTTAACCTTTTCAGATTCCAAAGGATTCATTCACGATCCACAGGGAATCGATCAAGAAAAGATCAACTTTGTGATTGACCTCAAAAACAACAAAAGAGGTCGCATAAGCGAATACGTCAAACAATATCCCAACGCAACCTATCACGAAGGTGAACGTCCTTGGTCAGTACCTTGTGATGTAGCATTCCCATGTGCAACTCAAAACGAATTGAATTTAGATGAAGCTAAAATGCTTGTCAAAAATGGATGTACCTGTGTTGCCGAAGGAGCCAATATGCCGACCACTCCAGATGCAGTTCACTACTTCCACGATCAAAAGATTCTCTTTGCTCCTGGTAAAGCATCAAATGCAGGAGGAGTTGCTACTTCTGGATTGGAAATGTCACAAAACTCACTGCGAATTAGCTGGACAAGAGAAGAAGTAGATGAGCGTCTAAAAGACATCATGGCCAATATTCACAACAACTGTTTAGATTACGGAATGGAAGAGGACGGTTATTGCAACTATGTTAAAGGTGCTAATATCGCCGGATTCGTTAAAGTTGCTGATGCCATGCTCGCACAAGGAGTCATCTAAGAATTCTGTTAATTATTTAAGAGCCTTTGGAGTTTTTCAAAGGCTTTTTTTATTATTTTGCTCACTATGAGAGTCCACACAAAAGCCATTGTACTGTCTTCGATAAAATACGCTGACAGCAGTTTGATCGTAAAGGCTTTTACAGAATCGGACGGTTTAAAATCCTATATATTACAGGGGGTATTAGCCTCAAAAAAGGGAAAGATCAAAGCGGCCTATTTTCTTCCTTTATCTCAATTGGAACTAGTTGCTACTCATAAAAACAATGCAACATTGGATCGAATTTCTGAAGTAAAAACGCATTACCACTACCAAAGTGCTCACTCTAATCTAGTCAAAAATTCACTAGTCTTATTTCTTTCAGAAGTTCTTTCTTCAGCTATTGTAGAAGAAGAAGAAAACAAAGAACTGTTTCAATTCTTATCAGAGTCTTTGATGTGGATGGATCAAAACGATCAGGTCGGGAATTTTCACATACAATTTCTAATCGATCTAAGTCGCTATTTAGGGTTTTATCCCGACCACTCAACTGTTGATGCTCCTTATTTTAATCTTGTCGAAGGAGCCTTTAGTTCTTATTTTTCCAATGAAAGTTCACTAAATAAATCGCTTTCAGAAGCCTTGAAGCTGTTTTTAGGCACGAATTTTGATAATTCTAAAGCAACTAAATTCGATAAAAATCTGAAAATTGAACTTATAAAATCGATTATGAACTATTATCGATTGCATTTAAATTCATTTAAGTCACCCAAATCCCTTGAAGTCCTCAATGTCGTCTTTTCCTCACTATAAAACAGCGTTAAGCTTGTTGATCCTCTTGTTGAGTTTCAGTGTGAAAGCACAGGACTTTTTGGTATATGATGCGAACACCAATACCCCCATAGACCAGGTGATTGTCTATACTACTGACCTTAAAGAAAGTATCAGCTCCAACAGTGATGGACAGGTAGATCTCTCTATCTTCGAGGAAGATGAAATTTTAGAGGTTTACAAATTCGGTTATGAAAAACTGAGAATCAGCAAACGCAGCTGGGCTAAGAATGATTACGCTATTTACCTATATCCTCAAAGTATGCACTTGGACGAGGTCATCATGTCGGTCTCCAAATGGAAACAATACAAGAGTCAGGTGCCTCAAAAAATTCAAGTAATTGATCAAAAAGCCATTGAACTTCAACAACCGCAGACCTCAGCAGATTTACTCCAACAATCTGGAAATGTCTATGTTCAAAAAAGTCAGTTAGGTGGGGGAAGTCCGATGATTAGAGGATTTGCTGCCAATCGATTGCTCTTGGTGGTCGATGGTGTGCGTATGAATAACGCCATTTTTAGAGGAGGAAACCTGCAAAATGTGATCTCTATAGATCCCTTTATTGTCGATAAGACTGAGGTGCTTTTTGGAACTGGTTCTGTGATTTACGGATCAGATGCCATGGGAGGAGTCATCAACTTTTACACAAAATCCAATGGATTCAGCAGTAAAAGATCCTTTAAAGCTAATGCTCACAGTCGCTTTTCTTCAGCAAATAAAGAGTGGACCAATCACGCTGATTTTGCTATTTCATCCTCCAAATGGTCTCATTTTAGCAGCATCACTCAAAGTGATTTTTCTGATTTACTCATGGGAACAAGCGGCCCTGACGACTATTTAAACACTCTTTATGTAAAACGTGTCGATGGAATTGATCAGCTTGTTCAAAACTACGAACCTCTGAGACAAATCAATTCAGGATACTCCATGCTCAGTGCTTTTCACAAAAGTGTCTATCAACCCTCTAGCCATTGGAAACACGAATTTTCTTGGGTCTATTCAAAAACCTCTGATATTCCAAGATACGACCGACTCATTAGACCAGGTAAGGGAGCTAACCCACTTCGATCTGCACAGTGGTATTACGGACCTCAGCTATGGAATATGAAACATTATCAACTCCATCATTTGAGATCGAATTCATTCTATAGCAACGCCCTTTTAAGTATAGCACATCAACGTTTTGGAGAAAGTAGGCATAGTAGAGACGTTAACAGTCCTATCCTAGAACACACCGAAGAACTAGTCGATAGTTGGACATTGAATTTAGATTACGAGAAGAGTATTGGGGAATCCATAGATTTTTTTTACGGCTATGAATTCATCGACAATGTCGTAAATTCAATGGCTAGTCGTGAAAACATCGACAACAATCTAAGAACAAATGCCCCATCTCGTTATCCCGACAATGCCAGTTGGAACTCTTCAGCTCTCTACCTTAACAGTACCTTTAGAGCTTCTGATCACTTGAGTCTAATGAGTGGGTTTCGCTATAATAAAATAAAAGCTTTTGCAAAGCTCAATCGAATGGAATACCAATTCCCCTTTGATGAAATCGATTTAAACACTGGAGCCTTAACAGCAAATTTGGGAATGAATTGGACCTTGAATAGCTCCCAATTGAGGCTTAATATTTCATCGGGTTTTAGAGCTCCAAATATCGATGACCTAGCCAAAGTATTCGATTCAGAGCCTGGAGCTGTAGTAGTTCCCAACCCAAATCTTAAACCAGAACACGCAAGAGGAATTGACCTCGGCTTTAGAACCCGACTAGAAAATCACACCGATTTTCGCATTTCTGCCTATTACACCTTTATGGATCAGGTAATGGTGCGAAAAGACTACGATGCTTTTATCCCAAAAAACGAAACTCAAGCTCAAGAATACATCGAATATCAAGGGGAGCTTTCAAGAGTTCAAGCGGTTCAAAATTTAGCTCACGCTAAAATTAAGGGTATTGAATTTGCGTTGAGATGTCTTGTCAGTCCTGAATTTAAAATCATTGGAAATTACTCCTTATCCAAGGGAGAATATTTAGATGAAAACGGTATTAGTTCTGCTGTAAGACACGTGTCTCCTAACTTTGGACAATTGCAATTGGTTTATGAAAAAGGTCCTTTTGTACTCAATTTCTACAGTCTCTTTAACTCTGAAATCCCCTTTGAAAAATTAGCCCTGAGTGAACGATCTAAACCTTATCTCTACGCTAAAGACCTTGAAGGAAATCCCTATGCTCCTTCATGGCAAACCCTGAATTTCAAATCTCAAGTTCAGCTAACCCATGAAACCAAGTTTAGTTTTGCGATTGAAAATATTACCAATCTTCGTTACCGCCCCTATTCATCGGGAATCAGTGCTCCTGGAATCAATCTGATCAGCAGTTTATCTCACCAATTTTAAAATCGGGTCCTTAAGCTCCTCTTTTTGTTAATAATTGTGTAATTTTGCATCTTTAATTTTAGCTCAATAGCTTAGTATTATGAAGTTTGCAGAATATAAAGGCCTCGATTTATCAGAAGTATCGAACTCTGTTCAACAGTTCTGGAAAGACGCCGATATCTTTAATAAAAGTATCACTCAACAAGAGGGGAAACCTAGCTATGTTTTTTTTGAAGGACCTCCTTCAGCGAATGGGATGCCAGGTATTCACCACGTGATGGCTAGAACCATCAAGGATATTTTCCCTAGATACAAAACCATGAAAGGATTCCAAGTAAAGCGTAAGGCTGGATGGGATACCCATGGACTACCTGTGGAATTAGGGGTCGAAAAAGAACTAGGAATCACCAAAGAGGATATTGGGACTAAAATCACCATTTCTGAATACAATGACGCTTGTCGAAAAGCCGTAATGCGCTATACAGACGTATGGAATGATATGACTGAGAAAATCGGTTATTGGGTCGATATGAAAGATCCTTATATCACCTACGAGCCTAAGTATATGGAGACCGTGTGGTGGCTTTTAAAACAGATTTACGACAAGGGGCTTATCTACAAGGGCTATACCATCCAACCGTATTCCCCTAAAGCAGGGACTGGTCTGAGTTCACACGAACTCAATCAGCCAGGTTGTTATCAAGATGTAACCGACACAACTATAACGGCACAGTTCAAGGCGATCAACGAAAGTCTGCCTGAAAAATTAAAAGGCATTAGTGAGACACTTTATTTCCTAGCTTGGACGACAACTCCTTGGACGCTTCCGAGTAATACCGCATTAACGGTAGGTCCAAAGATTGAGTATGTTTGGGTGAAATCATTCAATCAATACACTTTTGAACCAATCACCGTCATCCTAGCAAAATCATTAGTCGGCAAACAATTCTCTGGCAAATACACCCCAGTTGAAAGTGAAGATGAATTAAAGAGCTTTCAAGAGGGTGATAAAAAGATCCCTTATTTCGTAGGAGAAGGTATTCTTGGAAAAGAGCTCAAAAACATCCGATACGAGCAATTAATCGATGCTGCAAAACCTTATCAAAATCCTGAAAATGCTTTTAGAGTTATTTTAGGAGATTTTGTAACAACCGAAGATGGTACCGGTATTGTTCACACAGCTCCTACTTTTGGTGCTGATGATGCCTTGGCTGCTAAAGAAGCTGATCCAGAGGTGCCGCCAATGCTCGTTCTTGATGAAAACGGCAATCCTGTTCCTCTTGTAGATCTTCAGGGTAAATTTCGTCCTGAACTAGGAGAACTCGGCGGCAAATACGTCAAAAACGAGTATTACGAAGACGGAGAAGCTCCTGAAAAATCAGTAGACGTTGAAATTGCCATTCAACTCAAAATAGAAAACAAAGCCTTTAAGGTTGAAAAATACGTCCACTCCTATCCAAACTGTTGGAGAACAGACAAACCTGTTCTTTATTACCCCTTAGATTCTTGGTTTATCAAAGTGACCGATGTTAAAGATCGCATGTTTGAACTCAACCAAAGCATCAATTGGAAACCAAAAGCAACAGGAGAAGGAAGATTTGGAAACTGGCTTTCCAATGCCAATGATTGGAACCTTTCTCGTTCTCGATATTGGGGAATTCCACTTCCAATTTGGAGAACTGAAGACGGAAAAGAAGAGCGCATCATCGGATCTGTCGAAGAACTCAAGTCAGCAATGCAAGAGTCTGTTAAGGCAGGTCTAATGGACAAAGACATCTTTGAAGATTTCATCCCTGGAGACAACAGCGAAGAAAACTATCAAAAAATTGACCTTCACAAAAACATCGTAGATCAAATCGTACTCCTTTCTGAATCTGGGAAACCGATGAGAAGAGAATCTGATTTGATCGATGTTTGGTTTGATTCTGGATCCATGCCTTTTGCACAGTGGCACTATCCGTTTGAAAACAAAGAAAAAATAGACAACAATACCTCCTTCCCTGCTGATTTTATCGCAGAAGGAGTCGATCAAACTAGAGGGTGGTTTTATACCCTTCACGCGATTGCTTCCATGGTGTTTGATTCGGTGGCCTATAAAAACGTCGTATCGAATGGAATGGTTCTTGACAAGGACGGAAAGAAAATGTCCAAACGACTAGGAAATGCCATCGATCCTTTTGAAACCTTAAAAGATCACGGAGCAGATCCTACCCGTTGGTATATGATCTCCAATGCCAATCCTTGGGACAACTTAAAATTTGATCTCGAAGGTGTTGCAGAGGTCAAACGTAAATTCTTTGGAACGCTTTACAACACTTATTCCTTCTTTAGCTTATATGCTAACTTAGACAACTTCTCCTACAGCGAAGCTGAAGTGCCAATGCAACAGCGTCCAGAAATTGATCGTTGGATTTTATCGGAACTCAACAGTTTGATTCAAAAAGTTGACAAGGCTTATGAAGAATACGAGCCAACGAGAGCGACACGACTCATTTCAGACTTCGTTCAAGAAAATCTCTCTAACTGGTATGTAAGACTCTGTAGAAGACGCTTCTGGAAAGGAGCCTATGAAACCGATAAGATCGCAGCCTATCAAACGCTCTATACTTGCTTGGAAACAGTGGCCCTTTTATCGGCTCCTGTAGCTCCCTTCTTTATGGATCGACTCTATAGAGATTTGAGTTCTGTTTGTAGACCTAATGCTGCAGAATCTGTTCACTTAGCTGAATTCCCTAAAGCAGATACAAGCCTTATCGACAGTTCTTTAGAGCAAAAAATGGAGTTGGCACAACGTATGTCATCCCTTGTGCTTTCGCTTCGTCAAAAAGAAAAAATCAAGGTGAGACAACCCCTTCAAAAGATCATGGTTCCCTATCACTCTGAAGAAGAAAAACAGGCCATTCTTGCTGTTGAAAATCTCGTAAAAGCGGAGGTCAATATCAAAGAACTTCAATTGATTACTGACGAAGACGGTATCATCGTAAAACAAATCAAGCCCAATTTTAAAACCCTTGGTCCTAAACACGGGAAGCATATGAAACAAATTGCTGCAGTTGTTGCAGGTTTCAATGCAGAAGACATCTCAACAATGGAACAAGAAGGACACATACTAATAGATCTTGGAGATACCAATATCGACCTTACCTTAGAAGATGTATTGATCTCTTCTCAAGACATCGAAGGTTGTTTAGTGGCCTCAGAAGGGTCTATCACAGTTGCTTTAGATATTCATATCACACCAGAACTTAAAAGCGAAGGAATCGCTAGAGAGATGGTCAATCGAATTCAAAACCTTAGAAAAGATTCTGGTTTTGAGGTTACTGATAAAATTATTGTAACTATTTTAAAAGATGGTATTGTAGAAAAGGCAATAAATGTTAACTTAGACTACATTAAGACGGAAACACTTAGTGAAGAAATTCACTGTGTCGATGAATTAAGCGAAGGTGTGGAGATCGAATTTGACGATACTCGCACACGATTGTTTATCAAAAAAAAGGAATAATTATGTCAGCAGAATCGAATCACAGATATTCCGACAAAGACTTGGAGGAATTTAGAGTAATCATTGAAGATAAAATCAAGGTAGCTAAAGAACACTTAGAGTTGTTAAGAAGTGCCTATATGAATGATCATAACAACGGTACTGATGATACTTCTCCAACCTTTAAAGCATTTGAAGAAGGCTCTGAAACCATGAGTAAGGAAGCGAATACACAACTCGCAATTCGCCAAGAAAAATTTATTAGAGACCTTAAAAACGCTTTACTTCGAATAGAAAACAAGACCTATGGGGTTTGTAGAGTTACTGGAAAGTTAATCTCTAAGGAACGTTTAAAATTAGTTCCTCATGCAACGCTGAGCATCGAAGCTAAGAATATGCAAAAATAAACTAGAATGCCTTGTTCAACTTTAATCAAACAAGGCATTTTTTGTCTAATAGGTCTTGCTTTTAGTTGTTCCTTTGGACAAAAAACCATTCACAAATCATTTATTGAAGAAGGGGTTGATCAGATCTTTATCGATGCTAAGGACAGCTTTGAAGTAGTACTTCAGACAACCGACAGTAATAGTCTTACCATCAAAGCTGAAATTGAGGGAGAATACAGTCCCAATCAATTGGTCAACGTATTTACCGATGAGCATCTACTAACTATAGAACCCAGTTTTAATGCGGGCTTTGTAATGCCCAATGACAAGCTTAGTGCTCATAAAGTATTGTCTGTCTCACTCGTTATTGAAATTCCAAAACAGTTTAAAGTAAAGCTTGTCGGCAATTCAACCAATGCTGAAATCCATGGAGATTACAACGATTTGAGAATCGAACTCAACGATGGAAGTTGCACCCTCTACCAAGTAGAAACAAAGGTAGCTGTTCAAACCATAAAAGGTTCGATTAAAGCATTTGTCGACAAGGCGACCATCAGTGCTCATAGTACTTATGGAACAGTTGAATCTGATTCGATTCCTCTTGGCAAAACACAGTTACACCTAAAGAGTCAAATTGGAAACATTCAACTGATAAAAGCAAATAAATAATTGTATTTTTGAGCGAACGAAAACCTATGAATCTAAAAAAAGTATCCCTATTTGTACTATTGCTATTGATTGTTGATCAGTGGTCTAAAATCTATGTAAAAACTCATTTTTATTTAGGAGAGTCAATAGAGGTCTTTTCTTGGTTTAAAATTTTATTTATCGAAAATGAGGGAGCTGCCTGGGGAACCAAACTAAGTGATATTCTTCCCATTGCAGAATCTTCAGCCAAATTATTTTTAACCCTCTTCCGATTGGTCGCCATTACAGCTATTGGGTATTGGGTTGTTCAAACCGTGAAAAACAAGGGTCCAAAACTATTGATTATTGCACAGATTCTCATCTTTGCTGGAGCACTTGGCAACATCATCGATTCTGTGTTTTACGGGCTTATTTTCAATCATTCCAACGGTCAAATTGCCTCATGGATGGCTGAAGTTCCTTACAGTAAATTGTTTCATGGAAAGGTAGTCGACATGTTGTACTTCCCGCTCATCAACACTCATTGGCCTCACTGGGTTCCCTTTATTGGAGGAAAAGAATTTCAGTTTTTTCAACCGGTCTTTAATATAGCAGATACTGCAATCAGTACAGGGGTTGGAATTCTCCTGGTCTTTAGCAAGAAAGTCTTTCCTAAATCTGTCTAGTCAAGACTGAATAAATCATCTACCTTACACTCAAATATCTGTGCCATTTGAAGCCCTAATTCGAGTGATGGAAAGTACTTGTTGTTCTCTATTGAATTGATGGTTTGCCGTGACACTCCTAACTTCTTAGATAGATCCTCTTGAGTGACATCAAACTTTGCCCGATACATCTTGATATTATTCTTCATCTCTTAGTCTTTGTAGTGTTGGTAAAGCTTGTATTTGAAAATCAAATTGAACACCAATATGATTAAAAACAACTGAACAACCATCACGTGAAAATAAGTTAATTCATAAACAAAAAGCGTTGCTAGCAACAATATTCCATAATTGATGTAAAGCGATGTGGTCAAGCTATCCATTCGATGTTTAGCGATGAGTTCGTCTTCAACTGGCTCACGACTAAAGGAAGCTATGAGTCCACTGATCACAATGATCAAGGTTAATAGCTCGTCTAATACGTTATTATCAATCCACTGAAGAGCGTGGTTACCAATGATGTTCTCAGTACTATTTGTTCGTATTATCGTATCATCTCCTAATACAGAGAACACTTTAATATTAAAGAAGTCATAAGTAGTTTCCGAAAACCAAATATAGGATCCAAAAATCAAGGTGGTATAAAAAATAATACTGGACCATTTTTTATAGGAATGTGGAAATAGTATTGTTTTCATAATGTCAAATATTTTTTACAAATATATAAAAATTAGTTACTTAATGTAAAATATTTTTGACATTTAACTTCAAAAACTGTTTTTCCTTAGCGTCAAGGTCTATTAAAATTTGAAAATCCTATCGGGGGTAATACAGTAGTTTAGTGGAATATCGCTGGAAAAGACTTCTGCAAATTTTTCTTCAGCTTCAAAAAAACTAAGACCAATTTTTAAGACATCATCTCTACACTGGGCTAAGAATCCGTCGTACATTCCCTTTCCATATCCAATACGATGTCCCTGCTTGTCAAAAGCCAATAAGGGAACAAATACAACATCTATTTTCTTTGGATCGATTTCGATACCATCAACTGGTTCAGGAATTCCCCATTTATTGATGACAAGAGAAGTAGAGTCTAGTAATAAATAGTGTTTGAGTTCCTCTCCAATCACTTTAGGAACCAACACTTCTTTATCTTTTCCTTGAATAATTGAGAGAATGTATTCGGTGTTAATTTCGTGTTTTTGCTCAATAGGTAAAAACAAATGGAAGTACTGGGCATTCCATATTGGAAGTTCAATGAGGCGATTCGCTATTGCTAAACTCATCGAGTCCATCTCTTGTTCAGTTAGAGCTGCTCTTAAGTTACCGTAGTGTTTTCTCAGTGATTTTTTATCCACCTTTTGTGATTTATTACAAAACAAAGATACAATTAATTACTACCTTCGTCACTAGTGGAAAGTGCTTCAATTGACATACAATTAACCTCGCTTCCTTCGAGTCCTGGAGTCTATCAATTTTACGACTCAAAAGGAACTATTATCTATATTGGTAAGGCCAAAAACCTCAAAAAGCGAGTGAGTTCCTACTTCGCTAAAAAACACGACGATGCTAAAACCAGGATTTTAGTTTCCAAGATTCAATCCATCAAACACATTGTGGTTCCCACAGAAACTGATGCCCTTTTGTTGGAAAACAATCTCATAAAGAAAAACAAGCCTCGCTATAATATACTGCTCAAGGATGACAAAACCTATCCGTGGATTTGTATTGCAAAAGAACCCTATCCAAGAGTGTTCTCGACTAGAAAACTACTTCCAAAGAATGGTTCCTATTACGGTCCCTATACCAATCCTAAAACCATAAGAGCCCTTCTGGAGTTAATTCACGAACTCTATCCGCTTCGCTCTTGTAACTTCGATCTCTCTGCTTCCAAAATAGAGGCAAAGAATTACAAGCGATGCTTGGAATTTCATATGGGGAACTGTAAAGCTCCCTGTGAAGGGCTGCAGACAGAAGCTGAATACGGTGAAGACATCAAAGCCGTTCAATCGATTTTAAAGGGAAAACTCAGTAAAGCCTTAAAGCTTTTTAAGCAAAAGATGCTCGAAAAATCAGAGCGCATGGAATTTGAAGAGGCTCAACTGTACAAGGAAAAATTGGAATTGCTTTCAAAATACCAATCCAAACGAACTGTTGTGAACCCAAAGATTGACAACGTCGATGTCTTTAGTATCATCGCTGATCAAACCCATGCCTATGTCAATTATCTAGAAGTAGTTCAAGGAGCCATTATTCGCTCTCATACCCTCGAGATCAAAAAGAAACTAAACGAAACACAAGAGCAACTTTTAGAGTATGCCATCTTGGCTATCAAAGAAAAATACCCCAGCATCTCCAAAGAAATTTATCTGCCCTTTGAAGTGTTGGTGCCTAAAGGATTAAAAATCACCATTCCTAAAACAGGTGACAAAAAAAGACTCATAGAGCTCTCTCATAGAAATGCCCTCTTTTACCGAAAAGACGTGCTTACCCAACTTCAATTAGTCAATCCAGATAAACACGTCGATCGGATCATGGCTCAGATGAAGAAAGATCTCAGGTTAAGTGAAGAACCTCGACATATCGAGTGTTTTGACAACTCCAATATTCAAGGAACCAACCCTGTTGCCGCCTGTGTGGTTTTTAAAGATGGGAAACCTTCTAAAAAGGACTACAGGCATTTTAAAATTAAAACTGTTGAAGGGCCCGACGATTTTGCTTCCATGGAGGAAGTGGTGCTCAGGCGTTATAAACGACTCCTAAGAGAAGGGGAGCCACTCCCCCAACTCATTGTCATCGACGGTGGTAAAGGGCAGTTGTCTTCAGCACTTAAAGCGCTAGAACAACTGGGGCTAAGAGGTAAAATAGCCATTATTGGAATCGCTAAACGATTGGAAGAAATCTATTTTCCAGGAGATTCGATTCCACTATATTTAGATAAAAAATCAGAGAGTTTAAAAATCGTTCAACGCCTTAGAAATGAAGCCCATCGATTTGGTATTAGCTTTCACAGAAACCTGAGAAGCAAATCGGCTTTTAATTCAGAACTAGAATCCATCGAAGGAATCGGTCCTAAGACGGTTGAACAACTTCTTTCCAAATTCAAATCGCTTTCTAAAATAAGAGATCTTTCAGTTGAAGATCTCATTCAAGAGGTCGGTCCAGCAAAGGCGACCCTAATTTTTAATGCCCTTCACTGATCTAATTCTTAAAATTTTATTGAGATCTGTTAAACTTTGCGTTAAAAATCGTTAAAAATACCCTTGAAGATCAACACTCTATTTAAATTTGTCAGTGCAGGGGTGGTTCCCTGTACTTATAATAAGTTTTTCATAATTTATAAAGTTTGGTTGGTTAATGAAAAAGCTCGAGTCATGAATTCGGGCTTTTTCTTTTTTTAATCTCTATAATTGAAGGGATTTATTAATTTTGCAGCATGGAAGCAAGGGAACTCTTAGCTCATTTACTAAAAAGTAAGAAATTTAAACTACTCTTGGCAGCATTTTCAATTGTAGTTATTAGCTCTATTATATTTGCTTCCTCTTCCAACGAAGAAGCTATAGAACTCCCAGAGCTCGAAAAAGAAGCTGTTGTCAAAAAAGAGAATGCCAAAGACAGTATGTATTACGGCTTTAATCTCAATCTATTCGACGTTGTTAGAGATACTGTGAAATCGGGAGATAGCTTTGGAGAATTGCTTTTAAATCACCGCGTGGGTTATCCTGAGATTCACACCTTGACCTCTAAAAAAAATAGAGCTGTTTTTGACTTGAGAAAGATACGAGTTGGAAGGCCTTATACCATCTTAAAATCAAAAGACTCTATCAATAAAGCTGAACTCTTTATCTATGAAATCGACAAGGTGAATTACGCTATTGTTGATCTGAGAGATAAGGTGAGCTTAGAGCGAAAAGAAAAAGAAATCAAATCAGTAGAACGCGAAGCCTCAGGAGTGATCACTACATCTCTGTCGGAAGCCATCTTAGACCAGGGAATCGATTATGATGTCACACAAAATTTAGCCTCTATTTACGCTTGGACTATTGACTTTTGGAGACTTTCAAAAGGAGATAAGTTTAAAGTGATCTACGATGAATACTATCTCAATGACAACACTTATGTAGGAATGGGACCTATTAAAGCGGCTTATTTTGAACACAACGGAAAAGCATTTTACGCTTTTAGACATCCTTCCCCTGAGAACGAAAACATTATTGAGTACTTTGACGATCAGGGAGAAAATCTCAGAAGAGCCTTTTTGAGAGCGCCTGTTAATTTTAGTCGTATTTCTTCTCGTTACAATCTCAAGAGGAGAATTTCCTACTACGGAAACAAGGTAAAACCACATAAAGGAACCGATTATGCTGCAAAAGTAGGAACTCCAATTATGGCTACTGCAAATGGAAAGGTAGTTGCAGCCTCTTACACAAGAGCCAATGGAAACTATGTTAAAATTAGACACAACAACACCTATTCAACTCAATACCTGCACATGAATAAGCGTAAGGTTAAAAATGGCGATTACGTCAAACAAGGCGATGTGATTGGATGGGTAGGTATGACAGGAAACACCTCTGGACCTCATGTGTGCTATCGCTTTTGGAAAAACGGCAAACAAGTCGATCCACTTAAAGAAAAGCTGCCCCAGGCAGAACCACTCCCAGAACCAAAAAGACTTACATACATCAACACCATTAACCCGGTTAAATCACAATTGGATTGCATTGGATTTTTCAATGAATCCTACGCACAATCAGAATAATTATGGCATTAGGAAAAACAAACCCTACACAAACCAAGGCCTGGAATGACCTTGCTTCTCATTTTACAACAGCTAAAGAAGATCAGATTTTAGAACTTTTTAAAGCAGAAAACAACAGAGCTGAAGACTTCTTTATCCAATGGGACGATTTTGCTTTTGATTACTCTAAAAACTGTATTTCAGATAAAACTAGAGCGCTCTTACTCGAGCTCGCAAACGAAGTAAATTTAAAAGATGCTATCGATAAATACTTTTCTGGAGCTATCATAAACGAAACAGAAAACAGAGCGGTATTACACACAGCTCTTAGGGCGAATCCTTCTGCAGACATCAAAGTGGACGGTGAAAATGTAATGACCGAAGTCGCTGCTGTCAAAGCAAAAATTAAAGCATTTTCCGATGCTGTGATTTCTGGGTCCAAAAAAGGATACACTGGTAAGGCTTTTACCGATGTGGTCAATATTGGAATTGGAGGTTCGGACTTGGGGCCAGCCATGGTCGTTGAAGCTCTAGCCTATTATCAAAACCATCTCAAGATGCACTTTGTGAGCAACGTAGATGGCGATCACGTATCAGAAGTGATCAAAGGACTCAACCCTGAAACTACTCTCTTTGTAGTGGTGTCAAAAACATTTACTACTCAAGAAACGCTTAGCAATGCAACCACTATCAAAAATTGGTTTTTAGAAACTGCCTCTGAAGCAGATGTTGCAAAACACTTTGCTGCAGTATCAACCAATTTAGAGGCGATTGAGAACTTTGGAATTGACCTTGAAAACGTATTCCCAATGTGGGATTGGGTTGGTGGTCGATTCTCTCTTTGGAGTGCTGTTGGATTATCGATTGCTCTTTCTGTAGGTTACGATCATTTCGAAGGTCTTTTAGAAGGAGCTAGAGCGATGGATGATCATTTTAAATCGGCAGATTTTCAAGATAATATTCCGGTGATGATGGCACTTATCAGTATCTGGTATGCCAATTTCCACGGTGCCGAATCAGAGGCTATCATTCCTTACACCCAATATTTAAGTCGTTTTGCTGCTTATTTGCAACAAGGGATTATGGAAAGTAATGGAAAGTATATCGATCGTACAGGTTCAAAGGTAAACTATCAAACAGGAACCATTATCTGGGGAGAGCCAGGAACAAATTCTCAACACGCCTTCTTCCAATTAATTCACCAAGGAACCAAAATGATTCCTACAGATTTTATCGGTTACAAAAAATCTTTACACCAAAAACAAGACCATCACGATAAATTAATGTCCAATTTCTTCGCTCAAACAGAAGCGCTTTGTAAGGGTAAAACCAAAGAGGAGGTCATCGCTGAGTTCGAAGCTAAAGGAACTGATTTAGATAGTGTAGCTCACATTATTCCATTTAAAGTATTTGAAGGGAACAAACCGACCAACACCTTTTTGATCGACCAATTAACTCCTAAATCACTTGGAGCTCTTATTGCGGCTTATGAACACAAAATTTTCGTTCAAGGAGTGATTTGGAATATCTACAGTTATGATCAATGGGGTGTGGAACTCGGAAAGCAATTAGCCAATTCCATTTTAAAAGACATGGAAGGGACTACTCAAGGAGATCACGATCCATCAACAACCCATCTTCTGAAACGTTATTTGAGCTAAACACGGTTTTGTTGAGCTTTTTATGTCTTATTTTCTACAAAAAAAGTCCTATTTTCTTATAATATGTTAAATTTTACTAAATTTGTAGTGCTAAAATTAACAGTTCTCTAACATTCAATGTTAGATCTTCTGTAGTTTTGCAGGATAAAATTAAACTTTAATTCATTACATGAAAAAAATGCTCACTTCGATTGTATGTTGCTTGGCAGCTACAATCACCTTTGCTCAAGAAACCGAAACGTCATCGTCTACGGTTGAATTAGAAGAAGTAGTAGTACTTCAATCCAAAGTGATTGATGTTGCTCAAGAACGTGTTACTCCAGTGGCAGTAACATCAATTAAAGCAAGTGAAATCGCTTTAAAAGTAGGGAACTTAGAATTCCCAGAGATCATGAACACCACTCCAGGTGTATACGCTACCAAACAAGGTGGTGGTTATGGAGACTCTAGAATCTCTTTAAGAGGATTTGATCAACGTAACACTTCATTTTTGATCAACGGTCAGCCGGTGAATGATATGGAAAATGGATGGGTGTATTGGTCTAACTGGCAAGGTTTAACAGATGTTGCTTCAGGAATTCAAATTCAGAGAGGTTTAGGAGCATCGCGTCTTGCTGTACCATCTGTGGGAGGAACTGTTTCTATTTTCACAAAAACTGCTGCTGTAGCTGAAGGGGGATCCTTGACTCAAGTAATGGGGAACGATGGATACCGCAAAACTTCATTTGTATACAACACCGGTAAAAACGACAACGGATGGGCGTCGTCAATTTTATTGTCTAAATGGCAAGGAGATGGATATGTTTACAATACCAGTGGAGAAGGATTAACGTATTTCTTTGCAGTTGGATACGCTCCAGAAGATTCCAAACACTCGGTAAACTTTTCATTCTTAGGAGCAGGTCAATGGCACCACCAACGTGATGCTTGGGTTTCGATAAGAGATTACCAAAACTTTGGTAAAGCTGGAATCGATCAGCGCTGGAACACCAATGGTGGCATCCTTAGAGGTGAAGAGTATAACTTGAGAAGAAACTTCTACAACAAGCCACTTGCTACCTTAAACTGGGATTACCAAATCTCTAAAAACGTATCACTTGCAACTTCATTATACGGATCTGCTGGACGTGGAGGAGGAACAGGACCTAGAGGAAACAACTACAGATCTTCTGTAGCGGATTTACTTCCATTCAACAAAGACTTAACCGAACACTACTTAGAAAACGGTAGAGGTTCTCGTTTAGCAAATGGATTCATCGATTACGATGCCGTAGTTGCTAACAATATTCAAACAACAAATCCTTATTCTGGATCCATCAGCAAATTTGTTGGATCTCGCATTGGATCTAACGGATTTAGAGATGACAATGTAAATCGTTCTGTACTTGTACGTAGAGCATCTATGAACTCTCATGACTGGGTTGGAGCGATCTCTTCATTGGATATCAAAAGTGGTAAATTCAGATATTCTGTAGGAGTTGATTTAAGAGACTACACTGGATATCACTACCGTGTCTTAAACGATTTATTAGGTTTAGACGGTTACTATTCAACTGGAAACAAAAACTCAGCTGGTCAAATCATCGAGACTTTAGTTGAAGCCTCTCCATTTAAAAACACTGGTATTCGCGGTCCTAAAATGGATTACTACAACATCGGTAAAGTAGGTTGGCAAGGTGTGAACACCATGGTTGAATACAACAACGACAACAAATTAACAGCAGTGTTACAAGCTGGTTTATCGAATCAATCATTCCAGAGATTGGATTATTTTGATCAACCAAACAATCCTGTTTCTAACAAAGAAAATGTTGGTGGTGGTTATATCAAAGGAGGATCGAACATCAACATCAATGAGAAGTCTAACATCTTCTTCAATGCTGGATATATTTCAAGACAACCAAACTTTGATGCCGTATTCCCTAACTATGCGAATA
This sequence comes from uncultured Flavobacteriaceae bacterium, assembly GCA_937136455.1. Classification (GTDB taxonomy): domain Bacteria; phylum Bacteroidota; class Bacteroidia; order Flavobacteriales; family Flavobacteriaceae; genus MAG-120531. The sequence continues at coordinate 217,650 of CAKZOO010000113.1, read as the reverse complement.
TCGTAAATCAAGATCTTCAAAACGAAGAAATCAAATCGATTGAATTCGGATACGGATATACTTCAAAATCATTCAACTTAAACATCAATGCTTACTCAACTACTTGGGGAAATCGTTTTGTGAGCCGTTCCTTAACCAACCAACTTGGAGTGGACGGATTTGCACAATTCAAAAACATTGATGTATTACACCAAGGAATTGAATTAGAAGCAGAATACAATCCTACATACCGATTCAAACTTCGCGGAATGCTTTCTTTAGGAGATTGGAGATATACCAAAGATTTTGAAGCTGAACTATTTGATGAGAACCAACAATCCATCGGTACTGGAAAACTTTACACTAACGGTGCTAAAGTAGGAGATGCTGCTCAGTTTACATCGTATATCGAAGCAGTGTATCGTATGGAAGGGGTTAGCCTTGATTTTGGTTACCGATTCGTTGATGGACTTTATGCTGATTACTCAATCACCGATTCAGCGTTTACTCAAGCAAACAATGCTGGAGCCCTTAAATTACCATCTTATGGTATTGCTGACTTAGGAGCAACTGCTTATTTAAGCAGCAACTTAAGCTTACGTGTCAACATCAATAACTTATTTGATACGGTATACATTGCTGAATCCAATACCAACATTCATGCAGATGCCAACTCTACTACATGGAATGGTGTAGATGTTCGCAACTCAGTATGGTTTGGATTTGGTCAAACTTGGAACGCTTCTTTAAAATACCGTTTCTAAGAACCTTCTTTACAAGAACTAAAAACCTCGTCTATGACGGGGTTTTTTTATGTACATTTACGAAAAATTATTAAACATGGCCTACACTTATATTTTAACCCTACACTCTTATTTTGCATATATAGTTCTATTAGTTCTTATCTATGCTGTTTTTAACGCACTAAAAGGTTGGAAAACCAACAAAGCGTTTTTCGATATGGGAAAAGACCTTCGATTGAGTCTTTTTGCCCTTATTCTTTCTCACTTGCAATTGTTAATAGGATTAGCGCTCTTTTTTGTTTCTCCTAATGGTCTTAGTGCGATTCAAAAACAAGGCATGGGAGGTTTGGATTCTGTAGCTAGACTTCTAGCAGTAGAACATCCGTTTGTAAACATCCTTGCAATCGTCTTTATCACCATTGGATGGTCGAAACACAAAAAACAAATGGAAGCAGTCAAAAAATTCAAGACAATTGGTGTCTTTTACGCTATTGGATTGGTTTTATTACTGAGTAGAATTCCTTGGGGTCAATGGTTCTAATGGACAAGACTAGCGAGCTGAGCGCCAACAGCTGAGCCAATTGCTACTCCCATACCACCAAGACGAACACCGCAATAAACATCATCAGAAAGGGCCTTAACAATAGGTCCTTTTTGTTTTCCTACACCCATGATTCCAGACCATTGGTGATCAATTTCATAGGGAGTATGTGGTAAAATAATGTCAATCAACACTTTGTGTAGTTGGTTGATGATTGGATCAGTTGTATCAAAAACGGTTGTTTTTTCTGCCTTAAAATCGAGATTTCGAGCGCCACCAATTAGGATGCGATTTTCTACATTTCTAAAGTAATAATAGCCTTCATCCATATGAAATACCCCCTTGATCTTTAAGTTGTCTATAGGCTTTGTGATCATCACTTGAGCTCGAGCGGGTTTAATGTCATCTTCAAACATCTGAGAGGCAAAACCATTAGTGGCAATTAGCAATTTAGAGCTGTAAAAATCTCCTTCACTGGTGTGAATCTGAACTTTGTTTTGAAGTTGTGTGTAGGATTGAACCTCCATTCCATAAAGCAGTTGAATCTCTTTGGACTGTGCGATATAGATGAGTCGTTTCATCATTTCACCGGTATTGATCTGGCCTTCAAAAAGAGAACCTATATAATCGTTGGCACAGTTTTCAAACTCAAACCTATTAGGATATACATGAAAGGGAGCTGATGGAAACACCTCGTCAAGCATCTTATTAACACGGTCTAAATGATCCAAAGAATTTTGAAAATCCTCCTGATTAAAAAAGACTTCATAGCCTCCGTTATTTTGGTATCCAATCGCTTTTTCTCCAAGTCGGGCTTTGAGGAGTTGAACACCATCCCATCGCTTTCGAACTAAATCGATTACTTCTTGCTCTGAATGAACTTTTAAGTCTGCTACAATTTCTGAAATAGATCCAAAACAAGAAAAGCCAGCGTTTTTAGTGCTCGCTCCTTTTGGGAGGATCCCCTTGTCCAATACTATAATTTTGGCTTTGGGATTCTGTTCTCTAAGACTAAGAGCACAATTAAGTCCAACAATACCGCTCCCGATAATGCAAAAATCGACGTTCTTAAACCAAGTTTGAAGTTCCCAATAACTAAAATCTTTCATGTATTAAATATACAAAAAAAGACCCCCGAACTAGATCAGAACGGGGGTTTAATTGATGATTTCTAAGAGTTTAAGCCTGAGGCTCCATTTCCCAACTCTCCATGAATTTTGTAGTGTAATTTCCAGCGATATAATCAGGGTGATCCATCAGCTGTCGATGAAATGGTATGGTCGTTTTTATTCCTTCTATAACAAACTCATCCAACGCTCTTTTCATCTTGTTAATCGCCTCTTCTCTTGTCTGAGCAGTTGTGATTAACTTAGCGATCATCGAATCGTAATGTGGAGGAATCACATAACCACTATAGACGTGAGTGTCTAGACGTATACCATGCCCTCCAGGTGTGTGAAGGGTAGTAATTTTACCAGGACTTGGTCTAAAGTCGTTATAAGGATCTTCCGCGTTGATTCTACATTCGATAGAGTGAAGCTTTGGAAAGTAATTTTTACCTGAAATAGGAACTCCGGCAGCTACTAAAATCTGCTCGCGAATCAAATCGTAATCGATCACCTGTTCGGTAATTGGATGCTCTACTTGAATACGCGTATTCATTTCCATAAAGTAGAAGTTTCGGTGTTTGTCCACCAAAAATTCAATGGTTCCAGCCCCTTCGTATTTAATTGATTCCGCTGCTAAAACTGCTGCATCTCCCATTTTCTGACGAAGCTCATCGGTCATAAATGGTGAAGGTGTTTCTTCGGTGAGTTTTTGGTGTCTACGTTGAATAGAACAGTCACGCTCTGAAAGATGACAGGCTTTTCCTCTTTGATCACCAACAATTTGAATTTCGATATGTCGCGGCTCTTCAATAAGTTTTTCCATATACATACCCCCATTCCCAAAAGCAGCTTTTGCTTCTTGAACTGCAGATTCAAATAAGGCTTCCATTTTATCTTCAGACCACACAGCACGCATTCCTTTTCCTCCACCACCAGCAGTAGCTTTGATCATCACAGGATAACCTATTTCCTTAGCTAATTTCTTAGCCTCTTTCACGTCTTTTAAAAGACCCTCAGAACCTGGTATGGTTGGTACTCCTGCATTCTTCATAGTTTCTTTCGCAGTAGCCTTATCTCCCATTTTATTGATCATCTCGGCAGAAGCTCCGATAAACTTGATATCGTGTTCAGCACAAATCTTTGAAAAGTTAGCATTTTCAGATAAGAATCCATACCCTGGGTGAATGGCATCAGCATTGGTAATCTCAGCAGCTGCAATGATGTTAGGGATCTTTAAGTAGGATTCACTACTTTGAGCTGGTCCGATACAGACTGCCTCATCCGCAAAGCGAACGTGCAAACTCTCTTCGTCAGCCTTTGAGTAAACCGCCACGGTCTTAATCCCCATTTCTCTACAGGTTCTAATAACCCTCAATGCGATTTCTCCTCTATTGGCAATTAATATTTTTTTAAACATAAGACGTTTAATTAGTTGATAGATTGGTTACTAGAAATCCCTATGATGGGTCTACTAAGAATAGCGGTTGATCGAATTCAACTGGTGAAGCATCGTCAACTAATACTTTGACAATTTTTCCAGAAACTTCACTTTCAATTTCATTGAATAACTTCATCGCTTCTATTACACAAAGTGGGTCTCCTTCAGATATTGAAGATCCTACCTCAACAAAATTAGGTTTGTCTGGAGATGGTTTTCTGTAAAAAGTTCCAATAATTGGAGATTTTACAGTGATGTATTTACTGTTGTCGTCCTCAGCTGCTTCAGAGGCTACTGGTGCCACTGCTTCAGGTGCCGCTGCTTGCATTACAGCAGGAGCTGCAGCAATAGGAGCTTGCTGTATATAAGTAACATCAGAAGGTCTTTGAGTAGATCCCGTTTTAATGGTAATCTTCCAATCTTCCATCTCAAGTTTTACTTCACTTGCTCCAGATTTCGCTACGAATTTAATCAGTTGTTGAATTTCTTTAACATCCATAGTATTGTGATTTAGTTGTTTTTAATTTATGAAGGGTTATAAGCCCAGGTTAAATAAGATGCTCCCCAAGTAAATCCACCTCCAAAGGCAGCAAAAACAAGAGAATCTCCTTTTTTTAATTGTCGTTCATAGTCTGCTAATAATAACGGCAATGTAGCCGATGTAGTATTTCCATAGCGCTCAATATTCATCATTACCTTTTCAGTAGCTAAATCCATTCGATTCGCAGTTGCATCGATGATTCGCTTGTTGGCCTGATGTGGTACTAACCAATTTACATCGTCCTGTGAGAGCTTATTGCGCTCCATTATTTTAGCGGCAGCATCAGCCATATTGGATACCGCAAACTTAAATACGGATTTTCCATCTTGATAGACGTAATGCTGTTTGTTTTTAACTGTTTCTTCGCTCGCGGGTAAGAGGGATCCTCCAGCTTCAATCCTTAGAAAATCTCTTCCGACTCCATCCGTTCTCAAGTATTCATCTTGATAGCCATAGCCTTCCGTATTGGGTTCAAAAAGAACAGCTCCAGCTCCATCTCCAAAAATAATACAGGTTGCTCTGTCGGTATAATCTATAATCGATGACATTTTATCTGCCCCTATGAGCAAAACCTTTTTATAGCGACCACTTTCGATATATGCAGATGCGGTAGACATCCCATAAAGGAAGCTAGAGCAAGCGGCTTGAAGGTCATAAGAAAAGGCGTTAGTTGCCCCAATTTTCGAGGCCACATAGGCTGCTGTAGAGGCTACAGGTAAATCAGGAGTCGCTGTTGCTATTAAAACCACGTCAATTTCGGATGGATCTAACTGTTTTTTTTCTAATAAATCCTTTGCGGCTTGAATTGCCAAATAAGAAGTCCCTTTGTCTTTGTCTTTTAACAAACGTCTCTCTTTGATACCCGTTCGAGTTGTAATCCACTCGTCATTGGTGTCTACCATGGTTTCCAACAAGGCATTGGAAAGCACAAAATCAGGAATATAAGATCCCACAGCGGTTATAGCAGCTGTTGTTTTGGTCATAGTCTGAATTTGATAATTATTGGAGAAAAATTCCAATTTTAAGTGAAAATTAGTAAAAAATGATCACTTTCAGTCAAAATATCGATTTTTATTGACTCTTTTTAACAAAAAAACTCTCACTTGGAAGGTGAGAGTATTCTATGTTTAATACGATCTAACGACTTAAGCTGAAACTTCTTCAGTTTGATCAATCAATACTTGACCTCTGTAATAAAGTTTTCCTTCGTGCCAGTGCGCTCTGTGGTAAAGGTGTAATTCTCCAGTAGTTGGATCCTTAGCAATTGTTGGCGCAGTCGCTTTGTAATGAGTTCTTCTCTTGTCTCTTCTCGTTTTTGATATTTTTCTCTTTGGATGTGCCATTGTTACTTATTTTTATCCGTTTTTAACTTTTTTAATGCATCCCATCTAGGATCCGTATGCTCTTCTTTTGATTCTTCTTTAAGTTCTTTAACCGATAACTCTTCTAACAATTCCAAAGCTGGTGAGGAAAGACTACCGTCTTCTACTCCTGGATGTACCCTCTTGAGTGGAACTGCTAAAACTGACATCTCATAGAAATACTGCGAGAGATTGATTTTGTGATCGTGATGTGGAATAATTAATAACGATTCATTTTCATCGTCGTACTCATCTCCAAATTTGATCACTAAATCCAATTCAGCTTCGATTGGGAGATCAAAAGGAACATCAGTTAGGTCGCAATTGACATTGACACTTCCACTGGTTTTGATCTCAGCTTCCATAAAGCTGCTCAGTTTGTTTAAAATCAGCTCAACCTTAAGATTGGCACTGTTAAACTCATCATAGTTAAAGTTCTCAAAGAACGAATTATCGATCGCGTATTCAAACTCGTGTTTCCCTTGCTTTAATCCTGTAAAAGGAATATCAAACTCCTTATTTTTCATTTTGCGAGTGATTGAAACGTTCACAATTTACCTAAAAGGCGGGTGCAAAGATACTATTATTATATTAATAAACAATTTATTAACAAAAATATTAGCAGAATAATCCTGCTTTAAAATGTAGTCTTAATTCTTTCTCTTAATATTCTTCAAATTGACCTTTTCCAAAGGGTTTGAAGTCAATTCATCGTACTGACTGCGGTCTTTGTACAACTGGATTGCCAAAAAAATAGCCTCTTTAAACGAGTGTTCATTTGCAATTCCTTTTCCAGCAATATCAAAAGCGGTTCCGTGATCGGGAGAAGTTCGAATTTTAGACAATCCTGCTGTGTAATTAACCCCTTGACCAAATGATAGTGTTTTAAAAGGAATCAGTCCCTGATCGTGATACGCAGCCAATATCGCATCAAAATTCTTGTAGTTTTCTGATCCAAAGAATCCATCAGCTGCATAGGGCCCAAAAACCAGAGTGCCTTCTTCTTGCAGTTTTACAATAGTCGGCTTTAGAGTTTGATCGTCTTCCTTTCCAATAACTCCTTGATCACCACTATGCGGATTGATTCCAAGTAAGGCGATTTTTGGTTTATGAATTCCAAAATCCCTTTGTAGGGTTTTTACAACGGTGGTTACTTTTTCGACGATAAGCTCAGGGGTAATGTGATCGCTAACCGATTTAACGGGAATGTGATCGGTAAGTAAGCCAACTCTTAACTTAGATGAGATCATAAACATCAAGCTCTTCCCGTCCAGTTCTTGGGCTAAATAATCGGTATGACCTGGAAATTTAAATGATTCTGATTGAATATTGCTCTTGTCTATTGGGGCTGTAACCAGAACGTCGATGCTACCGCTCTTTAAAGATTTTACAGCTGCTTGAAGCGATTTCAAAGCATAAGTGCCCCCAGTTTGGTTAGACACACCAGGAGTGATTTCTGGTTGGTCTTTCCAAACATTAACCACATTAAATTTCCCGTCGAGTGACTCCTCTGAGGTGCCAACACCGTTAAATTTTAGTTGATAGTTAAGAAGCTTTAACCAAGTAGTAATGGACTTGTTGGAAGCAAAAACTACAGGTGTACACAATTCCAACATTCTCGGGTCTAAAAATGTTTTTAAAACCAGTTCACATCCTATTCCATTGAGATCCCCAATAGAGATCCCTACTTTTATTTTTTTTGCTTCTTGCATACAGTTTGCTGCTTATTAAGTAACTTTGAGCTGTAAAATTAGCTAATAAAAACGACACATGTTTACAGGGATCATTGAAACTTTTGGAAGCCTCACTAAAATTGAGCAAGACGCTGGAAATATTCACTTTACAATTACAAGTCCCTTAGCAGCCGAACTTCAAGTTGATCAAAGTGTTGCTCATAATGGCGTATGTCTTACCGTTGTGGAATGCGATCAAAACTCCTACAATGTAACCGCTATTACAGAAACACTCAACAAAACAAATCTTGGAGATTTGAAAGTTGGTGACCAGATCAACTTAGAACGTGCCATGATTATGGGGAGTCGTTTGGACGGACACATCGTTCAAGGTCACGTCGATCAAGTGGGCGTTTGTGAAAAAATTGTCGAAGAGGACGGATCATGGCGTTTTAGCTTTAGCTATGACGCCTCAACTGGAAATACGACGATTGAAAAAGGATCCATCACTGTTGATGGAACGAGTTTAACTGTTGTTGATGCGACTGACAATGGTTTTTCAGTAGCCATCATCCCTTATACTTATGAGCATACCCGTTTTAACCAATACCTAGTGGGCACAAGAGTCAACCTTGAGTTTGATGTGCTCGGAAAATACGTCGCTCGTTATATGAATCTTTTAAAAAAATAATATGAGTTACCAATTGCTCTTTTCAGGATCTTCTATCGAGGTAATGCTTTTAAAAGGATTGCTTCAAGAAGAAGGTATTTTCCCTATAAACAAAGACCGAGCTACCTCCGGAGTCCTTGCTGGATTCTACGGAGGTGATGTCGTTCAACTAATGGTCAAAGAAGAAGATCTCGACCGAGCTAAAGAAATTCTCAAGGAATTTCAGAGCAATAAAGAAGCTTAATTTCGTTTAAAAAACGTCCTTCTTAAGTTTTTTCCACACTCGCAATAACCAGATGAGCATCGCTAAGGCAAGAGCTAATAGGCTAAAGGCTTTTGTTGTATTGCCATAGATTAAATTTCCTACGGAGAACATTACCGCATAAATGAGTACCGCACTGATTAATGCCGCTAAGATTCCTGAAGGAACTGTCCATTTTTTATCTGTAGAACTGCTTGCTGCTGCTTGTTTTTTCCAACCTGGACCACCCGGTTTAATTTTATCGTAGAATTTCTGAAGAGTTACATCTGTTTCTTTTGGAGTTGCATAGGTAACCACAATCCAAACAATCGATGTGATTAATACCACAAATGGAAATTTAAACCAGCTCGGCATCAATCCTACAATGATTTCTGTTTCTGTTTCTTTGCCAAACAGCAACGTTCCAAGAGATGTAAAATTGAGAAGAATCGAGATGATTCCAGATGAAACCATCGCAGATAATTCACTCCAAGCATTGATTCTCCACCAAAACCAACGTAGGATAAAGATGAGTCCTGTTCCCGCTCCAAACATCAAAATGATATCAAAAAGCTGTAAGGCATTTTGTAACACCAATGCAAATAGCGCAGAAAAAACCATCAGTAAAACTGTTGAAATCTTACCTACTAAAACCAAGTGTTTTTCAGATGCGTTTTTACCAAAGTTGAGTTTGTACACATCATTGACTATATAAGAAGCTCCCCAATTTAAATGGGTAGAAAGCGTTGACATATAGGCAGCGCCTAGAGAAGCTAATACCAACCCTAGTAATCCCGCTGGTAATTTGGTGAGCATTGCAGAATACGCTAGGTCGTGTCCTAATTTTCCTGCTTCAACATTTGGAAAGGCTTCTTGAATACTTGCAATATCTGGATACACAACCAAGGATGCTAATGCCACTAAAATCCATGGCCAGGGTCTTAAGGCGTAATGCATAATATTGAAAAAGAAGGTAGCTCCAATAGCGTGATTTTCATCTTTTGCAGCCAACATACGCTGAGCGATATAGCCTCCACCTCCTGGTTCAGCTCCAGGATACCAAGCAGACCACCACTGTACCGCTAGAGGAATAATCAGAAGCATGATCAAGCTTTCTGTATCATTCATGTCGGGTAAAATGGAAAGCTTTTCAGTGACATTTGACTGTGCCATTAAGTTGGAAAGACCTCCAACCTCTGGAATATTTACGAGATAATAGGCAGCTCCAATAGCACCGCCCATGGCAACAAAAAAGAGTATAAAGTCAGTGTACACCACCCCCTTAAATCCACCGACAGCACTAAACACCATGGTGATAGATCCTGCGATTACAACAGTTTCTACGGGGCTTAAGCCTAACATCACTTGACCTATTTTTATGGCTGCGAGTGTTACAGCAGACATGGCCATGATGTTAAAAAGCACTCCTAAGTAGAACGCTCTAAACCATCTTAAAAAACGGGCTGCCTTCCCTCCATAACGAAGTTCATAAAATTCCATATCGGTATTGACATCCGATCTTCTCCAGAGTTTTGCATAGACAAATACAGTCAATAGACCCGTGATTAAAAAGGCCCACCAAACCCAGTTTCCTGAAACACCATTAGTTCTAACAATATCCGTTACAAGGTTAGGGGTGTCGGTAGAAAATGTGGTTGCTACCATTGAGAATCCGAGTAACCACCAGGGCATACTCCTTCCTGATAAAAAGAATTCAGAGGTGTCTTTCCCGGACGATTTTGAAACGTAGAGTCCAACTCCGAGGACAATGGCGAAAAAGCCAAAAATAATGAGATAGTCGATTGTTGCTAGTTGCATAGAGAGAGGGGTTTGTTTATTTTAAGCCTAAATATATTATTTTATTTCTAATGAATTGCTTTATGTACCTTTGAAAAATGGACTTTCTAAACTACGTCAATCTCAACTTAGAGCAATTTGTCGCTGCATTTCTGGGAGCGTACATCCTCGGTGTCTCTAAGGCAGGTGTGAAAGGAATTGCAGTACTTATCGTCACCTTGATGGCCTTTGCCTTTGGAGCAAAATCTTCGACTGGAGCACTGATGCCCTTACTGATTACTGGAGATATCTTTGCTATCTTTTACTATCATCGACATACCAAGTGGGTATACCTAAGAAGATTTCTCCCCTGGATGATGCTCGGAGTGCTCATCGGTGTCTTTATTGGAAAAGATCTTCCCGAACGCATTTTTCAAATTACAATGGCTGTGATTATTCTTCTCACAGTGTTGATGTTGTGGTGGTGGGGCAAAAAAGATCGAAAGGTTCCAACACATTGGTCCTTTGCTGGATTTACAGGAACCATGGCGGGAGTCACTACGATGATAGGAAACTTAGCTGGTGCCTTTTCGAACATTTTCTTTTTAGCCATGAGACTCCCAAAGAATGAATTTATTGGAACTGCTGCCTGGCTTTTTTTCTTTATCAATTTGTTTAAACTTCCCTTTCACATTTTTGTTTGGAAAACTGTTACCGTTGAAACCTTTGAAGTCTATATCTATTTGTTGCCTGCAGTAATTGCCGGACTACTCAGTGGAATTTTCCTAGTTAAAAAGTTTACCGATCAATTCTTCAGGCAGATGATTTTAATTCTCACAGCGATTGGAGCGGTGCTCCTTTTCTTTAAATAAATTCTCATATCCCTCTATGAATCGATTTTTTAAAATACTCCCTCTATTTTTTAGTCTTTGTCTTTTTGCACAACAAAAACAAGACAGTATTGGCACCCTACAACAACTCGATGAAGTTGTTTTAAAAGCGACCAAAATACCAACCAAGAGCCTCAGAGCTCCTCTTGCAGCAAGTTTGGTGTTGAGCTCCAAAAATGCTCTTTTGGAACCACAACTTTCAATCAACGAATCACTAATCAGTGTGCCAGGGCTTTTTGCTCAGAATGCCTTTAATTACAATCAAGATTTAAGAGTTTCTATCAGAGGATTTGGAGCGCGTTCAGCCTTTGGAATTCGAGGCGTTAAACTCATTGTAGATGGAATCCCCGAAACCACCCCAGATGGTCAAGGCCAAATAGACAATGTGTTGGTCGGACTTATCAATCGAATTGAAGTTTTAAGAGGCCCTTCAGCATCCCTCTATGGAAATGCTTCAGGTGGAGTCATTCACATCAATACTCTAGATACTATCGATGAAAAAGTTCGAATTAATTTCACCTCAGGAAGCTATGGATTAACCCTATCTCAAGCGCTTGTCAATCTCTCAAAAGACAGTTCAAAAGCACTTCTTGCCATCAACCACAGTCAATCTAATGGCTATAGAGCTCATTCGAGTTTTAATCAATTCCAAACTAATTACAAAAGCGTCAAGAGCATCAGCGACAAACACCAACTACTTTGGCAAATCAACTATACCCATAGTCCCAATGCCGATGATTCAGGAGGATTAACACTGGACCAGGTTCGCGAAAACCCAAAGGCTGCAAGAGGGGCTAATCTAGATTATGATTCTAGAGAAGCTCTCGATCATATCAAAACAGGACTTCAACTAACATCAGAACTCCACAAAGCAACTATGTCTAATTACCTCTATGCTGCCCATAGGGACTTTATTGGATATTTGCCTTTTAAATCAGGGGGTGTTTCTGCATTCAAGCGATTCTATTGGGGATTGGGGTCTTCTATTAATAGGTCTACAAAAAATGGAGCATATCAACTGGGGTGGAGTCATAATAGTCAAGTAGATCACCGTCAGCGTTATGATAATTTAAACGGCTCGAAGGGAGACTTACAAGATGAGCAAGATGAGCATTATTCCAATACGGCCCTCTATATGAGTTCTAATACCAATAGCGGAAATTGGTCAATTCAATCAGGAGTTCGAGCCGATTATATAGCCCTCTCTTTCACAAACAAGGAGAAACAATCTTACAGTGCCTTAAGTCCTAGTCTTGGATTCCACTATAAACTGGATTCTGAATCTGGACTTTATACGCGTTATAGTGAGAGCTTTCAAACACCAACACTTAGTGAGCTCTCCAATGATCCCAGTGGATCACTGGGATTCAATACTGAATTAGAGCCCACAAAGGCACAAAATGTAGAGTTGGGATTTAAGCGCTATACTCAAAACAGTCAGTTTGAGGTAGCACTCTTTTCAATTCGGTCAAAAGGGGAATTAGTGGCCTATAGTATTGAAAATTATCCTGGTAGAACCTTCTATAACAATGCGGGGAACACCAAAAGAACAGGTATAGAATTCAGTTATTTAAAACAATGGGGGGGATTGAGTCTTCAACAGAGTTATTCCTATAGCGATTTTAGATTTGATACTACTGACAATCAAGAATACCTTCCTGGAATTCCAAGACACAATTTCTACAACCGACTCACCCAGCAATTTATAAATGGACTTCAACTAGCTCTGAGTTCCGTATATTGGGGGAACCTTTACGCTACAAGTTCGAACGCTGTTGAAATTAAAAGCCAATTTTACTCCCATTTGAGCATGAGTAAAAGTTATACTCGCTTTGATTTAAAAATGGGTATTAACAATCTATTTAACAGCGACTATTACGACAATATACGAGTAAATGCCTTTGGAGGACGTTATTATGAGCCAGCTCCAAAAAGAAATTTATATATAGGACTCAGCTGGAAACTCTATTAAATTATTTGTCGCAAATGCCCTCTACATAGGATTGTATCCCTGCATTCGAAGCCTCACATGCATTGCCATAGCTAAGACCATCACAACCACAAACAGGCATGTATTCTTTGGTACAAGGACCCATTTCTACCATAGCAGCATCCAAGCAAGAATTGTCGGCAGCTCCTTTTGTAAAAGTATACGAGATTTCATCATCAGCTATTTGAGGGTTGTCAACATAGTTCAAAATCAAGGTGTTTTCCGAAAGCTCATAGGTATACCTTCGATCGCTATCTGAGAATCCTAAGGTGTTATTTTTTAGATTGAATCGATATACTTTTCCAGGCTCCTTGAAGCTAACAACAGATTTTGTTCCATTAGCAACCATTAATCCTTCATTGGGGAAAAACCAGATATAGTGCCCTTCAAAATTTGGAGTTTCTCCAAAATAGCAAAAACAACTCACATTTTTTAATACCCATTGCCCTTCTAGCAACGAAGCGTTGACTTCTTCTGATTCACAGCTTAAAAGTGATAGAGAAACTAAGGCTAATAGAAATAACTTTTTCATGATTCTGTTTTTTGTAAAATTAAGACAACTCCTTAGTAAAAAAAAGGTTTTCGATAAACTGTAACTTTTAATTTCAAAGAGTTTCGCTATCTTTAGAAATATCAAAATGTATACCAAATGAAACGATCAGACTTTATTAAAACTTCAGCTTTATTGACCTCTGCTATTGGATTACTACCAAATACGGCTTGTAAATCAATTTCTGAGAAAAAAATAAACAAACTCGGACTCGGACTTTTTTCCATACCAAAAATTTTAGAAAATGACTTGGAAGGAACCGTTAAAAAAATGGCCCAAATTGGGATTCGAGAGTTTGAAACCTATGGCCCCTATAGCTTTACTGATGATCGAACTAAGGCTTCTTGGGCTGCTGTTAGTGAATATTTAGGATTTAGTGCTAGTGGTTTTTATGGGCATTCTCCAGAAGAATTCAAATCAATTCTCAGTCATTACGATATCAGTGTCCCATCGATGCACACGGATCTTTACACCTTAGAAACAAATATGACTGCACTTGGAAAAGCGGCAAAAATTATGGGAGCCTCCTATGTTGTATTGCCCTCCATCCCAGAAGTAGAACGACCAGATCTAGACGCCTATAAAAGAATGGCGGAGCGCTTTAATGAAATAGGGAGACAAGCCAGAGAAGAGGGAATTAAATTTGCATATCACAACCACGGTTATGGACTCATTCCAGAAGACAACGGCGTTGTCCCTCTCGATATTATCCTCGATGAAACGGATCCTGAAAAAGTCTTTTTTGAAATGGATTTGTTTTGGACTGTAGCGGGTAAATCGAATCCCATAGAACTTCTAAAAAAACACCAAGGTCGCTATACGATGTTACACATCAAAGACATGAAAACCATTACGTATTTTAAAGGGAAAGGGTCTACCTCTACTGAATGGATGGAATTATTTCCGCTCTTAGTTCCAGCTGGATCAGGAGAGATCCCTATAGATGAGATACTCAATGTCGCTTATCACTCTGGGGTTGAACACTATTTTATAGAACACGATTTAGCAGCCAATCCCTACGAAAATATTGGATCGGCCTACGATTTTCTCAGTGGTTTAAGGTTTTAATAGACCCCTCATGAAAAACTTTTTTGCTGCTGTTTTGATTTTGTTACTGGTTCAATCGGTTTCAGCTCAACAAGTTGAACTTCTTGTCCTCGGAACACTTCAAGATGGAGGAATGCCTCATATTGGATGTGAGCAAAAAGCATGTCAAGAATTGATTCAGCATCCTGACCCTGCTAAGAAGGTGGTGTCTTTAGGGCTTATCGATCACGCTAATCAAAAAAACTATCTCTTTGAAGCAACCCCTGAAATCAGTTCACAATTGAGTTTGTTAAAAGAGTATTCTCCTTTTCAAAACAATAAAATACCAAATGGTATTTTTATTACACATGCTCATATGGGTCATTATTCAGGTTTACTCTATCTCGGGAAAGAGGCTTTAGGAGCTCAAATGGAAACTGTTTATGCGATGCCTAAAATGAAACGCTTTCTCGAAAATAATCAGCCATGGAAAATGTTGATCGACCAGCAAAATATAATGATTGAATCCCTTGAAAACGAAACCCCAAAACAACTAACTTCCAACATAAAAGTCATTCCAATTCTAGTTCCTCATAGAGATGAGCTTTCCGAAACGGTTGGATATAAAATTGTAGGTCCAACAAAAACAGCCTTATTTATTCCAGACATCAATAAATGGTCTTTATGGGATCAGGATATTCGAGCACAAATTCACGAAGCAAATTACGCTTTTATCGATGCTACTTTTTTTGACAATTCAGAAGTTGGCTATCGCGATCTCTCACAAATTCCTCATCCATTTGTGATAGAAAGTATGGACTTATTAAATGACTTGTCAAAAACAGATAAAGACAAAGTATACTTTATTCATTTCAACCACACTAACCCACTTATCGATAGCGAATCTACTGCCTCAAATAAAGTAGAATCAGCTGGTTTTCAATTAGCAAGAATTGGAATGCGATTTGAATTATAGAAGATTTTTTTTGACATTTATCAAGAAGATAAAGCTCTTTTTATTAAATTAGAAGCTTAGACAAACAAATACTCAAACTATCCGTTAATTATGAAAAAGAAAAACTCTAGAAGAGATTTTATTAAAAAAACAGCAGTTGCTGGAGCGGGATTCTATATTGTTCCTAGAAATGTACTAGGAGGTACAGGATTTATTGCTCCTTCTGACCAGTTGGCCATCGTGTCTGTAGGATCAGGCGGAAAAGGTGGAAGCGATCTAAAAAACGCCTATAACGGTGGAAAAAACCGAATTGTAGGTATCTGTGATATTGACTTTGAAAGAGCAGGTCAGGCCATTAAAGATCACCCTAAAGCCAAAGTTTATTCCGATTTTAGAAAGATGTTCGACGAACTTAAGTTCGACGCTGCAACGATTTCAACTCCTGATCACAACCACGCATTTATCGCTTATGATGCGATGCAACGAGGTAAAGGGGTTTATGTTCAAAAACCGCTTACCCATACCATTGCAGAAGCTCGTCTTCTTACTATTGCTGCTAGAGAAAATCGCGTCGTAACTCAAATGGGAAACCAAGGAGGTTCAAATATAGGAGTGACAAAAGTAGAAGAATGGGTTGCAGCTGGTAAGATTGGAACCATTGACTTTGTGAATGTGTGGACCAATAGACCTGTTTGGCCTCAAGGAGTAGGAATGCCAGAGGCAAATGCTGCTCAAAAACCAGCGGACCTCGACTGGGATAACTGGATTGGAACCGCTAGCAACAGACCCTTTACCCCAAATTTACACCCGTTTAATTGGAGAGGGTTTTGGGAATACGGAACTGGAGCATTAGGAGATATGGGTTGTCATATTTTCGACGCGCCTTACAAAGCCTTAAAACTTGGGTATCCTTCTGCAGTAGAGGCCTCTGTTGCTGATGTCTTCAAACAAATGTGGACTCCTGAATACACTACTGAAGCATGTCCTTTGTCTTCAAGAGTAACAATCGATTTCCCTGCGGACGCTAACAACCCTAAAGGAGTTGTTTTTGAGTGGACCGATGGAGGAATTCGACCTGCAACTCCACCTGAACTTATAGGAAAATACAACCCTCCTGCGAATGGAATCATCATGAGAGGAAGCAAAGGATACATCACTTGTGATGTTTACGGAGCCAATCCTAAGTTATTTGTAAACGGGGAAGATCCAGTAGAGTTTGACACCAGCAAACAAGGAAACTTAGATCTTATTCACAATTCAGCGTGGACCGAAGCTGTGAAGGCTGGGTTTAATTCCGCCGAGCACAAAGCCTTGACTTCTTCATTTGACTATGCCGGGCCATTCACTGAAACTGTGCTGATGGGGAACCTTGCAATTCGCGCACATCAATTGCGCAAAGAACAAGGAAGAGGATTCGATTATTACGGAAGAAAGAAGCTTACCTGGGATGGTGAAAATATGGAAATCACCAACTTAAAAGAAGCGAATCAATTTGTGACAAAGCCTTATAGAGATGGATGGCAACTCGCTAATCTATAGTGACCAATTGAAAAAGTTTGAACTAATTCCATAAAAAAACAGCCCTTTTGGGGCTGTTTTTGTTTTAATAGAGACTTGTTTTAGTTCTTTTCTTTAATAACAATTAGCTGAGTGCTGTCATTTTTTTTGATCACTTTGCCGTCATCAGATATAAATAAAAACTCTTTGGCTCCGTATTTGATTGAATCTTTGTCTTTAAATACGTGTACTTTCATAGAGCCTTTAGGATGTTCAATCCTCGAAGGGAATCTCCCTATAAAATGATCGATATCTCCATTAGACATATGTTCTGGAAAAGTCAATCTCACATTGAGTTCATTTGGAAAACGGACAGATACACAACTCGTGGTTAATCCCAATACAGCTGCAATTACTAATACTTTCTTAAACATGGCTTTCGGTTTTTATTCTAAAGACGATTAAAAACCAGGTTTGTTACACTAAAAAGAAAGTCCAAAGCCAATATTAAATAATGGCATTCCATTTTTGCTAACTAATGGAATATCATCATAAACAAAGGTCTCATTTATGTCTTCAGTTTGACCACTAGATGATCTTGCAGTAAATTTAATTCCCGAAGGAAGTGCTCCCATGGCATATCCGAGTTCCATTCTCAAATAAATGAGTCCTCCTGTTTTTACTCCAAACTTGATGTTTGTGGTGTTAAATCCTAAACTGGTAGATCCACTACCCGTCTCAGTGGTGCCTTCAATTTCTACGTCTGTGAATGTTGCGTCAGCATTAAATTTTGCAAACCCAGCACCGATATAGGCTCCTTTCCCGGGATTTGTAAAATAGTAGTTAGCGCCGTACTCAAAGTAATTAAGTTTAAGTGTTCCTCCAAAATCCTCGATTCCAACATCCTCTGCTGTGAGATCAAATTTGCTCAAGTCGGCATAGACTGTAAATTTATTGAGTATTGGTATATGAACCTCTGCTGATCCTGAAACGAGGTTGGGAACTCCTACTTTTGCGCCAACAGAAACTGTCTTTTGAGCAAAAGCATTAAAACTAAATAGCACAAATAATAGTAAGCTTAATCTTTTTATTGTTCTCATACCTATATATTTATTGGTTTAACAATATTAAGATATGAAAAAAAATTGACATTAGTCAATTGCGACGTTCCATTTAGAAATGACCCAATGTTTTACAACGCCATTTTTTACATAAGGATCACGATGAGCAAACTCTCTGACAAATTCTTCGCTATCAGTCTTAAACACAAGCATTCCTTCGTCGGGAGGGTCCTGTAAAGCTCCTGCCAAAAACAAATGACCAGAAGCTTTGGCTTCTCTAGCCAATTGGAGATGTTCCTCTCTGTAGGGAACTCTCGCTTCTATATAGTTTGGGACGAATTTATAAAACAACACATAGTACATAAGTGCTAATTAAAGTAGGTTTTGTCAATTCTGTAGTCGATGATTCTCTTGTCTTCTGCAGATTTTTCGGATGTAATTAAATCGTAATCAATCTTTAACATCGTCTTAAATTTGTAGTTGATTTTGTCGATGAGTTGATTCTTAGTCCTCATATTGTGAGAATAGTTGTGGTTTGGATTTTCAACTAGTGCAAGTATATCTGAGGAATGAACGATATCAAAGTCTAGTAGTAAATTAATAACTTCTAATTCTTTAGGTTCGAATTCAAAAAAGACCTTGTGATAAATTAATCCCTCTCCATTGATGATGATCTTAGAATTGCGTTCCTTACTTAAGAGAGCAAATTTTCGAATATAATAAAGCATTGGTAATGCTAAAAGTAAGAGCATATACCTCCATGGACTTAAATCTTGATAGAGTTTTGTTTCTTCTATGAGTTCACCAAAAAATTCATCATCATTTCGCTCGATGAGTTCTACCGAATTGACATTGTCAAACTTTACAAACGAGTAATACTTATTTCCGTTTTTATAAATGCCTAATAGACCGTTAGAACTGAATAATTTATACTGTAAGGAGGTTAGTTTGTAATTTCGAACACGGTTTTTAAAAGGTTCAATCTTAGTTAAAAAACTTCCTGAAGAACTAACTAATAGTTCGTCCTCCAACTGTGCTATGCCCTTCAGATCTGAAAGGTCGTATTCTAATTTACCAAGATTCTTCCATCGATTTAACTCAAAGTTGTACTCCCAGACTTCATTACTTGAGTCTGAAGTATTCGTTAGGTCATGTTGGTTTCTAATTCTTCCATTGAAGGTTAAAAAGAAATGGTTAGAATAAGCAAACAATCCATTTGCAATACCTGGAGGGGAAACTGTTGTATTTACAGGTGACAAAGCCTCCCATTCGTGAACTTCTTCAGAAAAAAAGGTAAAAAAGTTTCTAAAAGACCAAAATCCATAACCGCCAAATCGATAGATGGTATTGTTATAATTAAAGACATTAGAGCCAATTTGCATTCGATGCGTAAAAGAACGATCAACTCGAACTATTGAATCATTTTTAAATTTGAAAACTAACCCTCCTTTATGTTGAATAAAATATAGTTCTTCATTAGATACCACAGGAACATATTGATGCATTTCGCTTGAACTTTCTTCGCTATCTTGATTCAAAATTTCGTTGTAAATCTTCCTCACATTCGGGTGCGATTCTCGTTGAAGTGGATACATGAACATCTGATTACTAGAAAAAACTGCTAAACTATCTTTAAATATGACTCCTTGATTGTACAATGGAAGATTGTCGTCTATTTTATAGTTTTGTGAGTGCAGATGAAGCGAAAAAAACAAAAAAAGAATTAATACTCTAATCATGAGAATATGTTTGTAGTTAGAATTATTGGAATCAAATATGCATCAACATTCAATAAATTCAATATTAAAATACTATCATTATAATGAGATTATTGCTGCGTAAGTTAAAAAGTTTAAGGCAAGAAAGAAAACCTATAAAATTAATCTCTACTATTTAAGATTATTGCAAAAGAAGTATTATAATTAATTTGATGAAAAATAAGCCTCTAAATTGATGTTTCTATCCAAGACTAGAGTGTAGGGATTGGTTGTTTTACCATCAGACCATCCATCAAATTGATATCCTTCCTCCGCAAATGCCTGAATGGTTACAGATGTACCTGCTTTCCCCGTAAGCGTCACCGTCGCTCCTGGGATGCTGGGGTATCCAGTATTACTGACCGATCCACCTGATTCAGGAACGATCTTCAATGTGTAATAAACATCCTCTGTTTCTTTAGTACATGATCCCAATAAGATTAGTAGCCCTAAGGATAAAAAAAGTGTTCTTAGCATGGATGGAGTTTTTTATAAAGATATTAAAATTCAATCGTCTTGAAAACATTGAACACTAGGATTAAATTCACAGGATTAATAAAAGGGAACGAAACACTTTTATTTCCTTAAATTTGTTAAATCAATATACACAAATCCAATTTGAAAGAAAAACCGCTACTCATTCATTTTCATATGCATCACAGAAAAACTGGTGTAACTTCTAGTGTGGAAAATGTATTGCCATTTCTTCAAAAAGATTTTGACACCTATGTGTATGGGAATCAAGTTTTGTGGGACCGTTACTTAAGTTTAAAAGAGCTTAAAAAAAAGCTGCGAGAATACGACCAAATAATTATTCACGCACATCGTAATCAAGAAATTCAACAAGCTCTTTGGCTTAGGTTTTTAGGTTATCGATTTAAATTGATCGTTTCAAGACATGCGGCCACCAAGCCTTCAAAATTTACCTTGTGGTTAATGAAAAAAGCGGATGTGAGGATAGGATTGATCGATTCGATGAAAGAATTGCCTTTTGAAATTTCCATCATTGGTCATGGAGTAGATACCAAGCGTTTTGTTCCAAAGGAAAACATAAAAATACCTCAAATAACACAACCCAATTTCATAATGGTCGCCGGTAGAGTACGACCTAAAAAAGGCCATGAGACTTTTGTAAAAGCGTTTATTCCTATTCTAAAAGAACATCCTGATTGGGCAGGAGTGATTGTCGGAAAAATTGATGATCAAAAATTTGTTTTGAGCCTCAAAAAGTTAATATTGGAAAATAAACTTGAAAATCAATTTTATTTTATTGAAGAAACCAGGGCTATTGAAGAATGGTATCAAGGATCAAAAGCGACTGTAGTTCCTTCTCATTCAGAAGGCTTTTCTTTGGTGTGTTTAGAGGCTATGGCCTGTGAGTCGATCTGTCTTGCGACAAAAGATGTTGGGGTGCACTCAAATGTAATAGAAGATTCTAAAACAGGTTTCTTATTCGAAGCGGGCAATCACAAAGAATTAACCGAAATATTAAACGCTATCGTAAGCGACGATCATCAACTTACAACCAAAAAGGCAAGAATGTATATCGAGGAGAATTGGAGTGCTGAAAAAGAGGCCGATTCTTTAAAAGAGGTATATTTGCGTTCGATCAACAAAAGCTAATGGGATTCCTTTTTAACAAAAATAACAACAATGCCATTTGGGTCTCATGGGATGCTCACCGAAACAATTTTGGAGACATTCTTACTCCCTATATTGTCGAGTACTTTACCGACAAAAAAATCAATCGAATATCCTCTAAGTTATTTCCGTATTACAATCACTTTTTTGTCATCGGCTCCATCCTTCAAAAGAGTCGAAAAACCACCAGTGTTTGGGGATCTGGATTTATCTCATCTGAGGCACATTGTGCACAAACTCCTCAAAAAATCTATGCTGTACGAGGGCCAAAAACAAGAGAGAAACTTCTAAAAGACGGTATTGAATGTCCAGAGGTGTACGGAGATCCTGCCTTGCTTATGCCAGAAATCTATCAGCCAAAACAAGCGATCAAAAAAACCTATCAGCTGGGAATCATTCCTCATTATGTAGACAAAAAACACCCTTGGCTCGAACAATTCAAGGAGAACCAGAATATCAAAGTCATTGATGTACAACAAAAGAACCCATTAAATGTGATTGACGATATGCTCTCGTGTGAAAAAGTGATTTCAAGTTCACTTCACGGAATCATCGTTGCTGATGCGTATCGAATTCCTTCGCTATGGATTAGTTTTTCAGACAAAGTGTTGGGAGAAGGTTTTAAATTTCAAGACTATTTCTTGTCGGTTGGTAGAGAGGAAAAGAAACCTCATGTCATAAAAGACACTACATCTGTAAAAGAACTCTTAAATTCCTTTGAGGATTATACGATCGCTATTGATCTAGAAAGACTTAAAGCAGCCTGTCCTTTTAAATAAAAACCCCTGCCATGATTGACAGAGGTCTTTTATCTATTCTAGGTTCAAACTATTCCATTCCATCTCCCATAATATAAGGAGCTCCTGCTTTTTTAAGATCCGCTTCAATCGCATCAACCATCTTGCTATAAGAGGTGATTTCAGCCTTTGTTTTTGCTAATATGGACTGAGCTACTTTTAAGCTTTGTCTGTGTAATGGCGTAGGGCCATATGTAGTGCTCAACCCTCTCATGGCTACGCTCAAATGACTGTCCCAAGAAGCAGGATTGCGTTCTCCTATTTCTTCCTTAGCTGGACTTCCTTCAATCTTTTTATGAAGAGCTAATCCTACAGCTTTTGCTTCAGAAATTGATTTTAAGATCGCCTCAGGATTAGAAGTAGTTCTATAAACTGCTGTTTGAACAGCTTTTAATTTATTGTCAGCTACAGTCAATTCATCCTCATATGCAGATCCTTCGTTTAAAAGCGCTTTCACTTCTTGGAAATAACTGTTAAACTCATCGTATGAAATGCCTTCTAAGGTTCCTTTTCGAATCGGTTTTACCTCAAAAGAAATAGGGCCGTCTAATGGAGTGATTGCTCCGTTGTGTTCAAGTGCAATACTTGCCGAATAAGAACCAGGAGTTGCCATTGGTCCAGAAGAATTCCAACCTCTGCTACCAGTTCGAATTGGATAAGGGTTGGCGTGTCTTAGATCCCAAGCAATGCGTTGACTTCCTTTTTTAGGCTTGGCAGTCACTGTGCGAACAATATTTCCACTGGAATCTTTAATAGTGAGTAAAAGTTTCGCTGGACTTTCAGCTTTCTCAGCGTCTAGAGCGTCCCATCCTGGGAAGGGAACATTTGCTGAAGCTGAGAGCTTCTTCTCAGAGGCTTGTCTTTTGGCTGTCATGGTTTTAAATCCTTGATTCATATGAACAGTAAATACTGCTCCAAAAGTTGGGTTTTTAGCGAAGTAGTAATCTGCTCCTGTGTTTCCGACATTACTTCTAGGCACATACCATTTTGCTGTTCTAGGTTGAAACAACTTAGCTTTTTTACTAAGGTTTTCAGAGGTGAATTCTCTTAAAGCTGAGTAATCGTCTAAGACAAAGAAGCCGCGTCCAAACGATGCTGCTGCTAAATCGTTTTCCTCTCTTTGGATAGTAATATCTCTAAAAGAAATGGTTGGAGTTCCAGGCATTTTTTGCCATGAAGCTCCTGAATTTAAAGAACAGAAAATTCCATTTTCAGTAGCCGAGAATAAGAGTTCTTTGTTTTTAAAGTCCTGAACCATTCTCCAAACTAAATTGCGTTTGCCTAGACCTTCTCCAAGAGATTTCCAAGTTTTACCCATATCTCTAGAGACAAATAAATAAGGCTTGTAATCTCCCTCCTTGTGATTGTCAAGTGAAACGTAAACAGTGTTTGGATCAAAAATATCAGCCTTGATATCGTTTACAAAAGCTCTTGGAGCTAACCCCAATCGAGTTACAGGAATCTTGTTCCAAGTTGCTCCTCCGTCGGGAGTATACTGAATTATTCCATCGTCTGTTCCTGCCCAAATAAGCCCTTCTTTAGCTTCTGATTCAGAAAGCGAAGTGATGGTGTTGTAATTTGACATCGCACTGATGTCCCATGCATTATCCCAGGATTGTTGTTTTCCTAAAATAGGAAGTTCAATTCGGTTTTCGTTTCTGGTTAAATCACCTGAGATCGGTTCCCAAGAATCACCGCGATCTTCTGATTTCCAAACTCTATAAGATGCAAAATACAAACGAGATGCTTTGTGAGGGCTCACCAAAATTGGCGCGTCCCAATTAAAGCGTTCGTGTGGTTCTCCTTCACGAGCCTGTGGCTGAATCATCACTGGTTCTCCAGTTGCTAAATCAACACGGTGCAGTCCTCCTTGCTGGGTTTCTGCATAGATAATATTAGGGTTTTCTGGATCGGTTGCCGATTGGTGTCCATCGGCAAAGAGTGTTTTATACCAATGCTTGTTCGATATCCCCTCTCGTTCATCAGTTGCTGAGGGTCCTCCAGAAGAACCGTTGTCCTGAGTTCCTCCAAAGAGGTGATAAAAAGGTTTGGCGTTGTTTACAGCCACTTTATAATACTGTGTCAAAGGTAAATTTTTGTGGTATTTCCAATTTTCAGCTAAGTCAAAACTCTCATAAATACCAGCATCAGTTCCTAACATTAAATAATTAGGATCACTCTTCTTAAATACTAAGGCGTGATTATCTGAGTGTTTTTTTGATTCTTTGAGTTGTTTAAAATTCGCTCCTCCATCTTCTGAAGTAAGAACTCTAACGTTCATCAAATACAAGCGATCAAATTTATGTGGACTTGCATAGAGTTCCTGATAGTAGTGTGGTCCAGTTCCTCCAGATACAGTATTGGACATTTTTTTCCATGAGCTACCTCTGTCTTCAGATCTAAATACTCCACCTGTTTTGCGATCGAGCTCAATAGCAGCATAAACAACATCAGGATTTTGAGGAGAGATTGCTAATCCTATTTTTCCAAGATTGGATTTAGGAATTCCTGAGGTCAGTTGTTCCCATGTTTCTCCTCCATCAGTTGAACGGTGTATTCCAGATCCTGGTCCACCTCCCATATATGCGGCAACCGTACGATGACGATCCCAAGTAGCTGCATAGAGTACAGAAGGATTTCTAGGGTCAATTAACAAGTCAGTGGCTCCAGTCCAAGGTCCTTTACCCAAGACTTTTTTCCAAGTCGCTCCACCATCAACAGATTTGAAAACACCTCGATCGCCACCACTGCTCCAAAGAGGTCCTTGTGATGCAACCCAAATCACCTCTGAATGATGAGGATGAACAATTATTTTAGATATGTGTTCTGAATTTGGAAGCCCCATGTTTTTCCATGATTTTCCACCATCAGTACTTTTGTATATTCCATCTCCAAAAGCGATATGTCTACCTCCAACATTTTCTCCTGTTCCTACCCAAACCGTGCTTGGATTAGAAGAATCAATCGTTACCGATCCTGTTGCAAAAGATCCTTGTCCTTCAAAAATTGAATTCCAAGTCGTTCCTGCATTCTCTGTTTTCCAGACTCCCGAAGAAGCAGTAGCCACATACCAAACACTTTCGTTTTCTGGATGCATGGCGATATCCGCAATCCTACCAGAGAGGAATGCTGGTCCAATATTTCTAAATTTAAAGGCGTCTAAAGACACCTTGCTTTCAGTAGTTGTAGCTGACTTTTTTTTCTTTTGAGCGAAAGCATCTTCGCTTACAAACAAAGTCATTAAAGCAATTAGTGCAATAAGTAGTTTTTTCATATTAAAGGGTATAAAGCCAATGGCTGTTAATAAAGAACTTAAATATACTAAATAAAGCGCTAAGAATTAAGGTCTTAAGCAAAGTCTATTCGTTGGAAAAGTAAAGTGATTTAATTATAGGTTGTTCTGATGATTTTTCGAACAGCAGTCTTGTTGTTGATTGAGATAAAAGCCAACAGTATTCCGGTTTGATTGGATTCTAAGTGAACCGTTAATTTAGAGTCTGTTTGAAATACTCTAACTGGAAGCTCTATTTGATCGAGGGTGTAAACTTTTAATTTATACGTTTCAATTTTAGAGGAGGGTTCCACGGTAAAAATCTCATTAAAGGGATTGGGGTATATTTTAAAATTAAATTCGTCTTTTGAAATCGTTTGATCTAAAGAAATAAAGGCTTGTTCAAAACCGTAAAAATGAGTGTTTTGGCTCAAAGAAGTAGTGCTCATGGGAAGTCCTACGGTTTGACTTCCTCTTGGTGATTGGGTCATATGAGCCGCTGAAATTAAATCAAAGCCTTTAGATTGTGCATAAAAAACTGTGTTACAGCCTAATATCAACAAAATAATTATGACTCCATTTATTTTCATTCAAAGTATTTTTGATAAATTTAGAACAATTATTTTCAATGAGAACTACAATACTTTTACTAATGTTTTTTCCTCTAGCTCTATTTGGTCAAGCCATAGGGATGGATGTGGGCTCTTCAATAACCAAATACGAGTATAAAAATTCTCAAAGAACATCTTTAGATGTGTTCGAACAAGATCCAGGAATAAGTGTTGGAGTATTCAAGTATTACAAATCGAATCGAAACGATAGTTTTAGTTTTAAAGCGGGACTGAGATATCAAGAAATGAATGCCAAGGCATTTGAAAACAATGTTCCTATATCATATCAATCGTCTTATTTGTCATTGAGTGGGGTAATTGAATATCCAATGTTTACAATCTACACTGACAAATATTGTGCAAACTGTAATTTCATTAGTACTGTTGTTTATCTAGGTGGAGAAGCTGCACATATTCTAGAGGGAACCCAAACGCTTTTAAACGAAAGTTATAATTTAACAAAAGAGACTGAGTTTAACGGATTGTTGTTTGGTCCTCAAATAGGTATAGGGCTTCGATTTAATATGGGAGCTGAGTTGTCAATGGCTTTGGATTATGCTCAAACCTATTATTTTAATTCTCATCAAAAACCAGAGCGTTTAAATTTTAAAAGAAGCCTCTTAACAGTTGGGCTTATTAAAGGATTATGAAAAACTATTTAGGACTATTATTTCTATTATTAATTGAGTTTTCATTTGCTCAAGGAATAGCCTATCAGGCTACAGTACTAAATCCCGAAACACAACTTCCTGGCAGTAATTCTGATTTAATTCCCCTTGCAAATGCTTCCATTTGTATGGAGTTTACAATTGTTGACGATTCAAATGCTATTGAATATACTGAGAGACACCAAACAAATACTTCTGATTATGGAAGAGTCGATTTAATTATTGGTGCTGGTCAAAGCAATGGCTCATTTTCAAATATCAATTGGAATGGTTCTAAAAAAAGCCTTTTTGTAAGAATTGATTACGGAGGAAATTGTTTAAATTTTGAGGATTTTTCACAGAGTGAATTTAATTATGTTCCCTATGCCCTCTATGCTTTAAACACTATTAATTCGGTAGATTTTAGTACTAATTCTACTGATGATTTATCTGAAGGAACTAATAATCTATACTATTCAGATGCTAGAGCTCAGGCCGCCATTAGTGGAGGAACTGGAGTAACAGTAGCTAATGGAGTCATCTCTATTGGACAGAGTGTCAATACTACAAATGATGTAGCATTTAATTCGGTAACTTCAAATCTAACTGGTAATGTTACTGGAAACCTAACTGGTAATGTGGTTGGAACTGTTTCTGATTTAAACAATCACACAACTGATAATTTAGCTGAAGGAACTAATAATCTTTATTATTCAGACGCTAGAGTCCAAGCAGCGTTTACTGCTGGAACGGGAGTTTCTTTAACTGGAGGAACGTTTTCAATTGGACAGAGTGTCAATACCACAGATGATGTAACATTTAATACAGTTACTTCAAATCTCATAGGGAATGTCACTGGTAATGTAACCGGTAACTTAACTGGTAATGTGGTTGGAACTGTTTCTGATTTAAGCAATCACGATACCGATGATCTAACTGAAGGAACAACCAATAAATATTTTACAGATGCTAGAGCAAAGGCTGCGATTAGTGGTGGAACAGGAGTGACCGTTGCTAATGGAGTGGTCTCTATTGGTCAAAGTGTCAATTCCACTGACGATGTAACATTTAAATCAGTTTCATCAAATGTCACAGGGAATGTCACTGGTAATGTAACCGGCAACTTAACTGGTAATGTGGTTGGAACTGTTTCTGATTTAAGCAATCACGATACGGATGATTTAGAGGAAGGAACAACCAATAAATATTTTACAGATGCCAGAGCAAAGGCTGCGATTAGTGCTGGAACTGGAGTAACAGTAACTAATGGAGTGGTCTCTATTGGTCAAAGCGTTAATACAACAGACGATGTTAGTTTTAATAAAGTAACCTCAAACCTAACAGGGAATGTAACCGGTAATGTGATTGGAACTGTTTCTGATTTAAGCAATCACGATACGGATGATTTAGAGGAAGGAGCAACCAATAAATATTTTACAGATGCTAGAGCAAAGGCTGCGATTAGTGGTGGAACTGGGGTAACAGTCACTAATGGCGAAGTCTCTATAGGTCAAAGTGTTAACACTACAGACGATGTGAGTTTTAATAAAGTAACCTCAAACGTAACTGGAAACCTAACCGGTAATGTAGTGGGAACTGTTTCTGATTTGAGCAATCACGATACGGATGATTTAGTAGAAGGAACCACCAATAAATATTTTACAGATGCTAGAGTATACAATGCATTAAATGCTGGTCTTGGAGTTGGGGTATCATCAGGAACCATCTCTATTGGTCAAGCTGTTGAACCAACCAGCACAGTAACCTTTACAACCGTAAACGCTAATCTAATTGGAAATGTTACGGGTAATATTATTGGAACAGTTACCGGAACTGTTTCTGATATAAGCAATCACGATACCGATGATCTATCAGAAGGAGCTACAAATAAATACTTTACTGATGCGAGAGCTCAGGCTGCTATTACAGGTGGAACAGGAGTTGATGTGGTTTCTGGAACTGTTTCAATTGGTCAAGATGTTAGTGATACCGCTAATGTTGCCTTTAATACAGTTAGCGCTACTATTCAAACAAATTCATTGCAACTAAGTGGAACAGAAGTTACTGCTACTGCTACAGAGCTGAATCTTTTGGATGGAGTAAGTTCTAGTGGGATAAACTCTAAAAGTCCTTTAGGTTTGTTTACTGGGGTTTATTCAAAAGCTCTTTTGGGCGCTAGAACTACCACAATATATTTTACAGACATCTTTTCAAATGGGGAAATTCCATCGGCTAACTCATCCATAATCTTTTTTTCAAATACCACATCTTATAGTGTAATGAATGTTATTCTTACAGATACAGACGCAAACTCTATTAATGACGCATTTATTGTGACTTTTAATGCAGATGTAAGTACAACTATAAAACTTTCATACTTTATTGCCCTATAATGAATTAAAGGGACTACAAATCTAAAACTTGTAATCCCTTTATTTAGAGTAGTGGTCCCACCTGTACTCTATATATCCATTTTTACGTGTCACTGAAAACGATGTGTTTTTATCAAATATACTATAAATCCAATAAATATAGTCCATATGAGATGTTATTGTTAATTGGAATAGATTGTTTAGAATTGGATTAGATCGTACAATTTCGTACATTTATCGTACAAAAACATGATATGGCTTCAATAAAATTCTATTATCGATCTACAAAAGAGTATGCAAAGCTTACAGCAAGACTGCGCTTTAGCCACAATAATAAGAACTATCAATATGATGCTCCTACAGAAATATATGTCGATAAAAGATTCTGGGATGATTTGCTCAGCGGGAAAAGGTTTAAAGAAGCAGAACAGCTAAAAAAGAAGCAAGACATTGATGCCCAAATGGCTGGGTTGAATATAAGAGTAATTGATGCCTTTTCTAGAGAAAACTTCATCAACATTGATAGAGATTGGTATAGAAACGTTGTTGATGAATACTTTCACCCCAAATCAACAGAGACTCTCCCATCTGATCTTTTGAAATACTTCTCTTTCTTTCTTGAAATAAAGAAGACAGAAATTGAAGAATCAACATATAAGAGATACAGAACAGTGTTGAAGTTATTATCTCGTTATTATCAAGAAAATAAGATCGCGTCAATAAACATCGACACTGTGAATTTAGAGTTTCAAAGGAACTTCGAGGCTTATTGTAGAGAAAATAAGTACTCTACTAATACAATTGGAAAATCTATTAAAGTTATTAAATCCGTCTGTAAACACGCCTATTTAAATGGCCTTAGTATTAATCCACAGTTAGATAGTTTCAAAATAAAAAAGGAAGAGGTGGACTCTATTTATTTAGATGAAGAGGAATTATTTAAAATAAAACAGTTAGGTCTTAGATCAGATCTTGATATTGCAAGAGATTGGCTACTTATTAGTTGTTACTCAGGCCAACGAATATCTGATTTTAAAAATTTCAAAGCAGATAATATAAAGAACCTTAGAGGGGTCGAAGTCATTGAGATTAAGCAAAAGAAAACCAAGACCCCAGTTATCATACCTGTTCATCCAGAATTGAAAGAGATCTTAAAAAAAAGAAATGGAGAATTCCCTTTAAAGATGAAAGACGCATATTATAACAAGCTAATAAAGAAAGTATGTGAATTGGCAGAAATTAATGAGCTTCTATCTGGGAAGAAAAAGATAACTCTAAACGGTTCACAAAGAGGCGTTCAAGGCGTGTATCCAAAATACGAACTCATAACTTCTCATGTGGGAAGGAAATCTTTTGCTACTAATTTTTACGGAAAAATAAGCACCCCTTTAATAATGAGTGCTACTGGACACAAAACAGAGCAATCTTTTTTAATGTATATTGGTAAGACACAGTCAGATTTATCAGTTGAGTTAGGAAAATTGTTTCAATAAAACATCATACCAATCGGTATATGATTCGTTTCTAGGAGATTTTATAACTTTTTTATTGTAGCAATGAATATGTTATCAATAGCATCAAGTCACTGAAACCCCACTACCTTATTGACCTCGGGAGACATTTTAACAATTGTTGTTAAAAGCTTTGTCTTAAAACCGTGTTTTTTGCCTTTACGCTACTGCATAATTTCACCAACTTTGTTACTCTTGAAATCAACGACAGATTTTGAGCAAAAAAAAAGCCGAAATATGGCGGACCAAAATAACGGCTTAGGTAAGTTTTACACACCAAATCTAAGACAACTTTTTTACTCCACCAAAAGTCGGCGCAAGTTTAATTTTAAAACCTGTGCACATGTCACACATTTTAATCGAAAACCTTAGCAGAGATGAGTTCTCGCAAATGCTAAGTGAAGCTGCAGAAAATGCTTCTAATAAATTTTCTGGCCCTAATTACAAATCAACAGGGCTTCTCACAAGAGAAGAAACAGCAAAAATGCTTAAGATCAACTTAAGCACCCTAAATGAATGGACCAAGAGGGGACACCTCAAGGTCTATGCTAAAGGTTACAGAAGGTACTACAAAGAAGAAGAAGTGCTCGACTCACTAATTTCATTAAACAAGACAAAAGATGAAGACTAGTATGTTAATGGTATCTGCCTTTGAACGTGTAGACCAACCAAACAATTTCAAGGAAATTAGTTTGGAAGATGTGTTTTTTGAAATCAAACACTCATCAGAACTTAGGGATCGTAATGAATCTCTAAGAGGAGCAGATGTCGACTTGTATTCAAAATACAAGTTGGCACTCCCTGCCTTTTCTCCATGTTCGACTTTTAATTCAAAAAGGTCTAATAAGGATGTGAAAGATTACAATGGTGTAATTCATTTAGATTATGATCACTTAGAAAAGGAGCAAGTAAAATTTGTTAAAAGCAAACTATCTGAGCTGCCTTTTGTTCTTGCTGCATTCGTAAGTCCAAGTGGGCTTGGAGTTAAAGTATTTATAAAGACTAGAGCCACAATGGCAAGGCATTTAGAGTATTTTAATTACCTAAGAACCCTTTGTGATTCAATAGTTGGAATAGACTCGGATGTATCTGTAAAAGACATAAGTAGGCTTTGTTTTTTTAGTAGTGATAAAGATCTATACCTGAATAAGGATGCTGAAGTCTTTGATCTAAAGGATTATGAAACCGCAACTGAAATCAACGAAACGCCTACTATTGATTGGGTATTTGATTTCACTTCTAATAAACAAAGCTTTGTAGAAGGGAATAGAAATAATTTTACATTTCTACTCGCTTGTAACGCTAATAAGTGTGGCATTATTCAAGATGAAACAATTAGCTTTATGTCCCAATACATTGATTCTAGTTTTTCATTAGAAGAAATAACCAGAACCATATCAGGAGCTTATAATAGAAATCTACATGAGTTTGCAACATTGCAATATTGCGATACTTCAACCATTGAAAGTGCTTCCAATGTTCAATCAGAGTTAATACCTGATGATGTTTATGATGCATTACCAGAAATATTAAAAATAGCATGCTCAAAGTTTGAAGGCAGAGAACGAGATGTGTTTTTTGTTGCAGCAATTACAGTATTAAGCGGATACTTCAGTAATATAAAGGGTATTTATGATGGAAAAGAAGTATATCCAAATCTGTACGCTTTTGTTGTTGCAAATGCCGCAAGTGGAAAGAGTGCAGCTAAATACGCTAAAGCACTCTGTAGACCATACCATGATATGCGCGTCGAAAAGACAAAGGGACTGATGACTGCTTATATAATTGATAAATCAAATTACGAGAAAGCCAAAAGGAAAAAAGGATCGGAAGATCTTGTAGAACCTAAAAAACCAAAACAAAAAGTTTTCTTTTTGCCGGGTAACTCTTCAGAAGCTAGTCTAATAAGCCTAATAGCTGATAATGATGGAAAAGGCTGTGTTTTTGAAACGGAAGCCGATACTATTTCAGGTAGTAATTCAAAAGAATGGGGTGGATTTTCTCATGTTCTTAGAAACAATTATCACCATGAGGATATTACTAGAAGCCGAAAGACTGACGAAGAATTCACTGAGATTATTTCTCCTAGATTCTCATTTCTTACAACGGGAACTCCTGAACAGGTTAAAAGACTAATTCCAAGCGCAGAGGATGGTTTGTATAGTAGATTTCTTTTCTACAGTTATTCTATTCAATATGAATGGAGAAGTACTTTTACAGAGTCTCTCAGTGAGTCTGTTGACGAATTCATGAACGCTATTGGCAAGGAGTTTTGTTCTACTTATTCTAACAAGGAGAATAGACGTTTTAATATAACGAAAGAGCAAGGAGAACGTCTCGATAAGGCTTTTTCTTCAAAATTAGATCAGCTTAACCTAAAAGAAGAGGAAAACGCAATTAGTGTTCTCTTTAGGCATGCCTTAATGGTCTATAGAATTTCGATGGTATTATCGGCTCTAGACTTTAATGATGATGAAATTGTCTGCAGCGACAACAACTTTGAAATTGCACTTAGGTTAATTAATGAGGTATTCTTTGACAACTCGTATAAGATGCTTGAAGGTATGAGCAAGAAGGCCATTAAAAATAACAATGTTGATATAGCTTATAATTTCTTGCCTAATGAATTTACCAGAAAGCAAGGAATAGAAGTTTGCGCTAACACAGGAGTTAAGCAACGTAGTGCTGATTATATGTTGTCTAAAATGGTTAAGAAAGGATTGATAAGAAAAACTGAGCATGGTAAATATGTCAAGTTAAATCCTAAACAGTGATCTTTAAATTCGCTGTCATAAATGAGGCTCTCATTCATAGAGAGAAGTTAAGGCTTCTCTCTGTGGCCTCTTTTAGCTGGCTAAACAAAAGCACACAACTTAATAAACGTATTATTCTGACAATGAGATTGATAGATGCGATTTTATAGTGTCAATCTCTCAAATAAAATTACAGCTTTTTGAGGTTAAAAAACCGCAAAATAGCCTAAAGAAATAATAATTTAAATAATAGAAAAATGAAAACAGCAGTTCTAGATACTGGAGTAATTATAAGCTTAATAGATCGAAGAGATGAAACAAAAATGGCTAATGCCAAAGCTCTTTATAAAATTCTAGTTGAGAAAAACGTTCGGGTTGTTTATAGCCAAAGG
This sequence comes from uncultured Flavobacteriaceae bacterium, assembly GCA_937136455.1. Taxonomy (GTDB): domain Bacteria; phylum Bacteroidota; class Bacteroidia; order Flavobacteriales; family Flavobacteriaceae; genus MAG-120531. Next base: position 183,857 of record CAKZOO010000113.1, on the reverse strand, counting down.
ACAAAATACGAGTTAATTGAAGACCCCAGAATTGAAGCCAGAATTAAATCAGGGGAAATAAATTTTAGGGCTAGAGAAGAATTCCTGCAAAACCACACTATGCTACCTTACTATGTTGGCAATGAAACTTGGGGGCAATGTATTGGTACCTGGGATAATATCGGGAGTCTGTGGGGAGGAGGTTTAAAACCGTCTCCCGATTCTATTGAAACAGAGGTCACAACCCATAATCGTATACAATCATATCTCAAAAAGCAAAAAGATTTAAAAGACCAGGGTATTCTTCTTGATGCTGTTTTTAGCAAATGTGATTACTTTATTCATGAGAATCCAAAAGACTTTGGGAAAATATCTGATGAGTTCTGGAGGGAATTCAAGTTAAAAGAAATAAACCATTTGAGTATGTCCGCAGAAGAATTAATTCTCCTGTTTACCCCTTATGGATCAATTTAAACACTTAAATCGATAACGAGACATAGAATATTAATATTAAAATAGCTACTACAACTATTAATACTATGCTATCGCTGTGAGTTTTATTATTAGAATTGTTTTCAATATGAGTTTTATTTGCTGAGCTAATCAAAGGGCTACTTGTAGATGTAGTGTTCAACGGATAGTTGTAATTCATCCGATCCCATTCATATACAGCTTTTTCGATATCGTTAAGCTCAAATAACAAATCACGTCTCTCGATGAACTTTTCTGGATTATTTATCCAATCATAATACACTTTAAAAGCGTTATCTCCTAGATGCTTAATCCCACTTCTTCTATAGGTGCTTTTTGTGTTTATTAGCTCCTTTGGCTTCCAAAAAACCTCTTTAATTCTTAGCTCTGCCTGCTTTGGTAAAATCACTCCAATAATATACCCAATCATTCTTTCTTCAAATATTCGAGCATTCTTTTTGGTTTTCATAACATAGTTAAACACATCTATTTCATGGTCAAAACGATTATGTTTATCAATGTTAGCTTTAGCCCATAATGGTCGAACATTATCATACTTCCACCATTGCAAATACTCTTCAGGGCTCATAGCTCTTGATAGCGGTTTAATATGGTCTAAATGAATATTGCTCATATTATCCCAGTTCATGCCCTCTAAAAATTGATTCTCAAGATGTAGTTTATATTTATTAAAATCAACACCTATTAGCTCTTCTAGATCAATTCCGGCAATACTATCTTGAAATTGATGTGTATAATAATCACTTGGCTTAGTTCTTAATCTAACTCTTTCTTTAAGATTTGATATGATTTGCTCATCTGTCATAATTAATTAGAAAATGTTTCAGCTAAAGCTTCACTCTGTTCAATAACCCTATCAGCTTCCATCCTAGCTAAGTCAGGTGGATAACCATATTTCATGAGTAGCTTTCTTACTGTAAGCCTTAATTTAGCTCTAACATCACTTCTTCTACTCCAATCAACAGTAGCGTTCTTTCTAATTACATCTACAATATGATGCACTAGTTCCTTCATTTTATGGTCTTCTAGCATCTTTGTAGATTCGTTTTGATTCAAGACACTGTAAAATGCATACTCCTCTTCAGTAAGACCTAGTTCACTAGCTTTATTGTCCTCAAGTCTCATTTCTCTAGCGATATCGGATAGTTCGGCTAATACTTGAGCAGAGTCAATTTGATTGTTATGATATTTATTAACCACACTTTCAATCATCTCAGAAAACTTTCTAGATTGTGTAATGTTTTTTGCTTTTCGAATTCTCACTTCATCGTTCAACAGCTTTTTAAGGAGCTCAAATGCAACATTCTTTTGCTTCATATTCTGGACCTCCAACAAGAATTCATCAGAAAGAATACTTATATCAGGTGCTTTAATTCCAGCAGCCTCAAAAACGTCTACAACACCATAACTACTTAATGCCTCATCGACAATTTGTTTGATGGCCGTATCAATTTCATAGTTTGATTTTGTGCCTGATGCATTATACTTGTTAATCCTTGCTTTTACAGCTTGAAAGAAGGCAACTTCATCTTTAATTAAATCAGCTTCAAAACTCGGTACAGACATTGCAAAGACCTTTGAAAGCGAGGTTATTTCTTTTAAGAACCTGTCTTTTAAATCTTTAGTAGTTAAAATGAAATTCTGAGCCCCTAATAAGATCTGCAGCTTAGTGTTTGTGTCGGATTTGAAATAGGATTTGTAGTCATAACCATGAAACATCTGTTCTACAATTTCATATTTCTCCTTCATTAAAGCAATAGCCTCTGAGATATCAACAAAAGCCTTACCTTCTCCTCCACTTTGAAGATAGGTGCCCATAGCGCTTCTAAGTTCTTGTCCAATTCCTATGTAGTCAACAATCAGCCCTCCAGGTTTATCTTTGTATACTCTGTTTACTCTAGCAATAGCCTGCATCAAATTAGCTCCTTGCATTTTTTTGTCAATATACATAGTATGCATACTTGGAGCATCAAATCCAGTTAACCACATATCACGGACAATCACAAGCTTCAAAGGATCAATTGGATCCTTCATTCGTAGAGCAAGTTCTTTTCTTTGTTGCTTTGTAGTTCTATGAGGTTGAAAACTCGCTGGATCATCTGATGAGCTTGTCATTATAAGCTTAATGGCACCTTTGTCTAACTCATCATTATGCCATTCAGGCCTTAGCTTTATTATTTGATCATACAAGTCAACACAAATTTGTCTAGTCATTCCTACAATCATTGCTTTACCATCGAACACTTCTTGTCTAGCTTCAAAATGCTTTACTAAATCCTCAGCTACATCTTTTAATCTATCTGGATGACCTACAATGGCATTAATAGTGGCATTTTTCTTTTTTGATGATTCAAGCTGATCTTCTGTGGTATCAGATATCTCTTCAATTAAAGAGTCTAATTCAGAGCTTGATTCATTGTTTAATTTGACCTTAACAAGTCTAGCTTCATAGCTAATTGGAACAGTGGCTCCATCATCAACAGCCTGCTTTATGTCGTAGATGTCTATGTAGTCTCCAAATACAGCAGGAGTTGACTTATCTTCTTTTTCAATAGGTGTTCCAGTAAAACCAATATAAGAAGCATTGGGGAGTGCATCTCTTAAATACTTAGCGTTACCGTATCTTATCTCAGATCCTTCTTCTAAATCCACTAAACGGCCTTTAAAGCCATATTGACTTCTATGAGCTTCATCGGCTACTACAACAATGTTAGTCCTATCTGAAAGTGTATCATAAATATTCCCTTCCTCAGGGCTGAATTTTTGAATTGTAGTAAATATGACTCCACCACCTGATACTTTTAATAGCTCCTTTATGTGATCTCTGCTCTTAGCTTGTACAGGTGTTTGTCTAAGTAAACCTACACAGTTACTAAAAGTTGAAAAGAGCTGATCATCTAAATCATTTCTATCTGTGAGTATTACAATTGTTGGGTTTTTCATTTGAGGGTGAGTAATAATCTGCCCACTATAGAATACCATAGATAAAGACTTACCACTTCCTTGTGTATGCCACACTACTCCAACTTTACGGTCTCCATTTATAGAATTGGTAGCTCTTATAGTTTGATTTACTGCTTTTTGAACTGCATAATATTGATGATATGCCGCAACTTTTTTAATCTTTGATATTGATACTAACCCTGTGTCCTCGTTTTTCTTTTCCTCTGATTCAAAGACTGTGCAATATCTGATAAGATTAAGTAAAACCTTTTTATCAAACATATGCTTGGTCATCACTTGAAGATCAGTCAATACTCCACTATCATCAGGTGCTTTCCAACTTAAGTATCTTGAAAATGGTGCTGAAAGACTAGAAACTTTAGCATCAATTCCATCAGAAATTACAGAGAGTGAATTGTAGAAAAAAATACTGGGTACATCTTTCTTATAATTTTGAATCTGAGTGTATGCATTATGAATGGTAGCCTTCTCACTTGTTGCATTTTTTAACTCGACCACTACTAAAGGAAGACCGTTAATAAAAATAACAACGTCTAATCTCCTGTTTACTTTATTCTCTTTAATGACCAACTGGTTTACAGCCCAGAATATATTATTATCAGGGTTTTCAAAGTCAATTAAGTCAATATTAACCCCTTTAACTTCACCCTCTTTTGTATACTCTACTGGCACACCATTTGAAAGATAAGAATGGAAACGCTCATTATTTTCCATAATATCCTCTGTCCCTAAGTTCAACACCTTTTGATATGCCTCATTAATTGCAGTTGATGGAACTTCAGGGTTAAGTCTTTCTATAGATAATAGTAATTGATTCTCTAAAACAACACTATCAAAGTTTTTACGCTCAGGAGTATCAGAATCAGGAGCGATATCTGGACCATGATGAAACTCAAAACCTTGACCAGACAACTGATCGATAAATGCCATTTCTATGAGGTCTTCATTAAGCATCTATAGTTTGTTTTAAATTATTCACACGAACTTGACCACTCATTAGTTTAGGTAGTAAAGTGTCTCTTATTTTAGAAAGAGATTGAATTTCGAATTCATTGTTTGAGATTTTATCCATCAATGGTTCGACTATGGATTGAAATTTATCTATAAGCTCGTTCGATGGAATTATCATTTGAGATGAATTTACATTTTCTTTGTTTATGTGTTGTTGAGCTCCTCCTGTTGCATTACGAACAATTAAATTAATATTATTTGCTATCCAAAAATATACGAAGGATCTTTTAATTTTATTGTTTCCTACTATTCCAATTACAGATTGATTAAAACAACTTTCAATCTCAAGTATACTATATTGTCCAAGAGTAGCACCTGTGATCGCTATTACAACAGTGCCTTTAGGCAACAATTTAGTGGAGGATTTATCTAATCCTAATTTTGTAATAAATTTAGTCCCTTCGGTAATTCTAAATTTGTTTACCTCACCTGAATTAATCCATGGAATTGAACCATTATCCCAATATTCATTTTTGCTTTTTGAAGGAGTACCGCCAAGGTATGTATTAAGTACATCTCCTAACTTTTCTATTTTCCATCCCTCAGGTAATTCATCCCCAATTTTATATTTTCCAAACCACTCTATAAAAATGGTTTGAGCTATGGTTTCTAAGGTCTTATTTTGGTCTTGTAACAGCTCTATTTTATCATCAAAAGCGGTTAAGACTTTGGCAATTGCTTTTTGTTCTTGTAGAGGTGGAAATCTAAAAACTTTATTTATCAATAAATCGGTCTGAACTCTCTGTCTTCCAGATGTACCTGTCATCGCTTTAATTGCAATTTGCCTAAACTTTGGTGATATAGATAGATAGTATAGAAACTTATAATTACTCTTATCTCTTTTTTCTCTTATAACTATATATTCAGTAGATCCAAAACCTATTTCGTCCTTATCCAAAAAATCAACTAAAGCAGTTTTGCCATTTTCTAAACAAGGTGTTATCCTTGCTAACAATATGTCTTTATTTTTAAACTTAGTCCCTCCTTTAAACTCTTTAATTCCAAATCTTGAAATTTTACGCGTAAATGAGTCAATACAATCCATAGGAATATTCTTTGCTAAAGTCCCTTTTGATATTGATTCTCTTGGATTAATTACAGTAAGATTATCTAAAGTTGACTCCTCCCACCCGTTTGGTATTTTATTTTCAACTTTCATAACTAAAGAATTACTCCAATGTTTGAAAGTTGGCTTTTTATTTCCTGATTAAGCTTTGCTTCCAATTCCATTTGAACTTTTAAAGTAGCTGAAAGTTCAGCCATCTTATCTTCAAATGGAATACCTTCATCTTCTTCATCAGGAATACCAACGTATCGTCCAGGGGTTAAAACGTGGTTATGCTTTTGAATCTCTTCAATAGTAGCGCTTTTACAATAGCCTTTTATATCTTGATAACCCTCCCCCTTTCTCCAATTATGATAGGTTTCAGTAATGGCATCAATATCTTTATCGGAAAGATCTCTATGAACACGATCCTTCATATAACCCATTTCAGAAGCATCAATAAACAATACTTCTTTACTATGGTTTGCTTTTTCTCTTCTTAAATACCATATACATGCCGGGATACCTGTATTGTAAAACAACTGTTTAGGTAAAGCAACAATACACTCAACTAAATCGTCTTCTACTAATCTCTTTCTTAAATCTCCCTCTCCTGATGTATTTGAACTTAACGACCCATTAGCCAATACTGTCGCCATTACACCCTTGGGTGCTAAATGATATAACATATGCATCATCCAGCCATAGTTTGCATTTCCGTTTGGAGGAACACCAAACTTCCATCTTGCATCTTCTTGTAACATATCTATACCCCAATCCTTTTGGTTAAATGGCGGGTTAGCTAATATGTAATCTGCTTTTAAATCAGGATGTGCGTCCTTAAGAAAAGAACCTTCTGTGTTCCATGCAACGAACTGTGAATTAATATTTCGAATAGCTAGATTCATCTTAGACAGCTTCCAAGTAGTTTGATTACTCTCCTGTCCATATACCGTAATATCATTAATGTTTCCTTGATGTTCAGCAACAAACTTTTCACTCATCACAAACATTCCTCCAGAACCACAAGCAGGGTCATATACCCTACCTTTATAAGGCTCTATCATTTCAACCATTAGTTTTACTATACACTTAGGAGTATAAAACTGACCTCCCTTTTTCCCTTCAGCATTTGCAAATTCACCTAAAAAGTACTCATATACTCTACCAAATAGATCCTTTGAATTCTCGTTTTCAGCCTGAAGCTCTGTATTTGAGATCAAATCTATAAGTTGTCCAAGTGATGCTTTGTCTAGGTTGGCTTTTCCATAAACTTTAGGAAGTACGTTTTTCAATTCCTTATTTTCGATTTCTATAGCCTCCATTGCTTGATCTATGATCTCCCCTATGGATGGAAGTTTAGCACTGTTATGTATATGATCCCATCTTGATTCTTGAGGAACAAAAAACACATTTTCAGCTAAGTATTCATCTCTATCCTCAGGGTCTGAAAACTCATCTGTTTTTAGCTTGTTATATAACTCAGAAAATGACTCAGAAATGTACTTAAGGAATACTAGTCCAAGTACAACATACTTGTACTCTGCTGCATCAATATTTTTCCTTAGTTTATCAGCTGCTTTAAAAAGCTGTTGTTCGAAAGATGTGTTACTTTTTTTACTCATTCAAGATATTTGTTTTTGTTTATCTAAATATTTATGATATTAACTTTTGGCTTGTGATATTTTACAGTTAATTAAATCTCTGCTTGATATATTCAATCATTTGACTAGGTGTAAGTTTAGCAGATGAACCACCTGCTCTAATGTAGAACTCTTCTTCATTCCCTGATTTTAAATAAACTGGAACTTTACTGGGTTTGCATTCTACTACAAAAGCTCGTCCTTCTTTATAGTTTTCAAACCGTGGTTTTATATGCAACATAGTCTCTGTACCGAGTCGATTCTTTATTAAATTTCCAAGATGTAAATCCATCTTATCTTCATTTAAAAATCCATCAACGTCTAATCCTACTAAATCTCCATTATCAGCTACACCTATTATTAATACCCCTCCATGTGAGTTTAAAAAACCGCATAAGGTTTTTAAGACGGCATGTTCCATTTTTGGATCATTCTGATTAGTGTGAAGATTTACTCTTAATGTAGACTTAAAGTCAGTGTATAGTCCTTCTCCTTGAGCTACCATGTCTTCAAGCGTTATGGGTCGATCTAGGGTGATCGCCCCCTTTGTTAAACGTGTAAATCCATCTTTAATAAGTTTAGACATCAATTTTCTCCTCTCAATTAAAAAATCATTATATGTCATTGATTCCCAGTCTAATGGTAATGCATGCCAATATCTCATTTTTTCAATATAATCTGTTCCGTAGTCTTCTTTATATTTAGTGTAATATTCTGATGGTGGAGTATCTGCAATTGAAATATTATCATGCCATTCTACTAAAGTGAAGTTTGCTATTTGATTTGTTTCTCTCACTTGTTCTATTCCAAAGCTCTTTAGATAGTTTTTAGGAAATAAATGATGTCTTTCTACTTTGCTTTTTTTGGCTATAGTTGTCGGGTCAAGTGCATCCCATATTCTTATATCAGAAAATAAGGCTTTAGCTTCTAAAAGATTTTGTGCGGCATAAAAAGCATTCATCATAGGAGAATTAACTGATGATGTAATCATCCTTGATGGCAATGTAACATCCCAAAAATCTTGTGTGAGTTCAGAATCAATAGTATCAGAGATGTACTTAAGAAATGTTTCTTCATCTTTTACTGTTCTCAAATTTGCTAAATCTCTTTCCATAATTGTTTCTGGAGACCCACCTGTATATCTAGATGTTAAAGTAGCGGTAAAAAACCACCTTCCTATTGCTTTATCAAGTTTTTTTCTATCTATTTTAAGATCAATTTTACCTATTAAATACAGTATATATGTATACATCAAAGTGATTTCAGAACTAATCATTTTTGAACTCCTAAATCCGCTCTTTTGAATGATCAATAAGAAATCATGCCAGTTTTGAAGGTTTAATGTCTGCTTTTGATAATCCATTAGTAACTGGAATGGTTTCTCTCTTTGTTCGTCACTTACTACACCTGTTTCTAAATCTTTTCCTCTTAAAAGTGCATATGCATATTTAAGCCTTGCTCTTCTAAAACCACAACCTATACTAACTCTCAACAACTGCTCTGGGTCAGGCTCAATAAAATAATTGAAAGGTCCTGGTGTGTTTTTTTTTGGCTTTCTAGCTAATCGACAGAATTTTTCTAATTCTTTTCTGCCTTCTTCCCAAAAAACAGACATCAATGTTAATATAAAGTCTGATTGATTTAACGTTTTCCCTTTACTATTAATTCTAACAAAAACTTCAGCGACTTGTTCTTCGTCTATATCTGCCGATAATTGCAGTGCTGTGAAGGGAAAGCTGGCTATTCCAAATAATCTTTGAAATGCTAATTCGCAATTTTTTTGATCTTCTACTGTAAATTCTTTTTCTGATGCTTTTCTTACTTCTTTAACTTTATTTAAATAATCCCCTACAAGCTGATATTGGCTAGTTTCTGAAGAAAAGACTTTACTAATATTAGGTATCCATTCTGGATTTCTTTTGATTGATGCATCTGCAACGTCAAATTTGCCGTCTAATGGTTTAAAGGCAATCTCAATAGGCTCACTATCATAATTTTCTTTTACAACTGGTATTCCTTTAAAAACAGCATACAATGATGTTAATCTTTGTTGTCCGTCAACAATTAATAATTGTGCAACCCTTTGATGATGATTTGTGCCTATCTGCTTAACTCCTTTTGCTACACTATTTTCCCAAAACAAAAAATAACCAACTGGATAACCTCTATACATAGAATCAAATAGATCTCTAACTTTAGCATTTGACCAAACGAATGGTCTTTGAATATCTGGAAGCCCTATTTCTCCCATTTCTATGTCGTCCATTAATTTAGATAATGAATAACTAACTTCTTTAAATAAGGGTTTGCTCATTGTTATATCTTTAGGTTGGATTTATAAAGATAAATTAATAAGATTAAATGCAATAAAATATTAGGTTACATATGATAATAAGTCTAACTTCTAAATATAAAAAACGAATTCTTGAACCCCAGGGGGTTGCAATATTGCAATATTGCAATGTAACTTTTTAGGTTTTTTTATTACTAATACGCTTTGTTATGGCTTCATTAAATAATATTGACATAAAGGCAATAGAAGAGTTTTTCTGCCCTCAAAAAGGGTATCTTTTAGGTTTTACTAATGCAACATTTCAACAGTTTGTTCATGATGTTGTTGGAGTAGATATTTACGATCAGAAATACGAAGGGAAATCTGGCTCAAAAGCAAATAGATTGTGGAAATTCTTTGAAATTGAAACTAACAAAAAAGCAGCTGTCCTATTGAAGAGTCTAATAGAAAATAGGGAGTTGTATATAGATTATGAATTTCTGTCAAATGGAAAGCGTTCTTTATTACAAAACAAATGTATTCAAATATTAAAGTCCCTTGAAAACGGGCAAAGAGAAGTTTTAGTTGAGTTCAATTCTTTTGCAGTTGAAAAAAGTTTTTCTGCTTTAGTTGATGAAATTAATAAATCCTTAACTGAAGATAATCCTACTTTCTGCATAGATAGACTACACACATTTACAGTTAAATACTTAAGATCATTATGTGGCTTATATAAAATCCCATATGATGAAAATCATCCTATTTATAGTTTGTTAGGGTCATATGTAAAGCATGTTAAAAAAACGAGAGGTTTTGATTCGGAAGTAACTGAATTAATTTTAAAATCTTCTATCTCAATTATAACAAAATTCAATGATGTTAGAAACAACCAAAGCCCTGCTCATGATAATGTCTTTCTTAACTACGAAGAAAGTAAGTACATTGTAAATGTTATTATTTCAATGGTTGAATTTATTGTGGCATATGAGAAAAAACACAATCAATCATTTTTAGATAATAAAACAAAAACAGATTAAACAGTACAATTATCGTACAAAAAAATAATGATTAAAAACAAAACCCTTGAAAATCAGATGATTAACAAGGGTTGGTGTGGTCCCACCTGGGCTCGAACCAGGGACCACCTGATTATGAGTCAGGTGCTCTAACCAACTGAGCTATAGGACCTCGCTTTCGCGGATGCAATATTACTACATATTTTAAAGCAGTACAAGAAAAACACTTAAATACTGCATGTGGATTACAAAGTGATTCTAAAAGAATACACGATACTCGTTGAACTATTGACTCCGTCACTAGTGATGATTCTCCAGTAATAGATGGTATCAGTGTCGACATTAACGGTTGCTTGGGTCTCGGTGGTGTTTTCTGCTACCACGGTTCCCTTTAGTCCATCGGTGGTGTCCATCTCGATGGTATAACTCAATGCATCACCGTCGGCATCCGATCCACTCCATTCTAGGGTAATCGCTCCATCGGTAGGAGTCACCTGTGATCCTGGTGCTGGACTTATGGGTAGTGCTGGAAAGGGTGCAAAGTTCACTTCTCCATCTCCTGCTAGGTAAAACTGCCAAGTGTCTGAGGTTGTTGTTTTATCTCCCTTGTTCTTGGAGGTAATGTTCCAAGAATACGGGATGCCCTTGGTCAGGGTTACAGCCTTTGAGGTTGAAGCTAAATCGTTTTGATTGATTTGCTGTTGATTGTTGAGATTGGTAATCTTTAAATCATAACTATCAGTCTCCGTTGAAGCATTCCAAGAAAAGGATACCTGTCCTGCTGAGTTGAGCTCTTCACAAGCCTTGTTGTTCTCAGGAGTGCTTAAGGTAGCCTTCCCAGGTGCTTCGATGGTTGGTGTCGGTGTCGGTGGTGTTGTTCCTCCTCCTGAGGGTTCCTTAGAACATGAGAGTAGTACAATACTCATCACTACTGTAAGTGCTAATTGTTGTATGTATGCTGTCTTTTTCATCGTCTTACTCTTTAATCACTTTAAGATTCGATTGCACGGTACTTCCACCAAGTCTGATGAAGTACATTCCTGTGGGGTAATCCGACAGGTTGAGTTCGATCACTCGGTTTTGTGGAATTGCTACTTCTTTGACAAAGTATTGGTAACCACTTACATCGGTGAGGATCATCGTAGTGGTGGGATCCACTCCTCCTACATAGAGCTGTACCCAGTCCCTTGTTGGATTTGGATAAGCAAGTACTTCTTCCGAGACAAAGATCTCTTCAAAGTAGCTTCCCTGACAGTCTAAGTCCGTGGTGATCTCAATGGTGTTCATTCCTGCTTTGAGATCCACATTGATGGATGAATCAGCAGTGACCATCGACTTGCCATTCACTGTCACCGTATAAAGCTCAGAGCCGCTCATAGAGAGGTTCACTGTTCTGCTGGAGTAATTCACCTTAGAACTAGCCGAAAGCGGTTGTGGCTCCCCTATTTGAACGCTATAGCACTGCTGGTAGTTGTCTTCTCCCGCTACGGTGAAGCAGATTTCGTAGGTGCCTGCCGGTAGATTAGAGAGAGTTGAGCTGTGCTCGTTGTCAGTGCTCAGTGTCAATGAGTCTTGACCACTTATGGTAACATTATAGGTGTATTGATGCGCTTGTGCGCTCATGGCAATCGCTCCATTGCTTGTGTCCACACAAGTAGCTGAGGTCACCTCTACCGAATAGTTGTCTTGTGGGAGGTTGAAAAGTTCACAACCGTTGAAATCAACAATTGTTCCCTGTGGGGTGTTGGGGCACAAATCAAATTCATCTGCAACACCATCTTGATCTTCATCGTCAATTGAAATACAGTTGTCTCCAACGACATATTGAAAATATTTAGTGACCGCTAATCCCCCAGCAAAGGCGAATTTTACACCATAACTAATGGATTGTCCGATGACTTGATTGGTTAAAACCGCTCTAAATGTATTTTCTGAGACAGAACTCATGGGAAGCTCTGCAAAAGGAGATTCCTTCCAAAGATAAGCGACTAAATCTGGTCGATCATCTAATAGTTTAAATTCAACGATCACATTGGATCCCTGCGTTTCAAAACGATAGGTGTATCCTTGATCAAAGCTTCCCTGTTGTGCTAGATTTGATTCGCCAGAACAGTCTGTATTAGTACTAGCAGATGTCAGAACACTAAAAGTCTTGATCGTTTCAGCTTTATTGCCATTAGCGTCTGATACGGCTACTGAAAATTCATAATTGGTTTCTGGCTGTAATCCTGAATAAGCTACTGTTGTAGTTTGTGCTGAGACTCCACTAAATACGCGTTCATCATTGTTTTGTGTGATTGAGTATATCACAGCTCCCGAATTATCTTCCGCATATAAATCAAAATTAACCGCTATTGCAGCGATTGAACTCAAACTTGCTGAAAAATTCGTAGGAGCTTCTAAATCTGTTTGAGCACTACAATCAGATCCAACTATATATTCTACATATGGAGTTACAGACAATCCTCCTGCATATGCAAATTTAGCCGCAAAGCGGATGATCTCACCTTGATCAAATCCACTGATAGTTTTAGAAAAAACTCTTTCTGAAAGTTGTTCTAATTCAAATTCTTGAAAAGGACTCTCTTGCCATAAATAAGCAATCAACCCTGACTTATCGGTATCTAAAATCTCAAAAGTAATGGTAACAGAATTTCCAACCGTTTCAAAAATGGATCGGTATCCAATTGAAAAAGATCCTTGTTGTGCTTGTTCTCCAGAGCTGATGCATTGCTTAACGGATTGTATATGAACAACTACAGCTGTTGACTCCGTGCTGAGTCCCTTATCGTCATACGCAACTGCAGTTAAAGAATAACTCCCAACTTGTGGAGGGGTCCACTCGTAGTTAAATGGAGCTTGATTGACCTCAGCAACAAGCGCTGCATTGACATAAAATTTTACTTGTGCTACCGTCCCATCTAAGTCACTTGTTCGTGTATTGATCAAGATGGATGTCCCCTCTCGAACATCGCTATTTGTTTGCGGCGAACTGATCGCTATCGCTGGAGGCTGATTCCCTGTTTCATTAACTGCAATCATCACCTGATCACTGTCAGAATCGACTCCATTACTTACCTCTAGCTGGAATTTATAAACCCCCTTCGCTAAATTTGATACCTGGGTTGACTTTGCAGTAGCCTCCTCAAATGTAACGACAGTTGGTCCATAGACTTGAGTCCACTGATAGGAAAGCGACTCGGAACCTAAATACTCGGTTTGAGATCCATCTAATTGTGAAGTCGCTGCTGGAAGAATGACTGATTTGTTCTCTCCTGCGTTTGCGATAGGAACTTCATAATCAAGCGGACGCGTATAGGTGAAATTAAAACTTCCTAAATTTAACTCCCCTCTCGTAAATTGAATTCTCATTACTCGTTTCCCTTTGACAAGAGGTATGTTAGCTACGGTAGCCGTTTTAAAGACACTCCAATTGCTATCACTAGTAGGGTCAACTGCTATGTCCTCCGTTACTTTTGTCCCATCAACAAGTAAATGAAAAGGACCCCCTCCACTGGTATTGGCGCTTGAATACCTAAAATCAAGGGTGTAGAATCCTGTTTGTTGAATCTCAACTGTGTATTCAAGCCATTCTCCAGGTTCAATCCATCCAACTGTAGGACCTTCGTTACTGTTCAGGGAAGCATCCACAGATTCGTTGAGTCGATGATCGCCATGATTCCCTGTCGATAAATCTACGTAAGAAATATTCTGTGCAGATCCCCCTTCAAACTCGTCATAATGACCTGAATTAATTGTTCCAGGGATCTGATGTAGATGACCCTGATAAGGAACCTGTTCCCCTACATTCACCTTGACCGCATTCGAGAGTTCAAACTTAGAGTCAATGTACATTCGGGTATAGAACGAATGGGATCCTAACGAAAGAGGTTCGGTAACATACTCAAATGGAGCTTGTTCATCCGAACTTAACAAGGTACTTCCAGAATAAAATTCAACCTTGCTAATTAAAGGAGAAGTGGTGTTCAGTTGAAGGGATATGGTATTGTTCGCATAGGCCTCATTATAATTGGTCGAAAGTTCACCTGATACCTCAAGATCCTCACTGGTGGTCATCTGACCCGCCAGTGCAAGAAGTTCATATCCGTCTGAAAATGTAACTTTTTTGTTGACCGAACTGTAATTATGAGCCACATAAGTAATTTTGGAATTTTTTTCAAAAGCCATCGCTAATGGCTCATCGGCTGTTAGATCAGTTCGTACGACTCCCAAAGCATTGGATGCGTGGAGCCAATAATAAGTTTGAGCATCTGAAATTCCAAATTTTAAGTTTCGATTTGGTGCTTGATTGTACAAATCCAGCGCTTTCTCAGGATTAATAAACGCCAAATACTTCCAAAAAGTATCGTACCATAAATTTGGATTGGTAGCATTTGGATTGAGGATGTCTGTATACTGTTCTATTTCATTCCATATTTTTTGAGTGTAATTTGAGTTTGAGGCTAAGTAGTAGGATCCTCCATGAATCGGATAAAATTCAATTCCATAAGAAGCTGTTATATCAGACGTCCAAAACGTCCCATTGTCATAAGAGTTTCCCCAAACTCTTGAAACTAAACCATACTGCTGATTGGAACCAAAATTACGTTCGTGAATATCAAACCAATATTCTTCAATCGCAGATTGCTCTGTTGTGTATAAAAAGATTCCTAAATCTCTGATGGCATCATTCCCCGTTATACTTCCATAGTGAATTAAGGAAGAATTAAACTGCATACTCTCTGAGGTTGACTCTTGATCATTTCCCTGTGGAAAACTTGCAAACCCATTCGCCCAAGAATGACCGGCATAGGGACTAAAATTTCTTAAGAATGGAAAAAGATCATCATCTCGATCCGCCGTTGCAGCATCTCGAATTAAAAGGTCAATCATGCCTCCCCATTGGGACAACCAACCCGGTTCAAATTGCTCCATAAAAGCAGCTGCATGAATAAAATATCCCCAATGAAAATGATGGTCATTGATGTTAGAATCTTGACCGTGACCCGCAGGATAGCCAATTAATGAAGTCCATTGTGGTTGATAATAAAACAGAAAAGCTACTTCTCCAGTACTATAGGTCAACCAATCCTCCAATCGTTCCTTGATGGTCGCGATTAATTGATCTCTTGCATCGAACAGTTGTATTTCATCTGCAATTCGAGCAGTTTGAATTAAACGATTCATCAACTGACCTTCGTTATAGGAATCCGTCCAAGTGTCCAATTTGCTGTTTTGCAAATCTCGAACCTTTGAAGTTAATAGAGAAATATCAAAGGTATCGCTGTAGTGGGGTCGATTGGGAAGCGTCGGTAAGATGCCGTTAAAGGTATTTTCTAAAGAAAAACTGGAGCCCTTTAAAATTTTCATTTCACCTCTAACAGTTGTATAACTGGGACCACTAGGCTGAGGGCTTGTCGAAGCGAGATGAGCCCATTGATGTGGCAACATACCTTGATAGAATGTGGAATGGTTGCCCTCTTTGACTTCCGTTTCAATGCTGTAAGTCGAAGTTACTTTGGAGGTCGCCTCATCATAAGACCAGGCTACAGTGGTGTTCGTTGGAAATACGAATGCAAATTCTTGAAGTTCATTTACAGAAGCTGTTAAATTAGATTCTGAAGGGGCTATCATCGCCATCGACCAATAGTTCTGACCATTTAAATTGGAAGTATAGGTTGTTCCAGACTTATTCCAATTACTTCCATTAGGAGCAAAAACAACAAAATCTGCTCCATGACTCGCATTTTCAATAATCAAACGAGATCCATCTGTAGTGACTGTTCCACTGTTAACGGTAATGGAAACGTTGTCTTGTGGACTTTTTGTAAAGTATAAAAAAGGCATTCCTACGCCCGAGGTGACTTGCATTTGCTTGGATGAATCGGTCCAATCCATAGTTACGGTCCAATCGCTGTAATTTGAAATGGTGGTACTCGAAGTGTTCAAGCCTGTTAGACCAACTTTGATGGGAGCTGAGTCTCCAATAACTCCCCATGGAATATAGGATACGATCAAACCATCACTTAGGGTCTTCATTGTAAAAGGGTAATTAAAAAGGTTATCCGCACTTCCTTCTTTAACTAATTTTGACCACCAATCATTTGTTGGGATCGGTTGGTCTTTGGCCCATCCTGAAACATAGGGAGTTCCAGAGGGATAGCTGTTTCGTCCAGCTACATCAACACCAGGAAAGGAAGTACTATAGCTTCCCTGACCCACACTGATTTGAGCATGAATCACAAACGTATTAAATAAAAAAAATAGAGGTATTAGTTTTTTGAAGATCATCATATAGAATTTTAAGAACTCTACATGTGATTTCAACTGCGAAAACAAAATGGAATTCCTAACAAACCTAATCTAAAATCAAGGGAATCGAAAGCGAAATTGAATTCGTCAAGAAATGAAATTGTTCTAATCAATTGTATTTCAATTATAAAGCACATTTGATGTAGTTAATATGTAGGGGCTTTAGTAGGACCACCATTCGAAGAAATACTTCCCATTCTCATGCTGTCAATCGAGTTATATCTTGAAAAATTTCCAGTAATGTTCTCGTTTACAAGAGACTATACAATAAATTTAATTTTGTTTAATCTTTTTTATTTATCTTTGAACAAAACAAAACACTATGAAACCCTTTTTTCTATTTTTAATTCTCACAATGGTCCTTCCATTGAATGAATTCACTCCCCTTCAAACAAAAATAGAAGGGAAAGCCACTTATTATACGAAAACAAAAATGGAACTTGGTAGTTGGGGCGCTCGAATGAGTGAAGCTCAGAAAAAACAAGTTCAAGAACGATTAAAAAATAGACTCGAAAAAACCTATCATCTGACGTTTAACCGATATGAATCCTTATTTATAGAAGAGGATAAAATCGATGCGCTTTCAGGTGCTACCGATTCTTGGGGGAGTAATTTTTCGAGGGGACATCAATACAAGAATCTCAAAGATTCCACATTGGTACAATCTCAAGAATTCTACGGCAAACGATTTTTAGTCAAAGATCAACTTTTACCCTTTCAATGGATTTTACAATCTGAGACCAAACAAATCGGAAACTATTTGTGTTTCAAAGCCGTAACCACGGTTCCAACAAGGACTTTAAATTGGTTTGACTTCTCTTGGAACGATCTTAGCGACAAGCCAACTGATGAAATTAGCATGACTCCTGTTGAGGCCTGGTACACCCTCCAAATTCCATTGAATCATGGGCCTGCAGAATTCTGGGGACTTCCCGGATTTATTCTAGAAGTAAGTGCCGGCAATACAACAATGCTGTGCTCTGAAATTATTTTAAATCCAAAGGAACCCATCGCGATCAATCCTCCAGATAAAGGAGAGCCGATTTCGATTGAAAACTACAGGGGGACCGTTAAAGACAAAATGTCTGAAATGCGCAATAGCTACGGAAGAAGACGCAACTAGATGATCAGTCCAAAAACCTATATTATTAGTTTGTTAATGGGATGGAGCATTTCATTAGCACAAGCTCAAGTCGCTTTTAAGGGTGTGGTAAAAGACAGTGTCAACCAACCCATCGAAATGGCAAGTGTTGTTTTGTTAGACAAAGAATCAAATGCAATGGAAACCTATGGTATCACCAATGCTGAAGGTCGATTTGAGTTGCAAATTAGTTCCAACAAAACCTATAAAATTCAAGTAAGCGCTTTTGGACTTCGCACGCTAAACGAGGAACTTATTGTTTTGAAAGAACCCGTCGAAAAGAACTTTGTACTTCGCAATGATATTGTTCTTGATGAAGTGGTTGTAAAACTTCCCGTTACCGTAAGTGGCGATACGATTATTTACAATGCAGATTCCTTTAAAAACGGAACCGAACGGAAACTTGAGGATATTTTAGACAACCTTCCTGGCGTCGAAATAAATGAGAACAATCAAATAGAAGTAGAGGGTAAAGTGGTAAACAAACTCTTGGTCAATGGAAAAGAATTTTTTGAAGGAGACACCAAGATCGGAACTAAAAACATTCCCTCGAGTGCTGTTGATAAAATTCAAGTTTTACGCAACTATTCAAACGTCAATCAGCTATCAAGTGTTCGAAACAATCAGGATAACTTTGCGATCAATATCAAGCTGAAACAGGGTAAAGAAAATTTCCTCTTTGGGAACATTAAAGGCGGCTATGGTGATTCTGAAAAGGAATCCCTTTACTTAGCGCAACCCAAATTATTTTTCTACAATCCTAAGTATAGCATCAATTTTATCGGAGACCTCAATAATATTGGTGAAATTGCGATTAGCAGAAGAGACCTCCAAGGATTTTCATCGGGAACGAGAACCTCCGAAAATAGGAGTGGTACCAATATCAACTTAGGAAATAATGACATTAGTTTTAATACGAACCAAAACAACGCGCAACGGATCGAAAATAAATTAGGATCATTAAATTTTAGCTACAGTCCTACCAAACAATTCGACATCAGTGGTTTTTTTATATACAACTACAGCCTTGTCAATGCGCTTGAACAACGAGAAATCCAATACACGAATTCCAGTTTACTGATTCCAGATGAAAACACTGATGAAGCAAGTGTTGAGGAATCAAATCAGGCACTGACTCGATTGAGCCTTAGCTATAAACCGAATTACAATCATCAATTGGATTACAAATTTTTTGGTCGTCTGTCTGAAAACAGCCAAGAACTAAATACCCTTTCTTCCATCATCGGACGTACTACTGAAAAAGAAACCATTACACCTGCCATTCTAAATCAAGAGTTGAATTACTATTTCACACTTGATGAAAACAATATTATAGCGGCTGAAATTCAACAGTTGTACAAAAAAGAAAATCCTTTTTACAACTTGCTAATTGATGCCAATGGATCTCAGGGAAGTGCTTTTGATACGACAGCAGCTGCTCTTGGTTTCTTTACGGACCTTGAACAATTTGATATTGGTCAAAATCAACTCATCACATCACAACAACTCGATGCCAAGCTAGACTATTACCACATCATCAATAACAAAAGTAATTTAAATGTAACCCTAGGAGGAATTTACAGTCGACAGGACTTAGAGACTGACTTGTTTCAAAGGATTGGAAATGATCAAATCGCAGCTGCAGCAACTACTTCTGCCTTTGAATTTAACAACAGAACAGCTTATCGATTTTACGATTATTACCTCAGCGCTCACCTTCGTTTTAAATCAGGGATTTTTACGGTAACCCCTGGATTTAGTTTGAGAAATTACACCACGCTCAACACCCAATCAGGAATCGATTACAAAACGAATTTTATCAAAGTTCTTCCAGATTTTGAAACGAGAATTCAATTTAAGAAAAGTGAATCTTTAACATTCAACTACAACATCATCAATCAATTTACCGATATCACAAGACTCTCTAGAGGCTTGCGCATCAACTCTTACAATAGTTTTCAATACGGTACCCCTGAGTTAGAAAATGCATTAGCACACAATTTGAGTTTGCTGTATCGAAGCTTCAATTTATTTAACTACACCAATGTTTTTATTCGCGCTGCTTACACCTCGAATCTCGATCAAATCCGCTCTGTGACTTCTTTTGAAAATGTCATTCGAACAAGTAGTTTTTTTAACTCGAATTTTAACGATGAAAATTTTAATGTTTTTGGGCGGATTGAAAAAACCTATGGGAAAATAAAAGTAAACCTCAACAGTGCCATAAATTACTCTAAGATTTATCAGTTCATACAAGAGGTTCCATCCCTAAATAAAGGAGTTACTCGAAGTCTTACTCCAGGTATCCGAACTAGTTTTAGGTATGCACCGAACCTGCGAATCAATTTGAATCACAGTTTGACAAGTAATAATCAAGGGGCAAGAAAAACACAATTTGAGAGAAATTCATTAACTACCTCATTTGATGCTCTTATTAAAGATAAATTGACCTTTAAATCTGACTTTTCTTACATCAAACAGATCAACAACAATCAAAATGTTCAGTATTTCAAAAATTTAAACGCTTCGATGTTTTATAAACGCGATAAAGATTCCAAGTGGGAATATGAGCTTAATGGATCTAATTTATTGGATGTCGCCTCACAGATCAGAAACAATGCGACAAATATTTCTGTATTTTCATTTGAGACATTTATCCAACCCAGATATGTTTCTTTGAGGATGATTTACAATTTATAGATTCCAGAAGCCTATTGGACCTTATTGACCTATTGGAAGTGCGTCAAATCCTATAATTTCTTGATCCTCCATATGGATATGAAAACTAATGGGATTGCAACATACTTCACAATCTTCGATAAACTCTTGTATAGCAATCGAAGGGTCTATCAACTTTAATTGTTCCTCCCAGCAATAAGGGCATAAAAAATCCTGTTCTAGCATAATTAGTTGGAGCTTTTAGCTAAAAAAGAAGCCACATCTAAGACGTGGCTTCTCTATCCCTAGCCATCTTAATATTTTAAATCAAATCGATCTAACTTCATTACTTTATCCCAAGCCTTAACAAAATCGTTAACAAACTTTTCTTGGGAGTCGTCTTGAGCATATACCTCTGATAAAGCTCGTAACTCAGAATTGGAACCAAAAATCAAATCAGCTCTTGTGGCCGTGTATTTTACAGCTCCTGTTTGGCGATCCTTTCCTTCAAACACTTCTTTGGAGTCATCAACAGGACTCCACTGGGTTCCCATATCTAAAAGCCTTACAAAAAACTCGTTTGTTAGCTTTTCGGAAGAATCGGTAAAAATTCCGTGCTTGGAACCATCGTAATTGGCGTTTAAAGCTCGCATTCCTCCTAACAAGACCGTCATTTCAGGGGCTGTTAAAGTCATCAATTGTGCTTTATCAATCAACAGCTCTTCTGTTGAAATCGTATATTGTGTTTTCAAATAGTTTCTAAATCCATCTGCCATCGGTTCTAAAAGTTCAAAAGAAGCGATGTCGGTATGCTCCTGTGTCGCATCCATTCGTCCAGGAATGAAATTAATGGACACCGGATAGCCAGCGTTTGCAGCAGCCTTTTCGATGGCAGCATCCCCTGCTAATACAATTAAATCAGCCATCGAAATTTTCTTAGGGGCTTTTGTAGCGTTGAAACCCTCTTGAATCTTTCGGTATACGTTGGTGACTTTAGTCAGTAATTCAGGATTGTTTACTTCCCAGGAGCGTTGTGGTTCAAGTAATATTCGTGCTCCATTAGCACCCCCTCTTCGATCAGAATTGCGATAAGTTGAAGCTGAAGCCCAAGCTACCGTAACCATATCACTTAGGGATAAACCGGAATCTAAAAGTTGATTCTTTAATGTTGCAACATCGGATTTAGTGGTCAATGGATGATTCACTTCTGGAATAGGGTCTTGCCAGATCAAATCTTCTTTTGGTGCTTCGGGACCTATATAGGTTGAATTTGGACCCATATCTCGATGCGTTAATTTAAACCAAGCTCGAGCAAATGCCTCATCAAATAATTCTGGGTTCTCGTAAAATTTTCTTGAGATTTTACCGTACTCAGGATCAAAACGCATCGAGAGATCTGTGGTAAACATAATTGGTTTGTTCATTTTTGAACTATCATAAGCATCTGGAACTTGAATTTTAGCCTCTTTAGGAGTCCACTGATGTGCTCCAGCTGGACTTTTGGTTAATTCCCATTCGTGTTCAAATAAACTGTAGAAATACATCGCACTCCAGCGGGTTGGTGTTGAAGTCCAAGCTCCTTCTAATCCTGAGGTAATTGCATCTGCTCCCTTACCCGATTTATAAGAACTCTTCCACCCAAAACCTTGTTCCTCAATCGCTGCTGCTTCTGGTTCTGGACCAACATTAGAAGCAGGACCAGCTCCATGGGCCTTTCCTAAAGTATGTCCTCCAGCAATTAGCGCAACTGTTTCTTCGTCATTCATTCCCATTCTACCAAAAGTTTCACGAATGTCTTTAGCCGCTAATAGGGGGTCAGGATTTCCATTAGGTCCCTCTGGATTTACATAAATCAATCCCATTTGAACCGCCGCTAATGGCATTTCAAGTTCACGATCTCCGGAATAGCGTTTGTCGTCTAGCCATTTCTTTTCTGAACCCCAATACACATCTAACTCTGGTTCGTAAACATCTTCTCTTCCTCCAGAAAATCCAAATGTTTTGAAGCCCATATCTTCAAGAGCTACATTTCCTGCTAATACCATTAAATCAGCCCATGAAACCTTATTTCCATATTTCTTCTTAATGGGCCACATCAATCTTCTCGCTTTATCTAAATTGGCATTATCAGGCCAACTATTAATCGGTGCAAATCGTTGTTGTCCAGAACGGGATCCTCCTCGTCCATCAGCTGTGCGATAGGTCCCAGCACTGTGCCATGCCATTCGAATAAATAGACCTCCGTAATGACCCCAATCTGCTGGCCACCAATCCTGAGAATCGGTCAGTACCGTCTGAATGTCTTTTTTTAAGGCGTCATAATCAACACTGTTGAAGGCATCCGCATAGTTAAATGTGGATTCCATCGGATTTGATAGTGAAGAATTTTGTCTAAGAATACTTAGATTTAATTGATTAGGCCACCAGTCACTATTCACCGTAGCTGCTTGATTGGATTTGCTTTTCATCGTAGCTCCAGACATTCCGTCAGTAGCATATTGATCAGCCTCTTGACAGGAAACTATTGTGACTAACAGTAGTAATCCCATAATTTTAAAACTATTTTTCATAAGAATTCCATCTTTAATTTTGTTAAAATTATTGATATAACGGACTCCAAATCAAAAGGGTTGATTGATTCTTCTTATTTAAAAATAAGAACAACTTATACCCTAATTTTATAGTTTAGAGCACTTTAGATTGAAAATTAAAAAAAATTTGTCGCTGGTTATTGTTATCCATATTCAATGGTATGAATTTTAATAAATGTTCTAAAATTTATAGTTCCACTGAGAGTGTGGTCCCCTGAATTGAAGAAGTGTAACAAGGAAGTGCATTAGTACCCTCACATTCACTGCTAAAGGAGTTGTTGTGGTTATTACATCTAAAATTAGATCCAACCAACTCCCATTGATTACGGGCACCTTGGTGTGGACAACTATTGGTATAAGCTTGTATGTGATCTGAACTTGTTCTCAAAAAAAGCATATTCAAACCAATGCTATAACCATTCATCCAACCTCCAACGGTGTTCAATGAAGAAAAATTAGTATTGGTTAAATCAATGGTATAAACTCCATTGCTTAATGTATAACCTTTGTCGGGGTTTGACGTAGTTGGCGGTGTGGTATCTGCAGTTTCTTCTTTAGAGCAGGCTTCTAAAAATGACAGTCCAAAAAATGCAAAAGCTACGGTTGGACATACTTTTTTAAGAAAATCTCTTCGTTGATTTATTAGATTTTTGTTCATTTTAAATGGGTTTTAAAAGTTATTTAAAAAACATAAAGCTTTGAGATTAATTTCATTTCCTTACGGATTCATCAATTGGTAAACCACTAATAACTAGCCAAATCCATTCATTGATAAAAAGAAAATACCGTTTCAGTATCATGACTATATACATTTCAAAAAATAAGGCCCAAATATTCAATAGAAGCAAAGATGGTTACTAGTGGAATTGATGTAAATGATTTTAGCATCATCTTTTTGTTTAATATTTTTTATATAAAGTTAAACAATAAATTGATGATTCAAAAACGATACTAGTTAATTTGATCGACTATTTTTTCATAAGCAGTGTCTTCCAAAATCCCTTGTTAATCGTTGCGATACATACAATCTATATGAGTCTGCTTACGTTTATTGAATAGATTTCAGTAGTCAATATTGTGAATGCCTATGGAAATTTTAGCAAAAAGTATGAGGTGTACTTTCTTTAAAAAGAAGGGTGTCTTAACTGTTAATGCTCAATTTGAATCGATAGGATTTATAAGTTTAGCTTGAGGATCTCCTGATAAATGTAGTTTCATATTCACTGTGGGTATAGCTATTACCTAAGTGCAAATTGGGTTTATTTATCTTCTCAACATAAGAAAACAAAGAAATTAACCTTCACGAAATAAGTTCCTCACAAAGTTCAATAAGCACCCCGCTAGTATCTTTGGGATGAATAAAACAAACTAGTTTATTATCTGCTCCTTTCTTTGGCTCTTTGTTTAAGAGCCTGTATCCTTCCTCTTCTAGTCGGCTCATTTCAATTTTAATGTTTTTAACTTCAAAAGCCATATGGTGAATCCCCTCACCTTTCTTTTGGATGAATTTATGGATGGGACTGTTTTCATTTATGGCTTCCAAAAGTTCGATCTTGGTGTTCTCTGTTTGAAAAAAAGCAGTAATTACCCCTTCGCTTTCTACTGTTTCTCTCTTGTAGCAGTTTGTGTTTAAAAGGGTTTCATAAGTCTTAATCGAGACTTCTAAGTCTCTTACAGCGATGCCAATATGTTCTAATTTGTAATTCAAATTATTCGATTCTTTTTTCGAAGTGATACTAAGGTACGTATAATGTTGTATTTTTGTCCCATGGAAGAATCACAAAGACAGAAAAAGATAGGAGGAGTCCTCCAAAAAGACTTGGCAGATATCTTACAACGCGCTGCAAGTGATGGCGGCCTTATGGGCACTTTAATCTCTGTTACAAAAGTTAGCGTCACAGTAGATTTATCCGTTGCCAAAGTATACATCTCTGTCTTTCCTGAAAACAAAGCAGATGAGCTTATAGCAGGTATTCGTTCCAATCAACCCTTAATTCGAAAAGAACTGGCTGCCAGAACGCGCAATCAACTGCGTAGAATGCCAGAAATGCTCTTTTATATTGACGACACACTGTCTTATCAAGAAAGCATCGAAAAGTCTCTTAGAGGGGAGGAAAACCCCATTGGCAACCCTGATCTTTTAGAGCGAAGAAAGAAAAAATAGCTCGGGTGAATTTTCCCTTTTACATAGCAAAGCGTTACCTCAAGGCTAAAAGCAGCCAAAACGCAGTCAATATCATCAACTATATCACCTTTTTTGTAGTAGTGGTGGGGTCTGCATCTTTGTTTATTGTGCTCTCTGCATTTTCAGGGCTTAAAAATTTAGGGCTACAATTTAGTGAGCTTACCGATCCAGAATTAAAAGTCATTCCAGTCTCAGGAAAGTTCTTTGAGTTTTCAGAAGAGCAGCGTCAAGCTTTGAATTCTATGGAAGGTATCCTAGCTTTTAGCGAAGAGCTGGAAGAGCGAGTCTATCTCTCTCATGAAAACAAAAGTCAAATCGCCTATATCAAAGGCGTTTCTCCTTCTTATACAGAGGTCATCCCAATCGAAGAGGGTTTGTATTTTGGATCCTGGAATTTAAGTGATCAAGGAGTCGTTGGGATTGGCCTTGCTAACCTCTTAAGCGTTACTGTCGACAATTATACGGACCCCATTCATTTATTACTTCCCAAGCCTCTTGAAGGCAGTGGTTTTAATCCTACTTCGCTTCCTTATTACGAGTCCTTTTTAAGTATTAGCGGCGTCTATGCCGTCGAACTTGATTTGGACAACAAATACCTCTTTAGCTCTATCGATTTTGCAAGAGCATTATTGCGCAAATCTCCCTCTGAGATCTCTGGAATCAATCTTAAAATCGAAGACGATTACAAAGAAGATCTTATCGTCTCTCTCAATGAGCTATTTGCTCCAAGTGCTGAAGTCAAAACCAGAGAACAGCTCAATGCCTCCCTCTACAAAATGCTCAACACTGAAAATGCAGCCACTTATTTAATTTTCACCCTAGTATTAATTATCGCCCTATTCAATGTAGTTGGTGCAACGCTGATGGTCATCTTGGACAAAAGAGCTCATTTAAAAACCCTTTTTGCCATGGGTCTTGAACTACCACAACTCAGAAGAATCTACTTCTTTCAAGGCTTTTTACTATCTGCACTTGGAGGCCTAATCGGTGTCATTTTAGCAAGCCTTGTCATAGGTGCTCAACTCCTCTTTGGCTTTGTTAAAATAGGCATGGAGTTGTCCTATCCCGTAGCATTCTCGCTCGAAAATTTCATTTTAGTTTTAGGAACTATTTTTGTGCTAGGAGCATTAGCTGCTTATGTAGCTTCGAGAAGAATCAACAAAAACCTTCTCGATTAATTTCCACCTGAATCTGATCCACCTGAATCGTGGGAATTCCCACCTGAATCGTGGGAGCCTCCCGAATCATGACCACCCCCCAAATCGAGGATTTGTCGCTCCAAATTAGCAATATTTGCATCAAATTCAGTGATTCGTGAATTTCTAAAAAACACGGGGTTAAAAACCGAATCATAACCTTCCCAATCAACTCCAGTTGAAGCGGTTTCAACTTTTCCAAATTGTGGGGCCAACCTTTCATTTTCCTCTCGTATCCCAATTAAGTCAGCTTTTCTAGCTTTTAAGCCCTCTAATGTGTTTTCATAAGGTTTCTCATACCAAAGAAAATACTTTGCTTCCGTGTAGCGAAAAAGTGTGTGTCTCTTAAGTGCATTTTGCACCGAATAACGATAAGCCGCTTCGGGACCTATTTTAGCTGCACTAGCTTTTGTTTTTGTGTAATTGGTATTAAACACATGAACCATACCTTCTGCTAAATCATCTGAGTTTTGATCAATCTGCAAAGCCTGTTGGTAGAACCCTTTAAATCGATCTACCTCTTGAGAAGACAACTCAGTGTAATAATCAAATTGAGCGACTTTTTCTTCAAATGACAACTGCTCAAAAGTTAATAATCCAAGATTTTGAAGTACAACATCAATTCCATTAGTATAAATGTGATTTCTAAGAAGGTCTTCTCTTGGAGTGAATAAAACAGTCTCTAATTGTTGGTCAATGTTCGAAAATTCATCATAGATACTTTGAATTTCATTAGCATTTGAAATTTCAAATTCATCATTTGTTCTTTTCATCAACTGAACCAATAAATAAATTGTGTAAGCAGCATCATTAGTTAGACCGTTGATTTCACCAACGTGACCTATGTAGCGATTTACTTGTTCTAAGTTAATCTCGCTTATTGTGGGAGCTTCTGATGAAATCTGTACAAGCTGATTTCTTTTGGACAAAATCAACTCATGTATCGAAGAAGCGACTCGTAATGAATCTTGAAATTTCAAATACACCTGTTTAGATTCCAATTCAGAAGAATTAAGTTCGTTAGACCAATTTCTCAAATTGCTAAAAATTTCTAATTCTTCTTCGATATGAACATCTATTTGGTTGTAGATTTCTTGCATTTCATCATATATTTCTTGGGCTGTTTTATGAGACCTGGAATATTTTGAAGAAAGCCCAAGTAACGCCTGTGATCCTGGTGGCCATACACCGGCGTTTGGATCAATATTTTTAAATTCATAGGAAACGACATATAAGGCATTTTGATCATCAATAATTTGAAATTCAGCAGTTAAAGACTTCGCAGCATCAAGACTCAATTCAATCGATTCATCAAAAGAACTGATAGCTCCTGTCCATTGTTTGAATTCCCATCCCTGAGCCGGATTTGCTGTCAATTTGATAACTGTTCCTGAATTGTATTCCTTACCTGCGCTTAGGACTTCCTCAGTAACAGTTCCTTCTCCAACTACATCAATAGTTAAAGCGTATTTCTTTTTAATAAAATTAGCAGTGATGGAAATGTTTTCACTAACTGTTATTTTCAGAGGGTTGCTTGTATCTCCATTGCTCCATCCTGCAAACAAATACTCAGTGTTAGGAATTGCACTAACTGATACTGTAGAACCAACTTCAAATTGTCCTCCTGTAGTAGAGACGCTCCCTCCAGCTCCAGCAGAAATTTCTAATCTGTATTTAATCTTTTCTACGGGGACTTCCTGTTTTGAACAGGCAGTAAACAACATAACAAAAGCTATTGTTAATTGTAAATATTTCTTCATGAACATATTATATTGAAAGTTTAGGTGTGTTATTAATTATTAGTCGAAAAAACCAGTGCTAAAACAGCAGTTACAATTACCGCAGTCATTCCAACTATAATTTTAAGCTCTGCATAAAACAACTGTCTTCTCAAGATTTTTAATAATTCTAACAACTCTCTTTTGTTTTTTTCTGTGATTTCAAAAACCAATGGTTCTAGTGTGCCATTGATATAATAAGGTCTTAGATCAGACAAAAAAATTAATCTCCGAGTGTTGAATTTTGAAATATACTTGGTTTTAGAATGCTTAGTGAGTAGTTGATTAATGGTCATGTGTTGTTGCATTTAGTATTTCAAAATTGAATAAAAACATCTCTAGATTTTGTTCATTTTTTGTTCATTATTTTTAACTTTAGACATGACATATCTTCTACTAGCGACACTGTTTTATTCCATCAATGATTTTTTATGGTCCCAATATGCGAAAAAAGATGATTTTCTCTCGCTTATCAATAAAAGATCGATGTTTACCACCTTATTTGTGGGGGTTCTTTTTGTTGTCTATTCCAAAGACCTAGGACTAATTTTAGAAGGGTACAATAGCCTTAAAATTTTGTTGGTATCGAGTATTGGTTTTTTGGGTCTTTGCTTGTTGGTGAAAGGCTTCTTATATGGGTCCTTAATTCAATTTTGTGTGTATATTCTACTGACAACGTCTATAGTAGGGCTCGTAAGTAGTTATAAATACTTTTTGTCATTTTATGAAATTATTCCTTCTCTAGTGTTTATCGGATTGGGGTATCTCTATTTTATAGTTGTTCACACCAAAGAAGCTGGCAACCATAATCACCCTGTAAAATCACATCTTTACTTTATCGCTGCTCAACTATTATTCATTGTTTTAGTAATTCAACAATATGAATATTTAGCACTATTTGAAGCAGTTGATATCGCATTTTATCAAGAGTTTACAGTTCTTTTACTCTCCAGTATTTTACTGTTGTTCAAAAAGAAAAATACTCCACAGGTAAAAACCCCAATACGGTGGAGAGAATTCGCTCTAATTGCGCTTCCAATAAGCATTGCTCAACTCAGCAATTTACAAGGGCTACAATTAACCAATCCGTTTTATGAAAAATTATTTGGCTTATTAGGACCCTTGTTGTCCGTTGTTTTGGCAATGATTTTCGCTAAAGAACGGCATCAAACAAAGACCTATGTCGCTTTTGTGATGATGTTAATTGGTTATTATTTACTACAGATATGAAAGAAGGTTTTCAGCAATTAGGCTTAGACATACAACATAAAATTGGATATAAAATTAAATCCACAAAGGAAGCCGTGATGTTCACAGAAGAACTTCACTCAAAAGTGAATTGTTCAATTAGCTTGAGCACTATTAGAAGGTTTTATGGACTAATCCCGTACAGAAACCCTCAGAAAGCCACCTTAGATGCTTTAGCACAATTCTTGGGGTTTTCATCGTTTTCAAAATACAATCAATACCGCATTGATAGCAAAGGATGGATTGATGAATTAACCCTAATCGACATTAAAAAAAGCCCCGTACTTGAAAAAAAACACATCAAGTATTTAAATCAACTATCAAAAAACAAAGAATTTCCAATAGTGCTTTCAAGACTCTTTGAATTTGCTTATATAGAGAATAAAAAAGACTTTTTGTGTTCACTTTTTCAAGCGAAGGAATTGAATTTGTTTCAATATCCAGATCATATTAATAGTGTTGTTTTTAAAACCGCTTTTTTAATTTACAATACTATAGAGCTTTCAACTCCTCGGACCCAATTATTAAATGCGCTCTTGAAACTAGAGCTTTTTAGAGATTACATCATTTACAATTACATCAAGTCTCATGATCTGAATCGCAACTACGGAAGCATTTTAAAACAAATACAAAAGTCTACAAAGCGTCCTAGTGAACAATTGTTTTTGTCTTTAATTTTAGAATTAAAATCCTATTACAACTTAGAGGAAATACAAAAAATAGGCTGGGATGAGGAAGAACTAACAGGCTATCCTGTTCCTTTAATTGGTCGTTATTGGGGATACCAACTGCTATTCTCCTCCTATTGTGAAAATGAAGCCGCTTATCTTCAAGCCTTAGATTCAATTAACACCTTTTGTAAACACAACAGTAAAAGCATACCCTTCTTCCTCTTTGAAGTAGTTTTAGCTCTTCTTCTAATCAAACGAATCGACACATTAACAGATCTCATGAGCACCTATTATGAGGAAATGTTTGAAAGCAATCACTTCCATACGGATGCCGAACGATTTTTATATACCATGGCAGACGCCTATTGTTCTATTCAACAGGAAGACCTAAAAACTGCAATGGTTCTTTTTGAATCGCTTCGATTAGATCTGTTGGGCAATAGTTCTTGGAAAGAGCAATTTATGCTGTTCTATTCGGTATTAGGTTATCAATTGTGTGTTGGAAAAAAACAACAGATCCACCTGGAGGCTTACCTAAAGCTTTCGTCTGATTCTGGCTATTTGCTGTTTGATGCGAATTATATTGAGAACTACCTATCGATGAAGTAGTCTCTACTGATAGAAACGCACATAGTCAACTTCCATCACTTCCTGACTAAAGTTCGCGGGAACAGTGCCTCCTAAGCTTCCTCCTACAGCGATGTTTAAAAGTAAATAATGTGGATTGTCGTATGGATTAAGTGCTGTGTTTTCCAGGGTTACATTTAATTCCTCATCGATGAATATTTGCAATTCTGTTTCGGTCCAAACCAATGAAAACAAATGAAATTCCGAGCTCGTATTGGCTACAGTTGCTATCTTTCCATAATTCTCATAAGCTGAAGTAGCTGTATTTCCCCAATGAAAGTGTCCATAAACTTGTGTTTTATCCCAACCGTTTTGTTCCATGATGTCAATTTCTCCACAAAGCGGCCAACCGACACTTCCCTGAGAATCTCCATAAAAATTTCCAGGTTCATCGATGTTAGCTCCCAGAGTCCAAATTGCAGGCCAGGTACCTGCTCCGGATGGAAGCTTAGCACGCACCTCAATTTTTCCATAGGTCATGCTGTATTTTGAATTAAGTCTAGCAGAAGTATAATCCTTTGTGGTACTTTGAATTGTGTAGGACTCTTTAATCGCCTTAATCTTCAAGGTCCCATCGCTTACATAGGTATTTTCTTGCCGGTCTACATAGTGTTGCAATTCGCCATTAAACCAACTCCCATTATTTGGGGCAAAGGTTTGATGATGCCATTTGGTTTCATCAGGTCTTCCCTGGTAATCGAATTCATCACTCCAAACTAGGTCCGTAAAACTTGCAGTTGCAGCAGGAACTTCTTTAGGCACGGTCAATGTGATTGAGTCCAAGTAATAGGTCATTTGCTCAGTGTTTTGAAAGGTAGAATTCATAATCAACACCAATCGATCGAAGCTATTAGAATCCGCTGCTGAAAAATGATATGTCAAACGTTCCCATTGATTTTCAGTTGTTGTAATCTGAGTGAGTTCTTTGTACTGATTGGAATTATTGCTGTTTTCTAATTTAAGTAGAACAGATTGTCCCTTAACTTTGGAAAAAACCTGTATTGAAATAGCCGTCTTTTGATCTTTAAATTGAATCGGTTCCTCTAAATCAAAAAAGAAACCCGACCACGGCAAATTGGAAGAGTCTTCCGTTATTGCTAAAACTTTAGGTGAATTATTGATAGCGTCTGCTAAGGGATTGTCTCGATAATCAATTTCAATGGTTCCTCCAAAAACTCCCCATACTCCATCAGGATTGGAATCATTTAATTCGTCTTGATTTAAAAAAGAAATTCCTCGACATTCAAAATCAATAGGATTGGTATTTAAATTTGGCGAAAATGCCTCAAATGAGTCGCATCCTTCAACTAATAAAGTATCCTCGAGTGTGTTTTCTGATTCTTTAGAACAGGAACCGAGTTGAAGTAGCAATAAAAAAATTACTGTAATTCTCAAATGACGCAATTGCATAAATTAAATATCAAAAATTAAAAAAAGCTCCCTCAAGGAGCTTTACTGTGATCGATTACTTCTTTTGATAGACTCGTACATAGTCTACTTCCATTTGATCTTGATCAAAATCTGGACTAACCTCTCCACCTAAGCTACCTCCAACAGCAACATTAAATAACAAGAATTGATCTTTATTAAAAGGCCAAAAATCCTCTGATCGGTCTTCAGGATTGTAAGTGAAAAATACAGTTCCATCGACTGTAAAATCAATCTTTTCTTCATCCCAAATCATTCCATAAACATGAAAATTTTCAGTGACATCAGAAACATTCAACTGTTTCAATGCTGGATGATCTCCATAGCGACCTTGAACGTGGACGGCCGATTGTACCATTAAATGATCTTCAAAGAGTTGTTCCATGATGTCAATTTCACCACATTTTGGCCAAGGTACTTCATTGATATTGGCGCCTAAAGCCCATATTGCAGGCCAGGTTCCTTGAGTTCTAGGGAGCTTTGCGCGAACCTCAACCTTACCATATGTAAATTGAAATTTTGAATTAAGACGAGCTGAGGTGTATTCCTTAGTTGTTCCTGTGGATGTGAATTCTTCTTTCTTGGCAACAATTTTTAAGGTTCCCTCGCTGCTATAAGCATTGTCCTCTCGATCGGTATAATGTTGCAATTCGTTGTTGTACCAACTTCCGTTTTCTGGAGCTACTGTCTCTAGAAACCATTTTTGAGAATCCAATGCTCCATCGGTTTCAAATTCATCTGCCCAAACAAGTTGGTAAGTCTTTTCTTGAGTTACAGTCTCTGCACAACTTATAAAAATAAGCGTTAAGACTGCTGCTAGTATTGTATTAATTTTCATAAAGTCTCATATAATCAATAGTGAAGGTGTCGCTGCTAAAATTGGAGTCTATAGTACCTCCTAAGCTCCCTCCCATTGCTAAATTTAGTAATAGAAAAAATGGTTGGTCAAAAGGCATACTTGAATTGATGTTCATTTCAAAATACTTTACACTTTCAACATACATTTTTATCGAATTCGTATCCCAAATAAGGATGTATTCTTTAAAGGAATCTCCAATACTATTAGACACTAATTCAGTTCCGAATTTTGCATTGCTATTATCAGATGAATTTAACCAGTGAACCGTTCCAAGTATTTTATTCTTTTCCTGCCCGTTTTGCTCCACGAGATCTATTTCCCCACAAGAAGGCCATCCCACCTGATCAATGTTTTGTCCCATGAGCCATATAGCTGGCCAAGTTCCTTTTGATTGAGGAAATTTAGCGCGGACCTTTAATCTTCCTTGCTTGAAATCAAATTTATTTTGACTTTTTATTCGAGCAGAAGTATAGTTTTTATTGTCGACGTTTTCTTTTCGAGCCGTGATTTTCAAATATCCGTTTTCCAACTTGATGTTCTTGGAATTTGAAGTATAGGTTTGTTCTTCTTGATTTCCCCAACCTGGGATTCCATAAGCAGAACCATCTCCTAAATCATAACTCCAAAGCTGAGAATTAAGAGTGCTCCCCTCAAATTCTTCAGACCATACCAGCCCTATCTTGTCTTGTTCAGTCAACGTAAGTCCTGGTTCCTCTGTTGGGCTTGGGTCTGGGTTTATTGTAGGCTCCTTAGAGCATCCTAAAAGAATGAAAAAAGAGCACAAAAGTGTATATAATTGAATCTGTTTCATCAAATAAAAATATTAAATTAATCTCTTTTGTGCTCTAAATTAGATATTAGTTGTGAAAATAAATGTTGTCAAAGAAAACCGTTCCGTTTCCGTCAACCTTAAATTGAATTACATCTGATAAATCTACACCTGTAAAATCACTTAAAGGAATGTCTACTGAAACCCATTCTCCTTTGGTTGCAACATCCAATGCTTTTGCAGTTTCCTGTGGACCTGTACTGATCAAAAAGAAATTGAGTGCCGTTGAATCTGCTGTCCAATAGTCGATGTGGATGTATTGGTAAGCGCTCACGTTTAAAGCAGACGCAAACTGAGTTCCTTGATAGTTTAAGCCTTGATATTTAATTGCACTGTTATCCGTTGCAATCTCAACAATAGTAGACACTGTTGCTTGTCCCCAGTCTGGGTTAAAATTAGTCCCCTCAACATCCGTGTATGAATCACTAAAGATTGACATTACTCCTTCTGCTGCTGCTGTTGGAGCTGGAGCTGCCGATGTTGGTTCTGTTGCAGCATCAGCAGGAGTGTGGAAATAGATATTATCAAAGAATACCGTTCCATTTCCATCAACTTTAAACTGAATGATGTCAGCAAGATCAACCCCTGAAAAATCACTCAACGGAATATCAACAGAAATCCATTGTTCTTTTGTAGTTACATCAAGAGCCTTTGCTGTTTCAGCTGGTCCTGTGCTAATTAAAAAGAAATTAAGTGCTGTGGAATCAGCAGTCCAATAATCAAGATGTATAAACTGGTATGCAGAAGCATCTAAAGCCGACGCAAATTCAGTTCCTTGATAATTGATTCCTTCGTATTTTAGGACATTTTTATCTGTAGCGATTTCTTCAATAGTAGCTACAGTAGCTTGACCCCAGTTGGGATTGAAATTCGTTCCCTCTACATCTGTATAGATATCACTAAAGATTGACATTACTTCTGATGCGTCTTTTGTAGGAGCTGCTGCTTCTGCTGTTGGAGCTGAACCGTTCTCGGTATCCTCCTCAGGAGTTGTAAAACGAATGTTGTCTATATAATAAACAGCCTCAGCATCGTTTGTTTTTACAATATTGGCAATGATGACAATACGGTCGTACTTACCTGAATCCTCAGCTGTAAAGTTGTAGGTCAGTGTTTCCCATGCACCATCTGCAGTTGTAACTACACGTGATTCTTTAAATACATCAGAGTTAGTGCTGTCCTCCATTTTGAATAAAACATCTTGTCCTGGAGCTGCTGAATGAACATCAATCGCAATAGCTTCCTGTCCAGCTGGGAAAGTTACTTTCTCATTGAGGTTAAAGAAAAAACCTGCCCATGGTTCAATACCGGCATCTTCAGTTATTGATAAAACCTTAGTTGAGGTATTGATTCCTGATGCGTTAGGATTGTCAATATAATTGAGCTTTAAATAAGCTTGACCATCTGGACCGCCAAAACGTCCCCAGTTACCGTCTAAATTGTCAGCTGAGAGTGCATCTTCTTCTAAAAAAGCATTTCCTGTGCACTCAAAATCAATTGCTGCAGTGTTTAAACTTGGATCTTGCTCTGTGAACGTATCACATCCTTCTACAACAGAAACTGGATCTGGATCTGGTTCTGGTTCTGGTTCGGGTTCAGTCTCTTTAGTACAGTTAATGAACAATAGCGAACTGAGCGCCATCATTGTCAAAATTTTACTTGAATTCGAAATTGTTGCTTTCATTTTTATTTAATTGTTTGTTACTTCCACTAAATTACACTCTATTGATTTAGTAGATTGATTTTTCAACACTACATATTGACTACATCTATAAAAATTAATTATATAAATCTCATTTTCAATTAATTAATTTGCTTTATTTGTAAGTATAAAATTATTATATGAGAGGTAATGTAGAGGTAAATAAGTCTATTTTTATACTCCTATTATGGGGCATATCCGTATCGATACTCTCGATAGAATCAGTTTTTGGACAACTAAGCCCCCCACTGATAAACTTTAGCCCCTCCGAGTATAAAGGTGAAAATCAAATTTGGGACATCACTCAAAATCAAGAAGGTGATTTGTTTTTTGCTAATCACGACGAATTGCTTCAATACGATGGGACCAATTGGAATGTATTAAAAATAGATCGACCAACTATCTTTAGATCTGTTCATGAATTTGGAAATTCCATACTCAGTGGAGGACTTATGGATTTTGGAATTTGGACCAAAGACGAGCTGGGAGTGTATCAATATGAGTCTTTAGTTGATAAGATGGGAATCAACAGTATTGATGGAGAATCCTTTTGGAATGTTAGTGTTTTTGAGGAATACTTGATTTTTCAATCTCTTGAAAGGGTTATTGTGATCGATCAGGAATTAAAAAACTTTCAACAAATAGATGGAGAATTCAGCAATAACAGTCTAATTTTCTTAGAAGGAATCCCTTATCTGATAGACTTACAAAAAGGCTTGTTCGAATTATTTAGAGCAACTAAACCCTT
The DNA here is from genome assembly GCA_937136455.1 of uncultured Flavobacteriaceae bacterium. Classification (GTDB taxonomy): domain Bacteria; phylum Bacteroidota; class Bacteroidia; order Flavobacteriales; family Flavobacteriaceae; genus MAG-120531. The sequence goes on along the minus strand of CAKZOO010000113.1, from coordinate 147,462 downwards.
AGCTCAACCAAAAGACGTTCAGTGGTCATCTATCATCGCTGCAATAAAAGTGGGGACGAACAACTATTTGGTGACCAATAATGGTATGATCTATCGTTGGAAAGAAGGTGCTTTGGAGCTTGAATCCAATTTAAAAATTCTTCAAGACAACATTTACTCTATACATCAAATGAAATCTGGGCTTATTGTTTTGGGTACCGTTGGAAATGGAATTGTTTGGCTAGATGATTCATTTGAAGTTAAAGGCACATTAAAAAGAAGTAATGGTTTGGACAACAATACGATTCTTTCATTGTTTGAGGATCGTGATTCAAATATATGGGCCGGAATGGATCGAGGTATCGCTCTTGTCAATATTACCAGTCCCCATCTCGAGCACCGAAACAGCTCCAAAGATATTGGGTCTGTTTACACCGCAATCGATTGGAATGGGGGCACTTATATAGGCACAAATCAAGGGCTTTACTATTTAAATTCTGAACGTGATCTATTGACAAAAATTAAGGGAATAGACGGTCAAGTTTGGAAATTAGATCTGATCGAGAATCAGTTGTTTTGCTCCAGTAATAGTGGGCTTTATAAAATATTAGACCCCTTCAACAGTTCGTTAATATCAAATGAAAGTGGGTTCTGGGGTGTTCAAAAATACAATGATCACCTTATAGGAGGAACCTATAATGGTGTGTATATTTTTGAATTCAACAATGGAGATCCACTTTATAAAACACATCCAAAGGAATTAAAGGTGTCGTCTCGATTCTTTGAAATTGAAAACAATAAACTCTTTATCAACAATGAATACCTCGGAGTTTTTGTTTTAGAGTTTGATGATGATTTTACACTCGTAAAAAATCAATGGACCATTGAAAAAAACGGAACCAAGAGTTCTCTTTTTAAATTAGATGAGCAACTGTATTACAAATCCACTAATGGAATTTTCACCTTTAAAGAGACGACTAAAAAATTAGTTAAGGACTCCATTTTTACCAAACTACTCAAACCTCATCAAATCATCTCTTCAACTCTAACAACAGGTATAAATCATCAGTTGATAGGATTTAAAGAGCAGTCTATTTTTGGGATTCGCAAAAAGTTTACGGCTGATTCTTATACCTCATTCGAATATGAGTTGCCAGAATTTGTATTTGAAAATCTAGGAAATTCAGGCTTTGAAAACATTAATTATCTTTCAAAAGAACGCTATTTAATAGGCCTTTCTGATGGTTTTGTGATTTTAGATTTAGACCGTTTAGCTCAGGACAAAACAGAAAATCCAAGCATTAGCAAGGTTCAACAATTGATAAAAAACACTTGGGTTATGCAACCTTTGAATTTGAAAGATGCGGAGATGGATTATCGAACTAATTCCATTCGATTTTCAGTCAGAATTCCATCTTACAATAAATATTCCCCTTTGGTATACGAGACTCGATTAATGCAGGATGGTGAATTGTACTCAAAGCAAAAAATGGTTCCAGAGGTTGAGTTTTTAAATCTTGAATCAGGATCTTACGAGTTTCAATTGATTGCTCCTAATAAATCGGTAAAAGACACCATTGTAACTTTCTCTTTCACTATTAAAGAACCGTGGTTTCTACAAAAGCCCGTGCAGGTGGTATTTTCATTTGTTCTTCTTTTGGTTTTATTTCTAGCTTTTTATTTTACGAGAAGAACCTATAAAAAAAGAGAGTTAGACCTAAGGATGAAGAATCAAAAAAAATTGGATTTTCTTCAACTTAAAGAAAAAGAACGCATCAATAAAATCCATCAAAAAAACTTAGAAAATCAGCTAAAAACTAAGAAAAGAGAGTTAACTATTTCAACGGAACACCTGCTTTCAAAAAATCGATTGTTACATCAATTGAGTCAGAAGATAAGTGAGGTCGAAAACAAACATCAAATTGATTTGTCAAATCTTCAACAATTTATCAATGATAACATTAAGGAACAAAAAGACTGGAATCGATTTGAGAAAGCCTTAGCGGATTATGACGAAGAATTTGTAAAGCGAATTAAAAATCAATTTTATCAAAAAATATCAAGACAAGACTTTCTATTGATGACCTATATTAGAGGTGGGATGAATTCCAAAGACATGGCTCAAGTGCTTGGAATCAGCGTTAAAAGCGTTGAAATGAGAAGATATCGTTTGAGAAAAAAACTTGGACTAAACGAGGCGGTAAGTTTGAGTGATTACATTAACAATTTATAAATCACGCAAATTGTTCTAAGACTTCGTCAAAGGCTTTAAAAACATCCTCGGCATCGTCAGAGGTCACCATCTTCATACGAAGCGGTTTAAAGTTCGGAATTCCTCTGAAGTAATTGGTATAATGGCGTCTGGTTTCAAAAACTCCGAGTTTTTCTCCTTTCCAATCTATCGCCATCTGAAGGTGTCTTCTAGCAATTTCAACTTTCTCTTCTAGTGTCGGCTCCGGAAGGTGTTCTCCGGTTTTAAAGAAGTGTTTTACCTGCTTAAAAAACCACGGATTTCCAATAGAAGCTCTTCCGATCATCGCTCCGTCTAAGCCGTAATCATCTCGCATTGACTTTGCTTTTTCTGGACTGTCAACATCGCCATTACCAAAGATAGGAATGTGGATTCTAGGGTTGTTTTTGACCTCGGCGATTGGAGCCCAGTCCGCAACGCCTTTATACATTTGAGCTCTAGTTCTACCGTGAATCGATAAGGCTTGAATCCCTACATCTTGTAATCGCTCTGCCACTTCCATGATTTGAATGGAATCGTGATCCCAACCAAGTCTAGTCTTAACGGTGACGGGTAACTTAGTTCTCTTAACCATGGCCTCTGACAGCTCCACCATCAGCGGAATGTCTTTGAGAATACCAGCGCCAGCGTTCTTGCTGACTACTTTTTTAACTGGACATCCAAAGTTAATGTCAATGATATCAGGATTGGATGCTTCTACTCGATCGATCGCCTGAAGCATCGAGTCGAGGTTGGCCCCAAATATCTGAATACCTACAGGTCGTTCCTGGTCGTAGATATCGAGTTTTTGAGTCGACTTTTCAGCGTCTCTGATAAGTCCTTCGGAAGAAATAAATTCGGTATAAACCACGTCGGCTCCCTGCTCTTTACAAAGGGCTCTAAAAGGAGGATCACTCACATCTTCCATGGGTGCAAGCAGAAGTGGAAAATCTCCGAGTTCTATGTCTCCTATTTTAACCATAGCGGTTTGTTTAAACTTAGTCATTTAGCTTGAGTACAGCCATAAATGCCTGTTGAGGAATCTCAACATTACCTACTTGACGCATCCGTTTTTTACCCTTCTTCTGTTTTTCGAGAAGCTTACGCTTTCTAGAAATATCTCCTCCATAACATTTCGCAGTCACATCTTTTCGAAGGGCCTTAATGGTTTCTCTAGAGATGATCTTTGCTCCAATGGCTGCTTGAATTGGAATGTCAAACTGTTGTCTTGGGATGAGCTCTCTTAATTTCTCACACATTCTTCGTCCGATAGACTCGGCGTTATCTAAGTGAATCAAAGCAGATAGTGCATCCACCGATTGCGCGTTAAGTAAGATATCGACACGAACAAGCTTGGATTCTCTCATGCCAATAGGTGCGTAATCAAAAGAAGCATATCCCTTTGAGACTGTTTTTAATCGATCGTAAAAATCGAATACAATCTCTGCAAGCGGCATATCAAAACTGAGTTCCACTCTGTCGGTTGTCAAATACGTTTGATTGGTAATCTGCCCTCTTTTTTCAATACAAAGCGACATCACATTCCCCACAAAATCAGCCTTAGTGATAATGGTCGCCTTGATATAAGGTTCTTCCACACGATCTAAGTAAGAAGGGTCTGGAAGATCCGAAGGGTTATTTACGATAACTGGAGTATCTGGCGTTTTCTTGGTATAGGCGTGATACGATACGTTTGGAACCGTCGTAATAACCGTCATTTCAAATTCGCGTTCTAAGCGTTCTTGAATGATTTCCATATGGAGCATTCCTAGGAATCCACAACGAAAACCAAAACCAAGAGCGGCTGAACTCTCTGGGGTAAACACCAATGAAGCATCATTGAGTTGAAGCTTTTCCATAGACGCTCTAAGGTCTTCATAATCCTCAGTATCAACAGGGTAAATTCCTGCAAATACCATTGGCTTTACATCCTCAAAACCAGAAATTGCTTTTGTAGTAGGATTCTTTGCGTCCGTAATGGTATCTCCTACCTTTACTTCTTTTGCTTCTTTGATCCCAGTGATCAAATAACCAACATCTCCAGCCTTAATTTCATTCTTGGGTTGCTGAGTGAGTTTTAAGGTTCCGATTTCATCTGCATAATAGGTTTTACCCGTATTCATGAACTTGATCTGCTGTCCTTTTTTAATAGAACCGTCGTAAACTCTAAAATACGTTTCAACCCCTCTAAAGGAATTGTATACAGAGTCAAAAATCAATGCCTGAAGCGGCGCCTCAGCTTCTCCAGATGGAGGTGGAACTCTCTCGATAATTGCAGCTAAGATTTCCTCAATTCCTATTCCTGATTTGGCAGATGCTGGTATCACCTCTTCTGGGTCACAACCGATCAGGTCTACAATATCATCGGTAACCTCTTCTGGATTGGCAGAAGGAAGGTCAATTTTATTAAGCACAGGAATGATTTCTAAATCAGATTCTAAGGCTAAATAGAGGTTTGAGATGGTTTGAGCCTGGATACTTTGAGCAGCGTCTACAACCAGTAGTGCTCCTTCACAGGCAGCTATCGATCTAGAAACTTCATAAGAAAAGTCTACGTGACCTGGAGTGTCGATCAAATTGAGTATGTAGGTCTCACCCTTGTAAACATACTCCATTTGAATCGCGTGACTCTTAATAGTAATTCCTCTTTCTCGTTCCAAATCCATATTGTCTAACAACTGGTTTTGTTTCTCTCTTTCGGTCACAGAGCCCGTAAAATCCAATAGCCGATCGGCCAAGGTGCTCTTACCGTGGTCAATATGGGCAATGATACAGAAGTTTCTGATATTTTTCATGGCTGCAAATATAGTTAAAAACTACATCCTAATGTATATCCGGCTTACCAATATAAACCAAGGCGTACCCTTTTAGGTTTTCAATCTCTTCGAGATTAATTTGATGTAACATATGAAGGGTTCCTCCGAGGTCTTTGATAAAGACAGGAGCCATGTCTGAGTCTGAAGAACACAGCTCCATGAGTCGTTTGTATTCCTCCATGGTTTCAAAATGAACCTCGTTGACTTTAGGGTATTTAAATGACACTTCTTCAAAAGAAGCAAAATCGTCTTCACAAGAAAATAAATGATCCGTTTTTCCGCTGAGATCTTTGCCTTTTTCATCGGCATGCATCAATCGAAACGTTCCGTTTTCACCAAAGTTGTTTTTAAATTTTGCGAGTGCAAAATCATTGATTTCTTCATTACCTGTAAAGGCTAATAAATATCCCACATCATTGAGCTCAATATTGTCGGTTATGGTATCTGAAAATATATTCCCTTTAAAAGCATCCAATCCTCTATCGGCCGCTTTGCGAATATTGATTTCATTGTTATCCATGATCACTACATGGCGCTCATTTTCTTGAAGGTATTGAGCGATGAGTTGAGAAGTTTTAGAAGCTCCAACGATCAGTATTCCATCAGACCTGTCTAAATATACCTTAGACCATTTAGCGACGATTCTCGCTGTTGTAGCGTTTAAAAGCACTGTTCCGAGTACCACTACAAATACTAGTGGAGTGATATACTCCGCTCCTGGTTCTCCAGCGGCCACAAGTTTGGATCCAAAAAGAGAGGCGATCCCTGCGGCTACAATTCCCCTTGGTCCCACCCATGAAATAAAGAAGCGTTCGTTAAACTTAAGAGAGGAACCACGTGAACTCAAAAAGACTCCAAGCGGTCTAATAAGGATCACAACAGCACCAAAGAGCATCGCTGTTTTTTCGTTATACACCAATAGCAAATCATCTAAATTGATGTTGGCTGCTAATAGAATAAACAGGAAAGAAATCAACAGAACGCTCAAGGATTCTTTAAAGTAGAGGAGCTCTTTGATATTGGGAAGGTCGATATTTCCAAGAACCATTCCCATCACCACTACAGCTAGTAGTCCCGATTCATGTGCAAAAATATCAGAGCCTACAAACACCAACAACACCATTGAAAGTGTCACCACATTGAGTAAGTAATGAGGAATCCATTTCCTTTTAATGGCAAATCCAAGAGCATGTGCAAAAGTAAATCCAAAAGAAATTCCAAAAAGCAGAATCTCTCCAAATGCAATTAGGGCTGTTTTTGTAAATCCAGCACCGGCTTCAATACTGATGAATTCATAGACCAATACCGCTACCAAAGCTCCGATGGGATCAATTAAAATTCCCTCCCACTTTAAGACAGCGGACACCTCTTTTCGAAGGGGTATATTTCTGAGAATCGGTGTAATTACTGTTGGTCCCGTAACGATGATCAATGAAGAAAACAAAAATGAAATTGGCCAACTCAGTCCAAAAATATAATGAGAGGCGATTCCGGCTCCAAAGAAGGTAACCACCGAACCTAGAGTAATCAATTTGGAGATCACGGGTCCCACATTGGATAGTTCCGATCGCTTGAGGGTCAAGCCTCCTTCAAAAAGTATGATACTGATCGAAAGTGAGACGATATAATAAATCATTTCTCCTGGAAATAATCCCGAGGTTCCATTCCAAACTGGTTCGATGAGTTTTGATCCATCCACTGTGTATAGTGTGGAAAAAGGACCCACTATTAAACCGATAATGATCAGGGGTAAGATCGCGGGTAACTTCAATCTCCACGCCATCCATTGAGCGATGATTCCTAAAACAATAATGCCTGCTAATTCAATCATAAAAGCTGTTTAATTTCAATTTCAAGGTACTAAAAATTCCTGCCACATTCCTTAAAATTGTGTTATCCTTGTTTAATTCCTGTATGAAATGATTAATTTCACACATCAAACACGGAGAAAACAAAGATACGATGAAAATTTATCCTATTGAAAGCGGTCATTTTAAGCTCGATGGTGGGGCGATGTTTGGGGTGGTTCCCAAAAGCATTTGGAATCGGACCAATCCTGCTGATCAAAACAATATGATAGACATTGCAGCTAGGTGTATGCTCGTTGAAACCTCCGATCGAAGAATCCTCATCGACACCGGAATGGGAAACAAACAGTCTGACAAGTTTTTTAGCTATTACTATCAGTGGGGAGACGCAACATTAGAAGGTTCTTTAGCTACAAGTGGAATTGATCCCGACAGTATTACCGATGTGTTTCTAACCCACCTTCACTTTGATCACTGTGGTGGGGCTGTATCCTGGAACAAAGACCGCACTGGCTATGAGCCCACATTTAAAAATGCCCGTTATTGGACCAATCAAAAACACTGGGATTGGGCCATCCACCCAAATGATCGAGAAAAAGCTTCTTTTTTAAGTGAAAATCTGTTGCCTTTAGAAGAAAGTGGTCAACTGCATTTTTTAGATATTGATGATCAGCTCGTTCAAGAGACTCCTTTTGGTTTTCAACTAGTCTTAGTGGATGGTCATACCGAAAAACAAATGTTACCGCTCCTTCCCTACAAAGGAGAACAACTTCTTTACACCGCAGATTTAATCCCTACAGTAGGGCACCTTCCTATTCCTTATGTGATGGGTTATGACGTACGGCCACTGATCACTCTTAAAGAAAAGAAAGAGGTCTTGGATCACGCTGTTAAAAACAATTGGCTGCTCTTTTTTGAGCACGATGCTCATCACGAGCTCTGTTCTTTAAAGAACACCGAAAGAGGGATTCGCTCCGATAAAATCATTACTTTTAATTCTCTATAATACACTCAAATGAAGTACTCGATCTTTAAACCCATTAGTCTCTTACTCCTGTTGCTTTTTGCCTCTTGTAAGAGTTTGCTCATTCCTGAATTTGTCATTGACTCCTATGCCTTTGCCGAGAAAAAAGAAGCCCTGACAGAAACTCAAAAACAACAGTGGCGTTTTGCAGATCCCTTCAGGGATTCCATTCCTGGAATAAGTTTGGACAAGGCCTATGAATTTATCGCTGACAAACCTTCAAAAGAACTGATTGTCGCTATTTTAGATTCAGGTATGGATTTAGATCACGAAGATTTCAAGGACATGTTATGGGTAAATGAAGACGAAATCCCCAATAACAGTATTGACGACGACCAAAATGGGTATATCGATGACATTCACGGCTATAATTTTTTAGGAGAGGCTTATCAAGAACAATTGGAAAACACTCGAATTCTCGCCAATAAAATTGGAGATGCTGATCTTCAAGAAAAAGTAAAAGCTGAGGTTGAAAAAGCATTAGTCGAAGCAATTCAAAACAGAGATCGATATAAGAGTATTAAGATGGCAGTAATCGAAGCCGACAAAGCTTTTAAAAAGGCTGCTTCTCTAGAGGAGTACAGTGTTGAAGAGCTTGAATCTTTTGAGACGACAAACATTATTTTAAAAGGACATATCGGACTTTTACAACAGATGTTAGGCTTCGCTGATTCAGTTGAAATGGCTCTTGAAGAAATCGATTCTGGTATTCAATACTTTAGCGATCAGGTTGACTATAGCTATAACGTCAACTTTAAGGGAAGAACCTCTGTTGGAGACGACCCTTATAATCTATTAGACGTACCCTATGGAAATGGAAACCCTAAAAACCTTCTTCCTGAAGAATCCCACGGAACCCATGTGGCGGGAATTGTCGGCGCGAGTCGAATGAATGAGTTAGGTAGTTATGGAGTAGCAGACAAAGTAAAACTGATGAGCATTCGTTCCGTTTCCAATGCGGATGAATACGACAAAGATATCGCCCTTGGTATTCGCTATGCGGTAGACAATGGTGCTAAAATCATCAACTGCAGTTTTGGAAAACGCTATTCTCCAAACAAAGAATGGGTTTACGATGCTATTAAATACGCTCAAAGCAAGAACGTACTCATCGTTCACGCAGCGGGCAATGACGCTAAAGACATTGACTTGGTGTCAAAAAACCCAAACTATCCTAACGATCACAAAGGAAAGAAAAGAGAGTTTGTAACGAATTTTATTTCAGTAGGTGCCTTAGCTCCGAGTTTTGGAACTGATATGATTGCTTCCTTCTCCAATATTGGAAAAGAAAATGTCGATGTCTTTGCTCCAGGAGATGAAATTTATTCAGCTATTCCCCAGAGCAACTACAAATACGAAGGAGGAACCTCTATGGCGGCCCCTGTAGTATCTGGAATTGCCGCCTTGGTGTGGTCTAGATATCCAAACTTAAAAGCTTCTGAACTCAAAAAAATTCTAATGCTATCGGGAACTAAAATCAATTTAGAAGTCATCGATGTGAGTCAAGAAAAAGAGAGCCTAAAGCCCTTTGATTCCTTTTCAAAAAGCGGTCGTATCGTCAATGCTTATCAAGCTTTAAAACTAGCAGATCTCATCACAAACAAACGATTTAAACTAAAACACTATGAGTATTAAAACCCTTAAAACTTTTATTTTATTTTTTAGCATCGGCACACTTGCTCTTGCGCAACAATCCTCTTATTGGCAACAAAAGGTCGACTATCAAATGGATGTTGACTTCAATGTTAAAGACTATACCTATACTGGAACACAGCAGCTGATTTACACTAATAATTCTCCTGATGAATTAAACAAGGTCTACATTCATTTGTATTACAATGCCTTTCAACCCGGAAGCGAGATGGACATTCGACTACAGAACATTTCAGATCCCGATCGCAGGATGATTACAGAGGACAAGAAGAGTAGAATTGCTTCTCTTTCTCCTGAGCAAATTGGTTATTTACACATCAGTGAGGTGACTCAAGACGGAGCTTCAGTTTCGTTTGTAGAAGAGGGAACTATTGCAAAAATAGTTCTCGACAAACCCCTTTTAAGTGGGGCTTCAACCACTTTTAAGCTCAAGTTCTCAGGACAAATACCAGAACAAATTAGAAGATCGGGTCGCAATTCTAGTGAAGGTGTTGCGCTATCAATGTCGCAATGGTATCCAAAATTAGCTGAGTACGATTATGAAGGATGGCATGCCACTCCATATATTGCAAGGGAATTTCACGGAGTATGGGGGGATTTTGATGTTAAAATCACCATCGATAAAGACTATACCCTTGGAGGAACTGGATACTTGCAAAACCCTCAAGAAATTGGACATGGCTATCAAGCTCCAGGAACCCAAGTAAAGACTCGAGGCAAAAAATTAACCTGGCATTTTAAAGCGCCAATGGTTCACGATTTTATGTGGGCTGCTGATCCAAATTACATCCACGATGTTCGACAAATGGAAGAGGGGCCAACGCTTCACTTCTTGTATAAAAACGATGAAGAAATTATCGAAAATTGGAAGAAGTTACAGCCTAAAACAGAAGAGGCCATGCGCTTTTTTAGCAATAATGTAGGGAAATACCCTTACGAGCAATATTCGGTTATTCAAGGAGGTGATGGAGGTATGGAATACGCAATGAGTACCCTCATTACTGGTGGTCGTGATTTTGGCTCTCTTGTAGGAGTGATGTCACATGAAATGGCTCATTCATGGTTTCAACATATATTGGCAACCAACGAAACCAAGCACTCTTGGATGGACGAAGGGTTCACCTCTTTTATCTCTTCACTTTGTATGAATCAACTCATGGAACGCAACTTAGAAAACCCATTTGAAGGATCGTACAGAGGTTACAGAGCTCTAGTAAATTCAGGAAAGGAACAGCCACAAACAACCCATTCGGATCGCTACGATTTAAATTTTGCATACAGTATAGCGGCTTACTCTAAAGGTTCTGTGTTTTTATCACAACTAGGATATGTCATTGGTCAAGAAAATTTGATGAAAACCATCAAACAATATTATGAGGACTTTAAGTTTAAGCACCCAACTCCAAACGACATTAAAAGAGTTGCTGAAAAAGTATCTGATATGGAATTGGATTGGTATTTAACCGATTGGACAAAGACCACAAACACCATCGACTACGGAATTAAAAGTGTAGAAGAAAATGGAGGTGGTACGTCTATTGTTTTAGAACGCAAAGGATTAATGCCAATGCCTGTCGATCTGTTGGTGGTCTACAAAGATGGTAGCTCTGAAACCTTTTACGCACCTCTCCGTATGATGTACGGTCAAAAAGAAAACCCCTATCCAACTATTAAAAGAACTGTTTTAAAATCATGGGCTTGGGCCTATCCAACCTATGAAATTCAAATTGACAAGCCTCTTGATAGCATCCAGGGTATTCAAATTGACCCTTCTGGATTAATGGCTGATATCGATTTAGAAAACAACAGTTACCAGTCAGAAGAATAATGAGTATCTCTATCGCAAATACCTCAAGATTAAAGAGTAAGAAAAAAATTGGACTGCTCTTTGAAAAAGGAAAGCGCCTTAGCTCGGGTCCTTTACACTTGAGGTATTTGAAGGTAGATGGTCATGAGGACTCTCAATTTGGTTTTTCGGTTCCAAAGAAAAATCACGGCTTAGCGGTACATCGAAACAAAATCAAAAGACTCATGCGTGAAAGCTTGAGAATTCAAAATGATTCTTCTCTAGAAAAGGGAGGAGTTCTAATGTTTATCTATTTAGGAAAAACCATTCCGGAATTTGAGGAACTGTGTGAATTAATGAACAACCTTTTAAAAAAACTATCGAATGAAAAAGCTTAAAAATTTCCTTAGCATCGCAGTGGTGTTCACAATTCTGTCCTGTCAAAATAATCCTCAGATTCACGTGGAACAATCTTGGCAATTAGGCCCCTTTGAAAAACTCGATCAGGTCAACCCTATCTTAAAACCCAGTACCGAGCTTTCTTTTGTGGATCCCATTCGAAAAGAAGAGGTCTTTTTTGAAGAAAAAAATGTGCTGAACCCTACGGCTGTTGTTAAAGACGGCAAGGTTCATCTCTTGTACAGAGCTCAAGATTCAATGATGACTTCTCGAATCGCATTAGCGATTTCAACCGATGGGGTGCACTTTGAAAAACAAGCCAATCCTGTCTTTTATCCAGATGAAGATCATTTAAAGTCTTATGAATGGCCAGGAGGAGTAGAAGACCCTAGAATTGTGCTTTCAGAGGATGGTCGTTATATCTTAACGTATACCTCCTACGACGGAAAAACTGCACGCCTATTTGTGGCGACCTCAAAAGATCTCTATAGCTGGCAAAAACACGGACCTATTTTTAAAGATGAAAAATACATCGATATGTGGTCAAAGTCAGGAGCTATAGTAGCCGAGCAAAGAGGAACTGATTTTATTGCCAAAAAAATAAACGGACGCTATTGGATGTATTTTGGTGATACTGATTTATTTGTAGCTAGCTCTGAAGATTTAATTTATTGGACGGTACTCGAAAACGCCGAAAACCAACAAATGATTTCTGTCTTACATCCTAGACCTGGTTATTTCGATTCCAGATTAGTAGAACCTGGTCCTTTTGCTCTGTATACAGAAGAAGGTATTAAACTGATCTACAACGCCTCTAATGCTAAAAAAAATAACGATCCAAACTTACCCGAATTTACCTATGCAGCTGGTCAAGCCTTATTTGATAGCAATACTCCCTATAAACTCATCGATCGTTCAGAGTCGTATTTTATAAAGCCCGACAAAGATTACGAGCGTGTTGGAGAGGTTAATGAAGTGTGTTTTGTTGAAGGATTGGTTTATTTTAATGAGCGTTGGTTGCTTTATTATGGAACAGCTGATTCCAAAGTAGCAGTCGCCGAGACCAATTAGTCTTTAATCATTTTACGGTGTGGGATGCCGTCTTCTAAGTAGGTTTCTCCTATTGGATGAAAGCCTAAATTCTTATAAAACTCAAGTAAGTATTCTTGAGCAGATAACTCTATACTGCTCGTATTCAACTTTTCTGTTAAGGCTTTTATAGTGGTGTTCATCAGCTTGTAACCCAATTGAGTGCCTCGATGTGATTGTTTAACGACAACCCTACCTATAGAGGCTTTATTAAAGTAATCTCCTGCTTTAAAATAACGGGTATATGCTACGAGCTCTCCTTGATCATATCCCAAAACGTGATAAGCTTTTTGATCTTTATTGTCAACATCTTGGTAGGGACAATCTTGTTCTACTACAAAAACCTCTGCTCTTAATCGCAACAACTGGTACAGCTCTTCTTTAGTGAGCTCGCTATACGTTTTAATTAAAAAATCCATTAGTCTTGAACGATTAAGGGTTTCTCTTCGTCGGATCCGTGTTCGGGTTGAAGGGTCACGTGATTAATATGGTATTTTTCTAACAACATCTGCTCCACTTCTTTGAGTTTATTTCCAAAATCAATCAAACTGATGTCTTTGTCAAAATCAATATGAGCCTCTAAATGAACCTCCTCTTCATTGAGTTGCCACACGTGAACGTGATGAACATTGTTGACAAACTCAATGGTTTTTATGTCTTTTTCTAAGGCGACTAAATCGATGTCTTTTGGAGTAAACAGCATTAATATACGGGTAGAATCTTTGAGTAAACTATAGCTAATAACAATTAAATACAAAGCAATACTTAAAGTAAGCAAGGCGTCAATCCAATACCAATTAAAATAATACATCAAGATTCCTCCAACTAAAACTCCAACAGAAGCTAACATATCAGTTAATAAGTGAAGGTATGCTGATTTCATATTCATATTGACATGAGCATCTCTTTTAATTAACAAGACAGAAAAACCATTCACAGCAATACCTAAGATGGCAAACCAAATAACTAAGCCTCCGTTAATCGGTTGAGGTTCAATAAAGCGCTCGACTGCCTCGATGACTAACATCACTCCTACAATAATTAAAGTAGAGGCATTGACAAAGGCGGCAATAATTTCTGCTCGTTTATATCCAAAAGTTTTGTCTTTACTAGCATCATTTTTACCTAAAAGCAATGCCACATAGCTGACTATTAATGAAATAACGTCAGAAAAATTGTGCAAAGCATCCGATAAAAGAGCTAAAGATCCCGAAATAATACCACCCACCACTTGAGCTGCTGTAATGATCACATTTAAAAAAATAGACCATTTTAAAGAAGATTCTCTTCTGTTATGGTGGTGGTGATGTCCCATTTATTCGCAGGGAATTTTATCGATTCTGTTTTGGTGTCTTCCTCCTTCAAATTCGGTGTCTAAGAAAGTTTCCACCATTGCAAGTGCTTGTGGTATTGAAATATATCGAGCTGGTAAACTCAAGATGTTAGCATTGTTGTGCTGTTTTGCTAAGGCTACAATTTCTTTGTTCCAACAAAGAGCTGCTCTTATTTCTTGGTGCTTATTTGCAGTCATCGCCGCACCATTTCCAGAACCGCAGATAATGATTCCTAAATCGGAATCTCCAGTGGCTACAGATTCTGCAACAGGGTGAATAAAATCTGGATAATCTACAGAATCTTCCGAATTGGTTCCATAGTTAATAACCTCAATAGTTCTCTCTTTTAAAAGATTTACGATTGCTTCCTTATATAAAGGACCAGCGTGATCATTTCCGATAGCGATTTTCATAAGTAATTATTTATAGGGTAAATTTACAACTATTCACTAATATGTCCTTATAAACATACTTATTAATAAGTATAGTTTAATAACCATAAAACCAATCGATTAACAATTAACCGTTTTGTTAATAAAAAGACTTAAAATTTAAGGGTTAAAAAATTGTCTATTTAAAATCAATTCTCATATATAATTATTCTTAAATAGATGGGTATATTCTTTTTAGAGTTTGTTGACTATTTATCAGAACAAAATCTCTAATTATCGACACTAATTAAAAAAATACTTATTAAAATTTCGTTGTCAACACAACTTATGAACAGCTTTTAATAAGTTAATTAATAAGTTGATTTGTTGTGATTTACTCGATTGAAAACTTGTTGAAAAACTATGAATTATATTGAAATTCAAAAAGAATTTAATTAGTTATCAACCTTATTAACAACCTATCATAAACATCAAAAATGCATTTAAATAAAAAATAAAAATAGTATTGTATTTAAAAGTGTTTATAACATTTTACTCCTTTCGTTGTTTGAAAACTTATAGAATGTAGCTTTGTAAGTAATGGGAAAGAAAAAGAAAAATAAAAAGAATACGAGTCAAAAGAATGGGATTACAAAATTAGTAATGCAATTTTTAGATGACGCTCCCAATAAATCCTTTACCTACAGACAAATAGCTCATAAACTCAATCTTCAGGATGAGATTTTAAAGAGACAAATGGTTGCTGCTGTACAATTTTTGGTTAAAAAAAATGCAGTTAAGCAAATTCGTAAAGGTCAATATCAAGCAGTACCTAGTTTTCAGAAATACGAAAAAGGAGTCATCGATATTACTTCTCGAGGAAATGCATATGTAACTATTGAAGGAAGGGATGAAGATGTTTTTATTTCTGGAAGAAATATTAATAAAGCCTTTAATAAAGACATCGTTAATGTTTATATACATCCTCAAAGAAAAGGAAAACGTGTTGAAGGTGAAGTCGTTAGTGTAGTTGAACGTTTTAAAACTAGATTTGTAGGTAGAGTTGATTTACAAGATAAGTTTGCATTTGTTGTACCGTCTGATCCGAAACTTTACAAAGATTTCTATGTTCCTCTTTCTGATTTAAACAATGCTAGTGACGGTGATAAAGTTCTCATTGAATTTACACATTGGTCTGATAAGACAGACTCTCCTTCAGTAAAAGTGATTGAAGTTTTAGGAAAACCAGGTGAACACCAAACAGAAATACATTCCATATTAGCATCTTATGGATTACCACATGAATTTCCAAAAGAAGTATTGGAATACGCTGATCAAATAGACACATCCATAACAGCAGATGAAATTGCTAAGCGTAGAGATATGCGATCAGATCTTACCTTTACCATTGATCCAAAAGATGCTAAAGATTTTGATGATGCGTTGTCGTTTACTGCTTTAGAAAATGGAGATTATGAAATAGGAATCCATATTGCAGATGTATCGCATTATTTAAAATTTGACACGGTGTTAAACGATGAAGCATTTTCAAGAGCGACTTCTGTTTATTTAGTAGATCGAGTAGTTCCAATGCTTCCAGAGATTCTCTCCAACCAAGCCTGTTCACTTAGACCCAATGAAGAAAAGTATACATTTTCAATAGTATTTATCATCGATAAAAATGCACAGATAAAAAAGCAGTGGATCGGAAGAACAGTGATCGATTCAAACGAGCGCTTCTCCTATGAAGAAGCTCAACACATCATCGAAACAAAATCCAATGAAATACCAGAAGCTGTTTCGATTCGATCTTCCTCCTATACAGTAGATCAAACATTTGTAGATGCGATTATCACTCTTGATCAATTAGCTAAAAAACTCAGAAAAAAGAGAATGAGTTCTGGAGCTATTTCATTTGATAAGATCGAAGTTAAATTCAATTTAAATCAAGAAAATCAACCGACCTCTGTCTTTTTCAAAGAGTCAAAAGACGCTAATAAACTCATTGAAGAATTCATGTTACTCGCTAATAAAAAAGTAGCTGAATTTATTGGAAAACAAGATCCACCCAAAACCTTTGTATACCGTGTTCACGATGAGCCTAATATCGATAAACTAACCGCTTTAAATCAAGTAGTTGCACGTTATGGTCACAGTCTTAATTTAAAAGACCATCTCAGTTTGAGTAAATCACTCAATCAATTACTCAAAGATGTCGTTGGTAAAAAAGAACAAAATTTAGTAGATACTCTTGCGATACGATCGATGTCAAAAGCAGAGTATTCTACTGAAAACATTGGTCATTATGGATTGGCTTTTGAATATTATACCCATTTTACTTCACCGATTCGACGTTATCCAGATGTGATGGTTCACCGCCTCTTAGAGTTTTACTTAAACGGTGCTAAATCCAGAAAGCAAAAAGTTATTGAAGAGGCTTGTAAACACTGTTCCAAAATGGAAGCTGTAGCGACCTCTGCTGAACGTGAATCGATCAAGTATATGCAGATTAAATACATGGAATCTTTGGATCAAGATGAATTTTTAGGTGTTATTTCTGGTGTGACGGAATGGGGAATGTATGTTGAAATCATCGAAAACAAATGTGAGGGAATGGTTCGTATTAAAGATATTCCAGGTGATTTATACACTTTTGATCCACTTCATTATACAATGATTGGTGTCAATACTAAAAAAACCTACCAACTTGGAGATGAGGTCACCGTTAGTATAAAACAAACCAATTTAGAGAAACGACAAATGGATTTTAATCTTATCCAAGCTTCGGATCGTTAAAGATTTGTAACTTAGTTTTATCTTTAAGACCATCATGAGGTTTCAATTGAATTTAACATATCGTCTATTCTTTCTATTTATTCTAAGTAGTCTAATTGGATTTTCTCAAGATTTAGGAGATTTTAATGAGATTAAAACCTATGATGGTTTAGCTGTTGAATTAATTGCTTCAGATAAAAACGCTGTCGAACTCAGCGGTCAAGAAAAAGACAATATTCAAATAGAAAATAAAAAGGGAACCCTCATTATTCGTATGAAAATTTCTAAATTATTTTCAGGATATAAAACCTTTGTAAAACTCTATTACAAAGACCCTTTTTCAATTATTCAAGCTAATGATGAGAGTTTTATCTCGATAAAAGAAACCATTACCCAAGACAAACTTTTATTAGAAGCTTATGAAAGTGCTTTAATAGAAGCAAATTTAAAACTTGATCAATTATTAGTAAAAGCTTTTTTTAACGGAGAAGTAAAGCTAACAGGCAGTAGTAAGTTACAAGATATTACCATTAATACAGGTGGAACTTATTCAGGAGAAAATCTCAAATCTTCTTTTACTACTATTGTTGTAAATGCAGGAGGGAATGCTTCTGTTAACGCAACAGATTACGTCAATGCTAATGTGAAAGCAGGAGGTACAGTCTTGATTTATGGCAATCCTAAAAAAGTTGACGAGAAAAAACTCTTTGGAGGTTTTATCAAAAGAATGGACAACTGATGTTTGAAGATATACAAGCAGCAATTCCTATAGGAATCCTATTGAGTTTTATGATAGGGCCTGTTTTTTTTGTCCTTATTGAAACTTCTGTCATCAGAGGAGTTCGCTGTGCATTACTCTTTGACTTAGGAGTTGTTTTAGCAGACATTGTATTTATCGCTTTAGCGTATTTTTCTTCCTATCAACTTCTAGATCAACTCACTAATTTACCGGCGGTTTTTATTTTTGGAGGTGTGATCTTATCGGTTTACGGATTGGTGATTTACCTAAAAAAAGTACGTTTAAAAGACTTTAGACCTAAATCCTTAAACGACGATTATCTTCATTTAATCATCAAAGGCTTTTTGTTAAACTTTGTCAATATAGGGGTCTTAATATTTTGGTTGGGCTTATTAGTTATAACAGGACCGAGCTTAGACAATGATCCCAGTAGAATTGGATTGTTTTTTGGAACAATCTTAACCACGTATTTTATTACTGATATTTTTAAAGTAGTTTTAGCCAAGCAACTCAAATCCAAACTCACCTTTCGAAGAATTTTTGTTTTGAAGAAAACGATCGGGATTATCTTATTTGTATGTGGTTTAGTTCTAATTGTAAAAGGCTTTTTACCAAAAGAACAATTAAATATAGAAAAGGGAATAGAACTAATAGAACAAAAAAAACCCGTCGATTGACGGGTTTTTTGAGGCATCGAGCAGATTCGAACTGCTGTACAAGCTTTTGCAGAGCTCTGCCTAGCCACTCGGCCACGATGCCATTTACAGGCTGCAAAGTTAACAGTTTTTTTAAATTCCCAATAAAATTTAACGGCTTTTAGTAAGATTGACAGAAACTGCCTGAACATCTCCTCCTATTGGAGGATTCAATTTTTCTACTTCCACACTGATTTTAGTTACTAAGGGGTGCTCATTTAAAATGCGATCCACGATTCTTTTTGCAACAACTTCTAAGAGTTTGGAAGGAATCGCCATTTCTTGTTTGACAATAGCATTGAGATCGACATAGTCAACAGTATCTGTGAGATCATCTGAAATAGATGCTTTTGATAGATCTGCTTCAACACTTAGTTGTACCAAATAATCGCTTCCAATCGCGGTCTCTTCTTTTAAGCATCCGTGATAAGCGTATACTCTAATATTTTTTAAATCAATTCTTCCCATTCGGTAAAAGTACAATTTTCGATAGGAGTATTTTAATGAATTTTTATCCTTTTAATCCCTATCTTTGCCACTCAAATACAGAAATATGAGTTCCACAAAGCGATCGCTTAATTTTATAGAGCACATCATAGAGGAAGATTTAGCTAACAACTACACTAAGAGTAGTTTGCGTTTTCGTTTTCCACCCGAACCAAATGGGTATTTACACATAGGTCACGCAAGTTCTATCTGTTTAAATTTTGGCTTGGGATTGCGTTATTCTGCTCCTGTTAATTTAAGATTTGACGATACCAATCCAACTAAGGAAGAACAAGAATACGTCGATGCGATTAAAAGAGATGTTCAGTGGTTAGGTTTTGAGTGGGATAAGGAGTGCTATGCTTCTGATTATTTTGGTCAATTATACGATTGGGCAGAGGAACTCATCAAGCAATCGAAGGCTTATGTGGATAGTCAAGATGCCGAAGCTATTGCTCAGCAAAAGGGAACTCCAACAGAGCCTGGTACAGCCAGTCCTTTCAGAGATCGATCTGTAGAAGAAAACCTTCGTCTGTTTAGAGAAATGAAAGAAGGAAAGCACCCAGAAGGAGCTCATGTATTAAGAGCAAAAATCGATATGAGCTCTTCGAATATGTTGATGAGAGATCCTATCATGTATCGCATCCTTCACAAATCACATCACCGAACCAAAAATGATTGGTGTATTTATCCAATGTACGATTGGACCCATGGTGAAAGTGATTATATCGAAAGCATTTCACATTCGTTTTGTACACTTGAATTTGCGATGCATCGAGAGCTTTACGATTGGTTCTTAGATCAAGTAGTGACTCCTGAAAATTTAAGACCAAAACAACGAGAGTTTGCAAGAAGAAACTTTTCACATACAGTTGTCAGCAAGAGAAGATTGTTACAATTAGTGGAACAAGGAGTTGTTTCTGGTTGGGATGATCCACGAATGCCAACTATTTCAGGGCTTCGAAGAAGAGGTTATACACCTATGTCTATTAGAAATTTTGCAGATACTATAGGTATTGCAAAGCGCGATAATGTTGTTGATTTATCTCTTTTAGAATTTACAGTGAGAGAGGATCTCAATAAAACAGCTAATAGAGTTCACGCAGTTTTAGATCCGCTTCTACTTGAAATAACTAATTATCCCGAAGATCAAGAAGAGTGGATTGAAGCAGAGAACAACCCTGAAGACGAAAACTCTGGAAGCAGAAAGGTTCCATTTTCAAAATACCTCTATATCGAAAAAGAGGATTTTAAAGAAGAAGCCAATCGCAAGTTCTTTAGATTAAAATTAGATTCAGAGGTACGACTAAAAAACGGATACATCATCAAGGCTGTTTCTTGTGATAAGGACGCTGAGGAAAACCCTACTAAGGTTTACTGTACTTACGATCCAGATACGCGCTCAGGAAGCGGAAGCGAGGCTTCTAAACGAAAAGTCAAGGGAACACTTCACTGGGTGTCTAAAACACATGCAAAGACCGTAAAAGTACGTCTATACGACCGTCTTTTCACAGATGCAACACCAGACGCTCATAAAGACAAAAACTTTATGGAATTTGTCAACCCTAATTCATTTGAAGAAATTGAGGCTTATGTAGAACCTTCTTTGATGGATGCAAAAGTTGAAGACCGTTTTCAATTTCAACGAATCGGGTATTTTGTGGTCGACAAAGACAGCACGAGCGAACAACTCGTTTTTAATAAAACAGTAGGACTACGCGATACTTGGGCTAAACTAGATTCTTAGATCACTCTTTGTTTTTATCGTTAGATCCCTTGTTTTTCTTAGCCTTCATCGCTTCTCCTATTTGGTTGCTAGCTGTAAAGGAAGCCACCATATTATTGAGCATATCAGATGCAGCGTGAGGAGAGTTAGGAAGTAAGATCAAATTAGAGTCTGTTTCTTCTCCTAGAGATTGCAATGTATCATAGTGTTGAGTCACGACAATAAGCGCAGAGGCTTCCTGAGAATTAATTCCCACATTGTTGAGCACATCGACAGATTCTTCTAATCCTTTAGCGATTTCACGTCGCTGATCTGCTATACCACGCCCTTGAAGACGTTTGCTCTCCGCTTCTGCCTTTGCTTTTTCAACGATTAATATACGGGCGGCATCTCCTTCGAACTGAGCTGCAATTTTTTCTCTTTCAGAGGCGTTAATACGGTTCATTGCCGCTTTTACTTGAGCGTCTGGATCGATATCAGTCACTAGGGTTTTAATGATGTCATAACCGTAGTCCAGCATTGCATCTTGCAATTCGCCTTTAACAGCGATGGCAATATCGTCTTTTTTAACAAAGACATCGTCTAACTTCATTTTAGGAACTTCGGCACGTACCACATCAAAAACATAGGAAGTAATTTGATCGTGTGGATATTCTAGTTTGTAAAATGCCTCGTAGACTTTATCGCGTATTACCACAAATTGGACGGATACTTTTAGCTTAACAAATACATCGTCGAGTGTTTTAGTTTCAATAATCACATCGAGTTGTTGAATCTTTAAACTCACTCGACCAGAAATACGATCTACTAATGGTATTTTCATTTGTAGACCGGAATTACGGACGCTTAAAAAGCGACCAAAACGCTCAATGATAACAGCAGTTTGTTGTTTGACTGTAAAGAATGATGCAAATAGCAAAAGTGCTAATACAACATAAAGGGGATACAATAGATAACTCATCTTGATAATTTTTTATCAAGTTACGAAAAAACCTATTGAATAGAAAGCGATTAAGACAAACGTTCTACAGCAGATTGAATTCTAGCAACAGAGGCTTGTTTACCTATAAGGGCAGCAATATCAAAAAGATGAGGACCTTTGAGCGCTCCCACCAAAACCAATCGAAGTGGCGGCATGACTTGACCAAATGAATAGGCTTTTTCTTCAATCCACTTCTTAGTTTCTTCTTCTAGAGATGTAGCATCAAAAGATTCGACCGATTGCCATAATTCAATCACTTCATTCATGATTTCTGGGCTCTGCTCCTTCCATTGTTTTTTAAGACTTTTTTCGTCATAGGATTCAGGAGCTATAAAGAAATAATCAGATAGCTCTAAAAGGTCTTTTGCAAAAACAGCTCGCTCTTTTACAAGGGAAATAATCCTCACTAATTCTTGATCCGAATAGGAACTTGTAATTTGTTGAGCTGCTAAAAGCTGTTTAAATCCCTCGAGTAATTCCTCTTCTGATTTAAGTTGTAAATGTTGGGCATTAAACCATTTATTTTTTTCAGGATCGAAACGCGCACCTGATTTATTAACTCTTGAAAGATCAAAAAGTTGAATTAATTCATCGAGACTAAAGACCTCACGTTCATCTCCAGGATTCCACCCTAAGAGCGCTAAGAAGTTGATGACCGCTTCTGGCTCAAAACCTTCTTCTCTATAACCAATCGATTCATTCCACGCCAATGGAAAAACAGGAAATCCCATTTTATCTCCATCTCTTTTAGAGAGCTTTCCTTTTCCAACAGGCTTCATAATCAGCGGCAAGTGAGCAAACTCTGGGGTCTCCCAACCAAAGGCTTGATAGAGTTGAATATGTAAAGGAAGTGATGGCAACCACTCTTCTCCTCTGATGACATGAGATATATTCATCAGGTGATCATCTACAATATTGGCTAAATGATAGGTTGGCATCCCATCAGATTTATAAAGCACTTTATCGTCTAAGGTGTTAGTATTAAAGACCACCTGTCCTCTAATTAAATCATTAGCACTTACCTGTGTGTTTGAAGGTGTCTTAAAGCGAATCACAAAAGGGGTGTTAGAACTTAATTTTGCTTCAACTTCTTCTTGTGATAAATTTAAAGAATTGTTGAGCCCCTCTCTATTAAATGAATTATAGGTAAAAGTAGATTTGTTATCCTCTGCTTCTTTGCGAAGGGCATCTAATTCTTCTGGAGTATCAAAGGCGTAATAAGCACTTCCATTCTCGATGAGTTGTTGAGCGTAATCCTTGTAAAGTCCTTTGCGCTCACTTTGGCGATAAGGTCCAAATCCACCATCTTTTTCTGGACCTTCATCAAAAGGAATTCCACACCAATTTAAACTCTCTACTATATAATCTTCTGCACCCTCAACAAATCTAGTTTGATCAGTGTCTTCTATTCTGAGGATAAATGTTCCGCCTTTATTTTTTGCAAATAAGTAATTAAACAATGCGGTTCTTACCCCTCCAATATGTAGGGGACCTGTTGGGCTTGGTGCAAATCGTACGCGTACTTGATCTTTCATCTTATAATTTTACTCTGCAAATATAATTACTATTGTTTACTATGTACACCTATGGACACTTAAGAAGTATTTCAGCAACTGTAATTTTGTATCTTTGCATTCCTAATACACTTAAAGGTGATCGAATTTTCTTACAAAACAGATTTTGATTTAACACAAGCAAATGAAATTAGCCTGTGGTTACAAAATGTAGCTGAATCAGAGAATTTTGATATTGCTGATTTAAATTATGTTTTTGTTTCAGACGATGAGCTTTATGATATGAATGTTAAGTATTTGAATCACAATACATTAACCGATATAATTACCTTCAATTATGTTGAAAAGGAACTTATTTCAGGAGACATCTTTATATCTGTCGATCGCGTTAAGGAAAACGCAGTAGATTTTAATGTTTCTTTTGAAAATGAGCTGCGAAGAGTCATGGTACACGGCTTGCTTCATCTAATGAATTACAACGATAAGACAGATGAGGAACAAGAGTTGATGACTCAAAAAGAAGATGAAAAACTTAAAATGTTCCACGTGGAACACTAAATTATGTTTGATAAAAAGTACGATGTTATAGTTGTTGGCGGTGGACATGCCGGAGCAGAAGCTGCAGCTGCAGCAGCTAATATGGGTTCTTCTACTCTATTGGTGACTATGCAATTGCAGAATATCGCTCAAATGTCTTGCAATCCTGCTATGGGTGGAATTGCTAAAGGACAAATTGTTAGAGAAATTGATGCTCTTGGTGGTTATAGTGGAATCGTATCCGACACTTCTGCTATTCAGTTTAAGATGCTCAATAAATCTAAGGGCCCTGCTATGTGGAGTCCAAGAACTCAAAATGATCGTATGCTCTTTGCAGAGCACTGGCGATTGATGTTGGAACAAACTCCAAACGTCGATTTTTATCAAGATATGGTCAATGAATTAATCATTAGAGATTCTAAAGTATGTGGCGTCAAAACCTCTCTTGGAATTTCTATTGAAGCTGACGCTGTTATTTTAACCAATGGAACTTTTTTAAATGGTTTGATTCACATTGGCGAAAAGCAATTCGGAGGAGGTCGCGCTGGAGAAAAAGCCGCTACAGGAATTACAGAACAATTAGTTGATTTAGGTTTTGATTCTGGAAGAATGAAAACAGGTACTCCACCTAGAGTCGATGGAAGATCTTTAAATTATGATGTAATGATTCCTCAACCAGGAGATGTACATCCTGCTAAATTTTCATATACAAACACCAAACCCTTAGAACGTCAATTGGATTGTTATATGACACACACTTCTCTAGAAGTACACAATCTTCTAAAAGAAGGTTTTGATCGCTCCCCTATGTTTAATGGAAGAATTAAATCCTTGGGTCCTCGTTATTGTCCTTCTATTGAAGATAAGATCAATCGTTTTGCAGATAAGGATTCTCATCAACTCTTTGTGGAGCCTGAAGGTTGGAATACTGTTGAAGTCTATGTCAATGGATTTTCAACTTCACTTCCAGAAGACGTTCAATTTAAAGCGTTGCGTTCTGTAAAAGGGTTTGAAAAAGTAAAGTTTTTTAGACCTGGTTATGCCATTGAATACGACTACTTCCCTCCTACACAGCTCAAACATAGTTTAGAAACAAAATTAATTTCCAATTTGTTTTTTGCAGGACAAATTAACGGCACCACTGGTTATGAAGAAGCAGCTGCTCAAGGACTCATGGCGGGAATAAATGCTCATTTAAAAATCAACGAACAGCAAGCTTTTGTACTTCAAAGAGACGAAGCTTATATCGGGGTTTTAATTGATGATTTAATTACAAAGGGTACTGAAGAGCCTTATCGAATGTTTACTTCCAGAGCAGAATACAGAACCTTACTACGACAAGACAATGCCGATTTTAGACTTACAGCTCGTGCCTATAAATTAGGTATTGCAAAACAAGATCGCATGATCCGTATGGAGCAAAAGATGAAGGAATCACATGATTTTGTAGAATTCTTTAAAGAGACTTCTGTTACTCCTGATCAAATTAATCCTATTCTAGAGGAAGTAGGATCTGCTTCAGTTAAGCAAGGAGGAAAATTGTTTAAAGTGTTTTCTCGACCAAAAGTAAGCTTAGATCACCTTAGAAACTTAGAAGTAGTAGCTTCTTATATTGAAGAAAATCATCTAGATGAAGAGGTTTTAGAGCAAGCTGAAATTCAAGTTAAGTATGCGGGGTATATTGAAAAAGAAAAGAACAATGCAGACAAACTACACCGTTTAGAATACGTAAAAATTCCAGATCAATTCGACTATTCAAAACTTAAATCACTATCATTTGAAGCTCGCGAAAAGCTACAATCAATTCAGCCAGTTAGTATAGCCCAGGCCTCTCGAATCAGCGGAGTATCTCCATCGGATATTAGTGTTTTATTAGTAGCTTTAGGAAGATAAATCAAATTGTTCCACGTGGAACATATTGTTTTTTTATATTCGAGTTATGAGCAGATTCCCAAAAAAAATAAAAGATTTTAGTTGTAGTTTTGAAGACTTCAACTTGGAATACGACGCTCATTACAAACTTTTAAAGACTACGCCCCTTCCTTCTGATATCGAAAAATATTACCCTGAAGAAGACTATATTTCTCATCAAAATGATTCAAAAGGATTGGTGAGTTCTGTTTATCAAATTGTCAAAAATTATACAGGCTCTCGAAAAATTAAATTGTTTCGTAAACTTGTAAAACCTTCTGCTGCAGTTTTAGATTACGGAGCAGGAAATGGTTTTTTAGTTTCTAAATTAAAAGAACAAAACTGGAATGCTTTTGGAGTTGAACCGAGTTCTTATGCTCGTAAACAGGCGGAGTATTTTAATGTTAAACTCTATTCATCATTAAAAGAACTAGGCGATCAAAATTTTTCAGCGATTAGCCTCTGGCACGTTTTAGAACATATTCCCAATTACCGAGAAGTCCTAAAACAATTAACTGCTCTTTTAGAAGAAGAGGGCTATTTGATTTTAGCATTGCCTAATTACAATTCTTGGGACGCATCTTATTACAATTCTTTTTGGGCGGCTTACGATGTTCCTAGACACGCTTATCATTTTTCAAAAGAATCGATTCATGTTCTTTCCCAAGAATTCAACTTAAAAGTTCGAAAGATCAAACCCATGCTTTTTGATTCTTTTTATGTGAGCTATTTATCAGAAAAAAATAAAGGTTCAAAAATTCCATTTATCAAGGGAATCTTAATTGGATTTCTTTCCAATTGTATTGGGTTCTTTAAAAAAGAGCATTCTTCCCATCTTTACCTGCTTCAAAAGCCTAAAAACGCGAAATAAAGACTACAGTTATTTTAATTTTTTCTTTACAAGGATTCACTGTCCAATTTTTTAAAAGTCGCTTAGAGGGCTTTATTTGAAGCCTATTTCAATAAGAGCTGCTTATTAAATGTGTGTTGCGTTATAAGAAATGTTTATAGTGGTTTAAAGAGCCATTTCTGACAGATAGATGCTTGCTATGGAAACAAAAATATAGATCATCAAATTTGCAGAGGACTGATAATCTTTTGCGATTCGTTGACCGATGAGTAAAATAAGTAAAGTGAAAAATGAAGCAATACTTCCTTGATAGAGCACATGAAAATTCTCGAATCTAATTAATTCATACAGTCCATTGATCAATAAAACACTGCTAATCAATTCCAGGGTGATTACTAAATAGAATAGAATAGAGATGTAAGGAAGAACAAAAGTGTTTTTAAAATGTTCTTTTAACCAGTTCTGATAAGAAGTAATATCTATTAATTTTTCACCTAAACTAAAGACGAAGGTGATGATTAAGCTCAAAGATAAAAGTCCTACAGCTAATGGGCTACTCATTTTATACCATTTGGTTTTTTGTGTATATATCTTGTGAGTTCTAGTGCCATATCAGTTAGAATGATCTTAGAATTTCCATTTCTTTCGATGTGATACATGGCCCTTTCAAGCGCCTCGACAATTAATTCAATATTGTTTTCATGAACATACACAGCGAATTTGTCGAAGTCAAAACCGTCAACCTCTACCTTCATAAAGCACAATTTGTCGATACCGTAATTCGCCATTAGTGCTTGACGCATCATTCGAAGGGCGTAGTTCAAAAAATTCTTTTGGGTTTCTCTACCCGTTTTGGAAACTTCTGTAGCCCACATCAACAAATCGTGTACAGCAGCTTTATTGCCTTTTGCCTTAAATGCTGTTCGAACCCAATGGACAAACCATCTAGCAAAGACTTGGTCTTCAGAGCTATTGTGTATAAGATCAAAAGCTTTATTAAGATCTCCATGAGCCCTATGAGCGAGTTCTTTTGCCTTGTCAAAGGAAACCCCTTTATCGATAAGAGCTAGTTCGATTTCAGACTCTGAAATTCGTTTGAAAAAACTCATTTGACATCGAGAACGAATCGTTGGCAAAATGTTTTCAACAGCATCGGCAACCAAAATAAAAACGGTGTCTTTTGGAGGTTCTTCCAAAAGTTTGAGCAATTTATTAGCCGTCTCTGTATTCATCGTATCTGCCCTCCAAATAATCAATACCTTATAACCTCCTTCGTAGGCTTTAAGGGAGGTTTTTTTTACTATTTCAGAAGCCTCGTTAACCCCTATTCTACCCTGCTTGTTTTCTACACCTAAAGCTTGATACCAGTCGAAAAGATTGCCGTAGGGTTGATCGATTAAGAAGTTTCTCCACTGTTCGATAAAGTGATCGCTTACCGGTTTTTTAAATTCAGTAGTTGGAACCACTGGATATGCGAAGTGAATATCGGGATGATTAAAATGAGAACACTTGATCAGACAGGATTCTCTTTGTTGTGGGTCTTGATGCTTACTAGACACGAGCTCTGTAGCAAAAGCTAGAGCCATTCCAAGGGCGCCACTACCCTCTTCTCCAATGAAAAGGTGTGCGTGAGCCACTCTTGACTTGGCGATCGAAGCTTTTAGTTGCTCTGCTATAAGTGTATTTCCAATGAGCTCTTCAAATTGCATGTGCTAATATAACAAAGACCGTTTAATCAGCTTCTACAGTTCGGTAAATAATTAAAAGCAGCTTTTAGAATTATCAATAGAACTATTGGTTTTAGGTAGAATTAAGTACATTTGTAATTCAAAAATTATAACTATTATGAAAAGCATATCTGAAATTGATTTTAGCAATAAGACCGTACTGATTCGTGTTGACTTCAATGTGCCTTTAAACGAGGAGAAACAAGTTACCGATAACAATAGAATTACCGCAGCAAAACCAACTATTGACGCTGTTGTTAAGGGAGGAGGAAAAGCTGTGTTGATGAGCCATTTAGGAAGACCAGACGGTGAACGCAACCCCGACTTTTCTCTTAAACATATTTTATCTGAAGTAGAATCTGTTCTTGGTCAGGAGGTTGCTTTTTCAGAAGAATGTGTAGGAGCTTCAGCTAAAGAAGCTGTTGAATCACTAGCTGCAGGAGGAATTTTATTGTTAGAAAACTTGAGATTTCACAAAGAAGAAACAGCTGGAGATGAAGCTTTTGCAAAGGAACTTTCAGAATTAGCGGATTTTTATATCAACGACGCCTTTGGTACTGCTCATAGAGCTCATGCTTCAACTACTGTAGTCGCACAATTCTTTAAGGGAAACTGTTGTTTTGGAAGTCTGTTGGCAAAGGAAATTGACGCGATTGAAAAGGTGATGAGAACAGGAGAAAAGCCAATTACAGCCATTCTTGGTGGTTCTAAAGTCTCTTCAAAAATCACCATTATTGAAAATATTTTAGACAAGGTTGATCATATGATTATTGGTGGAGGTATGGCTTATACCTTTATTAAGGCACAAGGAGGATCCATTGGAAACTCTATTTGTGAGGATGATAAAATGGAATTGGCACTGGAGATTTTAAAACAAGCGAAGGCCAAAGGTGTTCAAATTCACTTGCCTGTAGACGTAGTAGCGGGTGATGATTTTAGCAATGACGCTAATACTAGAGTATTCCCAAGTAACGCCATTGAAGAGGGATGGGAAGGATTGGATTCTGGACCTGAAACTCAAAAGCACTCAAGAGAAGTTTTATTGGCTTCTAAGACCATCTTATGGAATGGACCTGTAGGAGTTTTTGAAATGGATTCCTTCTCAAAAGGAACTATCAATATCGGAAATTCTATAGCTGATGCGACTAAAGCTGGAGCCTTTTCACTTGTTGGAGGTGGCGATTCAGTAGCCGCAGTAAAACAATTTGGATTTGAGCACAAAGTGAGTTATGTGTCTACTGGAGGTGGAGCGATGTTAGAATCCTTAGAGGGAAGAACACTTCCTGGAATCGCTGCGATCTACGAAATGGCATAATCAGATGAAAAAAATAACGGTCTTTGGGTTTTTCATTCTTGTATTCTTGGGGGTCAGAGCTCAAGAGGGAACAGCTGTTTCATTAGAGCAAAAGCCCAAAGACAGTTTAAAAAGCAAGAAAGAATCTCCTCGATATTTTCAGGATCTATTAGCGACTGCACAAACAGACAGTCTTTGGCTTGCCTCTATAGCAGAGATGATTCCCCTTGGAGAAATCGCCTCTGACTTAGCCCCTGTAGACCACAGTGACTTCAAGAAAGATAGCATTATGAGTCGTTTGGATCTATTAGATCAAAAGACGATTTTTAATGTGGCCTATCACCCATCATTGGAATCTGTAATTCGAACCTTTTTGACCGATAAAAGAGAATTGATGCAGCGTGTTTTAGACCGTTCAAAATACTATTTTCCACTCTTTGAACAAGAATTAGACGCCGCTGGATTACCTCTTGAAATTAAGTATTTGGCTATTGTTGAATCAGCATTGAACCCACAAGCTAAATCAAGAGTTGGAGCCACTGGACTTTGGCAGTTTATGTATGCCACAGGCAAGATGCACCAGCTTTCTGTTTCAAACTATGTGGACGATCGTCAAGATCCTGTAAAATCCACAAAAGCAGCTGTGGCCTATCTCAAACAACTCTATAAAATTTTTGGCGATTGGAACCTGGCTTTAGCAGCCTATAATTCGGGCCCTGGAAACGTCAATAAAGCGATTCGAAGATCAGGTGGAAAGAAAGATTTTTGGGCCATTCGACCTTATTTACCACGTGAAACGGCAGGATATGTTCCTGCTTTTATGGCCAGCATGTTTATCTTTGAATACGCTGAGGAACTCGGATTTCAAAATAGAGCCATTGACACACCGCTTTATGCAACAGACACCATTCACGTTAAGAACTGGATTAATTTTGAACAGGTTTCGAGATTGGCAAAAGTCGATATCGAAAAAATCAAACAACTCAACCCATCTTATAAACTCGACATCGTTCCTTATGTAAAAGGCTCTGACTTTAGTCTTCGATTGCCCCTCGAGGCTCTTGGTCGATTTGTTGCCAACGAAGATAGTATCTATTCCGTAATCGCAGCTGAGTTTGAAGCGAACAAGCCCAAAAGTCCCATGCTCGTAGAGGCTGAAGCACCTCTGAGATATCGTGTTCAAAGTGGTGATTTCTTAGGAAAAATTGCTGAAAAATACGGGGTTTACGTCAGTCAAATTAAGCGCTGGAACAACTTGAGTTCCAACACCATTAAAGTTGGTCAACGGCTGCTTATTTATCCGAGAAAATTTCCAAAGACGACCTCATCCACAACAAGTAGTTCGAATCAAAAATACTATACGGTTCGCTCAGGAGATTCGCTCTGGAGTATCTCGAAGAAATTTAATGGTATAAGTTTTGAGGATTTAAAGAAGTGGAATGCACATTTGGGGTCCAATATTGCTGTTGGAACCAAGGTGCTTTTGTGTAACTGTACACCTTAAACTATGAAGAAAACCCTTGTCATTCTAGCTGTTTTATTGAGCTTAGGCTCGTGTAAGAACACTACAAATCCCGATTATACTTTTTTACCTAAATCCATAGGCCCCATTCACTCGGTATTAGTTGTCATGGAAGACGCGCTTTGGAATTCAGCTCTAGGAGACAGTATTCGCTCTTCTTTTTACGCCCCCATCAAAGGGCTTTCGCTTGTGGAATCTCGTTTGCAAATTCAGCACATTCCACCCTCTATTTTTACAGGTACCATCAAACAAAACAGAACGGTTTTATTCGCTGAAATAGATTCGCTTTCTCAAGCCTATATGAGACCAGACGTCTATGCTGCACCTCAACAGGTTGCTGTGATAAAAGGGAGAACTACTGAGGAGTTGATTTATTCCTTTATAGACCATTCTGAGGAGTTTATAGAGGCATTCAGGGAAATTGAACTAGCAGAAACACAGGAACGCTTTAAGCGCTCGTTGAGCAAGGACAAAAGCCTTGAAGAGCTCTTTGGAGTTCGATTAAATATGCCTTCGATCTATCAACTTGGCAAAAAGACCGATGACTTTCTTTGGTTTGATCGTCCTGTTCCTAAGGGGACGCTTAACATCATTGCCTATGAGCTACCTTCTGGGGTGTTTACTAAGCCTAATGATTTGGTTGGAGACCTTATTTTTAAAAGAGATGCTGTAGTGAGTGAGAATATTCCAGGACCAGATATCCCCGGTAAAACGACTTATATGCTTACCGAAAACATCTTGAGACCTTATGTAAAAGCAGTTACAGTTTCTGGACTGCCGGCTGTTGAAATGAGAGGGATGTGGGAAATGCACAACTACGCAATGGCAGGACCCTTTGTGAGCTATTTTATCAACGATAAGAAAAACGATCGCATCTTAGTGCTGGAGGGCTTTGTGTTTGCTCCAAATGAGCTCAAACGCAATCTTTTATTTGAACTAGAAGCGATTATTAAAACACTTGAAATAGTCGAATAAAAAAACCGCTCTTAGGCGGTTTTTTACAATTGTATTTTAAGAAAAAAACTTATTATTTGTTTTCCTTTTTAGGGTCCACAGTGTCTTTATCTTCTTTAGAAGCGTCCTTAAACTCTTTAATTCCACTTCCTAATCCGCGCATTAATTCTGGAATTTTCTTTCCTCCGAATAAGAGCAATACGAGAATTACTACAATTACGATTTGGTATGGTCCAGGAATTAAGGGTAAAAACAGTGATGTCATGATTTTGAAATTTAGTAAAAACAAATGTAATAAAAAACTTCAAAGAAGCTTGTGTTTCTAAACTTTTAAGATGAATTCTCTGTATAAATCAACATTTTTTTGGCCTATATTTGTTTTGAATGAACAAACAGAAGAAAAAAAATAAGGAACTCAAAAAGAAATGGCTTCATCACTATCGATTGGTAGTTCTCAATGAAGACACTTATGAGGAGAAGTATTCTCTAAAATTAAACAGGCTTAGTGTTTTTGTTTATTTAGGGCTAGGATCTGTTTTTTTAGTTGCAATTACAACTTTAATCATTGCCTTTACCCCTCTTCGTGAATACATTCCCGGTTATTCTTCTACGGACCTTAGAAGAACGGCCTTGCTTTTAGAAGAACAGACGGATTCACTATCAAGGGCGATTCGCTATAACAATCTCTATTTGGAACGCATTCGAATGGTTTTAAACGGCGATTATACGACCGCTGAGATGGATCGTGATTCGCTTTTACAAAACTATAATTTGGACACAGTTGCCATTAGCATCAACCCCATCAAAGAAGATTCAATCCTCAGAGAGCAGGTTTCCATGGATGAGAAATACAATTTGTTTTATCAGGGGGACGAACAAACAGAAACGGTACTTTACCCTCCTTTAGAAGGGGTGGTTTCAGACTCTTTTGATCCACAGAACGATCATTACGCTATTGATATTATCGCCCAAACCAAGGCTCCTGTTAAGGCAATCGCAGAGGGAATGGTGGTGTTCTCCGATTGGACCTCTGAGACAGGATACGTCATCATTATTGAACACCCAGACGATTTTATATCGGCCTATAAACACAATGGGTCCTTGTTTAAAAAACAGGGAGATCAAGTAGAGGCAGGTGAGGTGATAGCTACAGTAGGAAATACCGGAGAGTACACAACGGGCCCTCATTTACATTTTGAACTTTGGAAAGCTCTAAAACCCGTCAACCCAACCAATTATATCGATTTCAACTAGATGATTCCATTAAAAGCCATAGCCGCCAAGCTTTTTGCAGCTCGTATTGATAAGAAGACAAAAAAATGGAGCTCGAACCCTGTTAAAATTCAAGAGGCTCTTTTTAATTCACTGATTGAAAACGCAAAAGACACCGCCTTTGGAAAGGATCACGGATTTGAAGGGATCAAGAGTCATCAAGACTTTGCTAAGGCTGTGCCCGTAAGGGATTACGAGGATTTAAAATCCTATATCAACCGTGTTGTCAATGAAGAAACGAACGTGCTTTGGCCAGGGCTTCCCTCCTATTTTGCTAAGACTTCGGGAACCACCTCTGGAGCTAAATACATACCGATAACAGCGGCATCTATGAAACAGCAGGTGCGCGCCTCTAGAGATGCAATTCTGTCCTATATTCACGAGACTGGAAATGCAGATATCGTTCTAAGAAAGATGATTTTTTTACAGGGAAGTCCAAAGCTCGATGAATCTAAAAAGATCAAAACAGGGCGACTTTCAGGGATTTCAGCACATTATGTGCCTAACTACCTTCAAAAAAACAGATTGCCTTCTTGGGAAACCAATTGCATTGAGGATTGGGAAACTAAGGTAGACGCCATTGTTGAAGAGACGATCAATCAAGATATGGGAGTGATTGCCGGAATCCCCTCATGGGTTCAAATGTACTTTGAGAAACTCAAAGAGAAATCTGGAAAACCCATTACGGGGCTCTTTAAAAACTTTCAATTGTTTATTTACGGAGGGGTGAATTACAAGCCGTATCAAGCCAAGTTTGTCGAGCTCATGGGTAAGGAGGTGGATTCTATTGAATTATTTCCTGCAAGCGAGGGCTTTTTTGCCTACCAAGACAAACAAAGCGAAGAAGGAATGCTTCTTTGTTTGGATCACGGAATCTTTTACGAATTTATTGAGGCGGATCACTTTTTTGATGAAAACCCCAAGCGTTTAACCATCGCAGAGGTTCAAAAAGGTGTGAATTACGCGATGATTATCTCAACCAACGCAGGACTTTGGGCTTATAATATTGGAGATACTGTACAGTTTGTATCAACGGATCCTTATCGAGTGATTGTTTCTGGGCGTATCAAACACTTTATTTCAGCCTTTGGAGAACACGTTATTGCGAAAGAGGTGGAATATTCCATGAAAAAGGCAATTGACGATTGTGGAGGCTCTGTGGTGGAATTTACAGTGGCTCCACAGATTGTTCCAAATGACGGCGAACTCCCCTATCACGAATGGTTTGTGGAGTTTGAACAGCTACCAGAAGACCTAGAAGCTTTTACCCAGGCATTGGACTTAGAAATGCAGTCGCAAAACACCTATTACGACGATCTCATCAAGGGGAATGTATTGCAGCGACTTCAAATTCGAATCGTTCAAAAGGGTGGTTTTACCAATCTGATGAAGAAAAGAGGAAAATTAGGTGGTCAAAATAAAATACAAAGACTGGCCAATGATCGCAGTTTGGCAGATGAACTCGTCGATTATATCCAATAAGATAT
The DNA here is from genome assembly GCA_937136455.1 of uncultured Flavobacteriaceae bacterium. GTDB lineage: Bacteria > Bacteroidota > Bacteroidia > Flavobacteriales > Flavobacteriaceae > MAG-120531. The sequence goes on along the minus strand of CAKZOO010000113.1, from coordinate 112,502 downwards.
TAAAGCCTTATTTTTAACCTATGAAGGAGCCAAAAAACATATTGATTACAGGAGGAGCTGGATTTATCGGCTCTCACCTCTGTAGGCATATGGTCAGCTCCTACCCTAATTACCGTGTGATCAATCTCGATCTACTCACCTATGCTGGAAACAAGGACACTATTGAAGATTTAGAGTCTTATTCCAATTATCAGTTTGTATGTGGAGACATCACTGACAAAGACTTTGTGGAGCAACTTTTTAAAGAAAAGAAAATCAACAGCGTCATTCACTTAGCGGCTGAATCTCATGTCGATCGTTCGATCTCTGACCCCCTAGTCTTTGTAAAGACTAATGTTGAAGGGACTGCGAACTTGTTGAACGCCGCTTTAAAACAAGAAAATTTTAAACGATTTTATCACATTTCTACCGATGAGGTATTTGGTTCACTGGGTGCTGAGGGTTTTTTTACAGAAAACAGTCCCTATGCTCCTAATTCACCCTATTCTGCCTCCAAAGCGAGTTCGGATATGCTCGTAAGAGCCTATGGAGAAACCTATGGATTGCCCTATGTAATCTCCAATTGCTCCAATAATTACGGGCCTCATCAGTTCCCAGAAAAATTGATCCCTGTCTGTATTGAAAAAGCCTTAAACAAGGAGGCTATTCCAGTTTATGGAGATGGTAAATACACCAGAGATTGGTTGTATGTTCAGGATCATATCGAGGCCATAGATCTAATTTTTCACAAGGCTGAAAACACTAAAACCTATTTGATCGGCGGTCATAATGAAGTTCAGAATATCGACTTAGTCAATTTAATATGCAAAAGGCTAGAGGAGAAGCTCCAAAAAGAAAGCGGAAGCTTTAAAAAGTTGATCAGTTTTGTCAAAGATCGACCTGGACATGATAAGCGCTACGCCATCGACGCTTCCAAACTTGAAACCGAATTGGGATGGAAGCCCAAATACGATTTTAAACAAGGTTTGGATTGCACCATCGACTGGTATTTAGACAATAAGAAGTGGTTGGAACGCATTCACACTGGAGCTTATCGAATCACTAATTCAAAAAAGCAATAATGCAGCATCACAGAACATCAATAGAGGGTTGTTATGAGCTTATTCCCAGCGTTTTTAAGGATGAGCGTGGTACGTTTAAAGAGTGTTTTAAATCTTCAAAGCTAGAAGAAATTCTAGGGTATGCTCCTGACTTTGTACAGGAAAACGAATCAGAATCTCATTACGGCACCTTAAGAGGCTTACATTATCAAAAAGGAACGATGGCTCAAGCCAAGCTTATAAGAGTTGTTGAAGGGCTTATTTTGGACGTTGTCGTAGACCTTAGAGCCGATTCAGATAGTTTTGGAACACATTATACAGTTGAACTTTCAAAAGAGAAGGGAAATCAACTCTTTATCCCAAGAGGCTGTGCCCACGGTTTTGTAGTCTTATCCAAATCAGCTACTATTACCTACCTCTGTGATAATGAATACCATCCGGCTTCAGAAGCAGGGATTCTATACAGTGATCACCATTTAGGAATCGATTGGAAATTAAACTCCAACGAACTTATTATTTCTAAGAAAGATCTCGAATTGCCTTTATTTAATGAGATCAGCTATGAGTAGAATTCTCATTACAGGAGCCAACGGGCAACTCGGTCAATGTTTTAAGCAGATTGAAGAACAGTTTGATTTAAAGCTCGTCTTTGCTTCAAGGGAAACACTTGATATTACTGACCAAGAAGCGGTAGAGCAGGAGTTGAGCACTCATCAATACGATTATCTCATCAACTGTGCGGCTTATACGGCGGTTGATGCCGCTGAGGACAATGAAACAGCGGCAAGCTTGATCAATGAAACAGCAGTAAGCTCTATTTCTAAGGCCTGTAAAAAGTTTTCAGTTCACCTGGTTCATATTTCTACAGACTTTGTTTTTGATGGACTAAAAACAAGCCCGTACACAGCAGAGGATGCAACCAACCCTCAATCGGTCTATGGAAGCACTAAAAGAGCAGGAGAGGAACGCATAATTGAAAGCGGAGCAGCTTACAGCATTATTAGAGCTTCATGGCTGTATTCCAACTTTGCCAATAATTTTTATAAAACCATTATCCGCCTCGCTCAGACTAAGGATCAGATCAATGTGGTCAATGATCAAATTGGAGTTCCTGTATCGGCCCAAGAATTAGCCAAACAATTGCTTCAACTTATTTCCAAAAAGAAGCTCCCCACAGGAATACTGCACTTTGCTCATAAGGGTCAGTGCTCTTGGATGGAATTTGCACAAAAAATAGTGGAGTACAACAAGCTTGATCTAAGAATTGAACCGATTAGCACAGAAGCTTATGGAGCTGCCGCAAAACGCCCTGCATACTCAGTTATGAAACCGAGTTCTTGTTTTGAACAAATTCATTGGGAAAAGGCATTAAAAGATGTGGTTTTGGCTTCCAAACACTAAACAAAAGTGTATTTTTGTAAAAAATAATACACGATGAACATTCTTATTCTAGGAAGTGGAGGTAGAGAACACGCCTTTGCTTGGAAGTTAGCCCAAAGCGAATCAAAACCGAACTTGTTTGTAGCTCCTGGCAATGCTGGAACTCACGAATTAGCAATGAACTTACCGATCAACGTCAATGATTTTGAAGGGATCAAAGAAGCGGTATTATCGCAACATATTGACATGGTAGTGGTAGGACCAGAAGACCCACTAGTTAACGGAGTTCACGATTTCTTCTTGACAGATGAAGAGTTAAAGCATATTCCAGTGATTGGACCACAGAAGGCTGCAGCAGAATTAGAAGGTTCTAAGGCTTTTGCAAAAGCATTTATGGAGCGCCATAATATTCCAACTGCGGCTTATCAAGAATTTACTGCTGAGAACTTAGAAGAAGGATATCGTTTTTTAGAAAGTCTAAATCCGCCATATGTATTAAAAGCAGATGGATTAGCTGCCGGAAAAGGAGTTTTGATTCTAAAAGACCTTCAAGAAGCCAAGGACGAGCTAAAATCCATGATTTCTGATGGAAAATTTGGAGCGGCTAGTGCTAAAGTGGTGATTGAAGAATTTTTAGATGGAATAGAACTTTCTGTATTTGTGTTAACTGACGGAAAAAACTACAAAGTGCTTCCAACAGCCAAAGATTACAAGCGAATAGGAGAGGGGGATACCGGACTCAATACCGGAGGAATGGGAGCTATTTCTCCAGTTCCTTTTGCCAATGAAGAATTTATGGCAAAGATTCACGATCGAATCATTGAACCTACGGTAAGAGGGCTTGAAAAAGACAATTTACCCTACAAAGGATTTATCTTTATCGGTCTTATCAAAGTTGGAAACGACCCTAAAGTCATCGAATACAATGTTCGTATGGGAGACCCAGAAACAGAGGTTGTACTTCCAAGACTAAAGACCGACTTCGTTGAAATATTCAAAGCGGTAGCCAATGGCACCTTAGATCAAGTTCCTTTTGAGATTGATTCAAGAGCTGCAACAACGGTTATGAATGTAGCAGGAGGTTATCCTGAAGATTACAATAAAGGAGATGAAATCACTGGAATTGACTCTGTAAAAGATCAGATTGTATTTCAGGCAGGAACGACTTTAAAAGACGGTAAAATTGTAACCAACGGAGGTAGAGTTCTCGCAGTTACTGCTTTTGGAGATGACTTTAGAGAAGCACTTCAATCTTCCTACGAAGGCGTTTCAAAAATTCAGTTTAAAGACCGTTATTACAGAACGGATTTAGGATTTGATTTGTAAACCATATAACATTAAGACTATAAAAAAAGGCCCTAAATGGGCCTTTTGGTTTTATTCTAGAATATTCTGATTATAGGAATGAATGAGAAGTACTCGATTTATCTTCTTCATTATTGTCTTCGAATATTTTTAATTGTTTCATCCAATATACAAAAGCGACAAATCCTATAATTACAAACATCCAGTTAACAGTGTTTTGTAACCACCAGTTTTCTGTAAAACGAATTGCATCTAATGGTGCAAATAATACATCTACAAATAAGGTTTCAATTGCTTTCCAAATACTTGTCCAAAATCCCATAACTATAATTTTTAAGTAGTTCTTTAGCTCACATTAAAAGCGAAGCTTATCTTTATCCGACAAAAATATAAAATCCTAAGATGATTTCAAGTGTTTTTGACAAAACTAATCCAATTAATTATTTAGTTGCCCTGCTCATCTTCAGTGTGCACTACTGGTTTTGGTTCTGGGCAATAGGAGTTGAAGCGTATTCGATAAGTGAACTGCTCTTGTTTTTAGGCAAGCTGACGGTTGTTAGCTTGGGAATGTTACTCGTTGAATTCACCGTAAAGAAAAACCAGGTTAGCGGCAAAAACACCTATGTTATTTTATTGTTCACTGTTTTTTTTGGAGTTTTTGAAAATCACTTATACGACAGTAATACACTTCTCACCCTCTTTTTCTTGTTACTAGCTTTTAGGAGAATCCTCAGTATTCGCTCTTTGGTTTCTATTAAACTAAAGGTTTTTGATGCTAGTTTTTGGATTTTAATAGCCTCTTATTTTAATCCTAACGCACTGTATTTCTTCTTGATTTTGGCTTTTGCAATTTATTTTTATCAATTTGAAAAATTAAAAAATTGGTTGGTGATCTTACCTGCAATTGGAGCCTATTTATTGCTCGTATTTGCGTATTTGGGAATCGAAGAAGCTCAGAATTTTATCGATCAACACTATCAGTTTCAAATAAACTTTGGTGATTTGAGTTTTTCAAAGAATCATCTAGTTGTTTTGGGATTTGTCTTTTTGGGAATTCTTGCATCCATTGTCACTTATCGAGGACTCAGTAGGTCATTGATGGGAAAATTGATCAGTATACGTTTGTTGTTGTTGAGTTTTATGATCGCTTCTTTTATCGCTTTAGCGAATCATTCTAACGGTCAAGAATCTATTTTTTTATTGTTTCCTGTGTCAGTGATGTTCACAAATGCCCTAGAGGCGATAAAAAAAACCTGGATAAAAGACTTGATCTTTATGGGAGTTATGACACTCCCATTTGTACTGTACAGCCTTTAATTTTTACTAGACGTCGTCGTAATCCAACTCAATTTCTGAGGAGGTAGCGTGTGCTTGGCAAGTGAGAATCAACCCTTCTTCTATTTCAGAATCGGTGAGAATTTCATTTTTTTCCATAACTGCCGATCCCTTAGTGACTCTTGCGATACAGGTACTACACACCCCTCCATGGCAGGAGTAGGGCACATCAATTTTTTCTTTGATACAGGCATCTAATAGAGCTGTTTTTGAATCGCAATTCAACTGATATTCAACTTCGTCAAGAATTACATTCACCTGAACGGTGCCATTTCCAACTGGAGCCGTTTCTGTTTTAGGAGTGTTGCTAACAAATCGTTCGAAGTGAATACGACCCTGGTCGACACCTAGTGCTTCTAGAGTTGAAAGACTCGTGTTGATCATATCTTCAGGCCCACAAACAAAGTAGTGGTCAAATGCGATATGAGAATAGGTGTTTTTGAAAAAGTGATTGATGATTCCCTTGTCAATTCTTCCAAATTGTGCTCTTGGAACCGTAGCTCTACTGTAGACCCATTCAAGCAAAAAGCGATCAGGATATTGCTCTTGAAGTTCTAAAAGTTCATTTCGATACATCACTTCTTCTACTGTTTTATTTCCAAAAACCAACAAGACTTTTGAAGTGTCATTGGAGATCAATACAGATTTAGCAATACTCATCATTGGAGTGATTCCTGATCCAGCAGCAAGGAGTGCAATATTTTGAGAGTTTGAATTTGGGTTCCAAAAAAAGCTTCCAAGAGGTGTCATGACATCGATCTGGTGTCCTTCTTTGAGTTTTTCAACTGCAAAAGTAGAGAAGACGCCTCCGTTTACTTTTTTAATTCCAACACTGAGATAATCCTCAGAAGGAGCAGCAGAGATCGAATAGGCTCTCCGTACTGATTCGCCATTGATATCTGCTTTTAAAGTCAGGTATTGACCCGGCTTAAACAGGTAAGAATCTTTAAGGTTTTGTGGAAGTTCTAACTTTAGATTAACGGCATTTGCGGTTAATTTATCGATTTGACTTATTTTTAGAGAATAAAATTCAGACATTAGCGTAAATTTTAGTTCAAAAGTACGCAATTAAGAAGAAAACTTATGAAAACCATCCGGCAATTTCTCTATTTAGAATGGAACGCTTTTAAACGTTCTCCTACTTTTGAAACCAACCTCGCCATTAAAATTCTTATGGGCCTTGTGGCTCTTTATTTTATCGCAATCTTTTTGGCAATAGGGGTGGGTGTATTCTTTATCGCCGAGGATGCAGGTGCTGCTGATCCTCTTGTTTGGGTCAATAAGTTTATGATTTATTATTTAGCAGCTGATCTCTTTATGCGTTACAGTATGCAAAAGATGCCGATAACTCGAATTAAGCAGTTACTATTAACGCCTCTGAATAAGAATCAAATCATTAGATTTTCATTGTTAAAATCGAGCTTCTCTTTTTTTAACATCATCCACCTGTTCTTTTTGGTTCCCTTTTCAGTGGTTTTGATCGCTCACGATTATTCTATTTTTGGTGTGCTTTCATGGTTTTTAGGAGTTTTTATGTTGATTTTGTCTTCCAATTATCTCAATGTTTTTGTCAATTCAAGTGATCGAACCCTGTATATAGCTTCATTGATTTATATAGTATTAGCGGTGAGTCACTATATGGGGTATTTTGATATTACGCTTTTTACAGCACCATTTTTTGACGCACTCTACCAACAGCCCCTCTATATAATAGCACCCATTGCATTGTTGTTTTTAATGCGTTATCGTGCAGTTCATTTTTTTACCAACCATATGTTTTTAGACAGCGGATTGGCACAGAAAGAAGAATCGGTTCGCAATATCGATTTTGATTTCCTAAAGCGATTAGGATCTTTAGGAAATCTATTAACCAATGATATGCGAATGATTGTTCGCAACAAACGACCCAAACAAGCGGTGATTGCAGGTGTAGCTTTTTTATTTTACGGTTTATTGTTTTATACCAATAGCATAGAGGCCTATGAAGCTCCTGTGATGAAAATGTTTGCGGGAATCTTTGTAACAGGAGGGTTTCTTTTTATGTTTGGCTCCTATGTTCCAAGCTGGGATTCTGCTTATTACCCCCTTTTAATGACCCAGAATTTGTCTTATAAAGATTATTTAAAGTCCAAATGGGCTCTTGTGGTTTTTGCCGTAATTCTCAGCACTATTCTCTCGAGTTTCTATCTCTTTATCAGTTTCGAAGCGTTTGGATATATTTTGGCAGGAGGGTTTTTCAACCTCGGCCTCAATGCCTATTTGGTCATTTTTTCTGGAGCCTTTGTCAAAGTTCCAGTGGATCTAACATCGGGAAAAAAGCCCTTTGGAGACACCCAGGCAATGAACACCAAAACCATGCTGCTCAGTTTGCCAAAGATTTTATTTCCACTAGGAGTCTATGCTTTAGGCTACTATACGGTAGGGAATTGGTTTGGAATAACCCTATTAATATCAGTAAGCCTTTTAGGCCTTTTGTTTCACAATAAAATTCTCGATGCTTTAGTCAAACTCTACAAAAGAGAAAAATACGACACCATGGCCTCATACACTAAAAATTAAGAAATGATACAAGCAGTTGATTTGTCCAAAAAGTACGGTGGGAATACCGTTTTAAACATTGAAGAACTAAGCATCCCAAAAGGGGAGTGTTTTGGTTTGGTCGGCAATAATGGAGCCGGGAAAACAACCTTGTTTAATTTGATATTAGACCTTATTAAGCCTTCTTCGGGTCATATTTTAAGTAAGGAAACAAGAGTAGATCAAAGCGAAGCCTGGAAGTCCTATACAACAGCCTATATTGATGAGAGTTTTGTGATAGGGTATTTAACCCCTGAAGAATACTTTAATTTTTTGGGAAACCTAAGAGGAATTTCAGCATCTAGAGTTGAAGAAGAATTAACCCCATTTAAGGCCCTTTTTGGAGATGAAGTTTTGGGCCAGAAAAAATACATCAGAGATCTTTCTAAGGGGAATCAAAAAAAAGTGGGTATAGCTGCTGCTTTTCTTGGATCTCCAGAATTAGTCATTCTTGACGAACCCTTTGCAAATTTAGATCCCACAACTCAGATTCGACTCAAGAATTACCTCAAGGAGGTTCATTTAGACGGTGTGACAACACTGCTGATTTCATCTCACGATCTCACCCATATCACCGAGGTTTGCGAACGCATTGTAGTGCTCAACAAGGGAGTTGTCGTTAAAGACCTCAAAACCTCTGAAGAAACCCTTAGAGAATTAGAGACGTACTTTTCGGTCTAAAAGCTGCACTTAAAATTGTAAGTTTGTACAATATTCATTGTAAAATGGTGTTATCCTCCCTACAGGAAACAACTTATGATTAAATACAGATTCTTTATTGTTTGGTTTTCACTTCTAATAAGTGTACTAACGATCTCATCGTGCTCTACTTCTAGAGATCGATTGATCAATAGAGAGTGGCATAAACTCAACACCAAATACAATGTTGTTTTTAACGGAAATGAATCTTTTAATGAGAACTGGAACACACTTCAATCAGGTTATCGTGAAGACTTTTGGAAGCTTTTACCTATAGAACGATTAGAAGTGGATCAACAGTATGTGTTCAAATTTGATTCCGATGAAGATTCTCCTTTTGCTATCGCCGAAGAGAAGGCCGTCAAAGCTATTAAAAAGCATGGAATGATGATAGAAGATCAGGAAGCCAATGCTCAAATGATTGAGGCCTATTTGCTCCTAGGGAAAGCTCGTTATTTCGATCAACGCTTTGTTCCGGCTTACGAAGCCTTTAGTTATATCATTAAAAAGCATCCGGCAACCAATCGTTTAAATAAGGTGCGTATTTGGAAAGAACGCACCAATATTCGTTTGGGAAATGAGGTCATTGCCATTGAAAACCTCAAGCGATTGATGAAGTATCGGGAACTTAAAGATCAAGAATTGGCAGATGCCAATGCTACTATGGCTCAGGCCTATATGAATACAGACTCCATTGCCCAAGCTATCGACAAATTAACCATAGCGGTTGGAGCGACTCGTAAAAATGTAGAACGCGCTCGTTATCATTTTATTCTTGGACAACTCTTTACTTCGAGTGGGGATTTAGAGAAGGCTCAAGATCATTTTCAGCAGATCGTCGAACAGGGCAGAAGAGCTCCAAGAGCTTTTTGGGTTCACTCCAAGCTTCGAACGCTTCGTTTTGCAAACCTCAACAAGGCGGAACAGACGGAGCACTTATTAGAACTATCAGAATTGGTCAAAAATTGGCAAAATCAAGAGTATTTAGACGTGATTCACTATCAACAAGGAGTCGTGTATTTGGAAGAAGAAATGGATAGCTTGGGAGTAGCATATATCAATAAGTCGCTGCGAGCTAATAAGAATGATCCAACCCTGACTGCGATGAGCTATGAGCTATTAGCAGATCACTATTTTGACAACAATGAGTACGTTTCAGCTCACACCTATTACGACAGTTTGCTACCTTATTTGGTCAACCCCTCTGAAAAATTCAGAGCGATTCAAAAGCGTTCACTTAAATTAGAGGACGTAGCACTCTACGAAACTAAGGTTGCAATGATTGATTCTGTTTTAGAATTGGCAGCTGCTCCAAGAGAACGTCAAATCGAAGAGATTGAAAAACACATTCAAACCCTTCAGCTTCAGGAAGCGAAAAAAGAACAACTTCAAGAAGAAGAAAAAGAGGCTAAAGAAAAGAAGGCTAACGAGGCTTATTCTAACCCTATTTCAACTAGAGGAAGCTTTTACTTTTACAACCCTGCCATGATCGAGAGGGGCCAAAAGGCTTTTAGACAACAATGGGGAGATCGAGCTTTAGCAGATAACTGGAGATCAGAACAAAAAACCAAACAGGTCAAAGTTGTAGATCAAGAACAGTCTGTAGCAAGCGAGCAAGTTCAAGAACAACTAAAGGAACGTTCTTCGAAATTTGATCCTGAATTTTATCTGAGTCAACTCCCAACCGAGGAGAAAACCATCGACAGTCTTAAAAGAGAGAAAAACTACGCTCATTTTAGACTTGGTACGATCTATAAGGAAAGCTTTGAGCTATACGACTTAGCGTTAAAAAACTTGATGATATCGAGTTTGTACACCCAGTCAGAATCCATCTGCATTCCTTCTTTGTACGCTATGTACAAAACCTATGAACTGCTAAATGACAATCAAAAAGCTGATCAGGTCAAGAATAAAATTATCAGAAGTTATCCTGAATCTGTTTATGCTCAAGTATTAAAGGATCCTTCTAAAGCACAACTCTTATCAGACTCTGAGTTTGATAAACAGTATCAAAAAGTCTATCAATCCTTTAAAAATCAAAAGTACGATTCCGTTATTCAAGCAGTTAACGAGGTTTTAGGACGAACAACAGATATTGAAGAATCTGGGAAATGGACGAATCTAAAAGCACTTTCTATTGGCCGATCTGAGGGGTTTGTAGCTTATAAAAGAGCGATGGAACAATTAGTAAAAGATTTTCCATCATCGAGTGCAGCAGAAAAGGCTGTTGAATTTCTAACCAAGGCCAATGCCACCGTAGGAGCTCCTAAATTTGGGGATCCACTCGATAGTGATCATTGGAAACTCGCTATTTGGGTTAACAGCAAACAAGCGACTAACGACTCGATTATTGGTCAAAGAATTCGCTCTTTGTTCAAAGACGATTTATCCCATCTTCGCTATTCAAAAGAATCTTATTCTCCTGTTCAAGATGTGTATGTCGTTCACGGCTTTCCGACTCAAATTGAGACGGTTAGATTTTCAAAAAACCCAATTTTTAAAGATCCTACCTTTGAGAATGGAGAGTTTTTTGTAATTTTAGCATCCCACTATAGAACCGTACAGCTTTACAAGAACTTAAAAGCCTATAGCGAAGAACACAAAGCATTAAAACGATAACTATGTTTGCAGACAACAACAAAAAAGCGAGCGCTTCTTCTGATATGAGATCGCAGCCCAATAGAATTGAAAAGGAAACCACAATCAAAGGAACAATCGTATCCAAAGACGATTTTAGAATTGAGGGAAGACTCGAGGGGAGCTTAACAACTTCTGGAAAAGTAGTTATTGGCAAATCGGGATCTATCGAAGGGCAGGTAGACTGTGTTAATGCAGATATAGAAGGAAGTTTTAAAGGTGAGATCAAAGTTGCTGAATTACTCAATCTTCAATCCCAGTCTTCTGTTGAAGGAAAGGTTCAAACCACTAAATTAGCCATAGCACCTGGGGCTCTTTTTGAAGCAGAGTGCAGCATGAAACCCAAAGGAGTATCGAGTTTGAAACCAGAACGTAAAGATGACCTCGCCCAAGAAGCCTCGTAATAACAACCTCAGAAATTTTGGACTCTTATCGGCTATTGCCATACAGATGGGAGCCATTATTTACTTTATGGTGCAGATCGGAAAATGGGTAGACACCTATTTTGAATTTGAAGGAAGACCTGGGCTCATTGTATTTACCCTCCTTGGAATCATCATTGCCATGTGGTTTGTCATCAATCAAACAAAAAAAATTAAGAATTGACCTCCAAGCACTTTTTTTATCGATTTATCCTAGTGTTGTTTTTGTCGCTTGTGGTAAGCTTTGTAATTCACTTTGTTGTTCTAAAGTCAATTGATGAAAGCTTTGCAACCAATTTATTGGCAGTGACCTATTTAGGACTATTGGCAATGACAACTTTGATCGTTTTTGCGATCTTTAAATTTCAAAAAAAATACTTTAGTCAGGTCGGTTTTTTGTTTTTGGCGGGATCCCTCTTAAAATTTGCCTTTTATTTTACGCTTTTAAAGCCTTATTACAGTCACTATGAGCTTCCTAAAACGAAGGCCTTTTTGGTGTTTTTTATCCCCTACCTTATCAGCCTTATCACGGAGTCTCTCTACGTTTCAAAGCTATTAAACAAGGGGAACCAATCTCAAGACAACTAAGCGCTAGTATTTTATCCACAAATTATCCACAATAGACTTTTTTTAATTTAACGAAATAACTTACATTTGCAGCGTTTTTTAAGTGAATTAAAATTTACAAATGTCGAAAGCGCTTAATATGAAGTTTTTTAGTCTTGCTCTAGTATTTTTTGCAAGTATTAGTTTCGCCACCGCAACAACGAGTAGTGATTCCTCTGAAGGAGAAAAAGATCTCAAGACAGAGATCAATGAATACATCCAACATCACTTACAGGATTCTTACGATTTCTCACTTTATTCATACACTAACAGTGAGCATGAGCACGTATACATTGGGCTTCCTCTTCCTGTGATTTTATGGGATAACGGACTTCAAGTGTTTTCATCTTCTAAATTACAGCACGGAGAATCAATCGCTGAGGTGAACGGAAACTACTACGCTTTAATTCACGGAAAAATTTACAAGGGAGAAGCTGGTGTTAGTATTGATCAAATGAAAGATGCCTTAGAGCACGATCACCACGCTTATCACAAAATAATGAATGACTTTTCAATCACTAAGAGTGTTGTGATGATGCTTCTTACAGGATTGTTGATGTTCTGGTTGTTTTCTTCTCTTGCAAAGTCTTACGCTAAGAACAAAGGAATTCCTACTGGTTTTGCTCGAATCTTTGAACCCATCGTATTGTATATTCGCGATGATATCGCAGAACCTAACATCGGACCTAACTACAAGAAGTACATGAGCTACTTGCTTACCATTTTCTTCTTCGTGTGGTTCTTAAACCTTTTTGGGTTGACGCCACTAGGAGTTAACGTAACTGGAAACATTGCGGTGACTTTTGGATTAGCCTTATTGACCTTCCTTATTACGAACCTAACAGGAAACAAAAATTACTGGGGGCATATCTTCTGGATGCCTGGAGTTCCAGTTCCAATGAAAATATTATTAGCTCCTATTGAATTATTAGGAGTAATTATCAAGCCTTTTGCTCTTATGATTCGTCTTTGGGCGAATATGTCAGCGGGGCATATCGTACTGATGAGTATTATCGGTTTAATGTTTATTTTCCACTCTTGGTTGGGATCTAGCTTAAGCTTTTTACTATCGTTTGTCTTAGCAATACTAGAGTTATTAGTTGCTGCATTACAGGCGTATATTTTCACGATGTTGTCTGCTTTGTATTTTGGTTTTGCCAACGAAGAAGCACATCACTAAAATTGAATGTTTAATTTTTAATAAATAAATATGGAAATCCCAACTATTGTAGGAGCAGGTTTAATCGTTATCGGTGCTGGTTTAGGTATTGGTAAAATTGGTGGATCTGCTATGGAAGCTATTGCTCGTCAGCCAGAAGCTGCAGGTAAAATTCAAACAGCGATGTTGATTGCAGCAGCGCTTATTGAAGGTATTGGTTTCGCTGCTTTATTCGCAGCCTAGTACAACTATCAACAGTTAGGGCGGTTGGCTCTAACTGTTGTTTTTAGATTTTTTAACAGAGAATCCTATTTAGAATATGGAAAAATTAATTGAAGAATTTTCTTTTGGACTTTTTATTTGGCAGACCGTAATTTTTGTCGGTTTGGTGCTTTTATTAAAGAAGTTTGCCTGGAAACCGATCTTGGATGCCGTTAACGAAAGAGAAGAAGGAATCAAAGGAGCTCTTGAGGCTGCAGACGAAGCTAGAAAAGAATTACAAAACCTCAATGCTGACAATGAAAAGCTTTTGAAAGAAGCTAGAGCAGAGCGCGAAGTAATGATCAAAGAGGCTAGAGAGCTTAAAGACAAAATGATTGCTGATGCAAAAGCTCAAGCAAAATCTGAGGCTGATAAATTAGTAGCTCAAGCACAAGAAACAATCGAAAGCGAAAAGAAAGCAGCTGTTGCTGATATTAAAAAACAAGTGGCTGAACTTTCAATAGCGATTGCAGAAAAAGTTATTAAAGAAGAACTTTCTAATTCGTCAAAACAAGACAAATTAGTAAGTGATTTAGTAAAAGATATCGAGATAAACTAAGAATTATGAAGGATTCAAGAGCTGCTATCCGTTATGCAAAAGCTGCACTTGCCCTAGCTAAGGATGGGAATGTTGCTGAGGTTGTAGAAAAGGATATGTTGAGTATTATCGCAAGTGTTGAAGCGAGCGAGGAACTTTCAGATTTATTAGACAGCCCAACGGTTGCTTCTACAGATAAGCAAAAAGTATTAAAGGCAGTTTTTAAATCAGCTGATAAAATTACTTTAGATTTGATTGATGTATTGATTCAGAACAAGAGAATTTCAATACTATCTGAAGTAGCTTCAGCTTTTGTAACTCTTAGCGATTCTGAAAAAGACGAGGTTGTTGTCAAGGTGGTAGCTGCAAGCCCACTTTCAAAAGAACTCGAAAATGAAATCATTTCTAAAATGAAAACCATCACGGCTAAGAACATAAGTTTAGCGGTGAGTATAGAGGAATCCTTAATTGGAGGATTTGTTCTAAGAGTAGGAGATCTTCAATACAATGCCAGTATCGCGCATCAATTGGATCAATTAAAAAGAGAATTAACAGCATAGTATATATTTTAAAACCATGGCAGGAGTAAAAGCCGCTGAAGTATCAGCAATTTTAAAGGAACAATTATCAGGATTCAAATCCACAGCTTCATTAGATGAGGTGGGTTCTGTATTACAAGTAGGAGATGGTATCGCCAGAGTATATGGCTTATCTAACGCTCAATACGGGGAATTAGTTGAATTTGAAGGTGGAGTAAAAGGAATTGTACTGAACCTTGAAGAAGATCACGTAGGGGTCGTATTACTTTCTCAATCAAAAGAGATCGGAGAAGGATCTACAGTTAAAAGAACGCAACAAATTGCCTCTGTAAATGTTGGTGAGGGGATCGTTGGTCGTGTTGTAAATACGCTTGGTAATCCAATTGATGGTAAAGGTCCTATTGAAGGAGAAACCGTTGAAATGCCATTAGAGCGTAAGGCTCCTGGGGTAATCTTCCGTCAACCAGTAAACGAACCACTTCAAACTGGTATCAAGGCTGTTGATGCGATGATTCCAGTAGGTAGAGGACAGCGTGAGCTTGTGATTGGTGACCGTCAAACAGGGAAAACAACTGTTTGTATCGACACCATCATCAACCAAAAAGAATTCTACGATGCTGGTCAACCAGTATATTGTATCTATGTTGCTATAGGACAAAAAGCTTCTACCGTTGCTGCTATTGCAAAAACTCTTGAAGATAAAGGTGCTTTAGCATATACAACAATCGTTGCTGCGAATGCATCGGATCCTGCTTCAATGCAAGTTTATGCTCCATTTACAGGCGCTGCTATTGGTGAGTACTTTAGAGACACCGGTCGTCCTGCATTAATTATCTATGATGATTTATCAAAACAAGCTGTTGCTTACCGTGAGGTATCACTTCTACTTAGAAGACCACCGGGACGTGAGGCTTATCCTGGAGACGTATTCTACTTACACTCTCGTTTATTAGAGCGTGCTGCAAAAGTCATTGCAGATGATACGATTGCTAAGAGCATGAACGACCTTCCAGAAGGATTAAAATCAAAAGTAAAAGGAGGCGGTTCTTTAACAGCTCTTCCAATTATTGAAACACAAGCAGGTGACGTATCTGCTTATATTCCAACGAACGTAATTTCGATTACTGATGGACAGATCTTCTTAGAGCAAGACTTGTTTAACCAAGGGGTTCGTCCAGCGATTAACGTAGGTATTTCGGTATCTCGTGTGGGTGGTAACGCTCAGATTAAATCGATGAAAAAGGTAGCAGGTACCTTAAAATTAGACCAGGCACAGTTTAGAGAGCTTGAAGCTTTTGCTAAGTTTGGATCTGATTTGGATGCTGCAACTTTAAACGTAATTGAAAAAGGACGTCGTAACGTGGAGATCTTAAAACAAGCTCAAAACGACCCTTATACCGTAGAAGATCAGGTAGCAATTATCTATGCTGGTTCTAAAAACTTATTGAGAAATGTTCCTGTGGATCGCGTTAAAGAATTCGAAAGAGATTTTATCGAAGTATTGAATTCTAAAAACAGAGACGTATTAGATACTATTAAATCTGGTCAATTAACTGATGAGGTTACTGATACACTAACAGCTGTATGTAAAGATCTTGCTGCTAATTACCAATAGTTAAGCTAAATAACAATGGCAAACCTTAAAGAAATACGCAACAGAATCGCTTCGGTTTCATCAACCATGCAGATTACCTCTGCCATGAAATTGGTATCGGCTGCAAAGTTGAAAAAAGCTCAAGATGCGATCACTGCGATGCGCCCTTACTCAGACAAACTCACCTCTTTATTACAAGCGCTTAGTGGTAGTATTGAAGGCTCAAATGCAGCTGTATATGCCCAAGAGCGTGAGGTTGAAAAGGTTTTAGTGGTTTCGATCACTTCCAACCGTGGTTTGTGTGGAGCGTTTAACACCAATATTATCAAACAATCGATACGATTGGCTTCTGAAACCTATAAGGGAGCATCTGTTGATGTTGTTGCTGTAGGAAAAAAGGCAAATGATTTATTGTCAAAACAATTCAATGTGGTTGCAAACCACTCAGATGTTTACGACGATTTGACTTTTGACAATGTAGCAGACATCGCTGATCGATTGATGGGTGATTTTCAGGCAGGTACTTATGATAAAATTGTTTTGGTATACAACCAATTTATCAACGCTGCTAACCAGCGCGTGATGACGGAACAGTTTTTACCGATTGTAGCTGCTGAGGCAACGACTCAATCAGCTGACTATCTCTTTGAACCTTCTAAAGCAGAAATCGTTTCTGAACTAGTTCCAAAGGCGTTAAAGACTCAATTGTACAAAGCGATTCGCGATTCTTTTGCTTCTGAGCACGGAGCGCGTATGACAGCGATGCACAAAGCGACTGATAACGCAGGTGAACTCAGAGATCAATTGAAGCTCACCTATAACAAAGCACGTCAAGCGGCTATTACCAATGAAATCTTAGAGATTGTTGGTGGAGCAGAGGCCTTGAGTGCGTAATTAGCGGATCGATTATAAAATCATAAAACGTGAGTCCCCAAAGGCTCACGTTTTTTTGTTATTTTTAGTGAATTAAATAACGTGCTCTTGTTCCCAAAGCTATTTAAACAAACCTTTATCTACGGATTAGCGACGGTTCTTCCCAGAATGATGTCCTTTCTGTTGTTACCGCTTTATACGGATATCTTAGCGACTTCTGGTTTTGGAGCCGTTACGGTGATCTTTTCGTGGTTTGCAATTGCTAATGTGTTATTGGCTTATGGGATGGAAACCGCCTTTTTTAGATTTTATCAGCAGGCCAAAGAAGCGATCAAGGTTCTGTCAACCTCGCTGATGAGTATATTGATCACTACCTTGGTATTTGTAGTCGTTTCTCTGAATTTTAAAGCAGCGCTCGCCTCGATGATTCAAGTGAATACAACTATTATTGAGCTCGCCATAGGGATACTCGCTTTAGACGCTTTGGTCATCATTCCCTTTGCTCGTCTAAGAGCTGAAGAAAAGGCTGGAAAATACGCGCTTATTAAGATTTTAAACGTTGCGATCAACTTAGGGCTGAACTTAGTTTTTTTATTGCTCTTTCCGGTGATTCACAAGATGGACGCCACGCTATTAGAGGGCTTTTACAGAGAGAACTTCGTCATTGAATACATCTTTATTTCCAATCTTATTGCCAGCGGGGTTACCTTATTATTGGTTCTTAGAAACTATTTGAGCATTCCTTGGAAACTCGATCGTCACCTTGTAAAAAAGATGTTGGCCTACGGCTTGCCTATTATGATTGCTGGAATTGCTTTTACTATCAATGAGGTGTTCGACAAGATTTTGCTCTCTCGATTGCTACCTGCGGATATCGCCAATAGTGAAGCGGGTAAGTACGCTGCCTGTTACAAACTAGCCCTGTTTATGACCCTTTTTGCTACGGCCTATCGATTGGGGATTGAACCTTTTTTCTTTTCACATCTCAAAAACAAAAATCCTCAGAAGGCCTATGCTCAAATTCTGTATTATTTTGTGCTCTTTGGATCGGTCATTTTACTCTCGGTGGTTGTCTTTTTAGATTACCTAAAGCAAATAGCCATCTTAAATCCCGATTATTGGGAGGCCATGCCTGTCGTTCCAATTGTCTTATTGGCGAGTTTTTGTTTGGGAATCTACCACAACCTGTCGGTTTGGTATAAGGTGAGTGACAAAACACATATTGGAGCTTATATTTCGGTTTTTGGAGCACTGATTACCATTGTTGTCAATTTTCTTTTTATTCCTTCCTATGGCTATTACGCCTCTGCGATTGCAACACTTATGGCTTATGGATCCATGATGATTATTTCGTTTCTACTTGGAAGAAAACACTATTATATCCCTTATGACCTCAAGAGAATAGGAGCCTACTTTTTTAGTTCTATCTTTTTAGCCTCAGTGGTGTTTTACGGTTTTTCAAACGATTTAAAAATAGGGTTTCCAATCCTGAGTTTATTTGTAGTTTTACTGTATATTTTTGAACGCAAAACACTAAAAAAGCACTTTTTAAAAGCATGAAAATTCAGATCGTTAATAAGTCTAAACACCAATTACCCTCCTATGAAACCCTAGCTTCTGCTGGGATGGATCTCAGAGCTAATTTAGAGGCACCAGTAGTCTTACAGCCTCTGGAGAGAGCTATTGTCCCAACAGGGCTTCACATCGCCTTAGAACCAGGCTATGAAGCTCAGGTGCGACCTCGTTCTGGCTTAGCGGCTAAGAAGGGAATAACGGTACTCAATGCACCGGGGACGGTGGATGCCGATTACAGAGGTGATATTGGTGTGATTCTTGTGAACTTGTCTAATGAAGCTTTTGAAGTTTGTGACGGAGATCGAATCGCTCAATTAGTCATTGCAAAACACGAGCGCGCTGATTGGATTGAGGTTGAAGTCCTCAGTGAAACGGATCGCGGTCAAGGCGGATTTGGATCTACCGGTGTAAAATAAAAATTATGAGACAACTCATCCTAGCGTTATCGCTCCTTATGATACTCAGCTCCTGTGGTAGTCGTAAAATTAAAACGACTCCTGGAGTTGCTTTGGTAGCGCTGTCTCCTAGATTAATCATCAAAGAACACGGTGAAATCAATCGAGAATTCAACAGTCTAAGTGGTCGAATGAAAATTGAGTTGAACACTGGGGATAAAGTGACTTCAGTACCTGCGAGTTTTCGAATGATTAAAGACCAGGGAATTTGGATCTCAGCATTCTTTGGACTGGCGAAAGCACTAATTACCCCTGAGGAAGTCTCCTTCTATACCTCGACAAACAAATCCTATTTTAAAGGTAGTTTTGAGCAGTTGAGCACCCTTGTTGGAACAGAGCTCAATTACGATTTACTTCAGCGTTTTCTCTTGGGATTTGCCGCTGTTGAACTCAAAGCACAACGCTCTTTATGGGAGGTCACCAACAATTTCTATCGCTATGCAATGGTCGACAAAAAAGATCGCTACAAGCTCCATATCGATATCGAACCTGGAAGTTATCAACTCAAAAACACTATCATTAGTGAAGGTTCAGGCGAAGGGAGTATTAAAATTGAGTATTTGGGATATCAAAAAATCGATGGCGTAAGTATTCCTGAGCACCTTAGATTATCCGCAGAAGCAAAACAGTTTAACTCCAGTCTCGATATCGAATACAAGAATCTCAGTCTCAACCGTCAATTGAAATTCCCCTATAAGATTCCAGAAGGCTATAAAGAATTAAAACTCAACAATGATTAGAGTGCTTCAACACCGATTTATTTTGTTGCTATTTCTATTGGGAACAGGGATGTTATTGGCTCAAACCAACCAACAGAAAAAACTGGAAGACGAGCGAACGAGGCTTCAAAGTGAAATCGCTCAAATCGAAAAACTACTCTTTAGTTCTGGTAAAAAAGAAAAGAGTTTTGAAGATGAGATCGAAGATTTAAATCGCAAAATCACTGTTCGAGAACAACTCATTCGAGTGACCAATCAACAGGCTAATAGCATCAATAGAGCTATTGAAAAAGAAGAATTAACGGTTGGCTCTTTGGAGAAAGAAATTCAGACCCTTAAAAAAGATTATGCAGCGATGATCAAGCGGTCCTATATTTCTAAATCCAAGCAAAGTAGACTGATGTTTTTGCTTTCATCAAAGAACTTTTATCAGGCGTATAAACGAATGCAATACTTAAAGCAATTTGCTCTGTACCGCAAAAAACAAGCTATTGAAATAAGTACTAAGTCTGAAGAATTACTCAAAAAGATTGAAGAGTTAAGAAGTCAAAAAAAGCAAAAGGAGGTGCTGTTGGCCGAGAACAGAAAAGAACGAGCTACTCTTGTAAAGGAAAAAGGAAATCTTCAAAATTCGCTAGGATCTATTCGTAAGAACAAGACAAAATATCAACGAGAGATCGCTCAAAAAACCAAGAGATCTAAGGCTATCGATGCTCAGATCGAAAAGATGATCAAGGAAGCCATAGCCGCTGCTAATAAGAAGAAGGAGACCGCTACCAAAAACACGTCTAATACTTCTACTGGATTTGTGCTTACTGCTGAAACCAAAAGAGTAGCTAGTGATTTTGAAGCCAATAAGGGAAAACTGATTTGGCCTGTAGCCAAAGGAATTGTCAAAAGAGGATTTGGGGTTTATACGGATCCTGTCTATCCAGAAATCAAACACCAAAACAACGGAGTCATTATCGCAACAGAAGCCAATGCTGAGGCGCGATCTATATTTAAAGGAGAGGTTGTAGCCATACTGAGAGTTCCAGGAGGTGGATTAGGAGTCCAAGTTCGACACGGAAACTATATCAGCACCTATTACAATCTCAAAAGTGTCTCGGTGAGCAAGGGAGACCAAGTAGCAGAGAAATCTCCGCTTGGCATTGTTAGTACTAATGCATTTAACGGACAAACACAGCTCAAGTTTTACCTCTATCAAAACACGACAAAACTCAATCCGCAACAGTGGATATACAAACTATAATAATACCTTTACTTAAACGATTTACAATGAATCCAAAAACACCCTCAGAATCTAGAACAATTATGACCGATATGGTCTTACCAAGTGAAACCAATCCGCTCAATAATTTGTTTGGAGGAGAGCTTTTAGCTCGAATGGATCGTGCAGCGAGTATCGCAGCGAGAAGGCACTCTCGCAGAATTACAGTAACGGCTTCTGTTAACCATGTTGCCTTTAACAGAGCGGTTCCCTTAGGATCGGTAGTTACTGTAGAAGCAGCTGTTTCAAGGGCTTTTAATACTTCGATGGAAGTATTTATCGATGTTTGGATTGAAGATCGTTATACAGGAGAGCGCACTAAGGCCAATGAAGCGATTTACACCTTTGTCGCAGTTGACGATACAGGAAAACCAACCGAGGTGCCAGCACTACAGCCTGAAACTCCTTTAGAAAAAGAGCGTTTTGATGCCGCACTAAGACGCAAGCAGCTCTCTTTGGTACTCGCCAAAAAGATGAAGCCATCAGATGCTACTGAATTAAAAGCGCTTTTTAAAGAGGATTAATTACTTTACGAGTAACCAAGCTGATTCATTTCCATTGGCTCTAGCAGTTTCTAAGAACGCTCTCGCTTGAAGTTCTCCAGCGAAGGCATTGATCCCAACTTGATACAAACCAAATGGATTTTGACCGATAATTTCAGAAGTGTCAAAGCCTTTCTCTTTGAGTTTCTCTATATGAGCTAAGGCATTTTCTTCTTTGATAAACGAACCAGCGATGATAAAGTAGTGCATTTCAGCTTTTGGAATACTCACTTCTACTTCTAATGCGGGCAAACTTACTGGATTGTCGCTGAAAAAGCTCGCTTCTTGAATGGTTTTTTCAATAGTTTCTTGTGCTGTTTTAGCAGCTAAAACACTGTTGTTCTCATAAGAAGAACGCAGTTGAAGACCTCCTAAAGCAGTACTGATTGCAATTAAACCTACTGCAGCGTATTTCATGAGTGATTTTCCTATCTTGAAGTCGGTTTGCGTATCAGGTGTTAATTGTCTAACAATAGGCTGAGTTGCTTTTTCGATAAGAGCAGCATTCACTGGAGCAAGTCCAAAAGAACTGTTGAGGTAATTTTGATCGTGATAAGGTTTAAAGACGATATGTCCTTCTTTGTTTTTAGAAAGGAGTCCTATATGCTCTAAATCAAGACTAAGACCGTTGGCTAAATCAGCTTTCCACTGATTGACAACCCTTGTTAATTGATCTTGTGCTTGATCGTATGAACAGCCTTGAATGGACGCAATATAGCTCACTAATACTCCGTCAGAAGTCTGAAGTTGTCCATTAAAAGACAATGCTTTTGAAGGTGGGTAAAACGACTGTGTTTGTGGGTTGTAATAGGCAGCTATTTTTCTAGTCAAAAATGCCCCGAATTCAGGAACCACTACACAGTGATGTCTATAGAGTAAAGGTGCTATATGCTGTTCTAATCGCATTGATTTGGTCTGTTTTGGTTTCAAAATGATTTGGGAAGAGTAAATGTAAGAATATTTTTAGTAAAAAAGATGCATACAAACTGTAAAAATAAGATGGGACAAGAGCTTCTATCCCTTGTAAGATTACATATCACTCCTAGTATCAGCCTACTAAAAGCACTGCGTTTGTATAAAAAATTTAAATCAGCTACCGCTATTTTTGAAAGTGAACCTCATAAGCACCATTTTAAAGATGCTGATCTAGGAATTGACTTCTTTTCAAAAACCTATTTAGATCAAGCTAAGATTGTATTAAAGGAAGCTAAAAACAACAACTATCAACTAATTGGATACGGCCAAAAAGGATATCCTTCGCTGTTGATGGAATGTGAAGATGCCCCCTTGGTTTTATTTGCATCGGGATCGATTCATTGGAATAGCCAAAGATGGATTTCTATTGTAGGAACAAGAAACCCCAGCCCCCAAGCTCTAAAATTAGTTCAGAAATTGATCAGAGAGTTAGCCCCCTACAAACCTACAATTGTATCGGGTCTCGCTTATGGTATTGATATAGCAGCTCATAAAGCAGCCCTTAAATACGATTTACAAACCATTGGTTGTTTGGCACACGGTCTTAATAGAACCTATCCTTTAGCCCATTCACAAATCAGAAAAGAAATGGAAAAAAGAGGGGGAGTCATCTCTGAGTTTCTTCCAAAGGAAACAGCTCTTCCGTATAAATTCGTTCAACGAAATCGGATTATTGCGGGACTCACAAAAGCGACACTAGTGGTAGAATCTCCTCTCAAAGGAGGGAGTTTAATTACTGCTGATTTAGCAAATTCTTATAATAGAGAAGTCTATGCTTTTCCTTCCAGATGTAGTGATCCACATCAAGGCTGCAATCAGCTTATAAGAGACGCTAAAGCACAACTTATTAGCTCTGCTCAGGACCTCGTTCAGTTTTTAGGTTGGGATCAATAACCGAGTTTGGTTCTTACTCTTGAGAGAACTTCATTTGCAACAGCTGCAGCTTTATCAGCGCCTAAAGCAAGTGCTTTATCGATTTCAGATTTGTTGTTCATATAGAATTCAAACTTCGCTCTTGGCTCTTCAAAAAGCTCCATAATTAACTCAAACAATGCTTGTTTGGCATGTCCATATCCGTAGTTGCCACCGAGGTAGTTCGCTTTCATTTGAGCGATTTGTTCTTCATTACCTAAAACCTTGTAAAGGGCAAACACTGGACAGGTTTCAGGATCTTTTGGATCTTCCATTGGAGTGGAATCTGTTTGAATTCCCATGATTTGTTTTCTGAGCTTTTTTTCAGCTAAAAAGATATTGATTGTATTGTTTTTACTCTTGCTCATCTTAGCGCCATCAGTACCAGTAATGTACATTGAAGATTCTTGAATCTTTGCTTCAGGCATCACAAAACAGTCGCCAAACTTGTTGTGGAAACGCGAAGCCACATCGCGTGTCATTTCTAAATGCTGTAATTGATCCTTGCCCACTGGAACATATTCGGCATCGTAAAGCAGGATGTCTGCTGCCATGAGCATTGGGTAGGTAAACAAACCGGCATTGACATCTTCAAGTCGGTCAGCTTTATCTTTAAAAGAATGTGCCAAGGTCAAACGTTGATAGGGAAAAAAACAGCTTAAATACCAGGAGAGCTCCGTAGTTTGAGGGAGGTCGGATTGTTTATAAAACACTGTCTTTTCAATATCTAATCCAAAGGCTAGCCAAGTTGCCGCTGTAGCATAAGTGTTTTCTTTGAGCTGTGCGGCATCCTTAATTTGAGTTAGCGAATGCAAGTCAGCTATAAAGAGATAGGATTCATTTTTTGGATCCTTTGCCATTTCAATAGCTGGCATAATAGCTCCTAAAATATTCCCTAAATGTGGTGTTCCTGTGGACTGAATTCCCGTTAATATTCTTGACATATATCTATTAGTTAGAAGGCCAAAGATACAAATTAGTATATTTAATTTTCGATGAAACACCTATTCTATTCCCTTCGAGTATTATACATGGCATGGTTCTATATTTTAGCAGCCATTCCTTTGATATTGTTTTTTCCAGTTCTGATGATTTCAGCTCTATTTCCGGGAGGCTTTCCAATTGTGTACTGGTTTGCAAGAAGTATTTGGGCTCCTCTTATTCTTTGGGGAATGGGTACTCCAATGAGAGTGAGGTCTGATCTAATTTTAAAAAAGGGAGTTTCATATATGTTATGCCCTAATCACCAAAGCATGCTCGATATTATGATGGTATTAAGATTGTCAAAAAATCCTGTCCTTTTCGTTGGGAAAAAAGAACTGAAGCAAATTCCACTCTTTGGGTTGATCTATAAAAACGTCAGTATTTTAGTCGATCGATCTCAAAAAGAATCGAGAGCTCAAGTCTATCTATCAGTAAAGGAAAAACTCCAAAAAAATTATTCCATTTGTGTATTTCCGGAAGGCTTAGTTCCTGAAGTAGAAGTTTTACTAGCGGATTTTAAACCTGGAGCCTTTAAAATGGCCATCGAACATCAATTAGATATTGTTCCCATTTCTATCTACAACGCTAAGGATCGATTGCCGTATAATTTTAATCACGGTCGTCCTGGTCCGATTGATGTTCAGGTTCATTCTGTTTTTTTTGTCAAAGACCTAGAGTATGAGCAATATAAGGAGCTTCAAAATAAGTGTCGTTTTTATTTAGAAGAAGACCTCAAAGCATATAAGGGAGGAATTATTAAAAATTTAACAGAGCAGATCCTATAAAGAAGTCTTGGCCTTGGGAAAAAAATAGTACTTTAGCCTAAGTTAAAAAATGAAATTATGAGCAAAGAAAAAGAAGCAAAATTAAAGGCGCTTCAGTTAACACTTGACAAGTTAGATAAGACCTACGGCAAAGGTTCTGTAATGAAAATGGGAGACAGTGTCGTTCAGGAGGTAGAGGTTATTCCTTCTGGATCTTTAGGACTCGATATAGCATTAGGAGTAGGTGGTTATCCAAAAGGAAGAATCATTGAAATATACGGACCTGAATCATCAGGTAAAACGACATTGACCTTACACGCAATGGCAGAGGCTCAAAAGGTTGGAGGAATTGCGGCATTTATTGATGCAGAACACGCTTTTGATCGATTTTACGCCAAGAATCTAGGAGTCGATATCGACAATTTAATCATATCGCAACCTGACAATGGGGAACAAGCACTTGAAATTGCTGACAACCTGATTCGATCAGGGGCAATTGACATCGTGGTCATTGACTCCGTAGCAGCCTTGACACCAAAAAGCGAGATCGAAGGTGAAATGGGGGATTCTAAAATGGGATTACATGCTCGTTTGATGTCTCAAGCACTTCGTAAACTAACGGGATCGATTTCCAAAACAAATTGTACAGTAATCTTTATCAACCAGCTTCGTGAGAAGATTGGTGTGATGTTCGGTAATCCTGAAACAACCACTGGTGGGAACGCCCTTAAATTTTACGCCTCTGTTCGTTTAGATATTAGAAGATCATCTCAAATAAAAAACACCGATGGTGATGTTCAGGGAAATAAGACACGTGTAAAAGTGGTTAAAAACAAAGTAGCACCTCCATTCCAATCTACTGAATTCGACATCATGTATGGTGAGGGAATTTCAAAAGTAGGTGAAGTCATTGACCTGGGGGTTAATTATGAAATCATCAAAAAGAGCGGGTCTTGGTTTAGCTATGGCGATACGAAGCTCGGTCAAGGACGCGATGCTGTTAAACAACTATTGTTAGACAATCCGGAGCTTCAAGAAGAAGTTGAAGCAAAAATTGTCGAGGCAATAAAAGCTTTGAAAGGAGCTTAATAGACTGATTTTGAAGATGGCACAATTCGAGCTATCTTTACAAAAATTAAATATGAACCTAAGTGTGCCTAGCACACTCAAGATATAAATCATGGGTTGTAGTAATTGCACTACCGCATCGAATGGTTCTCCTAAAGGTTGTCAAAACAATGGTACCTGTGGAGAAGATGGATGCAATAAACTTACTGTTTTCGACTGGTTGTCGAATATGTCTTTACCGGCAGGTGAAGAGGCATTCGATTGTGTAGAAGTGCGATTTAAAAACAGCAGAAAAGAATTCTTTAGAAATGCCGACAGGCTTCCACTGTCTATTGGAGATATGGTTGCTACTGAAGCTACATCTGGTCACGATGTTGGAATGGTTACCCTAACGGGCTCCCTTGTCAAAGTACAGATGAACAAAAAGAAAGTCGATTTTAAAGATGAAAATCTTCCAAAAATATACAGAAAGGCCAATAGCAGAGATCTTGAAGTATGGAATAAGTGTCGTGAAAAAGAAGCAGAGATTCAAAAGCGATCAAGAGAGATTGCCATCGCTTTAAATCTGCAGATGAAACTCTCTGATGTTGAATTTCAGGGTGATGGTTCTAAGGCTACTTTTTACTATACAGCAGAGGATCGTGTCGATTTTAGACAATTGATCAAAGACATGGCAAAGGCCTTTGGAATCAGAATTGAAATGCGCCAAATCGGTTATCGTCAAGAGGCGCAACGATTAGGAGGAATTGGATCTTGTGGAAGAGAGCTGTGTTGTTCTACATGGCTTACGGATTTTAGATCCGTTGGAACGGCTGCAGCACGCTATCAACAACTTTCTTTAAATCCTCAAAAGCTAGCTGGCCAATGTGGAAAGTTAAAGTGTTGTTTGAACTATGAGCTCGACGTCTATATGGACGCTTTAAAAGATTTTCCTAAAGCAGACACTAAACTGATCACTGAGAAGGGGGTTGCCTATTGTCAAAAGGTGGATATCTTTAAGGGAAAACTCTGGTTTACCTATAAGAACGATCCGATAAATTGGCATATGCTTACCAAAGAGCAGGTGAATGAAATCCTTGAAATCAACAACAAGGATCAAAAAATTCAAAGTTTGGAAACTTATGCTGTTGAAAACATCAGCAGTGATCTACCTGTTTATGAAGACGCTGTAGGTCAGGATTCACTTACGAGATTTGATCGACCTAAACGTTCTAAGAATAAGTCTAAAAAACCCAATAACAACAGCAACACCAACAAAAAGGACAACAGCAATCATCGCAACTCCAATCAAAAGAGCAGAAACAATAGGAACCGAGGGAAAAACAATAAAGGGCCTAAAACAAATGGGAATAAAAAGACGGCAAACAATCCTTCTTAACATCTTAATTATTGGATTATTCTTTTTAGTTGAATCCTGTAATTTAGGTGTTGCTCATATGGAATTTGTCAGTTTTGACAACGGTGTTTGGGATAAAGATCAGGAAGCTGTTTTCGAATTTACTCCTAGAGATAGTACAGAAGTTTACGATTGGTATATAC
This sequence comes from uncultured Flavobacteriaceae bacterium, assembly GCA_937136455.1. Classification (GTDB taxonomy): domain Bacteria; phylum Bacteroidota; class Bacteroidia; order Flavobacteriales; family Flavobacteriaceae; genus MAG-120531. The sequence goes on along the minus strand of CAKZOO010000113.1, from coordinate 84,734 downwards.
ACTTGAGAAACACTCAGGACTATCCTTATTCAAATCTGTATTTAATAACAGAACTAAGCTCTGCAGCAGGTGTGTTGAAAAAAGACACCATTTCTTATACAATGGCCTACCCTGACGGCTCATGGGTCGGTAAAGCTTCAGGTTCTTTAGTGGAACACAAGATTCCGTTTCAGATACAACAGTCTTTTAGCTCCCTTAAACCTCATAAATTATCAATTAGGCAGGCAATGAGAGCATTGGGATCTGTGGAGCCGCTTCAAAAATTAAACGGAATCAGTGATATTGGGTACAGTATTGAAACGAGTAAAAAATGAGTAAGTCAACAGTAAATAACAAAAAGTCCAAAGGAAAATTTCGAATCTATGTTCGATTATTTTGGGTGCTCTTTTCAGTAGGAGTCGGTGCTTTTGCTTCCATGTTTGTATTGGCTTCTAAAGGTTATTTTGGGGAGATGCCGAGTTTTGATCGTTTGGAAAACCCCAACACCAATCTCGCCACTGAAATCATAAGTTCAGATGGTAAAACACTCGGAAAATTTTATTTGGAAGACAATAGAACCCCCATTCAATTTGAGGAGCTTCCAAAGAATATGGTCCATGCACTTTTGGCTACTGAAGATATCCGCTACTATTCACACTCGGGAGTCGATGTCATTGGAACCATGAGAGCGGTGGCATTTTTAGGTACCAGAGGAGGTGCGAGTACGATTAGTCAACAGCTTTCTAAGCTCCTGTTTACCAAACAAGTTTCTTCGAGTAAGTTTCAGAGAATCTTACAGAAATTTAAGGAATGGGTCATCGCAATTCGATTGGAACAACAGTATACCAAGGATGAAATATTGGCGATGTATCTCAATATTTACGACTTTGGAAATAATGCAGACGGAGTTCGTTCTGCGGCTAATATATACTTCAACAAGGAGCCCTTAGAGCTCGATACTCAAGAATCGGCAATGTTAGTTGGGATGCTTAAGAATTCATCGCTATACAATCCCAGATCCCATCGAAATCCAGAGGGAACTCTCAACAGAAGAAATGTGGTTCTCAATCAGATGACCAAATATGAATTTATCAGTGAGCAAGAAAGAGATTCACTCAAAACATTACCATTGGGATTGAGATACACTCCACAGTCTCATAGAGAGGGCCTTGCCACCTATTTTAGAATGTACCTCAGAGGCTTTTTAAAAGATTGGATCGATAGCAACCCTAAAGAAGATGGTTCCAACTACAACCTCTATTTAGATGGTCTTCGTGTCTATACGACGATCGATTCAAGAATGCAAGAACATGCTGAGGTTTCAGTACAAGAACACATTCAAAATCTTCAAGCCGCTTTTGATCGTCAAAACACTCCTGAGGAAAATCCAACAGCTCCATTTTTAGATGTGGAAGATGAGGAGATCGAACGAATCATGGAACTAGCTATACTTCGTTCGGAGCGATGGAGAGCGATGAAAGCAAAAGGAATCAATGAAGAAAAAATTAAGGCTAGTTTTGAAGTGCCTCGTTCGATGACGGTCTTTGACTGGACTGCTGAAAACAAAGAGCGCGATACAGTGATGACTCCAATGGATTCCATTCGTTATTACAAATCTTTCTTTAGATCTGCTATGCTCTCTATGGAGCCCAAAACAGGGCATGTAAAGGCTTGGGTAGGAGGAATTAACTACCGTCATTTTCAATACGACAACGTCTATCAGGGAGCTCGACAAGCAGGATCCATTTTTAAACCCTTTGTCTATGCAGCTGCCATAGATCAGCTTCGATTGTCTCCTTGTGAAACTTTGCCTGACACTCAGTATTGTATCGCCCCTAGGAAGCACGGAAATATGGAAAAATGGTGTCCTAAGAATTCGGGAGGAACCTATTCAGGAACTATGTTAACTCTTAAGAAAGCCTTAGCTGGATCAGTGAATTCAATCACGGCACAGGTCATGGATAAAGTTGGACCTAAGCCTGTTGTTCAACTCATTAAGAATTTAGGAATGAAGTCTGATATCTTGCCTGTTCCTTCGATTGCATTGGGGACTCCAGATATCAATGTATTGGAAGTTGTTGGAGCCTATGGGACTTTTGCCAATAAAGGGGTTTATGTAAAACCTGTAATGGTTACTCATATTACCGATAAGAACGGAACCATATTATACCAATCGGTACCTCAGACTAAAGATGTGATGAGTGAAGATGTTGCCTACACTGTTGTTAAACTTCTTGAAGGAGTCACTGAAGGAGGATCGGGGATACGTCTTCGTACCGTTGGAGCAGAACAGTGGAATCCCTATTACAGTGAAATTGTAACAGGATATCCTTATGAATTTAAAAACCCAATTGCAGGAAAAACAGGAACCACACAAAACCAATCCGATGGATGGTTTATGGGAATGGTTCCCAATCTAGTTACTGCTGTTTGGGTTGGAGGTGAAGATCGCTCCATGCATTTTAATTCTATACAATACGGTCAAGGAGCCTCCATGGCACTTCCTATCTGGGCCAACTATATGAGAAGAAATTGGTTATTGGAAGACTTAGGCATCTCTCAGGGAGAATTTGAAGCTCCAGAAGAACTCACTATCGTCGTAGACTGTGATCCTAAAGCAGAAGAGGGAAAAGAACCTCCAATTGACCTTACAGAGGATGATATAGAAGATATCGGATTCTAGATTTTTATTCGATGAAGTGTATAAAAAAAGCCAGCATAATAGCTGGCTTATAGATTCTAAGTTATAGGGTCTTATCCTTTGAGTTTTGCTCCCATGAACTCTCTGTTCATTCTTGCAATATTCTCTAGTGAGATTCCCTTTGGACATTCTACTTCACAAGCTCCTGTATTGGTACAGTTACCAAAGCCTTCTAGATCCATTTGTCTTACCATGTTTTGAACACGAGTAGTAGCCTCAACGCGACCTTGAGGCAGTAAAGCGTACTGAGATACTTTTGCGGATGTAAAGAGCATTGCAGAAGCGTTTTTACAGGCTGCTACACAGGCACCACATCCAATACAAGTAGCCGCGTCCATAGCCTTATCGGCATTTTCTTTAGGAATTAATATGGCATTAGCATCAGTTGTTCTACCAGAAGTATTCACAGAGATGTATCCTCCTGCATGTTGAATACGATCCAGTGCAGAACGGTCAACTACTAAGTCTTTGATTACGGGGAATGCCTTAGCTCTAAAAGGCTCAATAACGATGGTATCACCGTCCTTAAACATTCGCATGTGTAATTGACAAGTAGTCACTCGACGATCGGGACCATGTGGTTCACCGTTAATCTGTAAAGAACACATACCACAGATACCTTCTCTACAATCGTGATCAAATTCAACAGGAACATCTCCCTTAGCCACCAAACTTTCGTTGAGGACATCGAGCATTTCCAAAAACGACATATCTTCATCAATGTTGTCGATCGGATAACTTACTAATTTTCCTTTTGCTTGTGCGCTCTCTTGGCGCCATATTTGTAATGTAAGCTTCATGGTATCTTATTTATAGCTTCTAGTCTTAACTTCAATATTTTCGTACTTGAGTTCCTCTTTGTGCAAAACGGCATCTTTAGGAGCTCCTTTGTATTCCCAAGCAGCAACGTACTTAAAGTTTGCATCATCTCTAAGTGCTTCACCATCCTCTGTTTGATATTCTTCTCTAAAGTGTCCTCCACAGGATTCATTTCTGTGTAAGGCATCTTTAGCAAAGAGTTCTCCGAGTTCTAAGAAGTCAGCAACACGTCCCGCTTTTTCCAATTCAGCATTTTTGGAATTTGGATCTCCAGGAATGTTTACATTTTCCCAGAAATCAGCTCTAAGAGCAGCAATTTCTTCGATTGCCTCTTTTAGTTCTTTTTCGTTTCTGGCCATACCACATTTATTCCACATGATTTTACCAAGTTTTTTGTGGTAGTAGTCTACAGAATTCTTCCCTTTAGCTGAAGTTAGTTTTGCGATACGATCTCTAACATCTTTTTCAGCCTGCTCAAATTCTGGAGAATCTGTTGGAATAGCTCCAGTACGAATATCATCAGACAAATAATCTCCAATGGTATAAGGAAGTACAAAATAACCATCTGCAAGGCCTTGCATCAAAGCAGAAGCACCAAGTCGGTTCGCTCCGTGATCAGAGAAGTTAGCTTCTCCAGCAGCATAGCAACCAGGAATGGTTGTCTGTAAGTTGTAATCAACCCACAATCCTCCCATGGTATAGTGAACCGCTGGGTAAATCATCATAGGAGTTTTATAGGGATCTTGATCTACGATTTTTTCATACATCTGGAAAAGGTTTCCGTATTTTGCTTCGATGACTTTTTCACCGAGTTCACGTACCGTTTTGGCATCAGGATTTTTAATTCCTGAAGTATAGGCTTTTTCTTTTCCATAACGCTCTATAGCAGATGCGAAGTCTAAGAATACCGCTTCGCCAGTTTTATTAACTCCGAAACCAGCATCACAACGTTCTTTAGCAGCACGTGAAGCTACATCTCTAGGAACGAGGTTACCAAATGCAGGATAACGACGTTCTAAGTAGTAATCGCGATCTTCCTCAGGAATATCAACAGGCTTTAATTTACCTTCTCTAACTGCTTGAGCATCTTCTTTTTTAGCAGGAACCCAAATACGACCATCATTTCTCAATGACTCCGACATCAAAGTTAATTTCGATTGATGATCACCTGATACAGGTATACAGGTTGGGTGAATTTGAGTATAACAAGGATTAGCGAAGAAAGCACCTCTTTTATGGGCTCTCCAGGCTGCAGTAACATTCGATCCCATTGCATTGGTTGATAAGAAGAATACGTTCCCATATCCTCCAGAGGCCAAAATAACGGCATGGGCAGAATGACGTTCTATTTCTCCAGTGACCATATCTCGAGCAATAATTCCTCTTGCTTTACCGTCAACAAGAACAAGGTCTTGCATTTCGTGACGGTTGAAGGCTTGAATTTTTCCTCTATTGATTTGACGGTTCATAGCTGAATAAGCACCCAGCAATAATTGTTGACCTGTTTGTCCTTTGGCATAAAAGGTTCTCGACACGAGTACGCCACCAAAAGATCTATTGTCTAATTGCCCTCCGTATTCTCTTGCAAAAGGAACTCCTTGAGCGACACATTGGTCGATGATATTTCCAGATACCTCTGCTAAACGATAAACGTTTGCTTCTCTTGCACGGTAATCACCACCCTTTACAGTATCGTAAAATAATCGATAGTTGCTATCACCATCTCCTTGATAGTTTTTTGCGGCATTGATACCTCCTTGAGCTGCAATAGAGTGTGCTCTTCTTGGAGAGTCCTGATAGCAAAAAGTCTTTACATTATATCCTAATTCAGCTAGGGAAGCTGCTGCTGCACCTCCTGCAAGTCCAGTTCCAACAACGATGATATCGATGTTTCTTTTGTTTGCAGGGTTAACCAGATTGATATTGTTCTTGTGACTGGTCCATTTATCAGCTAAAGGACCTTCTGGGATTTTAGAATCTAGTACGCTCATAATTAGTGCGATAATTGATTAAAGTGATGATAGAAAGCAATGAAGATAAATCCTAGTGGAATTACAATTGCGTAAATTTTTGCAAAACCTTCTAAAGCTCTGCTGTATTTGTTATTCCACCCCATAGATTGGAAGGAAGATTTAAACCCGTGTAATAAGTGAAGCATCAAAAGAATAAAGGATACCCCATAGATTCCAGTTCTAGTGATCGATTCAAATTTGTGAACCGTTTCAGGGAGGTAACGCGTAGGATCTTCTGGGGCTACTTCAATGTATTTGTAAACCATTTCATGGTACCAAAAGTCGTACATATGAAGTACTAAAAACGCTAAAATTACCGCTCCAGACAGAATCATATTACGAGACATCCACGAAGCGTTAGCACCTCCGTTGTACTTAGCGTATCCAACAGGTCCACGTGCTTTTTTGTTTTCGATTTCAAGGACAAATCCCATCAAAAAGTGAATGATCACCCCCGCCACTAATACAGGCTGTAATACGTACTGTACCAATTTATTGTAGCCCATAAAATGTGAGGCCTCATTAAATAAGTCTGGTGCGATTACCGATAAGAAATTGATTACAAAATGCAGTCCTAGAAAAGAGACTAAAAATAGCCCTGACAAGGCCATGATTATTTTTCTTCCGATAGAAGAAGGAACAGAATTGCTCATTTGTTTAAAATTTTACTTACAAAATTAAACTACAAACACCACTTGCCAAAATTCTAGACTTGTTATTTTTCTTAAATTTTATAAAAATAAACTACATTTGATCGCTTTTGTAAAAAAAATGACATCCCAGTATAGCAATGAGCAATGGGGTCAATGGTTGACTCAGCTCGCAGATGATAATTTTGTAATTATCGATGAGTTTTTACCTGCTAATCTTCTAGAAACGGTTTTGGATTATTTCAATCAAAAAAAGGAATTGGATTCTTTTAATCTTGCCAAAATTGGGCCAGCAGTGGACAAGCAAAGGGTAGCGAGTATTCGAACCGATAAGACCTTTTGGATTGATCGTAAAAGAGATGTTGAACTCAATGATTTTTTTGGTTTGGTAGAAGAACTAATGCAACAATTTGCTCAGCAGCTATACCTAAGTTTAAGCGGATATGAATTTCATTTAGCTTCTTATTCCAAGGGAGGTTTTTACAAGGCACACTTGGATCAATTTGATTCAAGATCGAATCGTATGATTAGTTTGATCATCTATTTAAATGAAAACTGGAAGGATGATCACGGAGGAGAATTGTTAATTCATTCTTCACCCAATATAAAGGTTGAACCTATCCTCAACAGAGCCGTATTGTTCAGATCTGATCTTGTTTTGCACGAAGTACTACCATCAAATAGAGAACGGAAATCTCTTACAGGATGGCTGTTAAAACAACCTTCTACGATAGGGGTACTCGGAATTTAATCCTTCTTTAAACAGTAATTAATTCCTCCTAATAGGTGTTCCAAAAACGCTGGTTCACTAAAGGATTCTATCGTATGACCACCTCCGGTATAAAAAGATCTTCCTCCTTCAAATTCGTGATACCAAGCGATCGGATGACTGGCACCATTTGTTCCTCCTTCGTAGGTGTTCTCATCGAGGTTTAAAACCACCTGAATAGTTGGGTTTAAGTCTTTGTAATTATACCACTCATCAGTTCGAACCCAGTCTTGAGATAAGTGTTTGGTAGAAGCATGTTTATTATCAACTACTTGAATAGTCGCTTCTCGTACATTTGGATTATTAGGGTGCCCATTAAAGTAAGCTCCTGCTAATTTGCCGTACCAAGGCCAGCTGTATTCAGTATCACAAGCAGCGTGAATTCCCATATAGGCCCCACCTTGTCCAATGTATGCTTCAAATGCTTTTTCTTGTTCGCTGTTGAGAACATCTTGAGTAGTGCTTAAAAAAATTACTAAGTCATATTGCTTTAAATTATCTAGTTGAAACACAAGGGCATCCTCAGTTTGCACTAGATTAAAGTCTCCTTTTTTCCCTAATTGACGCAAGGCATGAACTCCTGATTCGATGGATTGATGTCTCCAACCCATGGTCTTGGTAAACACCAGCACCTTATGTGTGCGTTCTTTGTAAAATCCTTGGGAAAAAGTTGTGGTTACAAATGAAAGAAGGAGTAACGACAGAAGTAATTTTTTAGTAATCATTGGGCAAAGTGTTTGTTTGAATGTTGTGAAAGTACATATTTTTTTGGAGTGGTACCGAACTTCTTCTTGAAGGCAGCGATGAAATGACTTGCAGTGGAGTAACCGATTCGAAGTCCTACTTCGTTCACATTTAACTCTCCTTCACCTAAAAGTTTTCTGGCGAATTCCATTTTATAGTCGAATAAGAAGCCAAATACGGTATCGCCATAGATTTGCTTAAATCCTTCTTTGAGTTTTTTTAAACTCAAATCAATTTCTGAAGCGAGTTCTTCTAAGGAAGGAGGCTCCGCCATTCGATCGATAACGATCGCCTTAGCCAATCGAATCTTTTTGACATTTTCTTCATCTGCTAAAAAGGGACATTGAGCGAGTTGAGAATCCTCATTTGTACTAAAATAAAGAGCCATCAGTTCGTAAACTTTTGCCTTGGCATAGAGGTCATTGATACTTCCGCCATTTTTGTAATAGTAGAGTTGACTTAAAAGGACTGCAATGGCTGGACTAATAGGTTCTTGATTGTAGTACTTTTTATTGTCGGTTCTCAAAAAGTGTATTTGATTGGCTTCAGAAGAAAACAACGAATGAAATCTTGTGAGACTCATCACAAGAGAAATTAACCAGGAAGAAGGGTGTACAATCAGATCTAATGGTAAATCCTGTTGGGTGTTGTACAAAAGAGTTGAGTTTTCTTCCGTTGTAGCGAGTTGATAACTGCCACCGTTAAACTGAAAAACGGCAGAACCTTTTAAACAGAAATGAAACTGAATATAGCTTTTGTCAATTTCATGATTAAACTGTTGATTTTCAGTTGAATTATTCGAAAATTTCAACAGGTAAACCTCCTTGTCAATGACTGTTTTTTCTACTGAACCTTGGGCGTTATTTTTGTCATCCATAAGACTAGAATTTTAAAATTCAATTAATTGCCTTGATATTATGTCTTTAAGAACTCTTTTGAAAGCCTAGTAAAATTAATAATTTTCAAGAAAATATCGCCAAAAAGACCAATTATATCTCATAACGACACTAAAAGTACTTTTAGCGTTATTTATGTTCTCTAAAGGGTTTTAAATTTGCCCCTTGTCTAGATATGAAAAAGTATCACATTTCAAAATATCAAAGTTTTTATTGCATTGGCCTCAATTACAATAAGGCTGATGCGACCATAAGGGGTAAATTCAGTTTGAATCAAGACCAGGTTGTAGATTTGTTGGCTGATGCTAAGAAAATGCACACAGATGGTTTACTGGTCATCTCTACCTGTAATAGAACTGAATTGTTTGGCTTTGCAGAACACCCTTTTCAACTCATCAACATGCTCTGTTCTCATTCGAATGGAACAGTAGAAGAGTTTAGAGATGTCGCTTATGTTTATAAAAACCAAGAAGCCATTTCACATCTTTTTAGAGTAGGAACTGGACTGGATTCTCAAATTTTAGGTGATTTTGAAATTATTGCTCAACTCAAAACGGCTTTTGCTCAATCGAAAAAAAACGACTTGTCGAATCCTTTTTTAGAGCGACTCTGCAATTCAGTAATTCAAGCGAGTAAACGCATAAAGACTGAGACTGAAATTTCTACAGGGGCTACATCTGTTTCTTTTGCCTCGGTTCAATACATTCTCAATAATGTTGAAGATATTTCTAACAAGAATCTTTTGCTTTTTGGAACGGGTAAAATAGGAAGAAACACTTGTGAAAATCTTATAAAGCACACGGATAATTCACACATCACCCTGATCAATAGAACCAAAGATAAGGCCGAAAAGATCGCCGGAAAATTTGACCTTGTCGTGAAGGACTATGGCGATTTAGCGGCTGAAATTAGAAAAACCGATGTGTTGATTGTCGCAACAGGAGCCAACCGCCCAACAGTATCGAAAGCCTTGATATTTAACAAGAAACCACTTTTAATTTTAGACTTATCCATACCGAGAAACGTCGATGAAAATGTCATCGAATGCGAAGGCGTGAGTTTGGTGCATTTAGATGAACTTTCTCAAATCACGAATCAGACATTAAGTGATCGAAAAAAACAATTACCTCAAGCAGAAGCAATTATTGAAGAAGTAAAAGCGGAGTTCAATCAATGGTTAGAGACCAGAAGATATGCTCCAGTCATTAAAGCCTTGAAGGATAAATTAATCCTGATGCAGGAAGAGGAATTAGATTTCCATTTCAAAAAGAACAATGGTTCTAGTGTAGAGGATGCTAAAGAAGTTTCAGATCGCATCATTCAAAAAATCACCAAGCATTTTGCGGAGCACTTTAAAGATTCGGATACCAATCCGACACAATCTCTCGAGGTGATATCCAAGGTGTTTCAACTTAAGCAAACATCTCATGACTAAACCAATTCGTATCGGGACTCGCAAAAGTGAACTAGCACTTTGGCAAGCCCATAAAGTTAAATACTTATTAGAGGAATTGGGTCATCAGTGTGAATTAGTTCCCATTGAGTCGCAGGGAGATCTCAAATTAGATCGCCCCTTGTACGAGCTGGGAATCACAGGAGTTTTCACCAAGACTTTAGATATTGCTCTCATTGAAAATCGCATCGATATCGCGGTTCATTCCATGAAAGATGTTCCGACTCAATTTGCTAAGGGACTTGTGAAGTTAGCTGTTTTGGAACGAGGACAAACTAATGATGTACTAGTTCACAAAGGAATTGATTTAAGCCAAGAAAATTTAACCATTGCTACCAGTAGCCTTAGAAGAAAGGCACAGTGGCTTGCTAAATACCCTACTCACACCATTGTTGATATTAGAGGTAATGTGCAGACTAGACTCCAGAAGTTGGAAGACAATAAATGGGATGGAGCCATTTTTGCAAAGGCTGGTTTAGAGCGTTTAAATCTGATACCAGAAAGTACTCTAGAATTGGATTGGATGGTGCCTGCTCCAGCTCAAGGAGCTATTGTGGTTCTCGGACATGAATCGAATAAGACTGTTGTAAAAGCCCTTAAGGCATTAAACGACGATCGCACAGATCGTTGTACGACTGTTGAACGTAACTTTTTAAGAACTTTGGAAGGAGGTTGTACAGCACCCATTGGAGCTATAGCTCATATTGAAAATGATACATTATACCTCAAAGGCTGTGTTTACGATACTGATGGAAGTTCAAAATTTGTCATTGAAGACCAGATGCCCTTAAGTGCTACTTATGATTTGGGCAGAAAAGCTGCAATTGATTTACTAGCTAATGGAGCAGATCAGTTGATGGATAAAATCAAAAAGAGCAACTCATGAGTGCCTTAAAACTACTTTCTACCCGCTTCCTTTCATCGGAAGAACAAGTAGCATTAGAAAATTTGGGATTTGTAGTTGATCAGTTGGCATCAATTTCAGTTGAACTCATTGATTTTAAGATGCCTAAAGACCTTGAGAATGCCATTTTTACCTCACAAAATGCCATCAAATCATTTTTAAAGCACTCTTTGAGCACAGAGTTGCTCTCTAAAGGGGTCAGAGCTTATTGTGTTGGAGAAAAAACGGCTCAACTAGCTACTGATTCAGGCTTTAAGGTTCAATATTGGGCAAATAATTCAGAAGAATTAGCACAGATGATTAAGGACAATGATGCCACCCAATCATTTGTCTATTTTTCAGGATCTATATCGATGCGAGCTTTGATAGAAGGGTTCAAAAGAGATGTTATCTCCTATCGAGAAGTTGTGGTTTATACGACTAAAGAGACGCGACCTATTCTCGAAAAACAGTACGACCTGATCTTGTTTTTCTCCCCCAGTGGAGTGAGATCTATCAGTGCAAATAACGATATTTCAAAAGCAGTAAAAGTTTGTATAGGGCCGACTACTGCTAGAGAATTCAACACCAATAATAATATAATAATCGCTGATTATCCGCCTAGTTTCAATCATATGATCATGGCGATAAAACAGTTTAAGCAATAAGAAATGACATTGAAGAACGATTTATTTTTAAGAGCACTGAAAGGAGAAACCGTAGAGCGTCCACCAGTATGGATGATGCGTCAGGCTGGAAGATATTTACCTGAGTTTATGGAAATCAGAGAGAAATACGATTTCTTCACCAGATGCAGAACTCCAGAATTAGCTTCTGAAATTACCGTTCAGCCAATTCGTCGCTATGGAATGGATGCTGCTATTTTGTTTTCTGACATCTTAGTTATTCCTCAAGCGATGAATATTGAGGTTCAAATGAAACCTAATTTTGGACCTTATTTGCCGAATCCAATTCGAAGTCAAAAGGATGTAGATGCTGTTGTCGTTCCGGATGTACAGATGGAATTAGGATATGTGATGGAGGCGATCAAACACACCAAAGAACTTTTAAACGATGAGGTTCCACTGATTGGTTTTGCAGGTTCTCCTTGGACTATTTTGTGCTACTGTGTACAAGGACAAGGATCGAAAAATTTTGATATTGCCAAGTCTTTTTGTTTTTCACAGCCTATAGCGGCTCATGCATTACTCCAAAAGATAACCGATACGACTATTGCTTATCTCAAAGCCAAGGTTGAAGCTGGAGTAGATGCTGTTCAAATATTTGATTCCTGGGGAGGAATGTTAGCACCTGATGATTATTCTGAATTTTCTTGGAAGTACATTCAACAAATCATCGATGCTTTGAAGGATTTGGTTCCAGTCATTGCATTTGGGAAGGGATGCTGGTTTGCGCTGCCTGAAATGGCTAAATCTGGAGCTTCTGCTCTAGGAGTTGATTGGACCTGTTCTGCTAAGAATGCCCGTTATTTAACGGGAGGACAAATCACACTTCAGGGGAATTTTGACCCTGCTCGATTGCTTTCACCACCAGCTGAAATCACCAGACGTGTTCATCAAATGATCGATGAGTTCGGAAAAGACCGATATGTGGTCAATTTAGGTCACGGAATACTTCCAAATATTCCTTTAGAAAATGCCAAAGCCTTTATTGACGCCGTTAAATCGTATAAAGCATCCTAGATGAGAGAACAGTTTTACAGTTATATTCAAGCATTACAAGACCGCATTTGTGCGGGCCTTGAAGCAGTGGATGGTAAAGCGACCTTTCAAGAGGACCTATGGGAACGCCCTGAAGGTGGTGGAGGAAGAACACGTGTCATCGAAAACGGTTCTGTTTTTGAAAAGGGAGGAGTTAATATCTCTGCTGTTCACGGTAAATTACCGGAGTCTATGCAGGCCTATCTTAAAGTAGAAGATGCTGATTTCTTTGCCTGTGGATTATCGCTAGTGATTCACCCAAAAAATCCGATGGTTCCTACTACTCATGCTAATTGGAGATACTTCGAGCTCTACGACAACAATGGAAACATCACCAAGTCTTGGTTTGGAGGAGGTCAGGATTTAACGCCTTATTACCTCTTTGAAGAAGACGCAAAGCATTTTCATCAAGTATGTAAAACTGCCTGCGATAAACACTCTAAGGATTTTTATCCAACTTATAAAAAGAGATGTGACGACTATTTTTGGAATGCTCACAGAAATGAAGCCAGGGGAATAGGTGGTTTATTTTTTGATTATTTAACACCTGAGGATGATTTTAGTTCTCAGGATTGGTATAATTTTGTCACCGAAGTTGGGGATAGCTTTTTAGAAGCCTATGTTCCTATTGTCAATAAAAGAAAGGACCTTGTATATACTCCAGAGCAACGCGATTGGCAAGAGATTAGAAGAGGTCGTTATGTGGAATTTAATCTAGTACACGACAAGGGCACCTTATTTGGTTTGAGAACCAATGGTAGAATAGAAAGTATCTTGATGAGCTTACCTTCTCATGTACAGTGGAAGTACAACCATCATCCAGAGCCTGGATCAAAGGAGGCTCAATTAATAGAGGTGTTGGAACACCCGAAAGATTGGATTTAAGATGAAACAAAAAATATATCAAGTAGATGCTTTTAGCCAGGAAACCTTTAAAGGAAATCCTGCAGCAGTTTGTATTTTAGAACAATGGCTTTCTGAAGATAAAATGCAGTTGATAGCCATGGAAAACAATTTATCAGAGACGGCTTTTGTGGTCCCCATGGGCGACGAATACGAGATCCGTTGGTTTACTCCTCAAGTTGAAGTAGATCTATGTGGTCATGCGACTTTGGCTTCTGCACATGTGCTGTTTGAATATTACAATCACAAGGGAAAAGAGATTCTCTTTCAAAGCCGCAAAAAAGGCCCCCTCACTGTTGTAAAAGATAAGAAGTTAGGATTAGTGTTGGATTTTCCAGCACAGCAAATTGTTCCAATTCAACCTCATGAAAGTATTTCTAAGGCCATAGGAGCTACTCCTAAAAAGACCATTAAGGGAGAAACCGATTTTATGCTCGTCTTTGAAAATCAGGCACAAGTTGCTGCTTTAAAACCAAATTTTGAAGAGCTAGCGAAGACCAAAGCAAGAGGAATCATCGCAACAGCTCCTGGTAAGGAAGTTGATTTTGTGTCTCGATTCTTTGGACCAGCCTGTGGAGTAAACGAAGATCCTGTTACAGGATCTGCTCATACGATTCTAGCTCCTTTTTGGGCAGAAACCTTAGGAAAAAAGAAATTAAATGCACTTCAAATCTCTAAAAGAGGAGGGGCATTACACTGTGAAGTTAAAGAAGATCGCATTCTTATATCAGGTCATGCAGTGACCTATATGGAAGGTGAAATAAATCTATAAGCCTATGTATCCAATCATCAGAAACAGACGCCTTAGAGCATCAGAATCCATCAGAAATTTAGTACGTGAAACTAGTATCACGCCTCATGATTTCTTAGTTCCACTATTTGTTGAAGAAGGAAAGGGGATTAAATCTGAAATTCCATCTATGCCAGGATACTACCGTTTTAGTCTTGATTTGTTAAAAAAAGAAGTTCAAGAATTGTGGTCCATGGGGCTTTGTGGAGTACTCGTATTTGTTAAAGTAGAGGATGCACTGAAAGACAATCAAGGAACTGAGGCTGTCAATCCTGATGGACTTATGCAACGCGCAGTGAAAACCATCAAAGATGTTTGTCCAGGGATGTTAGTGATGACGGATGTAGCATTAGATCCATATTCTTCTTATGGACATGATGGGATTGTTGAAGATGGACAAATTCTCAACGATGAAACTGTTGAAGTATTAACCGATATGAGTCTTTCTCATATCGAAGCAGGTGCTGATTTTGTAGCTCCATCTGATATGATGGATGGACGTATTTTAAGCATTCGAGAAGCCTTCGAAGATGCGGGCTATCACAATGCTGGTATTATGAGTTATTCGGCAAAATACGCCTCTGCATTCTACGGACCTTTTAGAGATGCTTTGGACTCTGCACCTGGTTTTGGAGACAAGAAAACCTATCAAATGGATTTTGCGAATCGCTTTGAAGCAATACGCGAAACACAGATGGATGTAGATGAAGGAGCTGATATTGTCATGGTAAAACCAGGACTAGCTTATTTGGATATCCTTCGTGAAATTAAAAACGAAGTGGATGTTCCTGTAGCGGTGTATCAAGTCTCTGGAGAATACGCCATGCTTAAAGCAGCAGCAGAGAAAGGTTGGCTCAATCACGATGCTGTGATGATGGAACAACTCATCGCATTTAAAAGAGCCGGAGCAGATATCATAGCCTCCTATTTTGCTAAGGATGCGGTAAAACTTTTGTAACCGTTTATCGATAAATATCAAAAACACAATTAAAGTTTCTTAGATTCAAAATACTAACAGATACTGAATCTAAGAATTAATGTGTTTTTAAATTAAAATACTTATCTTTGACGTTAGTATCGAATAACGACACTATGATTGTTGATTTTGATTCTAAACACACCTATCTAGTTTGGATTGGTGAACGATCAACTAAATTGCCTTTTGAAATACAAAACACAGCTAGGAGAAAATTGAGAATGTTACACCGAGCTCAAGATCTTAATGATTTGAGAATTCCACCATCGAATCATTTGGAAAAATTAAAGGGGAATTTAATTGATTATTTCAGTATTAGAATAAATAATCAATGGAGAATTATCTTTAAATGGAAGGACGGCAATTCATATAAAGTAAAAATTGTAGATTATCATTAATACTCAACCATGAAACAATTACCCAATATTCACCCTGGAGAAGTTTTAAACGAAGAGTTTTTAAAGCCTTTAAATATTACTGCTTATCGATTGTCAAAAGAGTTGCATATACCACAAACCAGAATCTCTCAGATTCTACATTCAAAAAGAAGCATCACCGCAGATACTGCAATTAGACTTAGTCGATTTTTTGGTAATTCTGCAAAGTTCTGGATGGGTTTACAAGAAGATTATGATTTAGAAGAAGTGCTTCGTAATCGAAAACAAGAATACGACGAAATTGAAGCATTAGCTTCTTAAAACAAACTCAATTGTTTGTAATTCGATTCGTGCTCCATGAGCCATTGCTTTTTGTCGATTCCCCATGCAAAACCAGTTAGGGAACCATCTGAACCAATAACGCGATGACAGGGGATAATGATTCCAATGGGATTTTTTCCATTGGCAGAAGCTACAGCTCGAATGGCTTTGAGGTCTCCTAATTGCAACGCGAATTCACTGTAGGAGATGGTTTTTCCAAAAGGGATGGTCGTCAGTGCATTCCAAACTCTTTTTTGGAAGTCAGTTCCCTCTAAATCAAATTCAATCTCAAAAGTTTCACGATCTCCTTTAAAATAATCTTGGAGTTGTTCGATGACATCTTCTAAAAAAGGAGACAAACCACAATTGACACAACTCATTGCCTCTTTTTCACTCAAGATCGAACAGCTTTTAAGACCGATGTCGGAGGCTTCTAGTTTAAGATAACCAATAGGACTTTTAATGACTGCTATTTGCATCTTCTGTTTTAAATTTAAGAGCTTCGAAGAGTATTGCTTTGCGCACAGCAAGATCGTAAATTCCCTGCTGAGATCTCGATGGGTAGACTCTATTTGATAGAAAGATATAGATAAGATCTTGATCGGGATCTACCCAGTAAAAGGTGCCTGTAAAGCCAGAATGACCATAACTGTTTTTACTCGCAAGTGGAGCGGGGTAACTATCTTCAAAAGACAGTGTGTCGTTTCCAATAAGGGGTTTGTCAAAACCAAGTCCTCTACGGTTGTCATTTTCTGGAAATTGCACTCTTGTAAACTCTTCAACAGTAGAATCTTTTAGGTATTGCTTCCCTTTGTATACTCCCTTGTTGAGGAGCATCTCTAAAAGCGGAGCAAGAGAATTGGTATTGGCAAAGAGTCCAGCATTTCCAGAGACACCACCGAGAATGGCGGCATTCTCATCGTGAACCCATCCTTTGGTAAGTGTTTTTCGAAACAAACTGTCGTATTCAGTAGGAACTATATGAGAAGGATCAATCCAAGAAGTAGGATTAAATCCTATCTTTTTTAGTTCAAGAGGGCGGTAGAAATTCTGATTTAAATAGTCTTCAAAACTAGTATTTGAAAGTTTTGCTACCATTCGAGGATAGAGCAAAAAAGTCAGTCCTGAATAGCGGTATTTTAATTCACCGAGTTTTGATTTTCTGGCTTTTCGATCGATGATTTTTTCGATGTCTTCACGGATATATAGATTTTTAAAAGCTTCTTTATTGTAAGGATTGTTCTGAGTTTTTGAAACCCACCTCTTTTTTAACTTCCCTTTGGATTTAGTGATCTTATTGAGAAAGACAATATAGGGAATGAGTCCTGCTTGATGTGCAAGCACCGCTCTAAAGCTGATATTTTTCTTATTTTTCTTTTTTTGCCAGTCAGGCCAATAGGAGCTAAAAGGTTGATCGATATCTAAGGTTCCTTCTTCGTAAAGTTTCATAAGGGCTAGAGTAGCGGCCGTTGTTTTGGTGACAGAGGCTAAATCAAAAACATCTTCTAAAGTTGTTTGTTGAATGGAATCGTAGGTGTGATACCCATAGGCTTTGTGAAGGAGTACTTCTCCTTTCTTTTGAACATAGATCTGAGCCCCAGGGAAAGCCTTCTGAGCAATAGCATTTGAGACAATACTGTCAATTCGAAGCTCAAAACTCGTTTGAGCAAAGAGATGAGAATTAAAAAGTAATACTAGAAAGAGGATTTTTTTCATACCTAAATATAGGCAGAAAATCTTATTCGTCTTCAGCAGACCACTGGTCTAAATTCTCTGGATAGAGGAAGTTGTTATACGGAAATCTTGTCACGTGAATATCTCGGACTTCTGAGTAGACTTTCTTTCTAAAATCGTCTAGGTTTTCTTTGTTGAGGGCAGAGATAAAGATGGCCTCTCCATTCATGCGTTTCATCCAAGTTTGCTCCCATTCTTCTAGGGTGAAATGTGCCGATGTTTTTTCAGTGACTAAATCATCTTCATCGATGGTTTGGTGTTGGTATTGGTCTATTTTATTAAACACCATCAGGGTTTGTTTATCAGCACATCCAATTTCAGAAAGGATGGTGTTTACCGCTTCGATATGATCTTCAAAATCTTTGTGTGATATATCCACCACATGAAGAATCAGATCGGATTCTCTAACCTCATCTAGGGTGCTTTTAAAACTCTCTACGAGCTGTGTAGGAAGCTTTCTAATAAATCCAACGGTGTCTGCCAAGAGAAACGGAAGATTGCCGATCACTACCTTTCTTACTGTGGTATCCAGTGTCGCAAATAGTTTATTTTCAGCAAAAACATCACTCTTAGAAATCACATTCATAAGGGTTGATTTACCTACGTTGGTATAACCCACTAATGAAACTCTAACGAGGGCTCCTCTGTTTCCTCTTTGGGTTTCCATTTGGCGATCGATCTTTTCTAATTTTTTCTTGAGAAGTGCAATGCGATCTCTTACAATACGACGGTCTGTTTCAATTTCAGTTTCACCAGGTCCACGCATTCCAATACCTCCTTTTTGACGTTCTAAGTGCGTCCAAAGACCCGTAAGTCTTGGGAGTAGGTATTCGTATTGAGCGAGTTCCACCTGTGTTCTAGCATAAGATGTTTGAGCGCGCTGTGCAAAAATATCAAGGATCAGTGTTGTTCGATCGACAATTTTACACTGGAGTTCCTTTTGTATATTGTTTTGTTGAGCAGGTGTGAGTTCATCATCGAAGATGACCGAACCTATATCATTGGCTTCTACAAAAGCTTTGATTTCTTCAATTTTACCACTACCTATTAAAGTTTTTGGATTGATGGTGCTAATTTTTTGAGTGAACCTTGCCATCACTTCACCACCTGCGGTATAAGTTAAAAACTCTAATTCATCTAGGTATTCATCAACCTTCTCTTGGTTTTGACCTTGATTGATCACTCCAACAAGAATGGCCTTTTCATATTCTGTTTCCTGATTTTCTATCATGAATTAGTCTTTTTTAGTATATAAAGGTACAGAAGAACAGGCTTCGCCAAACATAATTTTTTTAGCTTGATCTTGAATTTTATCGAGGAGCATCAGATAGGCGTTTTGAGGCATAGCAATTTTAGAACAACCTTTGATAATAAGGTTCTTTCCTTTATAAGGGGTGCTATCTAAGGCGTCAATTACCTCTTTCATCAAAATAGTGTCGAGCTGTTTTTGAGATCCAACTACAACCTTCTTTGCTAGGGGATGTAAATAGGTATGGATCAATAAATAGGCCCAGGAAGGAATAATCGCTTCTTGACTGTTGTACAAAAACACATAAGTGTTTTCATAGAGCGACCAATCATGTTTTTGTAGAGCAGCTCTAAATTCTTTTTCAATTAAAACAAAACCATCTTTAAGCCATTGAGAGATATCAATGCCTTTACGCACACCTTTTGGATAGAGTTCTTCTAAATCTAAGGTGATGAGTTTGCTGTTTGCAACCCTATTTACAATGGGTTCTTCCATGGAATTTGTTATAACATTCCCAACTCTAACTTGGCTTCCTCACTCATGAGTTCTTGAGTCCAAGGCGGATCAAAGGTGATCTCTACAGTAGCATCGTTCACCTCATCGATTGATTTGACCTTTTCTTCTACTTCCATTGGAAGTGTTTCTGCCACTGGGCAGTTTGGAGTGGTAAGAGTCATGAGAATTTTAATGTCGTTATTTTCGTTCACAAAAACATCGTAAATAAGACCTAACTCATAAATATCAACAGGAATCTCAGGGTCAAAAATAGTTTTTAGAACCCCTACAATTTTTTCTCCTAATTTGTTCGCTTCTTCACTCATCTTATTTATTGATTTAATTGTGTTCTAAACGCTATAGCGTATAATTTTATTTGTTTAATCATGCTCACTAATCCATTCGCTCTGGTTGGTGATAAATGCTCTTTTAGACCGATTTCATCGATAAAAGAGGTATCCGCCTCCATGATATCTTCTGGCTTTTGATGAGAAAACACACGGATGAGAATGGCGATAATTCCTTTAGTGATGATGGCATCAGAATCTGCTTTAAAAACAAGGCTGTCTCCTTCTAATGCAGCATGCACCCAAACTTTTGATTGACAACCTTTGATGAGGTAGTCATCTGTCTTGTATTTTTCATCGATAAGCGGCAGTGATTTACCCAATGAAATCATGTATTCATAGCGCTGCATCCAATCGTCGAACATTGAAAATTCGTCGATGATTTCTTCTTGTATTTCAGATATAGATTGACTCAAACTGTTTAAATTTTATAACAAATATAGTTAACTGAGCATTTCTTTAGCTTTAATAACGCCAGCAATTAATCGATTGATTTCATCTACAGTATTGTAAAAACTAAAACTCGCTCGAACCGTTCCTGGGATTTGATAAAAATCCATAATCGGTTGTGCACAATGATGACCCGTACGAACAGCAATTCCCATTTGATCTAGGATACTTCCGATATCATAGGGATGAAGCCCCTTAATATTAAACGATAGAACAGCTGTTTTTTCCTCAGAGGTTCCATAAATTTCAACCCCTTCGATTAGAGATAGCTTTTCTGTTGCGAGCTCTAAAAGCTGTTTTTCATAGGCAGCTATCCTCTCAAAACCAATAGAGTTCATATAGTCTAAGGCAGCGCCAAAGGCAATGCCGCCAGCGATATTTGGAGTTCCTGCCTCAAATTTATGAGGAAGACCTGCATAGGTTGTTTTTTCAAAGGACACAGTCGCGATCATTTCACCACCACCTTGATAGGGAGGTAAAGCCTCTAATCGTTCCTTTTTACCGTAGAGCATTCCAATTCCTGTAGGTCCACAAAGTTTATGAGCTGATACGGTATAAAAGTCAACATCTAAAGCTTGAAGATCAGCTTTGATATGAGGAGCAGCTTGTGCACCGTCGATTAAGACAGCTGCACCAACTTCATGTGCTTTTTCAATAATGGTTTCAATTGGATTGATGACTCCAAGAGCATTGGATACATGGTTGCAAAAAACCAATTGTGTACGATCACTCAAAAGTGATTCATAGGCATTTAAATCGAGCGCACCACTAGCATCCATCGGTATGACCTTTAAGCTAGCTCCAGACTGCTCACAGGCCATTTGCCAAGGAACAATATTGGAGTGGTGTTCCAAAGCTGATACAATGAGTTCATCTCCAGGGTTTAAAAGCTTTGCGTATCCATTTGCTACGGCATTGATACTATGAGTGGTACCAGAAGTAAAGATCACTTCTTCTGGATGAGCAATATTAAAATGCTGCTGTACTTTTTTTCGAGCTACTTCAAAAGCTTCAGTCGCCTCTTGTGAAAGCGAATGAACTCCTCTGTGAATATTAGCGTTGTAATTGGAGTAATAATCCACTATACAATCAATTACCTGCTTGGGAGTTTGGGAAGTTGCAGCATTGTCCAAATAGACCAAATCGCTTCCATTGATTTTTCTACCCAGAATCGGAAAATCTTCTCTAATGCGCTCTATGTCTTTTGAACTTAAATTCATTTCTAAATACTAAAACCGAGTTCAACACCTAATTTCTTAGCGATGATTTTATTGATTCTCTTTTTGACAACAGGAAGGGCTACGCTTTCCAAAACATTGTTCGCAAATGCATACATCAAAAGAGCTCTTCCTTCTTTTTTAGGAATACCTCTCGATTGTAAGTAAAAGAGGGCATCTTCATCCAATTGACCAATAGTACAACCGTGTGAACACTTCACATCATCGGCAAAAATTTCCAACTGAGGCTTTGAATTAATAGTCGCCTTATCCTCCATAAGGATATTGTTGTTTTGCTGAAAAGCGTTGGTCTTTTGAGCGAGCTTGTCAACGATAATCTTCCCGTTGAATACCCCAGTTGAAGATTGGTCATAAATTCCTTTGTAGTCTTGGTGACTCTCACAGTTTGGTTCTCTGTGGTGAACTAAAGTGTGATGGTCGACATGCTGTTTGTCTCCAATGATGGTCACCCCTTTTAAGATGGAGTTGATATTTTCTCCATTTTGATAAAAGTTGAGGTTGTTTCGAGTGAGTTTGCCTCCAAAAGAGAAGGTGTGCACACTGACCACGCTATCGCGTTTTTGATCGATATAGGTATTGTCAATCAGTGAAGCAGAAAGTGAATCGTTTTGAATCTTGTAGAGATCAATCTTGGCGTTTTGCTCTGCAAATAATTCAGAAACTACATTGGTCAGCGTTTCGTTTTTAGTAAGACTTTGATGACGCTCTATGATTTGAATTTCAGCACCCTGGTCAGCAATAATCATGTTGCGAGGCTGAATCATCAATGCTTCTTCTACACCTGATGAAAAATTGATTATTTCAACAGGTTTGTCAGCAATTGTATTTTTCGGGATATAGATAAAGGCTCCTTCCTTGCTAAAAGAAGTGTTGAGTGCACTCAACGAGTCCTCTTTTGAAGCTGCTTTATTAAAGTATTTCTCGATCAGGTGTTTGTATTGAGGCTTTTTAAAAGCAGCACTCATCAAACACACATCGATTCCCATATGAGTTGTTTCAGAAAGAAATGAAGAATAAACCCCATCGATAAAAACGAGCTTATAGGTTTCAATTTCGTGTAAGAAGTATTTTTTAACTTCTTGGTAATTGACACAGTCTTCTTCCTTTGGGAATAGTGAGTAATCAGTGTTCTGTATTTTTGCCAGTGATGTGTATTTCCAAGCTTCTTCTTTTTTTGTAGGGAATCCCTTGTTTTCAAAAACTTTGATGGAATCGTTGCGAAGATCTAAAATAGGATCTTCCAAATCCAAGTTGTTTTCAAAAACAGCAAAAGAAGCGAGAAGTTTTTCTTTTAATTCCATCTTACTTATTAGCTTCTTGTTTGATCCAATCGTAGCCTTTTTCTTCTAATTCTAAGGCTAATTCCTTCGTTCCAGATTTGACAATCTTTCCGTTGTACAATACGTGTACAAAATCGGGAACGATATAGTCTAAAAGTCTTTGGTAGTGTGTAATCACCAGTACCGCATTGTCTTTGCTCTTGAGTTTGTTCACTCCATTAGCTACAATTCTAAGGGCATCGATATCCAGACCAGAATCAGTTTCATCTAAGATGGCAACCTTTGGTTCCAACATCGCCATTTGAAAAATTTCATTTCTCTTTTTCTCTCCACCAGAAAACCCTTCATTAAGCGATCTCGATAGGAATTTGCGATCGATTTCAAGCATGGAGGATTTTTCTTTGATAAGCTTCAGCATTTCGTTTGCTGGCATATCTTCCAATCCTTTTGCTTTCCTGTTGGCGTTGATCGCTGCTTTGATGAAGTTCGTTACACTCACTCCTGGAATCTCAACAGGATATTGAAACGACAAGAAGATCCCCTTATGAGCTCTTTCTTCTGGATCTAATTCATCTATATTTTCACCGTCTAAAAATACGGAGCCATCGGTTACTTCAAAATCTTCATGCCCTGCAATCACAGATGAAAGGGTACTCTTTCCAGCACCATTAGGTCCCATGATGGCGTGAACCTCTCCAGGTTTGATTTCAAGGTTAATCCCTTTGAGTATTTCTTTGTCTTCTACACGAGCGTGTAAATTCTCGATTTTTAACATAGTCTTCTATTTATCCTACTGAGCCTTCAAGGCTGATTTCTAATAATTTTTGTGCTTCTACAGCAAATTCCATTGGTAATTTGTTGAGGACTTCTTTTGAAAATCCATTGACGATAAGCGCAATGGCAGTTTCAGTATCAATTCCTCTTTGGTTGCAATAAAATATTTGATCCTCTCCAATTTTTGAAGTGGTTGCTTCGTGTTCTATTTGAGAAGATTTATTGCTCGCTTCTATATAAGGGAAGGTATGAGCACCACACTCATTTCCCATAAGTAATGAATCACATTGAGAGAAGTTTCTGGCATTGGTCGCTCTTGGACTTACTTGAACCAATCCTCTATAGGAGTTTTGTGATTTTCCAGCAGAAATACCTTTGGAGATAATGGTACTCTTGGTGTTTTTTCCAAGGTGAATCATCTTAGTTCCTGTATCTGCCTGTTGGAAATTATTGGTAACGGCAATCGAATAAAATTCTCCGATGGAGTTGTCTCCTTTTAATACGCAGGATGGGTATTTCCAAGTGACTGCAGATCCTGTTTCTACCTGAGTCCATGAGATTTTTGAATTGGTGTGACAAATTCCTCTTTTTGTAACAAAATTGTAGACACCCCCTTTTCCCTCGCTATCACCAGGGAACCAGTTTTGAACAGTCGAATATTTGATTTCTGCATCGTCTAATGCGATGAGTTCCACTACAGCAGCGTGTAATTGATTTTCATCTCTCGAAGGAGCCGTACATCCTTCCAAATAACTCACATAAGAACCCTGATCAGCCACCACTAGTGTTCTTTCGAACTGCCCAGTACCTGCTTGATTGATTCTAAAGTAGGTTGAGAGTTCCATAGGACAGCGAACGCCCTTTGGAATATAACAGAAGGACCCATCTGAAAAGACCGCTGAGTTTAATGCAGCGTAAAAATTGTCTTTCTTAGGGACAACAGATCCGATGTATTTTTGTACGAGCTCAGGGTGTTTTTTAATCGCTTCTGAAATAGAGCAAAAGATAATTCCTTTTTCTGCAAGGGTTTCTTTAAAAGTCGTTGCTACAGAAACAGAGTCCATCACAATATCAACAGCGACCCCAGCTAATTTTTTTTGCTCGTCCAATGATATACCGAGCTTGTTAAAAGTATCTAATAGTTCTGGATCTACTTCGTCTAAAGACTCGTATTTTGCTTTTTTATTTGGAGCAGAGTAATAAGAGATATCCTGAAAATCCGGTTTCTTATAGGTCACATTAGCCCACTGGGGCTCTTGCATTTCCTTCCAGATTTTAAAGGCGTCTAGACGCCAAGCGGTCATCCAATCGGGTTCTTCTTTTTTCTTAGAAAGGGCAATAACGACTTCTTCGTTAAGTCCTTTTGGAAAGGTTTCCGATTCAATATCCGTATAAAAACCGTATTCGTACTCTTTGGATTCGAGCTCTTTTTTTAATTCTTCTTCAGTATATGCCATAATCAGTTCTTAAAGCGAAAAGCTTTCTCCACAACCACAAGTGCGTTGAGCGTTGGGGTTATTAAATACAAAGCCTTTACCATTTAGTCCACCTGAATATTCTAAAGTAGTGCCTACTAAATACAAAAAACTCTTTTTGTCGACACAGATCTTTACGCCATTATCCTCAAAAACCTTGTCAGTTTCAAGGGAGGAATCATCGAATTTTAATTCGTAAGACAACCCACTGCAGCCACCACTTTTTACCCCTACACGGACATAAGCCGTATCGGGATTAAAGCCTTCCTCAGTGAGAAGACGGAGCACTTGCTCCTTAGCCGATGTTGATACTTTAATCATTTCTTAAATGGATTAATTCTAAATAAAGCACAAATATACGACTAAATAAAGGCAAATCAATGATTTTATGATTAGTTTAAGCTTTAGTGCGATAAATTAATTTGATAGTATAGAATTCCCTAGAATAGGAGTTTCAAAAAGGATTATTCTTCCCCAAAAGAATTCCATCCCATTGCTTTTAATGGAATTTTTTGATCAGCTCTAGTCACTAGATGAGCACCCATAGCTTCTTCAGTCATATAACCGATGACCGTCAGATTTGGATTGGCTTTAATCTTATCGTAATCCTTCTGAGCAACCGTAAAAAGTAATTCGTATTCATCTCCACCGCTTAGTGCAATGGTGGTTGAGTTTACTTCAAACTCTTCACAAACACTGATAACAGTAGGGTCGAGAGGAAGTTTTTCTTCATAGAGATCACAGCCCACTTTGGAATGCGTACACAGGTGTAGAATTTCAGAAGAAAGTCCGTCCGAAATATCGATCATTGAAGTTGGAACCACCTCTAAATCACTGAGTAATTTTACTATATCAACTCTAGCTTCAGGTTTTAATAAACGCTCTACGATGTATTGGTAGGGTTCTAAATCAGGTTGGTTGTTAGGATTGACTTTAAAGACTTCATTTTCACGTTGCATGACCTTAAGACCCATATAGGCACCACCGAGATCCCCACTAACTACTAGTAAATCAGTTGGTTTTGCTCCAGATCGATAGGTGATTTTTTTCTCATTAGCAATTCCAAGAGCTGTAATGCTAATGATCATTCCTTTAGTTGAAGAGGTGGTGTCTCCACCGACCACATCAACTTTGTAGAGTTCGGCAGCTAAACGAATTCCAGAATACAATTCCTCCAAAGCTTCCAGTGGAAATCTATTTGAAACCGCAATGGAAACCGTGATCTGAGTAGGAGTGGCATTCATGGCGCAAACATCCGATAGATTGACCATGACCGCTTTGTATCCTACGTGTTTTAACGGCATGAATCCCAAGTCAAAATGGACTCCTTCCACAAGCATATCTGTTGTCATAACGACTTTACTGTCTTTAAAATCAAGAACAGCAGCATCATCTCCGATTCCCTTTAAGGTGGATTTGTGTTGTAGTTTGATGTCCTTAGTGAGTGTTTCGATGAGTCCAAACTCACCTAATTGCTCTAGATCTGTTTTGGGAGGCGTCTTGTCTTCTAACATGCCGCAAAGGTACTATTTTAGTTTAGGAATTCATCAAATCTTCTAGTTCATCCGCTAGTATAGGAATGTTCTTCATCAAATTAAATGGATCACCTTCTTTTTGAATCACCACATCATCTTCGATTCGAATTCCAAATCCTTCATCTGGGATGTAAATTCCAGGTTCAACTGTAAAGACCATACCTGCTTTCATGGGAGTTTTTAAGGCTCCGTAATCATGAGTGTTTAAACCAATATGATGTGAAGTTCCATGCATAAAGTATTTTTTGTAGGCGGGCCAAGTAGGGTCTTCGTTTTGAACTGCTGCTTTGTCTAATAGACCTAGTCCTAAGAGTTCAGAGGTCATTATTTTGCCGACTTCTTTGTGGTATTCGTCCCATAGAACTCCTGGTCTTAGCATGGAGGTAGCCTCATCTTTTACACGAAGTACTGCATTGTAAACAGCTTTTTGTCGATCGGAGAAGCGACCGCTTACAGGAATGGTTCTTGTGAGATCGGAACTGTAGTTGGCGTATTCAGCAGCTACATCCATCAGGATTAATTCACCATCCTTACACTGCTGATTGTTTTCGATATAGTGGAGCACATTGGCGTTCTTTCCCGAAGCGATAATAGGAGTATAGGCAAATCCTTTTGATCTGTTGCGAACAAATTCATGGAGGAGTTCTGCTTCAATTTCGTATTCCCAAACACCTGGTTTAACAAAAGAAAGCAAACGTCTAAATCCTTTTTCAGTGATATTACAAGCTTCTTGCATTAAATCGATTTCTTCGGGTTCTTTAACCCCACGAATAGCTTCTAATATTGGAAAACTCTTGGCTCTTTTATGTGCTGGAAATTGCTCAAGTGTTTTTTTGATAAATCGATCTTCACGAGTTTGGGTTTCAACAGCTTGTCTATAGTGCTCATTAGTATTGAGATAGATGGTGTCTACTTCACTCA
The DNA here is from genome assembly GCA_937136455.1 of uncultured Flavobacteriaceae bacterium. Lineage (GTDB taxonomy): Bacteria > Bacteroidota > Bacteroidia > Flavobacteriales > Flavobacteriaceae > MAG-120531. Next base: position 57,242 of record CAKZOO010000113.1, on the reverse strand, counting down.
TTAGTTCCGTAAACACGCGATCAAATTCACTGAGCCAGAGTACCGTTTCGATCCCTGAAATTGAAGTAGCCTGCTCTTTGGTCAGTTTGGCTCCTTCCCAAATAGCGATATGCTCATTGGTTTCTCTAACAAATAATACCTCTCGGTATTTTTTATTATAGGCATCAGGACACAACAAGAGAATCGTTTCTTCTTGGTCTGCTCCACTGAGGTAAAAAAGATTGCGTTCTTGCTCAAAAGGCATGGTGGAATCTGCACCAGTAGGATAAATGTCTAAAGAGTTAAATACAGCAATACTTTTAGGCTGCATTTGAGCTGTAAACTTAGCTCTGTTTTTTATAAATAAACTCGAAGGAATAGAATGATACTTCATAAGAGGGTTATGTGTTTGTTATTTGTCAGGGTGATTTTCTCTGTATTTTTTATAGGCTTTAATACCAATCATCAGTAAGATACTAAGAAGAATGATTCCGATAAATCCATAGATCCAACTAAAGGATGTTTTTAGAATTACGATAAATATAATAGCGAATAACAACAAGGTGGCAACCTCATTAAAAATGCGCATGTATTTTGAACTGTGGGTAATTTCCCCTCTAAAATAAGCCTTAGCAATTTTGTGGATTTTCAGGTGATAGAGCCACAATAAGATTACAAATCCGAGCTTCATCTGCATCCAAATAAGTCCTAATAGAGGAGGGTTAATCACAAGGAGAACTACAGCAAATAAAGTTGCTAAAACAGCAGAAGGCCATGTGATAATATTTAAAAGCCTGCGAGTCATTAGGAGTAATTGTGGTAAGAGGTGTTTTTGAGTATCCTCTGGCCTTTCTTTTGCTTCGATAATATAGATAAACAATCTAGGGAGGTAAAACAATCCTGCAAACCAAGTGATCACGAAAATAAGGTGTAAAGCCTTGATGTTATTGTAGAGTTCTAACATGAATCTTTGGGTCAATTAATGAGTAAAGATACATAAATCGAGATTGATTTGCAGTTTGTCGAAAAACAAATAATATACCAACTATAGACACTGCATTTATTTTAATTAATAAACTAAAGATTAATTCAAAAGTTTACATATAGAGAAACTTTTGTATCTTTGAATTCTTATGAAGGATGATAAAGAGATTTGAGACGATATTAATGGAGGAGGCTTTTGAATTTGTTCGAAAACAAGACTTAAAAGTTAGAAAGAAAATTTTACAAAATTTTAGAAGAGCAGAGTTGCAAAAGGACTCAAAGCTTTTTAAAAAAATTAATGGGAATATATGGGAGTTTAGAACAATTTACTATGGAACACAATACAGGTTTTTAGCATTTTGGAGCACAGCTGATAAAAAAAGAACTCTAGTAATTACAACACATGGATTTGTTAAAAAAACCAGTAAAATTCCTAAAAGAGAAATTGAAAAGGCTGAAAGAGCATGGGTTAATTATTTAAAGGAACATACAAATGAAAACATATAAATTAAGTGAAGCTGAAGATCGATTAATTGGACTTAAAGGTACTGATGAACGTGATGAATACGACTTTGAACTAAGACTTGAGCTTATAGGAGACATGATTAAAATTGCTCGTAAAAAGCGAAATCTAACACAAGAACAATTAGGAGAATTAGTAGGAGTTAAAAAAGCTCAAATTTCTAGACTTGAAAATAGTACTGGGAACGTAACTTTTGAAACGGTTTTGCGTATTTTTAATGCTTTAGGAGCTAAAATTAATTTGAACCTTCAGATGTAATTAAGATTAAATAATAATGATAAAAAAAGATGCTACTATACGTAACATCTTTTTCTTAATAATCTAGTTTTTCTCAAAAGGACCTATATCTGGAGCTGAACCAGTAAATGCTTTGCCCACATCACTACTAAATGTTAAGCAAAATCAGCTTTTTGTAATTTTTTTCATAGAATGGTTGTGTCCCTTGGGTCAAGAATTCTATTTATTTAAATAGTTTGATTGGTTAGAAACCCATTTCATACTATTCATTCTTCTTAGAGGGAAGTACTAACACTGGAATTTTTACCCAAAATTCAGATTTTGAAATGGTATTTTTCTTCCATAATTTTTCAAAAAACCCTCTTTTTCGTCTAAAAACACACAATAAATCCGGTTTTTTACCTTGAAAATGCTCTAAAACACCCATATAAGTAGTTTGATTTTCTGTAATGCTAATTTTTTTACTCACATCCATTAATGATGGATCAACAACTAAATCTTCATGAGTGTAATTAGGCGTTTTCACTAGAAGCAAGTTAACATTAGCTTCAAAAGTAGATTTAATGAACAGTAATGGTTTTAATATACTTGGATCAGGAACAATCCCAGATTTAAATGCAGTTAAGATTTTTTTAATAGGAGTAAATTCACATTCCCTTGGCACTAATAAAGTTGGTATGTCTGTTTTTTTAATGATGCTTCCCGTTGTATTACCTAGGTACAAATCTTCATTGATATCCGTACTTCTTGGAGCGATAATAATTAAATCAATCCCCAATTTTGCATCAATGGCTTCAAGACCTTCAATAACAGAACCAACGTAAGTAGCTGTTTTTATTGAAACATCTTTTTTGTCTACTTGACCGATAATGTTATTTAAATAATCTTGGTTGCTCTTCTCGATTTTACCGACAACATTCGATAAGTTTCCAGCTGCCATCGGTGAATTAAAAGCAGTCATTACAAAGATTTCAGCTCCTATATGTTGAGCAAAATCAACAGCGTATTGTAGAGTTTTTTCAGACTGTGGATGGGTCCCTATGGGTACAAGTATTTTTTTCATTATGGTTTGATTTGTATTGTAAAGTTAATCTAAATTCACAAAGTGTGATGAAAGTAGTTAAAAAAGTATAGTGGACAAAGAAGCTGTTAATGTGCTCAGATTCATAGAAGTAAAAAAAGGCTCCCAGAGGAAGCCTTTAATTGTTTGTTGCATAAGAAGTGGAGAATACCGGATTCGAACCGGTGGCCTCTTGCCTGCCAGGCAAGCGCTCTAGCCAACTGAGCTAATCCCCCATTCGATGCAAATCTAACTTATTTTATTCTTCCACAAACAAGAATTTTAATCCTCTTGAATTAAATTCTGCATTAAATGCATCCACGTCCTCTTTAAGTGTTTTATTAAAGATTTCAAGAGCTGCTTCAACTTTTTCAGTTAGCTCAATACGGACCGCTTCATCTTGCTCAGTTGGTGGGAAATCATCCAATCCAACCAAAGAATTTAAGTGTCCAAGTTTGTTAGTGAGCTTGATTGGGAAGTTCAATGGATCTTGACCAGATCTGTTCTGGGTTTGATACAGCGTCTTCTCAACTTCTGAAAGTGAATCAGCCATGGCTTTTGCTTTTTCAACTAAATCACTCACCGACTCATCATCCTTGTATTGTTTTTGAAAAGCAGCCAATTGTTTGTTGGTTGCTCGAATGGTTTCAATAGCATCATGAGCCTTGTTGATGGTCGTATTCACCTTAGTGATAAAGTCGTATTGCTGTTGCATTCCATCAATACTTGATTCAGTTCTTGGATCAGCAACTATTTTAAAGTCTTGCTTTTGAGACACTCCATCCACTTCTAAGTGTACAGCATAGTTGCCTGGAACTGCTTTAGGCCCATCGAGATTGGCCCACCAAAGAATCATACCGTCTAATCTTTTGGCTCCTAAACCTCTTGTATTCCAAACAAAGGTGTTACCTCCTTTTTTGATTTTGAGCTTGTTTTTCTTTTCGTCAGTACCATAAGTTTCTAAAGTGTCTCCTGCGGCATTGGTAAATCGAAGGGATACTTTTGAGTCTTCTTTAGGAAGGTAAAAATGAGTAATGACTCCATTAGGGTGATTGGTCCCTGCAGTTTTAGAAGTTCTTCCACCGCCGCCTTTTGTTCTATAAGAATCTTTGGGAGCGTACAGAACAGCCTTATCGGTTGTATTGGAGTTTAACTGGTGTAATACAGTTAGATCGTCAATAATCCACAAGGCTCTTCCCTGAGTTGCAACGATAAGGTTGTTGTCTTTGATTGTAAGGTCAGTAATTGGTACAATGGGTAAATTGAGTTGGAATGGTTTCCAGCTTGTACCATCGTCAAAAGAGATATACATTCCTGTTTCGGTACCCGCGTAAAGTAAACCTTTGCGCTTTGGATCTGCTCGTACAACTCTGGTAAAATGCTCAGCATCAATTCCAGACGTAATTGTAGTCCATGTAGCTCCGTAATCTGATGTCTTATAGAGGTATGGTCTAAAATCTCCCTCTTTGTACAAGGTAGCCGCGATATAGGCAGAACCCTCATCGAAGTGAGAAGCATCAATACTGTTAACCATTGCCCAGGTTGGCATTTGTTTTGGAGTCACATTGGTCCAAGTCGCTCCATTGTCTTTTGAAACATGAACTAATCCATCATCAGATCCTACCCATAGAACACCTTCTTTAAGAGGACTTTCATCCATTGCGAATAAGGTTCCGTAATATTCAACTGAGGTATTGTCTTGAGTGATAGGACCTCCACTTGATTTTAATTTTGAAGGTTCATTTCTGGTGAGATCTCCAGAGAGCACTTCCCAGCTTTGTCCTTCATTTGTAGAACGGTGTACATGGTTCGAAAGGGTGTATAAAGCCTTTGGATTGTGTCTTGAAAACTGAATTGGGAAATTCCATTGGAAACGGTATTTCATCGCTTCAGCTCCAGCCCCCATAGGGTTATCAGGCCAAACATTGATTCCTCTTGTAGTTTCATTTTTGTGATTAACTCGGGTTAAAAAACCGTCATAAGAACCTCCGTATACGATATCGTTATCAAGTGGATCTACTGCAATATGAGCCGATTCTCCTCCAGCGGTAGCTTCCCAATCATCTTCAGAAATGTAACGTCCACTCGATCGGTGATTGATTCGAACAGTGGAATTGTCTTGCTGAGCCGCTAAAATCTTGTAAGGGAAACTATTGTCAGTAGTGACTCTGTAGAACTGAGCAGTAGGTTGATTCCCATAGGTCGACCAAGTTCCACCTCCATCATTAGATACTTGACCACCTCCATCATCGGCGATAATCATACGCAGATTGTTTTCAGGAGCAATCCATAAATCGTGATGATCTCCATGAGGAGCATTATGTGTACTAAAGGTCTTTCCTCCATCGGTAGATTTGTGATACTGTACATTCATTACATAAACCGTATTGAGGTCTTGAGTATCTGCGTATACCTTGGTATAATACCAAGCTCTTTGTCTTAGTTTACGCTCGGAGTTAATTTGTGTCCATGTTTCACCACCATCTTCCGAACGGTAGAGCCCTCCTTGTTCTTTGTTTTCAGCAATGGCCCATACGCGGTCAGAATTTAAAGGAGAGACAGTCACTCCAATAATTCCAAGAGTTCCTTTTGCAAATCCTTTGTTTTTTGAAATCTCGGTCCAAGTTTCACCCGCATCGGTTGACTTCCAAAGAGCAGAACCTTCTCCTCCTGAATCCATGCTATAAGGTGTACGTTGTATTCTCCAGGTGGAAGCATAAAGAACACGTGTATTATTTGGGTCAATAATCAAATCAACTGCTCCTGCTTGTCCATTTGCAAAAAGGGTCTTTCTCCAAGTTTTTCCTCCATCGGTACTTTTGTATACTCCACGATCATTATTGGGTTTGTAGATGTTTCCAAGAACGGCTGCATAGACGATATCTGGGTTTGTTGGATGAATTCTAATTCTAGGGATGTGTCTTGAGTTTGGAAGACCGATATGATCCCAAGTCTTACCTGCATCAATACTTTTGTAAACTCCATATCCAGAAGATACATTTCCTCTGATGGTGCCTTCACCGCCTCCAACGTAGATTACATTGTGATCAGAAGGAGCTACAGCAACAGATCCAATGGAACCTCCAAAGAATCCATCAGAAATATTTTCCCAAGTAGTTCCAGCATCCGTAGTTTTCCATACTCCACCTCCGGTGGCTCCCATATAGTACAAATTATCCTGTCCAGGGACTCCTGTGACAGCAGCAGATCGACCACCTCTAAAGGGGCCAACAAGTCGGTATTCTAAACTGCTGTAAAGTTGTTCATTGAAATTGGTAGTCGGTGCTTTTCTATTACGTTGTGCGAACACATTTTGAGTTGGTAGCAGTATCATAGCCGCAAGAGCAAATGTACTGATGAGTGTCAATTTTTTCATCGAAGAAGGGTTTAGTTAGTAAAAGATGAACCTAACTAAAGTACTAAAAAAATATGAAATGAGAGTTGTGGATTCAATTTGTCATTAAGCAGCAAGGTGTTCAAATAAGTTTCTTAATAGTATTCATTGGTAGAAACATTTTAGAACTGTCTTTTAAAGCAATAAACCCATACTTATTATAAAAGCTTCGTGCTGAGTCACTAATTGGATCTACGATGACGGCCATAGCACCTATTGATTGTTCTGACAAGCTAAAGCTTCTAAATAACGCATCGATCAACAGCTCTTCACCAAGACCTGATCCTTTAGCTTTGAGGTCTCTGGCTAACCTTCCCAACAGTACTACGGGAGCATTGTAATTTTTTGGAATTCTTTTGAGATATTTATTTGGAATGAGATCTCTACCGAGGCTTTCGCTACTCAAGGTATAATAACCTAGTAGACGTTCCATTTGATCAACCGCCACAAAACAAACAGCTAATTTTTTTCTAATGTCCTGAAATGCTTGTTTATGTAAATAATCATTTAGAGAATTTTCCTCACATTGAAAGCTGTTTTTATGATGACGCCTTGACAATAGGACTATTCTCATACCTATGTTTTTTTACTCTTGAATCGCTTTGCAGCATTAATCAAGTTTTGATTAGGTTTTGTATCGCTAAATACCGAATCAAAAAAAAGTTGACGATCTCTATCGGATATTAAAATTTTGTTGTTTTTAGCAATTATATCTTCTGCATGATTTTTTACAATACGGACAATAAAATTGCTAAAAGTCTTATCTCCACTTAATTTTTGAGCGAGTTTAAACATTTTTTTATCTTTAGATGATACTCTAATTTCAATTCGTTCTTCTTTTGTCAATTGTGAGTCCATAGTTGTGGTTTGTTACAAATGTACGGAAATTTACCGTACAAATTATAGTAGCTCATTTAATTGATCAATTAGAATAGACAATTTTAATTAATTCATCTCGAATCAGAGAGGCTGTTCGATAAACGACAATAATAGTCTAATTTTTGTACTTTAGAGTTCTAAATAAAACCCTATGAAAAAATCAATGATCGCTTTAGCACTTACTTTGGCACTATTCAGTAGTAGTTGTGCTACTCTTTTAGGAGGTCCTATTTCTGAAGATCAAAAAAGAAAACCTAAGCCGGGAGAGCCACAACGAGAAGTTCGTGTATTAGCTCTATTAGCAGATTTAATCTTATTTGCTCCAGGAACTATTGTAGATTTTGCAACTGGAGCTATATACAAACCAGAGGTTTCTAGAGCATTGATTGAAATTAAAATCAATCAATAGAGGTTGAATCTTCATTCCAATTTTTAATCCAGTTTGCAACGGTTGCTACCCAAAGGTCAGAATCGTTGAGGCAGCTGATGTGTTCAAAGGAGCTTCCTCCGGCTTCCAAAAACTGCTCTTTTCCCTCCATAGCAATCTCTTCTAGGGTTTCTAAACAATCCGCTACAAAGGCAGGGGTGATTACTAAAAGTTTTTTCTTTCCATTTTGAGCTAATCGTTCAAACTCCTTATCAGTATAAGGTTTGATCCAGGCATCAGAACCTAGACGTGATTGAAAAGAATGGGTGAGGTTTTCTTCTGATTCACCAAGAGCTTCTCGAAGTTTGATCGTAGTGGTCACACATTGGTGTTTGTAGCAAAATTCATGGGCTTTAGAGTCCGAAATACAGCACTTTCCATCCATTTTACAATGTGATTTTGTCACATCACCTTTTCGAATGTGACGTTCGGGAACTCCGTGATAGGAAACAAGAATATGGTCGTAGTCTTTACCTTGAATTTTTTGTTGTACATCCTTGGCTAAGACATCGATATAATCAGCGTCTTGATAAAAAGCTTTTTTAAAACTGAGTTTCATATTTGGAAAAAAGTCCTGTTGAACCTCCCTTGTTTTTATTTCTACTGTTTCGTAGGAACTCATGGCGTACTGAGGATACATAGGAATGACGTACACTTCCTGAACTCCCTGATCCTGGAGTTCTTTTAGCGCCTTTTGAATACTCATCTCTCCATAGCGCATCCCTAGAGCTACAGGTATATCAATAGCATTTCTGAGTTTTTCTGTGAAACGCTCTGAAATCACAATTAATGGAGAACCTTCTTCCCACCATATTTTCTTATAGGCTTTTGCAGATTTTTTAGGCCTCACATTTAAAATGATTCCTTTCACTAAAAAAGTTCTCAAAAGTTTTGGAAGATCGATGACGCGTTCATCCATTAAAAATTCTGCCAAATATGGCTTTACATCCTTTGCAGTAGGGCTTTTTGGAGAACCTAAATTGATAATAAGAACTCCTTTTTTATTGAGTTTAGCCATTATTTTGAATACCTGATTTAATGAGTTGTTCTACTTTGTCGATGATTTTTTCAGTATCTCCACTGTTCTCTATGGGAGAGTGAAGATAAAACTTTAGGTGTACTCCAATTCCATTTGGGAAGGCACCCCAACGATGCATTTTCCATGAATTACTAATGCTTATTGGCAGGATGACAGCATTGGGACTATTTTCCATTAGAATCTTGAGACCACCTCTTTTAAATTGTCTTGGTTGACCGTCCTTAGAACGAGTCCCTTCTGGAAAAATTACTGCGGCTCTTTTGTATTTTTCAATATAACTCCCCAGCGAAGCTATTGCCTTGAGTGATTGATCAGGGCTTTTTCGATCGATTAGGACCGATCCTCCATACTTAAGATTGTATGAAACCGAAGGAATTCCCTTTCCGAGTTCTTTTTTAGCTACGAATTTGGGATGGAGACTTCTGAGTTTCCAAATGATATAGGGGATGTCATACAGACTTTGATGATTGGCGACGATGATAACAGCTTTTACTTTTGGAAGTTGTTCCCTAGAAAAATAACTGTAACGCGTCCCTAAAATTCTCGTCCAAAGGACAAGAAAGAAATTCATAATGGACACCGAAGCTTTATGAGCTTTGTATCCAAAAAGATTTAAGCATATCCACTGAATCGGGTGGAACACCAAGAGTGTCAATCCAAAAAATAGATTGTACACAACACTCAGTGGATAGGCTAAAAGTTTGCTCAAGCTTAACAGAATTCGTTATAAGCTGCTTTTAAGTTTTCTGCGATTAAATCTGCAGGTCTTCCTTCGATATGATGTCTTTCAATCATATGAACTAATTCGCCATCTTTAAAAAGTGCAATGGATGGAGATGAAGGAGGAAAGGGCAAAAGGAGTTCTCTCGCCTTTTCAACAGCCTGAAAGTCAACTCCTGCAAAAACAGCACAGCGGTTATCGGGAGTTTTATCATTTGCTAAACTCATTACAGCTGCTGGTCTTGCTGCTCCTGCAGCACATCCACAAACTGAATTTACCACGAGTAAAGTAGTTCCCTCTTTAGAAAGAGCCTCAACAACTTCCTCGGCAGTATATAAATCTTGAAATCCTCTTTGTGAGAGCTCTGCTCTCATTGGTGCTATTAATTCTTCTGGATACATAGTCTAATTTTTAGATTGCAAAAATAACTAAAAATGCTCAATGCAGCTCTAGGCAATAACTTAAATAAAGGTTAAAAGCGATGGTTGAATCCGAGATTAAAGACAGCATTTTTATTAACTTAGTGATTGATTTTAAAATAGAATGAAGAACATATCACTTAGACATCGCATCTTTTTAACGATGATTGCTCTGGTGCTTTTTGCATCGGCTCTTATCGCTGGGATTACTATTTATCAGTATACTGAACAGGCTAAGGATTATCACCAAGATCGTTTAGAGCGAAAGGAGTCCCAATTGGAACGAAGTATTCTGAGTATTTTAGAACACAATCACTGGGATGAATCCAAATCACTTAAAGACTACTTGAGGGATGAAGTAACAGCCATATCCTATATTCAAAACATCAATTTTAACGTCTATTCTTTGGAGGGGGAACTCTTAGCTACGGGGATGTACGATCAAGAATTGATACCAACTCCAGACAAGGTTCCTACTACCATTCTAAAAGTTTTAGAAACCAACCGAGAGCGACATGTTAATGAAACCAACATCAATGGTGTAGATTATCTTTCATCTTATCGATTTGTTGTCGATCAGAAGGGGAAGCCCATATGTATTCTTCATCTTCCTTATTATCAGGACAATAGCTTTAACGATAAAGAACTCAATGAGTTTTTGATTCGATTGACGGTTGGATATGTTATTCTTTTGTTGATCGCCATTGGAATATCACTCTTGTTCTCATCCTATATAACCAAATCGTTTAAGACAATATCGGAGACCCTAGAACACACCGATTTAGATCAGCGTTTTAAAAAGATTGAAGCGACAGATGTCAGTCCAGAAATGAAGGTTTTTATCGATGCCTATAACGCTATGATTGACCAACTCAAAGGCAGTGCTGAAAAGCTAGCTAAAAGCGAACGAGAACAAGCTTGGAGAGAAATGGCTAAACAAGTGGCACATGAGATTAAAAACCCCTTAACTCCAATGCGGTTAAATCTACAGTTATTCGAACAACAGTTTGATCCTATGAGCCCCAATGCCAAAGAGGAACTTCGAGAACACACCCAGATTCTATTAGAACAAATAGACACCCTTAGTTATATTGCTTCTGCATTTTCTGATTTTGCTCAGATGCCAGCTCAACAAAACGAAGAAATTGATGTCAATAAGATTACGAGTTTGGCACTTTCTCTATTTTCAAAGCCCTTTATACGATTTAAGGCTAGTGACACTGATTTATTAGTGAAGTTTGATCGCACCCAACTGATACGGATTATTAATAATTTAGTTAAGAACGCCATTCAGGCCTGTGATGAACAACAAAATCCTTTGATCGAAGTTGAGGTTGAAAATTTTATAGGCCACTTTAAAATTACGATTAAAGACAACGGGAAGGGAATTGCTCCAGAACATATTCAGCAGGTATTTGAACCAAAATTTACCACAAAGAGCTCGGGGATGGGACTTGGGCTTGGAATGGTCAAATCAATTGTTGAAAATTATAAGGGAAAAATTTCTTGTAAAAGTCAACTTGGAAAAGGAACTGTTTTTACGATTGAAATTCCATTAAAAGCACTGTAAGATGACCTATCACAATATTAAAGTATCTGTAGATCACAAGATCGCCACTGTATTGGTCGATCGACCAAAAAAACTTAATGCACTTAACAAAGAAACGATTGCAGAATTAGGTTCGGTAATCGACAATCTTTGTGGAGATGAATCGGTTCGTGTCATTGTCCTTACAGGAGCAGGGAATAAGGCTTTTGTTGCAGGAGCTGATATCGCTGAATTTGCACATTTTTCCAAGGAGGAAGGGCAAGAATTGTCTCAACGAGGACAAGAAGAGTTGTTTGATAAGATTGAATTGTGCCCTAAGATTGTGATAGCTGCTATTAATGGATATGCTCTTGGAGGAGGATTGGAACTCGCCATGGCATCTCACATTCGAATTGCTTCAGAGAATGCACTGATGGGGCTTCCAGAAGTGTCTTTAGGGGTCATTCCTGGTTATGGAGGAACACAAAGACTACCAAAACTCATCGGAAAAGGAAGAGCGATGGAGCTCATCAGTACCGCTTCGATGATTGATGCTGAAAAAGCCTGTGATTGGGGATTGGTCAATTCAGTTGTTCCTCAAGATCAGTTGATGGATACGGCAATCAAATTAGCATTAAAAATTTCTAGTAATTCCTCTACGGCGATTAGCAATGCAATTGATGCTATCAATGCATTTGATCAAGAAGGCGGATTTCAACGTGAAATTGAAAATTTTGGTCACTGTTTTGAAACCGAGGATTTTAAGGAAGGAACCCAGGCCTTTTTAAACAAGCGAAAACCTAACTTTGGTTAATTTTCAAAAGGCAAATGCAGCGTTTCCACCCCTGCAGATTCCAAGAACTTAATCCCTGAAAGATCTTTGTAGGCATTGGCGTAGACTACTCGTTTAATCCCTGATTGATGAATGAGCTTACTGCATTCCTTACAGGGAGATAAGGTGATGTAAAGTGTAGCCCCTTTACAGGAATGTGTCGAAGAGGCCACTTTTGAAATAGCATTGGCCTCTGCATGTAAAACATACCATTTGGTATATCCTTCTTCGTCCTCACAGAAATTCTCAAAGCCAGAAGGAGTTCCATTATAACCATCAGAGATAATCATTCGATCTTTTACCATGATCGCACCGACTTGTTTGCGTTCACAGTATGAAAGGGCTCCCCATTCTCTTGCCATTTTCAAATAGGCAGTATCGTATTTTAATTGTTTTTTATCCTTGCTCATAATATTGATTGGGCCAATTTAAGACTAATTGTTCAAAGCTTCAAATTAGTTTAAAAGAGAAGTGAACGTACTGTATAAGAGCGGCAAAGTAATTACTCCGATAAGGAGTGCTCCCCATTTAATAATTTGATGTTTTTGCAACTGAGTTTTAGACAGTAGCACTACCGCTACAACAACTAAGAGAATAATGATCAGTTGAGCAATTTCTAGACCAATCGCAAATGAAATCAGCCCCGTGATTTTGTCTTGAGTTTGCCCCATAAGCATCTTGAAGTAATTGGAGAATCCAAAACCGTGAATGAGTCCAAAAACGGCCGTTGCAATCAAGTGAAATCTCAAACTTTTGCTGTTTAATTTTTGGGAGTATATGACATCAAACACTACCATTAAAACAATGCTCAAAGGAATTAAGAATTCAATCACAGCCGTATTGACTTCGAGCACTTCATAGGTCGATAAGGCAAGTGAAGTACAGTGTGTAATTGTAAACACACTCACTAAATACAAAAGGGTTCTGTTTTTAGTAAAACTAAAAGGTAAGGCCATGGCTGATAGAAATAGCAAATGATCATATGCACCTAAATCCAGCACATGGAAGATCCCAAGTTTAATATAAAACAAAATAGTTTCCATCATATACCTCGTTCTTTACAGATGGCTTCATAAGCCTGTCCCACTTGTTTAAATTTTTCTTCAGCCCCTTTTTTGATAGCTTCATCCTCAGTGTTGACACGATCTGGATGGTATTTTTTAGCCATATCTCTATAGGCTTTTTTGACCTCTGCATCGGTTGCTGATTTTGAAATTTCTAAGATCTCATAGGATGAGGTAGTCGATACTACAAACATCGCTTTAATGGATCTAAAATCAAGGGTTTTGATCTTTAGATAGGAAGCAATCTCGGTGAGACGTTCTAATTCTTTGGGATGGATTCCTCCATCGCTATTGGCAATTGCGAACAAGAAGTGTAAGAGTTGAAGCCTCATTGGGTAGGAGACCATTCCATTGAGATCAGAGCAAATCTTTTGAGCATTGATGTCTTTTTTGTCAACAGCTGAATTAAAAGTCTTAAAAATATGGTTGGCTCTCGCTGGTCCATAGGTTCTTATAAAGTACTGTTGAACGTATTGGCGTTCAGCATCAGAAACTTGTCCATCTGCTTTAATTACAATTGCACAAAGCGATAAGAGGTGTACCTCAAAATCTTGAGATGAAACACTTCGAGAAGTTGTGTAAATCTGTCCAGAACCTCCCTTTTGGAATTGATCGATAAAACTACCGATTATAAATCCTAAAATAGCCCCTGGAAATTTGAGTAAGGCATAACCAATAAAGGCCGCTAACCATCGAATCATAGTAAAAAATTTGTACCAAAGATATGTTTTTGTGTCCTGCTATAAAAACATATCTTTATGGTGTGAATCCATTTGACGATACCTACTTTATGAAACGAGCTTTAGAAGAAGCTCATATCGCCTATGAAAAGGGAGAAGTCCCTGTTGGAGCAGTCATTGTCGCCCATGATCGCATCATTGCTAGAGCTCATAACCTCACTGAGCAACTCACCGATGTTACGGCTCATGCAGAGATGCAAGCCATTACTGCTGCCAGTAATTTTATAGGTGGAAAATACCTCAATCAATGCACGCTTTATGTCACACTAGAACCTTGTGTGATGTGTAGCGGGGCACTTTACTGGAGTCAACTCAAAAAAATTGTTTACGGGGCCTCTGATCCCAAAAGAGGAGGTCTTGCATTAGGGGTACAACTACATCCAAAAACAGAGATTGTTTCAGGGGTGATGGAAGAAGAGGCATCGGACTTACTACAATCTTTTTTTAAGCAAAAACGATAAAAACGAAAGGCTAGTCCTTAGGAGTTCTTTTTGAAATACCAAAAAGAATAGGCGATTGGAATCATTGCGATTAAAACGCAAACCCCTATAAAAAACACAATATAGGATTCTGATTTCCATATGAGACTGCTTAAGATGAGCAATCCTCCACCAATTTTCCAAACGACAGAAGCTAAAGAATGAGTTCTATTCCAATTTTCTGGGTCTTCTAATGTCCAAGGAGTTCGAATTCCTACAAAATAGTTGGATTTAATAGAACTAAAAACAAATCCTAATCCAAAAAACAATGCCCCCACCAAGGTTAAAATAATATTGGGGGACCCCAAGGATCGAACAAGAGTTGAGTGAATGATAAAAACAGATAAGATTGCCATAAAGAATTGTAATAACAACCGAATCTGAAAATAAGCTTTTGAGTGTAGTTGTACCTTTTTCTTAGGATCTATAAAAGGAACAATCAGCAGTATAAAGTAAAGTGGGATATTAATTAAAGAGAGCACAATAAAAAGTTCGTTTTTATCACCGATGCGATCAATTTCTCCTTTGGCATTCCAATGAAGTGGAATTTCTCTTGGGAGGTCTCCCCATATCATCGCTAAGTAGAGCAATGGAATTAGCAGTAGTAGAATTAATAGGAGCTCTTTAATTTTCATAGAATTAAAGATAAAAAAAATCCCCGAAATTCATTCGAGGATTAGCGTTCTATGCATTCAAAAAGAAATTAATCAATAAGATCTACATTTACGGCAACGGTTCCTTTTTTTCCATCTTCTTCATCGTAAGAGACTTTGTCTCCTTCTTTAAGTTCGATGCCGTTTAAAGCGGTAACGTGTACGAATACATCGCTTCCGTTTTCGTCGTTAGTAATGAATCCATAACCTTTAGATTCATTAAAAAATTTTACTGTTCCAGTCATTAATATATATTAAAAAATTATGATGCAAATGTAGGCTTTTAATAATAGCTTAAAGATAATTTTAAAAAAAATGAAAAAATTATTCGAAAATATTAGCTTTTTTCTTGGTTTTCTCTCATTTTTTCAATGTTTTCTTTGCTCAAGGTATAATCTTTCATCTTTTTACCCTTAGAAGCACTAAATACGAAAACTGGCATTACAACCAAAAACAGCAGTGCAGTTCCCATACCGATATAAAAATCACCATCAGTTGTTTCTTGGCCGTCTTTGATAAAGAAACCGTATAAAATGCTCGAGAGGCATAGAAGTGATGCAATAAGGAGTATTTTTTTCATTATCTAGTAAAGTGAATCAATTTTCTTCTATAGGCGGTAAGAAGCTTCGATTTTGAGATAAAACCTTGATATACGCCATTTTTTACAACAGGTAAATTCCAAGCGCCAGAACGTTCAAATTTATCCATAATGTAGGTCATTTTGTCTTTATCTAAATCGATGAGATCTGGAGCCGAATGCATGATCTCTGCCACAAAAATTTCGTTGTAGAGTTCTGGTTTAAACATTTTAGAACGAATGTCATCTAAGAGAATGACCCCTAAGAACTGTTCGTTATCGGGATCGATGACTGGAAAGATATTTCGTTTGGATTTGACAACCGCCGATTGGATTATTTCACCGAGATTCATGGTAGGGTGAACCGGGATAAAATTGGTTTCTATAACCGAGTCAATATCCATCAAGGTCAATACGGCGTGATCTTTGTCATGAGTGATCAAATCGCCTTTTCGACCGAGTTCCATCGTATATACAGAGTGAGGCATGACCATTTTAGTAATGGCATAACCCATTGCAGAAGTGATCATTAAAGGAATAAACAATTCGTATCCTCCAGTAACCTCAGCAATTAAGAAGATGGCTGTCAATGGAGCGTGTAAGACACCAGCCATAAGTCCGCTCATTCCAAGTAACGTAAAATTAGAAGTAGAAACAGAGGTAGACAAGCCCGTCATATGTATCATTTTAGCCACGAGATGACCAAAGACTGCTCCCATAAAAAGTGTAGGAGCAAAAATTCCACCAACACCGCCAGCTCCAAAACTGATCGAAGTAGCGACAATTTTTAAAAGACCTACAATCAACAAGAGCAGCAAGACCCCATAAGTGCTTTCAGAAAACCAATCCAGGGTGCTAAAGAGCTCTAAACTGTAGTTGTCTTCGAGAAGTTGGTTGATCACTTCAAATCCTTCTCCATAGAGCGAAGGAAACAGAAAGAGTATTGCTCCTAAAGAAATTCCTCCAACGATTAATTTGAGCTTCGAGGATTTTAATTTTTCAAATAAATTTTGAATACGCTCATAGATGAACGTAAAATAAATGGACACGAGTCCAGTAGCAGCCCCTAATAATAAATAAAAGGGAAGGTGTTTTGCTGTAAATCCCTGAGTGATTTCAAAGGGTAAAATGGTTTGAGATCCAAAGAAGAGATAAGAAGTTAGAATGGCTGAAACTGATGCAATCAAAAGAGGCAACATGGAAACCACGGTTAAATCCAAACTAAAAACCTCTACTGCAAAAATGATGGCTGCAATTGGAGCTTTAAAGATAGAGGATAAGGCTCCAGCAGCGGCAGCACCGATGAGAAGGTTTCTGTTTTTTTGATTGAGGTGAAGCATTTGTGCGATATTAGAACTAATCGCTGCTCCAGTAGAAACGGTTGGTCCCTCAAGTCCAACAGAACCTCCAAACCCTACGGTAAGAGGAGCTGTTAGAATTGAACCGAACATTTGATAACGTTTGAGCTTTCCTTTCTGCTTAGAAATACTGTATAAGGTAGTTGGAATTCCATGAGAAATTTTGTGTTTAATCACGTATTTCATCACTGCAAAAGCGAGAATAAAACCAATGAGCGGAAAAACAAAGTAAAAGGCATTGTGAACGTCTTCAACGAGTTTACCTTCGAGTAACCACTGAATAAAGTGCGTGAGGTTTTTCAACAGTACCGCACCTATACCAGAGGTAAAACCAATCACACCTGAGAGTATGAGTATAAATCGTTTCTCAGAGATGTGCTTAGCTCTCCATACGAGCAATCGCTTGAGGTAATATGTAAACTTTTGCTCCATTGAGGAGTTAGTTCTGAAGGTTTATACGCAGATTTAATTCATCCAATTGATCCTCATTTAAAGATGCTGGGGCGTCGATCATCACATCTCTTCCTGCATTGTTCTTTGGGAAGGCTATAAAATCTCGAATCGATTCTTGTCCGCCCAGGATCGCAACTAAACGGTCCAAACCAAAGGCAATACCACCATGTGGTGGTGCTCCGTATTGGAAGGCCTCCATCAAAAATCCGAACTGTGCCTTTGCTTCCTCCTCTGTAAATCCTAAAAGTTTAAACATGCGCTCTTGAACCTCTCTATCGTGAATACGAATGGATCCTCCGCCTATTTCGTTTCCATTGAGTACCAAATCGTATGCATTAGCATGTACCGCGCCAGGATTGGATTCTAAAAGATCCATTTCCTCCGGTTTTGGAGCTGTAAATGGATGGTGCATCGCATGCCAGTGCCCTGTTTCTTCATCTTGTTCAAGGAGTGGAAAATCAACCACCCATAGTGGTGCGAACTCATCAGGATTTCTAAGTCCTAATTGCTCGGCAAGCTCCATTCGAAGAGCAGATAGTTGAGCACGGGTGCTATTAGTATCTCCTGAAAGTACACAGATCAAGTCTCCTGCTTTTGCTCCAGTTGCTTTAGCCCATTTTTGCAAATCTTCTTCGTTGTAAAACTTGTCGACAGATGATTTAAAGCTTCCGTCATCGTTACAGCGTACGTAAACCATTCCCTTGGCTCCTACTTGAGGACGTCTTATCCAGTCGATGAGTTTGTCGATTTCTTTTCTCGTGTATGCATTTCCACCAGGAACTGCAATTCCAACAACGAGTTCAGCAGTGTTAAATACATTGAAGTCTTTGTGTTGGGCTACTTCGTTGAGCTCTCCAAACTCCATACCAAAACGGATATCAGGTTTGTCATTTCCATAGCGTTTCATCGCTTCTTCATAGGGCATTCTAGGGAACTTGTCGATTTCAATACCTTTAATTTCTTTTAAGAGGTGGCGTGTAAGTCCCTCAAATGTACTTAGGATATCTTCTTGCTCTACAAAAGCCATTTCACAGTCGATCTGTGTAAATTCTGGCTGACGATCGGCTCTGAGATCCTCGTCTCTAAAGCACTTAACGATTTGGAAATAGCGATCCATTCCACCAACCATCAAGAGTTGTTTAAAGGTTTGAGGTGATTGTGGAAGGGCGTAAAATTGTCCTTCATTCATACGAGAAGGTACTACAAAGTCTCTTGCTCCTTCAGGAGTTGACTTGATCAAATAGGGGGTTTCAACATCTATAAATCCAGCCTTTGAAAGGTAATTTCTCACCTCCATACTCACTTTATGTCTAAAGATGAGGTTGTTTCGAACAGGCCTTCTACGGATGTCTAAATAACGGTATTTTGCTCGAAGATCATCACCTCCATCGGACTCATCTTCGATGGTGAAAGGAGGAGTCTTTGAAGGGTTGAGTACTTCTAATTTACTCACTAGAATTTCAATCTCACCAGTTGCCATTTTTGGATTGGCAGCATCTCTTTGCAGTACAGTTCCACTGATGGATATCACACTTTCTCTTCCGAGATTTTTTGCGGTTTCTACTATAGCAGCATCTGAACGATCGGCATCAAAGATGAGTTGAGTGATTCCATAGCGATCTCTGAGGTCTACCCAACAAATAAAACCCTTGTCACGGACCTTTTGAACCCATCCAGACAGTTTAACTTCTTTTCCTATATGAGCGGCATTTAGTTCTCCGCAAGTGTGATCTCTGTACATATGATTGAATTATGGATGCAAAAGTACAAAAAAAAGCAGGCCAATCGACCTGCTTTATACGTGTTTAATGAAGGAATTTGTTATTCTAAAAGCCTTCTGTTTTTATAAACTGCCCACTTGATTCTATAGGAAATATAGAAGAGAGTCGGTACGATAATGAGCGTGAGGAAGGTTGCTACGATGAGACCGTAAATTACCGTCCAGGCTAAAGGCCCCCAAAACATCACATTATCACCTCCAATATAGATTTCTGGATCGAATCGTTCAAATAAGCTAAAGAAATTTATGTTGAGTCCGATCGCCAGAGGAATCAATCCAAGTACGGTTGTAATTGCCGTTAAGATGACCGGTCTCAAACGTGCTTTACCAGCTTGAACAACGAGTTCTTTTAGGGTGTTGGCAGGAAGCAGCGTATGTGCCTCAAGGTTATTTTTCAATAAATAACGATCGATGAGGATTTGTGTGTAATCGAGTAAGACGACGCCATTATTCACAACAATCCCCGCCAGAGAGATGATCCCCATCATAGTCATCATAATCACAAAAGGTTTCCCAGTAATGATCAATCCTCCAAAGACTCCAATAAAACTCAAGAAGACCGCAATCATAATGATGGTTGGTTTTGAAATGCCGCTGAATTGGAAAATTAATATCAAGAAGATCAATCCTAAACCGGTAAAGAAAGCACCCATTAAGAATTTCATCTGCTTGTTTTGCTCTTCCAATTGACCCGTATAATCAATTTTGATATCCGCATCTAGTTCATCAAACGAATTCATTTCGTGCTGAATTTGCTCTACGATTGCTGCTGCATCGGTATAACCAGGCTCTAAATCGGAGTAAATCGTTACGACACGATTCCCGTCTTTGTGTTTGATCGCACTAAAGGCCGCCGCATTTTGAGTAGCGGCAACTGCAGAAATCGGGATTTCTTTGATTTGCCCTTTAGAATCTCTAAAGATGATGTTTTGATTAAATAGGGCCGAAGAATTATAGCGAAGGTCTTCGTTAAAGCGTACATTGATATCGTAATCCTCGCCATCTTGTTTGTAAACACCCGCTTTTTCACCAAAGAGGGAGCGACGTATTTGCATTCCAACTTGGCCAACACCAACTCCGAGTTCCCCTGCTTTTTTTCGATCAACAAGAACTTTCATCGCAGGTTTGTTCTTATTCACATCAATTTTTAACTCTTCAATTCCAGGGATGTTTTTAGCGTTGATGTAATTTCTCATACGTTCAGCTGAAGCGATCAACGCTTCGTAATCATCTCCTTGAAGCTCAATGTTTACAGGATAACCCGTTGGAGGTCCATTCGAGTCTTTTGTAACAGAAATTTCCACTCCAGGAAACTTGTCTCTTAAAGCGTCTTGAACATCTTTTCGCAGTTGTTCGGAGTCAAATCCGTGACGGTATTTATACTCTCGAAGTGAGGCGGTAATTTTTGAACGGTGTGGAGTCTCCGCTGAAGATCCCATTTCTGAGCGAGGATCACCTGATCCAGAACCAACTTGGGATACAGAGGAGTCCACCATAAAGTTTTCACCCGCATCGTAATACTTGGGATCGAGTAAAACCTTGTAGAACTCTTTTTCAATCGCCAGAGTGATTTCATTGGTTTTTTCAATAGCAGTTCCCTGAGGATATTCGATGTAGGTAATGATTTGATTGGGTCGGTTATCAGGAAAAAATTCGATCTTGGTTCGCTGGGTACCAACAGAAATTCCAAAACCGATAAAAGCGGCAACTAAAAGCACAAAAGTCATCCCAGTATACCAGTAGATATTGGCCCCTTTTAAGGCTCGTTTCAGTTGTTTTTCATAGAAATTTTCAAAGCGAACCAAAGCAGTAGATTGGAAGCGTACCGCTGATTTTTTAATGAGGTATTTGTAGACCCAAAACATGATTCCAGTCACGATCAAAAGTGTTCCAAATGCCTTTACAGCCCCTCCGAATAGGAAGATGAGCAAACCGCTACCTCCAAGGATTCCAGAAATTTGAAAGAGTTGTTTTTTAGAGAGCTCCTTCTCAGCAGTATCCATAAACTGAGACACTAAGGTCGAGTTCATAAAGATCGCTACAACAAGCGAAGAACCTAAAACCACTGATAAAGTAATCGGGAAAAACTTCATAAAGTTTCCCATAATTCCAGGCCATAAACCCAGAGGTATAAAAGCAGCCACTGTTGTAGCAGTGGATATAATGATTGGGTAGGCAATCTCAGAAATCCCTTTTTTAGCAGCTTCCACTCGAGACATCCCTTCGTCCATCAAGCGATAGACGTTTTCAACAACGACAATACCGTTATCCACGAGCATTCCTAGACCCATAACCATCCCAAATAAAATCATGGTGTTGAGGGTGTAGCCCAGCAAACTGATGATCATGAAGGACATAAACATCGACATAGGAATCGCAAAACCGACAAAAAGGGCATTTCTGAATCCTAAGAAGAACATCAATACGGTAACTACGAGTAAAATACCAAAGATGATATTGTTGACTAGATCATCTACCTGATTTAAAGTTTGGGTAGACATGTCGTTGGAAATACTGATTGTTACACTAGGAGGGAAGACCCGCTCTTTCGCATCAGCAATAATGGAACGAATTTCATCGGATGCTTCAATGGTGTTTTTTCCAGCTCGTTTTTTAACGTCGAGCATCACCACTTCGTCGTTAAATTTTCTAGCAAAAGATGTTCGATCTTTCGGACGAAAATTAACGGATGCGATGTCCGACAAATAGATCGATTTCCCTTCTGATTTTACGACAAAATTTTCAAGTTCTTCGGGAGATTCAATCTCTCCGATGACACGAATGGTACGTTCTTGATTGTTGGCGATCAAATTACCAGCCGAAACAGTCATGTTTCCATTGCTGATCGATTGAATAACGTCATTAAAGCTGACCTTAGCAGCAATCATTTTATAGATATCTAAGGCGATTTCAACTTCGCGATCTTGAATTCCACGAATGGCAACGTCTTTAATTTGAGGGAGTTGCTCGATGCGATCTTCGAGGTATTCACCAAACTCCTTCAACTGTTCTAAAGGAAAATCACCTGTAATATTGATGTTCATCACCGGCATTTCCTCAGAAAGGGAAAGCTCAAAGACATTCGGTTCTACTTTTGCTCCATTAAAGGTAGGCCAGTCAGCTCCCGCTTTTTTAGCATCTACTTCATCGGTTACCTTTTGTTTTGCCTCTAACATTTCGATGGTTTCATCGAATTCAACGATGATCATTCCATAGTCTTGAGAAGAAGTTGAGGTGGTCGCTACCACATGAGAAATATTGGTGAGTTCATCTTCTAAGGGATCGATTAACAGACGCTCGATATCCTCAGCAGAGTTTCCAGGATAGGGGATGGAAACATAGACTTTGTTTTCTTTCACCTCAGGGAAGGCCTCTCTAGGCAAATCGAAATAAGCCGAAATCCCTTTGAATAAAAGAATTGCGATGATCACATAGATAATTGTGGGATTATCAATTGACCAAGAGGAGGGCTTAAAGAGCTTTTCTACTTTGTTTAAATTCGTACTCATTTTCTTAACCGATTGTTTTGATTCGTTGACCATCTTTTAATCGTCGAGCTCCCTCGATAACAATCACATCACCTGGAGCTAAACCAGATAAAATTTCAATCTTTTGATCGGATGCTTGTCCTGTAGTCACGATTCTTCGCTTTGCCGTCCCTACACCATTTGTTGCGTCGGTCATGACATAGACGTATTGTTGTCCAGCAGCATTTTCTGAAATCACAGATTGAGGGATTAGAATGGCCTCATCATTGCTGTAATCATTGATAGCCACACGTGCATTCAAATTCGGTTTGATACTGCGATCTTTGTTGGGAACAGCCAATTCCACTTCAAAGCTTCGATTGCTAGGAGCGATGTAATTTCCAGTTTCACGTATGGTTGTTGCTACTGATTTCCCCAATACATCGATGTGTACCGTTGCAGCATTTCCCTTTTTAACACTTGTGATGTAACGTTCAGGAACATCGACTGTTACGTACATATTCGAAAGGTTGATCAATCGAAATAATTGACCTCCCATTCCTGGAGCCACAAGGGATCCCGGATCGGCTAACACCTGATCAACAATCCCTGCGAATGGAGCTGTAATTTTGGTTTTAGCAAGCATTTTTTCCATGCGTTCAAATGCATTTTGTTGCGCTTCATATTGTGTTTTTGCTTGTAAGTATTGGATTTCAGATCCAATTTTTTGTTCCCAAAGACGCGATTGACGCTCAAATGTTGTTTTGGCAAGGGCAGCGCTTACTCGTAGCTGTTCGAGTTGATGGTCCAAGCCTCCTGCATTAATTTCAGCAAGAAGTGCTCCCTGAGCGACCCAGTCCCCTTTTTTGACATGGATCTTATCTAGTGTTCCTGCAACTTCAGCAGCAATAATGATGTTTTCCTTGGTGGTGATGTTTCCCTGTAATTCTACATAGTGTTCAAACTTCTGAGATTGAAGTTCTTCAACAGTGACCAACGGAAGGTTTTTCTCTGGAGATAAACTTGTGAGGGCTGCTTCGATTCTATTGAGATCACTAGCTAAGGCCACTTGCTGTGAATTGATTGATTCTTTGGCGGCTTTTAAAGCAGCAACATCTCCCTGTTCTATCAACAGATCGATGGAGTTGTTTTGATTACCACCACAGGCAGCAAATAGAACAATTAAACTAAGGGACACTAATTTTTTCATATCGTTTCTGTAAAGTGATTTTATTTTTCTGTAAGCGTTTCTAATTCTGTTTTACTATTGATAACCGCTAGCATGGACTCTAAATAGCTTCGCTGAGCTTCGTAGAGTTGTAATTGAGCTTGACGTAAATCAAAGCCACTGATCAATCCTTCTTTGTATTTGATTGAATTTTTGTTTTCGATTCGCTGGGCTAAGGATAAATTTTCTTTTGAAGTTTGATAGTTTTCAGCAGCTAATTGAAATTGACTTTTTGATTGCTCAAATTGTAATTGAATTTTCTTCTCAGCTTCTTTGAGATTTGATTGGGATTGATCAAATGCAATTCGCGCTTTTTTGGTGTAGGCTCTTTTCATAAAAGAAGAAAAGATGGGTACATTGAGATTCAATCCAAAAACTGAGGCATCAAACCAGTTTTGTTCACTGCTAAAAAAGTTGAATTCATTGCCAAAGGCGTTGGTAGAATAATTGACAAAAGCATTGAGCGTCGGAAGGTATTTGGAGCGCTCCAGTTTGAGTTCCAATCGTTTTTGTTCTTTCATATTAACAGCAATTTGATAATCCACATTCTTGGATATCTCAAAATCAATAGGGTCTTTTGCTGTTAAAATATTTTGAGCGGCTAAACTCTCCAAATCGTCTAAGAGCTCTGTTTGGTGGCTCAAAGGAAGTCCTAAGAGCACATTGAATAGCTGTATACTGATTGATTGTAAACGCTTTACGTTTCGCTCTTGACTCTCGAGATTAGAAAGGGTTATTTGAAGTTGTTCCAATTGCTCTTCTTCGACAAATCCTTGATTGAAAAGTTGTCTCGCTTCTTCGACATTTTCTTTTAAATTCGAAATGTTTTTAGTGACGATAGCAGCAGATTCATTTAACAACAATACATTCCCATAGGCACTTACCACCGCTTTTTTAACTTCCTGGCGTGTTTTTTTAAGAGCGTTACCGCTGATATCGATATAGGTCTTAATCGCCTGAACACCTACTATATAGGATCCGTCAAATACCTTTTGATTGAGGGTTGCAGAAGCTGACATATTCATCTTCTGACCAAAAGTAACCGGGATATAGGTTCCGGCTTCTCCTCCAAATATTTCTGCAGGAAGTAGGGATACCGGTAATTTTATTTGATCTTGATAGGAACCAGCTGCACTAATCTGAGGAAGCCCCGAAGCAATTGTAGCCCATTTTTGAGCGTAAGCAGCTTGAACATCTCGATCTGCATTGATCATTTGAGTGTTGTTTTCATAAGCAAAATTCAGCGCATCCTCCAAAGAAAAGGCCCTTTGATCTACTTGTTGAGCCAAACTTATGTTGGCTATTGAAAACAATAAAATTAAAAGTGATTTTTTCATTTAGCTGTTAATATGGTATTTAATATTTCTTCACCCTTAGGTGTGATAATTCCTCTAAGATGGTACTCCAATGATTGTGCATTTACATCTTTTTTAGGAAAGACTTCTGAGGGAAATAATTCTTCGCTCTTGGTCAAGTTCATGATCCCGAAGTACAACCTTGCAATAAAAGGAATATTGATATCTTTTCGGTATAGTCCCTGTTGAACACCGCGTTCTAAATTGCATATGACAGAGTTGATCATCTCTGAAAACTGTCGATTCATTAAATTCTTGTATATCTTAGGATAGTATTTATTCATTTGATATTGAGGAGAAGAACTCTCATCTTTAAGCAAACTACTCACGGCCTTTCTAATCGTAAAAAGTTCTTGTATGGGATTTTCATTCTTGCTTAAGCATTCACTGATGGTCGTTGAAATTTGTTCAAAAATGTAATCTGCACAGCATTTCACAAGTTCAGTTTTATTGGCGTATTGTGCGTAAATGGTTTTTTTGGAGATCCCCATTTCAGTTGCTATATCATCCATAGTAACACTCTTAAAGCCTTTGCTTAAGAACATTTCTGCAGCAGTATGTAATATGTCATTCTTCATATGGGAGTGCAAATATACGAATGAAAACTTTTAAAACTGTAAAAGTTTCCTAAGTTTTTACAATAATTTAACATTGAGAAATGAATTCAGTCTTAGCAGTTTGAATGGAGTTTGTGTATTTTTGCTCAAATACTTAGACAGATGCATACCTTCAACGACCTAAAAGCGATTTTGGATAAAAGTCTTCACCAGGCTGAATTTCCTGCCGAGCCTAATCAGTTATACGATCCACTTCGCTATATCTTAGGGATTGGAGGGAAGCGAATTCGTCCTTTATTGGCTCTGATGAGCTGTGATCTTTTTAATGAGGATCCCAAAAAGGCATTAGGTGCAGCAATGGCTGTAGAATATTTCCATAATTTTTCGTTGATTCACGACGATATTATGGATCAGGCTAATGTGAGAAGAGGGCAGGAAACTGTTCACAAAAAATGGAATGTAAATGTGGGGATTTTGTCAGGAGACGCCCTTTTGATCAAAGCCTATCAACAATTAGATGTGTATCCAGCTGATCTCTTTAAACCTTTAAATCAACTCCTTAGCAAAACTGCTATTGAAGTTTGTGAGGGTCAACAATTCGATGTGGATTTTGAAACGCTAAACGAAGTTAGTAAAGAAGACTATATAGAAATGATTCGTTTAAAGACTGCCGTTCTGCTTGGAGCCTCTTTAAAAATGGGAGCCTTTATTGCCAAGGCAAGTGAAAAAGATGCTGAGTTGATTTACAATTTCGGAATTGATCTGGGAATCGCATTTCAACTACAAGATGATTATCTAGACTCTTTTGGTGATGCTGAGCATTTCGGAAAGCGTATCGGAGGAGATATTATCAATAACAAAAAAACGATCCTTTTTATAGAGGCCCTTAAGCAATCAACTTCAGAGCAAAAAGATCAATTGATGAAATTGTATCGACTTAGAGATGATTCTAGACAAAAAATTGATGAAGTAAAGTCTATTTTTGAAGATTCTGGAGCAAAAACAGAAACTTTATCGTTGATAGAGTATTATACCTCTCGAGCATTTGACTCTTTAGATCAAATTTCTGTCAAATCTCAAAATAAACAAGAACTTAAATCATTAGCTTCTTATTTGATGAATAGGAGTATTTAGTTTAATTAATTGAATTCTAGATTATTATTAATAATATTTTCGTAATAACGAAAAATTAATTTAACAATAACGAAAATTACAATGCAATATTTTTTAATTTTGTTGAATCAATAGCTGAAGATGAAGAGCAGTCACGAAAATTATATTAAAACAGTTTATCACTTAAGTCCTTCGGATACTTTTTTGGTGTCTACCTCAGCTATTGCTGAGACCCTTAGAATTAGTAAGTCTTCATCTACTGAACTCGTTCAAGAATTGGCATTGTTAGGCTTTATCGATTACCATCGATACCAAGGAGTCCGATTGACTTCAAAAGGAAAACAAAAGGCATTGCAAATCATACGTTCTCATAGACTTTGGGAGGTGTTCTTAGTAGACAAACTAGGATTTAACTGGGACGAGGTTCACGATTTAGCAGAAGAGCTCGAACACATTCGATCGGATCATTTCATCGACCGATTAGACGATTTTCTCGGAAATCCAACAGAAGACCCACATGGAGATCCTATTCCTTCCAAATCGGGTAAATTTAGTAAGAGTTCCAAAATCAAATTAACGGAATTTAAAGTTGGTGAAAAGGGTATTCTCAGTAGAGTTACCGATGATTCTGACTCGTTTTTGAAATACTTAGACAAATACGGAATTAAAATGGGAGTCCATATTGAGGTGTGTTCAATTGAGCCCTATGACAATTCTATAGAGGTTCAAATAAACAATGAACTCAAGCTTTTATCTGAGAAGATGGCTGAACATTTGAAATTGATCAAAATTGAATAAAAAGGAACTGTATTTCTGTAATGAAATAAGTTGATAGTTCCAGTGTTAGTAGGATTTAACAATCGAATACTCAAAGATATGAATGATATAATTGCATATTTCGAATCAATTGACCCCATTTTGGCAGCATTTTATGCAACCTTATTTACCTGGGGGCTCACCGCTCTTGGCGCTGCACTAGTTTTTTTCTTTAAGACTATGAATCGAGCAGTATTAGATGGGATGTTAGGGTTTACAGGAGGAGTGATGATTGCAGCGAGTTTTTGGTCTTTATTAGCCCCTGGAATTGAAATGAGTAAAGGCGAAGGATTTGTAAAAGTGATTCCTGCTGCAGTAGGATTTCTATTTGGAGCCTTGTTTTTGTTTGCATTAGACAAGGTGTTGCCTCATATTCATCTCAATTTCAAAGAATCTGAAAAAGAAGGAATCAAAACACCATGGCATCGTACTACCTTACTAACCTTAGCGATTACACTTCACAATATTCCAGAGGGATTGGCAGTTGGGGTCTTATTTGGAGGTGTTGCTGCCGGTTTTGAAGGTGCAAGTATTGGTGGAGCAGTAGCTTTGGCCTTAGGAATTGGATTGCAAAATTTCCCTGAAGGATTTGCAGTAGCGATGCCACTCAGAAGACTGGGACTAAGCCGAACTAAGAGTTTTTTATATGGCCAGGCTTCGGCTCTTGTAGAGCCAATTGCTGCTGTACTTGGAGCATGGTTGGTATTAACCTTTGAGCCAATTTTACCCTATGCACTCTCTTTCGCAGCTGGAGCGATGATTTTTGTGGTGGTAGAAGAAGTAGTACCAGAAACCCAACAAGATAAATACACTGACATTGCAACTCTTGGTTTAATACTTGGATTTGTCGTAATGATGAGTTTAGACGTGGCCTTAGGATGATGAAAAAACAGTTTTTAGCATTTGTTTTTTTTGGTTTGGGGGTTCAATTAGCCTTCAGTCAACACCATCTTGAAGTTCAAATTAATGGAGTCAATTCTTTAGAAGGTACAATAGCAATAGCACTTTATACACAAGAGGAGAACTTTTTAAATTTTGATAAAGCCTATCGTTTTTACAAAATTCCAGTAAATGAAAGTCATACTTATGTATTCCGAGAATTAGAAGCGGGTTTTTATGCCATAGCTGCATTTTACGATCAAAATTCAAATGATCAACTAGACACTAACCTTATCGGAATCCCAAAAGAGGCTTTAGGGACTTCTGGTAATCCTAAGAATAAATTTGGCCCACCTCGATTTAAAAATTGTAAAATTTATTTAAATTCAGATCAGACCGTTCAAATAGAGCTCAAAAAGCTATTTGACAAATAGTCCTATTGAATTTTAAACTCTCTGAGTAGATCATTGGGTTCTAAAATGGAATAACCATCCCAAAAGTGGGGATCAAAAGCGTCGAGTCTTGTCTTAGTAACCTTATAAATAGGTTTGAAATTTTCATAGTCTACTCTGCTAATCGGACTCTTGTCCATGAGCATGTATTCCTTAGTCTCAACATTAGAAAGGCGAATGTGAAACTCAAAACTCACTTCGTTTTGCTTTCGATTCCAAGAACCTGTTTTGCGTTTTTCGATGAGCTTTAAAGGTCGCTTTATAGAAGCTAAATTTCCTCTGCTTTCTTGTAGAAACACCAAATCATAGGATCCGTAAGAATTTTTTCTAAAGACTTGAGTTCCGTGAGCTAAGTAATCTTTAAACTTAAAACCAAAAAGTGAAAATGATTTTA
The DNA here is from genome assembly GCA_937136455.1 of uncultured Flavobacteriaceae bacterium. Classification (GTDB taxonomy): domain Bacteria; phylum Bacteroidota; class Bacteroidia; order Flavobacteriales; family Flavobacteriaceae; genus MAG-120531. The sequence continues at coordinate 27,855 of CAKZOO010000113.1, read as the reverse complement.
AGTTTGAGGTGTTTTCATAGTTGATCATTTCAACGGCTGCATCTGCTGCATTAATCATCATTTTTCCCTTAAATGTTCCGTTTCTTTTAGGGGTAAAAGATAGCGTGTATATATATTCTTCTCCTCTTAGCTTTAAGTCGACGATTTCAAATTCATAACGCTGTGATTTTTCAAAGACATCGATAAATGAATCTTCGTTATAAAAGAGTTCGCTTGAAATCCTTTCGATAATTTGAGCTCTATTTCTGGCGTAACTCTTGCGTTCTTTTTGAAGTTGTAACTCTGTTTTTAATGGGGGTTTTACTGAATCAGTCTTTGTTTCTAGAGTAAAATCATCTGTTTCTAATTTAGCGCTAAATATTCCGGATTTCAATTTAAAATAGGAACCTAAAGAGGTCTTTTTTTGGAGCAATAATCCCATCTTACGCTCAATGATGTCGGAATCTACGGTATTGTTTTCATCTCTTAGTACCGATCCTTTAATCACTTCTATTTTGTTTTTGCCCTCTTGTGGAGTGCCGTAAAAATCAAAAAGGGTTTCTACGAAGTAGTTTGATTTAGTCGGCATACTCGCCTTGAGTTCATCGATCAGTTTTTCATTGATTTCACTATAGGTTGATTTGAGGAGATTCATTTGAAAATCTTCGATCGAATCATAGGTGGACTCTCTTAAAAAGATTCGTTTTTTTTCTAGATTATAGGCGTAATTTTTTTCAAAAGAAGCTTTTACTTTTTCGATTAAGTCTTCAGGAAGATATTGATTGTTGACAAGGATCACTTCCTCTAATTCAATTGGATTAGGGACCATATAAATACTGTCACCTAGCATTTTAATCGGGAGCTTGAGATCGAGATATCCCATGACCTGAAACAAGATACTATCGTTTGTATTATAGGGCTTAGGACTGAGTTTAAACTGCCCTTGCTCATTAGCGATTGCATAATTGTTAAGGCTGCTAATGGTCGTAAAAGGAATGGATTTTTTAGTCGTTTTATCCACAACAACTCCCTTTACTTCTTGAGCGTATACATTTTGAATCAGCAGAACTAAAAAAATACATATTCCTGTCCTAAAACTCATTAAATCAATCTTTTTAAATAGTTTCCATAATCACTGCTCCCCATTCGATCGATGCTTTTTTGTAAAACTTCTTTTGAAATATACCCTTTGGTATATGCTATTTCTTCTAAGCAGGCTATTTTTATTCCACTCGATTGTTCCATTTCTTTCACAAAGTCATGAGCTAAGGTAAAACTTGTCGGTGTACCTGCATCCATCCACACTACATCATCAGAAAGTATGCCAACTGATATGTTTCCGGACTCTAAATAGACTTGGTGAATGGAAGTAATTTCTTTTTCACCTCTCTCGGAGGGTTGAATATTCTTGGCGATTTCAACTACAGTGGAATCGTAAATATAGAGTCCTGGAATGGCGTAATTGGATTTGGGAGCAAGCGGTTTTTCTTCGATACTTTCAGCATTGCCTTCAGGGTCAAAGCTCACGACGCCATAACGAGAGGGGTTGCTGACCTTTATGGCAAAAATAGAAGGCTTTTTCAATTCGATTTGCGTTTTAAACAGTTCTTTAAACTGTTTGCCATAAAAGATGTTGTCGCCTAAAATTAAGCAAACACGATCCGAACCAATAAAGGAGGCTCCAATGGTGAAAGCTTCTGCAATACCTTTTGGCTGATCTTGAACGGCATAGGAGAATTCACAACCCAAAAGGGAACCATCTCCCAAAAGGTTTTTGAAAGCATCAGCATCTTTTTCAGTGGTGATGATCAATATATCGCGAATACCCGCCTCCATCAAAGTGGCAATTGGATAGTAGATCATGGGCTTGTCGTAAACGGGAATGAGTTGCTTACTCACCGACAATGTCGCTGGATACAATCTTGAACCCGTTCCCCCTGCTAAGACAATTCCCTTCATGAGTTTTTGATATAATCGATTAAACTTTTTTTGGCAGACCATCCCAAGCGTTCCGTTTTTTCTGTGATGACTTCAGCATTCATCCTATTTCCAGGACGTTCTGCTAAGAATTGAATCTCGCCACCAAAAAGTTCTGCGATTTCAAGAATGGAATAGGCTTCAGGTGAACCAATTCCAAAATCGTCTCCACTTCCTTGTTCTCCAACAAGAACTAAGCCATCGATAATATCGTCGATATGCGTAAAATTGCGCTTTTGAGTACCTGGTTTCACTACCGTAAGCGCTTCGCCATTTTTTATTTTTTCTTTAAATAGCGCAATAAGGGTTGCGTATTTTCCTGTGGAAATTTCTCTGGGCCCATAGACGTTATAGAAGTAAACTACCGCATAGGAAACTCCAAACCAAGTTCCGTAATTCTTAACGAGTTCGGTGTTGGAAGCCTTGGTCCAGGCATAGGGACTTTGACTTCTTCCGAGTCCTCCATCTCCAAACTTTGTGCTAGAACCGGCGTAAATGAGCTTGGCTCCAGTCTTTCTGCAAAATTGTAGCACAGCAAAAATACCATCTTTGTTAAAACTCCAGACCTTCTCAATATCTTCAAAACTCTGTTCCACTCGAGAGTATTCTCCTAGGTGATAAACATAATCAGGAGTAAAGGTGATCAGTTGCTCGATTTCAGCTGTGTTTCCAGCAATGTATTCCACACCTGGAACATGGTTAGTTTTGCTTCCCGTAAAATAGTTGTCCAGACTATACACTTTATAGCTTCCACTGCTGTGTAGTCGTTCGCATAAATGCGATCCTACAAAGCCTGCTCCCCCTGTTACTACTGCTATTTTTTTAGTTTTTTCCATTAGTGTATGTCGCTAAAATACCACATTTTTTCTTTTTATTTCAGAATCGATTTTTTTATATTTATGATTAGAACTACAACACACATGCCCTATCTTTTAGATTTCATACAATTCTGGATCTGTTTCAGCGACATTGACTGTCACCAAAGGAACTCCAGAGATTGGAGCCTTTGCTGATGTAATTAAAACTTATGGAGATGCGGACTTTAGTTTGGTTCAACCTTCTTCAACTTCTGATGGAGCTTGGAGTTATAGTCCATCGGTTGCTCGTGTTACATTAAACGATGACTTAGTTTCTATTAATTACGCTGGTACAGTAGTGATTACTGCCACTCAGGCGGAGACAGATAACTACAGTGCGGCAACTACTTCGATGACCCTTACTATTTTGAAAGCGGTTCAATCGATCGCTGTAGATGCTATTCCAACGACACAGCCATTAAAAGATTTTGATACCATTGCTGTTGGTGCAACAGCGAATTCTGGAGCTGATGTAGCGATCGCTTTAGCGGATGGATCAGCTGCAACACTTTCAGGAACGATTGGCAACTATAGTTTAGTAAATATTGGATCCACAGGAGTTGTTGAAATCATTTATACTGCTCCTGAAACAAACCGTTATTTAGCTGCAACGGTATCTCAGGTAATGGATGTGGTTAAAGTAGGACAAAATATCACTTTTGATGTAGCAACTCCAATTGCTTACACAGAAGACCTAACCATCGATTTAACGGCGAGTGTCGATTCTGGTTTAACTCCTGAGCTCACCTTAGTATCTGGACCTGCAACACTTTCTGGAAGTACCCTCACCGTTAGTCAAACAGGTATCATCGTTGTAAAAGCTTCTCAGTCTGGAAATGCTGCTTATAACCCAGCAATCGATGTTCAAAAATCAATTTTAATTGAACCTGGAAGTATTGAGTTATCGAATTTTGAGGATATGCGTTCTGAGTATTTAGATTACCTAAAAGCAGCTCAAGTGATTAATCCACCGACTACGACTACCTCTGCTGGAATCACTCAATTTGTATACAGTTCTGAAAATCCAATGGTGGCTACCATTAGCGGTTCTACTTATCAAGTGGTTGCAGCTGGTACTACAACAATTACTGCGAAGCAATTAGCAGTAGCTAATAAATTTAATTCAGCGACCATAACGGCTCAATTAATTGTCGATAAGTCTAAACCGACATTGAGTATTACAGATATTACTAAGACCTTTAACGATGTTGATTTTGATTTGAGTGCAAGTTCCAATAGTCCAGGAACAATTAGCTATTCTTCTGCTGTTTCTTCTGTAGCTACAATTGATGGATCGACTGTTAGTATTAAAGGAGGAGGTTCTACAATTATTACAGCTACTCAATTAGAGAGTGCTAATTTTACATCGGCTACTGCTACAGCGACCTTAACTGTAGAAAAAGACATTCCTGTTATTGTCTTTGGATCGATTTCTAAAACCTATAACGATGATGATTTTGAATTGAGTGCTACCTCTAATAGTAGTGGTGCATTTAGTTATAGTTCTTCAGATACTTCTGTGGCAACCATCAGTGGATCACTTGTACACATTGTCGGAGCGGGATCATCGGTGATTACCCTTTCTCAAGAGACTGATAGTAATTATAAAAGAGCAACAGCAACAGCTAGTTTGTTTGTAGATAAAGATGTACCAACAATTTCGGACTTTGTAACTATTACTAAAACCTATTTAGATTCTAACTTTAGCTTAAATCCTAGTTCAACTAGTAGTGCAGCGATAAGCTATTCTGCAACCGACACCTCTGTAGTAACTATTTCAGGAAATTTAGTTCACATTGAGGGAGCAGGAACGACTAGTATCACTCTAAGTCAAGTATCTGATGACAATTACTACGCTCACCAGGTGTCTATTGAGATTGTCGTTAATAAGGCGACTCCAGAATACTATGCAGTTGATCAAACCAAGCAGTTTAGCGATGGATCATTTGTGGTAGACAGTTCTGTGTTGTATTCAAACTCTGATGGAGCCTTTGTCTTTAATTCTTCGAATACAGATGCTGCAACTGTTAGTGGCTCAACAATTGTAATCGCCGGAGGTGGTACTACGGTTATTAACGCTACTCAAGCGGAATCTGATAATTTCCTCTCTGGAACAAGTTCGTTTACACTTTATATCGGTAAAGTAGCTCCGACACTTAGACTTGAGGATGTTGTAAAAACCTATGGTGATGCTGAATTTAACTTAAGTGTTACGACAAACAGTACAGGAGCAATTCAATACAGTTCTTCTGATTCTTCAGTTGCTACAATTGAAGGAAGCACTGTTCATATTGTAGGAGCAGGTAGTTCTGAAATTACAGTTAATCAAGATTCAGACGCTAGTTTTTTAGCTGCATCGACCACCATGAAATTAACTGTCAACAAAAAATCATTAACAGTATCACAGGTTCATATCTGAGCAGTGTTACATCTCAAGTGGTTTATCTTGATTCACCAACTTATGACCCAGAAACTGATCGATATACCTTGTATGATAATGCTGGAGGTTCTGCGACTTTTAACATCACCGCAGCGACAATATTGGGGCCAACAGGAAAATCTTATCGACCTATATCTAAATCCGGAAATATAATAACGGGTACCTATGAACTAATGGTCGATAATTTAGAGATTGTATCTAATAACTTTAGCAACGATGTTAAAACACTAGGAGCTATCACCATTATCCCTAAAATAGTAACGCCTAAGGTCTCGGTTCCAACTAAAAATTACGATGGCAATCGAATGATTAAAAACACTATCATTTCGATCGATGGTTTGATCGAAGGAGATGATGTTAAAGTAGTCTTTACAGGATTATACGATGAACCAACAGCAGGTACAGATCTTGGATATATAGTAGATGACATGATTCTTGGTGGTGATGATTATATCAACTATATGTTGAGTACTACACAAATTAATGGAGCTGATGGTATTATCTATAAGATACCACTGACTATCGATGTTAATGATATGACCAAAGTATACGATGGTAAAGTAAATTCAGTTTATACAGCTAACTATAATGGATTTATTCAGGGAGAAGATCAGTTTAGTTTAGCAGGATCAATAGTAGCTTCAGGAACAGGATCTACAGCAGTAACAGTTGGGACTTATCCTTATACAATTAGCGGTTTAACCTCAGATAATTATACTTTCTACTACCTAGGTGGAAATGTTACCATTTCCAAAGCACCAATTAGCATTAGCGGTATTAAAGCAACTAACAAAGTGTACGATGGTACCACTCTTGCTACTGCAGATATTTCCAATGTAGTATTTGAGGGAATAGTAACTGGCGAGACGGCATCAATTTCTACTACAGCAGTATTTGAGTCAGCACTGTTGGAGAAAATAAAACAGTAAATCTCACCAGCAGTTATTCTGGCAGTACGATCTCTAATTATTCGATTACAGATCAAGAGACGACCTTAGCTTCTATTACAAAGGCTCCACTAACAGTTACGGTTAACGATGTATCTGCGATTTATTTAGGAGTTTCATATACTGCTTTTACAGTTAGTTATACTGGATTCGTCAATGGAGAAGGACCCGAAGTACTTTCTGGAAAACTTCGCTTCGCTGGTCCAGGTACAACGGCCTTATTTATGGGAACCTACCCTGTAAGTGCAGGTGGACTGTCTTCTGATAATTACGAGATCACCTATGTAAATGGAAATTATACGATTACGGATTCTGATACGGATCTCGATGGTATAGGAGATTCTGTAGATTCAGATAATGACGGTGTAACGGATTATACAGAAGTAGAAGACGATACGGTGCCATTAGACGAATGCTCACTTGTAATCGAACATCAGACGGAAGACATAAGCTGGTGGAATAACCAAGACTGTGATGGAGATGGAATCTTAAACTTCTTAGATCCTGATGATGATGGCGATGGATTAGAATCAGCACTTGAAAATCCAGTAGAAATATTGAGCTCTATCCAGAAAATGAACTAACCATATTCAACCGTTGGGGTAAAGAAATTTATAAGACAGAAGCATATGGACAATACGATCGTTATTTTGTAGGTAACGGTCCATCTGGAAAAACAGTGCCTGTTGGAACTTATTTCTACATCCTCAAGGTGAAGATCAATGGTAACGACAAAGTGTATAAGGGATATCTATATATTAATAGGTAAAGTACCTTATTGCATTAAAAATTAAATTGATAATTTTAGATCGTAAGTATTTAGGAATTCTTAATGATTAAAAGAATACTCATTATAGCGTTTATTTTGGTTTCTGATTGGGCAGTTGCACAGCAGGAAGGGATGTTTTCTCAGTATATGTACAACCCTTCAGCCATCAACACGGCCTATACAGGTACAAGAGATGAAAATATCTTGTTTTTTCAATACCGCTCACAGTGGCAATCTTTTAGTGGAGGAGTCCAAACTAGCTATGTCAATTATCAAAGAACAGGGCCCAACAAACTCTCTCAAGGGCTCAGTATTATGCAGGAGAGCACTGGGCCAATGAGTCAATTTTCGATTGGGTTTGATTTTGCTTTTAAATTACAATTGAGTAGAGATAGCTATCTTTCGATGGGATTCAAGCCTTTGTTAGATGTTTTGGACGTTGATTTTAGTGGACTTAATATTTACAACCCACAAGACCCCTGGTTTGACATTAACATCGATAAAAAAATATCTCCAAATCTAGGACTTGGATTTTTTTATTACGACGATCGTGGCTACGTAGGAGTATCTACAACAGGAATCCTCTCAACTAATCATTTTGATCAAAGCAGTCCTACAAGTTATCTAGCAGCAGATCGAGCACACTATTACATTATAGCTGGAAAAGTGTTAGAGCTTAGTAGTTCTGTATTATTTAAACCATCGTTTTTAATTCGAATGGTAAAAGGAGTACCTATTTCAGCTGATATTTCTGCCAATGTTAGAATTGACGATAAAGTAGAAACCGGGCTATCCTATCGAATTTCAGGGGCGTTGAGTGCCTTAGCAGCCTTTAGAATTAACAGAAATGTACTCGTTGGCTATAGTTATGACAAAGAAACCGGATATATTGGTAACTTTACGGGAGGATCATCTGAACTATTTATTCGCTATGAGATTCTAAGTAAAACAGTTAAAACAATCTTTAAACCGAGGTTTTTCTAAATAAATAGATTATGCAAAAACAAATTTTTAATTCATTAAAGAACTTTATGAGTATTGCAATACTCCTTGGATCAGTTCTAAGTATTCAAGCACAAGAAAAAGAATTAAAAAAGGCTGACGAAGCGACAAAAGCATCTCAGTACGAAGTCGCAATTGACTGGTATCAAAAAGCAGCTGATAAAGGGCATGACTTTACTTCTCGAGAAAAATTGGACATAGCTTCTTTGTATTACGCGATAGGAGATTATGAACATGCCTTGGAAAACTACGCTTCCTTTTACGAGGGAGGATTTAGAGATACAGCGACTTCTCTTTTAAAATATGCACATTGTTTATTCGTAGAAGGAGATCAGTCAGCATATCAATCGACGCTGTCAAAGCTTCAAGCAACCTATCCGAACGATTCAAGGGTTAATAAGTTAGACGATCCCTTTTATATAAAAAACAAGCGTCTTTTCGAAGAGGTACACATGCTCACCGACACCATATACAATGCAATACAGGTAGTGGAGAATAAAGGAATGGTTTACGCTTCTAATCTCAATGAAGACAAAGATCAATTGGTTTCGATAAACGAATCTAAAGAAAAGAGTCCTCTCTATCCAGATTGGAAATTCAATCAAGGGGGTATGACCTTTTCAGAAGATGGAAACAGTATGATAGTTACACTTAACGATCACAAAGGGAATCGACTCTCTTTCTACAATCGTTCTACTTCGAACTTAAATCTTTACAAAATAGAAAAGGTCAATGGAGTTTGGGGTGAGCCATCTAGGCTCAATGTCAATATCAATGGTTACAATACTGCAAATCCTAGTTTGTCTGGATCTTGGTTGTATTTTGTAAGTGATCGCCCAGGAGGAATAGGAGGCACTGATATTTACCGTTCAGAGTTATTAGATAACGGGAATTACGCTCCTGCACAAAACCTAGGGGAACAAATCAATACAGAAGGAAGAGAATCCTATGTTTTTGTCGATGACAATAATATTATGTACTTCTCATCAGATGGATATCCTGGTTATGGAGGAATGGATGTTTTAGCAACAGATTTAAACGACAGTGATCACAAGGTTTTTAATCTAGGGACTCCAATTAATTCAGCTTATGACGATTTTGGATACAGTAGATCACAGAAGCAGGGTTATGTTTCTTCAAATCGATTAGGGCAGTTGGCCAGTTTTAATTACATCCTCACAAGAGACCTAGTTTTATCGGAAGAATTTGATGCGATTATTACCATTGACAATAAAGATTTAAACCTAGGAGAAGCCGTTTTAGTGTTAGTTAAAGACGAGTTAGGAAATGAGGTTTGGAGAAAAGAACTCTCTCAGCTTTCAGCTCAACTAAGAGTTCCTAAGCTGTTAAACAGCAAGGAATACACTCTTGATATCAGCGGTAAAACCATCAAGACCATTAGTGCAGAGATCGCTTCTAATACTGGCTTAGCTGAAGTACAAGTTAAGACTTCTTTAGAAAGCACCATATCTGAAGAAGTTTCTATTGGTCAACAAATTGAATTAGCGGATATTTTATTTGATTTTGATATGTATACTACTGAAATCGATAAAGATGTGTTAGATGCTTATTTAAAAGTATTAGCATCTGCTACTTCAGTTCACATTCAAGGATTTTCTGACCAAAGAGGTTTCGCATCATACAACCAAAAATTATCTTTAAAGAGAGCTGAATTCTTTAGAGATCTCTTAATCGAAAACGGAATTACAGCTTCAATTACAGTTGAAGGATTAGGTGAAACTAATTTGAGATATAACTGTAGAGAAGAAAATTGTTCTGATGAAATGGAACGAGAAAACAGAAGAGTAGAGCTCTTGGTGACTTTTTAAATATTAGGAACTTTACAGACATAATTAGGGGACATATGCGTGTGTTACGAACTGCTATATGATATTTTCGTATCTTTCGTTCAGCATCATGAGGTAAGTCGAAGCTATTATGTACAAACTAACAACAATACATCAAAGGCTTGTCTTTGTTGCAGTGCTACTTTTAATAAGTACATCTGGTATTCTAAAGGCATCTACTTCCAATCCAAAGCCAGTTGAACTCAGTGGTGGATTGATTCAAATAAGTGAGATTTCTCAAACCTCAGTTAACTTTGATTTTAGTTATCCAGTTCATATTGAAAACGTATCAGAAGCAGAAGGAGCACTCCAAGGATACACTTATTATTGGCAAAAGACAAAGGACATTCACGACCCAGAAAGTTGGTCTACAATTGCAGGAGCGACAGAATCTGGTATTCGTGATGGAGCGGTTTTTCGTTCCACCTTTTACGGAAGAGTCGTAAAAGATGGAGTTGGTGACATTGCATATTCCAATGTGGTTGCTTTCTATAAGTTAGAGATTATTGCACATCCATCAACAGCTCAACAAGTTGTACCGATTGGTGGGACGATTACTCCTTTAACTGTAGCTCATTCGGATATTGAAGGAACTCCAAGGTATCAATGGTATGTGAATTCTAAAGACTCCAATACAGATGGAACACCAATTAGTGGAGCAAACTCACCGATGTATACACCTGATAATAGTTTAGCTAATTGGGGATATTATTATGTGGTGGTTACAGATCAAAGTGGTAAAAGTGTTACTTCCAATGTATCAGGTGAAATTTTTGTAGGAGATGCTATTAATTCTATTTCTCAAATTAACTCAAACAATCTTCCTCAATATGCTACCCTGTCATGGTACACTTTGTTAACTGGGGATAATTTTGATGCGTCTAATGATACTCAAGCACAAGTAGAATCACTCGATTTGGTTGGTGATGCTTCTAATCCAATGCTTCAAACTCAAAGGGATCGGGTCTGGTTTGAAGGATCTGATACCCCTGAATTTGTTTATTATTTTAGAGCGAGGCACGGAACAGTACCTACCAATAGTTCCTTCTATTTGGGAATTGATGTCAACGGTGATAAAATTGCAGATTTGTTGCTGGAGAAACCTCGCTTGTTTTAGCTGGAACAGTTGCGTTTAGCGGTTCTGCAGTTAGTGCACTATCGGGAGGAGAATACACTATTGAAGTCAGTGGATTAACTGCTCAGAATTACGAGATCATTTATGAATCAGTGACTCTTACTATTGTAGAGGGTGATATTGACAATGATGGGATTGTGGACTCATTGGATGATGACATTGACGGAGATGGAATTATAAATGAAGGTGATTCTGATATTAATGGAGATGGAGTCATGGACAATGGCCCTGATTTCGATCAAGACGGAATGAACGATTCTTTTGATACTGATGACGATAATGATGGATTGTCTGATACTGAGGAACCAAGTTATTATACGGACCCATTCAACTCCGATACAGATGCAGATGGCGTAATTGATGGTGTGGAAATTCAAGACGGCACAGACCCTTTGGTGGGATGTGATCTCATTTGGGAACATCGAACCATACTTGAATATCAAGAAGCCTGGCTCTCGTTAGATTGCGATGGAGATGGTCTCATTAATTTAGTAGAAGTAGGTTTAGATACAGATCAAGATGGTATTTTAGACGTATTTGACATTGACGATGACGGAGATACACTCCTGACAAAAGAAGAAGGAGCAGACCCGAATAATAACGGACTAAATGATGATAGTTTGGATTTTGACCTCAATGGTATTCCAGATTGCTTAGAAAAAAACAAATTAGATCCAAATGCTTTAGTCGCTCGTGATGTAGAGGTTTTTAATGCGATTTCACCTAATGGTGATGGTGATAATGATTTTTTTATAGTCCGCAATATTGAAAAATATCCAGACAATGAACTATTTGTCATGAACAAAGATGGAGATTTAGTTGAAAGGATTAATTCCTATGGAAAAGATGGAAACTATTTTTACGCCTTAGATAAAGATGGAGAAAAACTTCCAGTAGGAGTTTATTACTACGTGCTTCGAATTCGACAGTTTAATTTGGAACGTACCATCAAGGGATACTTATATATTAATTGGTAAGTTTTTTGCTAATTTTTGATCTTTTAATTTTAGAATATATCAATTTTCCAAGATGAGCACTTCCTATTCCGATAAGGGCTCCACTGATTACTTCAAGAGGCCGGTGATGTTGCTCTTCTATTCTTTGTATTGAAACGATACTCGCTAAAACATAAGATGGGATCCAAAATTCAGCCCTCCTTTTGTGTTTTAACCTCATTAATTCTGCTCCCATAAATGAAACTGCAGCGTGTCCTGATGGAAATGAATTGAAATCTGATCCATCGGGACGTTCTATATGCGTAAAATACTTAAGACTTTTTACTGTCGTAGCCATTGAAAAAAAGCTAATTCCGTAAAGAGTTAGATCTTTTTTAAAATTAGAGGTTTGTTCAAAATACGAACTGCTTAAATATCCTAGTGAGGGGGCATATTGAACTAGGTCATATAATTGTTCTTTTTTCTGAGACTGAGCGAAATTAAAACACAAGAAGAATAGTATTGTAAAACTAAAATGATTCATAAAAATAGAAGTTGTTTTTTTTTGAAAATACTAAAATGATATGAATAATCACGATCTTCATTATCATTGGGTATTTGAGAAATTTTAGTATGATTATGAATTACTATCATAACTATGAGAATATAATCACATTAATTTTTTAGAAAATTATGACAAAAGTCAATCAAAAAGCACTAATTTTATATCGAATTTCATTGACAATAGTCAATTTAATTTAATTAGCACTTGGAAAATTGTTTATAATTTTTTCCTATTGTTAATTTCTTTAGTTATATTTGTTTTTCAGCCTTTTGACTGATAAAACTAACGATAACACACAAAATAAAGTATATTATTAAAGTCAAAATAAAAATTATGAAAAAGTTATCTCTAATTCTAATGTCAAGTTTGCTTGTGTTGAGCTGTCAAAATTACGACGATCAGTTCGATGACATCAACCAACAACTAACGGAGTTAAGTAAGCGATTAGCAGCTGTAGAAGCTCTTAACGGACAAATAGCAGCATTGAATTCTCAAGTTGTTGCTCTTTCTGCTGCATTGTCATCTTTAACTTCTGAAAACTCACAGTTAAATACTCAGATCGATGCTTTGCAAGCTCAGGTTCTTGCTGTAATATCTGATTTAGCTTCATTATCAACTACTTTGTCAGGTACGAACTCTGATTTAGATGCAGTTTCTGCAAACCTTGCTGCTCTTCAGGCAACTGTTGATGGAATTTTATCAAACGACAGTATTTACGATAAGGATATCGTTGTTGACAGCATTGAAGATGCAGAATTCGCTAAGCAATTAGGGGATAAAGTTTCTGTAGTGAATGCAAACGTTACTATTCATTTAACTACTGCATCTGGATTGACTGCTGCAGACGTGAATGACTTCACTTCTAAAATGAAAATCGTTGTAGGAAACTTAACCGTGATTACTAATGCGAGCATTGATCTATCTGCTTTAACTCATGTAGGTGGTACTTACACTGTACAAGGAAATGACGTTGATGATTCTGCTTTAGTTTCTGTAGGGAATTTAGTTGCTGACTACGATGGCGGTTATGATTTTGGTGCACTTGAATTTACTGGAGATGTAACACTAGTAGAATATACTGCTGCTAGTACAACTGCAAAATCAGGAACTACTGGAACGATCACTATCAACTTTGGATCTTTAAAAACAAACGATCAATTTGCGCAAGCAGATGATGTAACTGTAAATTCTGATGGAACTGTAACGTTTACCAATCTTGAAACTGCTCAATTAAACTTTGGTTTAGCAACTGCAATCACTTTTGGTAAAGGTTTTGACCCATCTGGATTAACAATTATAGCTCCAAAAGCAACAGCTGTTACTGTAGCTTACGAAGGAGCTGTAACAGGAGGATTTACTTTAGTTGCTGCTTTAGCTACTACAGTAAACTTCCACGCTAAATCAGTGACTGGAGATTTGACAATTACAGGTTCTGCTTCTGCAACCTTAAGCATTCCATATTTAGCATCTGTTTCAGGAAACGCAACACTTACAGGTGGTTCAATCGCTGTAGCTGCTTTAACTAGCGTTGGAGGAACGATCACTACAGTAGGTGATGACGACTTAGATCTTGCTGGACAATTGACTGAAGGTACTCACACCGGAGGTTCTAGTTCACACGATTCAGGTGGAGATCACGATTCAGGTGGAGATCACGATTCAGGAGGAGACCATGATTCTGGAGGATCTCATGATTCTGGAGGATCTCATGATTCTGGAGGAAACTAATCATAATTTATCTATATAATAAAAAGAGCTAGCTTCGTGCTAGCTTTTTTTTTAACTTCATCGTACTTTAATTTTTTATCATGAAGAAGTCAGTTATCATATTTGGACTACTACTAATTTCATTTAAATTTTCTTCAGCTCAGGATCAACTATCAGCTGCATTGTATGAAGAAGGTTTTGAAAACATACAAGTTAAAACAGCTTCTGATGACTATTATTTAGCCTATGAAAACAATAGATATCGATTTGAAGCGGATGCATTACATAAAGTTTTAAAACTTATCGTTTCAAGTTCAATAGTTCAAGATGAAATTCATATTCTTATTAAGAACAGAAACATTCCTTATAGTGCTGTTCATACTTCAAAAACTTCTTTAGAGAAGCTTTTTAAGGGGGATATGACTTATGATGAGTGGAAGTCGTCTTCTAGCTTCACCATGTCTTTAGATGAGCTTAGAAAAGAATTTAAAGGGATAGAAACTGTCAACAGTAGTTTTTACAAGGTAGATATACCTGTAGGGATTTCTTTACGATATCAATTAGGAAATTTTGATAATCCCATACGTTTAAAATATCAATTACAACCAGAGCTGTATACCACCTTTGCTGATGGGGCCTATTTTACAGCACTTTACAATGTTCCTTTTCTTCATAACGATTTTGATAATTACAATCAGTCTCGTTTGTACAGTATGCATTTTACTAAAGATGTCAGACTCCCACATGAGATCTTTTTAAATGTCAATGCAGGCTATTTTTTCTATAACCGTTATGGAATTTGGGCACAGGCGGCTAAGTTCTTTATGGAAGAACGTTTCAGAGTAGGTATTGAGTATCGCTATACTCAGAACGGTTTAATTGAACCTAATTTTACTACATATAACAGCGGTGATTTCAGATCGATTGTATTAGGAACCTTTAACTATCGAAACATCAAATACGAATCAGATATCAGCCTAAAGGTTGGTAAATTTTATAGAGGAGATTTTGGTTACAATTTAGACTTCACTAGACAGATTGATGAGGTTTATATCAGTCTTTTCCTTAGAAAGTCTGATTTAGGAAATCTTGTAGGATTTCGATTTAGAACACCACTTGGATTTAAAAAACACTTAAGTCCAAATCGATTTAGAGTACGTACAAGAGAGTATTTTAAACTCAGATACAATTACAATACCACCACGCCAGCGGCTCATAACTATGATTTCGGTGAAAAGATTTTATCGGATTTATCTGAGTATTATCCTTCGACACTTCAATATGGATTAGAAGAGTATTTTACACCTCAGGATCCTAGGCTAGGAGATTTGATTCGTAGTTTGTTTAACAATAATTAATAATTATTGATCATTTTTAATTTTTAGAACTAAAATTTGAATAGTATGCTTTTTATGCAATTAATAAGAGTATAATAGTTCATCTTAATATGGTTAGATGTTTTAAATTTTCATAAATTTGTTTTTATTTAAAATATCAGATATGAAAAAGCTATCACTTAATATCCTATTCTTTACATTTTTGTGGCTGTTGTTTTCCAACAATGCATTCTCGCAGCAAGGAAAAGTTCTTGTAATAGGCGATCATGCCTACACGCATTCTTATTTACAGGACGTTAAAAGCAAACTTTCTGGATCAGGACTATTTGAAAATGTAGTTGCTCATGACAGAGATCAAGGATGGCCAAATTTAGCTGCACTTAAAACTTATGATGCTGTAATTGTATGGGGTCATGATGGGCGATTTACAAATGAATTTGGGGATGCTTTAGCTGATTATGTTGATCAGGGTGGAGGTGTAGTTGTTGCACTTTTTAGTACTGCATATTCTGCGGCGTCATCCACTCGTTATGGAGTTCCCGGTAGATTTAAAACAGATCAATATTATTTGATAAGTTCTTCGTCTCAAGGGAATCAAAATGGTTTTGTTAAAGTATTGCCAAATCACGAGCTTTTAGAAGGAGTTAATACTTTTGATGCTGGAAATTTTTCTTCAAGAGGAGCTACTATTATAAACAATTCTACTGCAGTAGCAACCTATTCAAATGGTGACCCTCTAATAGTGTATAATGATAACATTGGAACTGGCGGAGCAAGAAGAGTAGATTTAGATTTGTTTCCACCTTCCAGTGATGCTCGATCTGATTTTTGGAAAACTTCAACAGATGGTTTAAGAATAATGACAAATGCTATTCAATATGTTGCTAATCCAATAAGGTCCACACCTAATCCAACTTGTATCACGAGTCCTACTATTGCATTCTCTGTAAATGGCGAGAATATTACTTCTGTAAGTTGGGACTTCGGAGACAATGTAGGAACTAGTAACCAATTATCAACAACCTATACATATACCAGTACAGGAGCTTATACTGTTTCTGCAACAGTGTCCTTTTCTAATAGTATTGTCAAAACTTTCACTAAAAATGTTAGAGTGGATGCGCTTCCAACGGTTGCAAATGCAGGGTCTGATCAATACGTATTACTTTCCTCAAATACTGCAACACTTGTAGGAAATACTCCAACTGTTGGAGAAGGATCATGGAGTAAAGTTTCAGGACCGAATACACCAACTCAGACTGTAAGTGGTTCATCCTTAGTGCTCACAAATTTAGCAGAAGGAAGTTATGTGTATAACTACACAATTTCGAATGGTTCCTGTGAGAGTTCGGTGGATTCTGTGACTCTCAATGTTTCTACGGTACTACCTCCCCCTACAAATGGTCTTGTATTGCATTTTGATCCTAGTGATTCCAATTCATATTCTGGATCAGGAGTTACTATTAATGATTTAAGCTCATCGGAAGCTGATGGTACTTTGACCAATGGAGTTGGATTTAGTTCTAATTTATTTGATTTTGATGGTTCTAATGATTTCATAGATGTTCCAGATGGCTTTGCAGATTTCACTAATGGATTATCAATTTTTGCATTGGTTGATTTTGGTACGGCTGACAATTATGAAAGAATTATAGATTTTGGAAATGGACCTCAAAGCAATAATATTTTATTATCAAGAATTGGAACAACAAATGATTTGTTGTTTGAATTATATAACGGCGTTGGATCTACAGGTGTAAGAGCAACTTTAACAAATGGAATTTTAAATTCAACTTTAGCTTTATACACAGTTACATTAGATGGAACAAATTGTAAAATATACAGAGACGGTGCTTTACTAGCTACTGTTTCGTATCCTCATCTTCCAAATAATGTAACCAGAACTAATAATTATATCGGTAAAAGTAATTGGTCAGTAGATGCTTATTTTGAATCTCAAATGGGACCAATAGGATTGTATAACCGAGTGTTGACTGCAGATGAAATTTCTAAAATTGATGCTTATTATGATAAAGTATACAACAAACCTATTGTTAATGGAACAGCATCTATTGTTTCAAACAGTATTTCATTAGCTGGTACTGTAAAGGCTGATAGAGGAAATACAGTAATTGATCGTGGTTTAGTATACTCTACAACAGCTACCCCTACGATTTCGGATACAAAAGTAAGTTCTGGTTCAGGAATAGGTTCTTATACAGTCTCCTTTACCCCTGGTTCGGCTTCTCAATACTATGTAAGAGCTTTTGCTACTAATAGTAAAGGGACCTCTTATGGTAAATTAAACACGATTATATTACCTCAAATTACTTCTTTTTCACCTTCTTCAGGTGGAATAGGACAAGAGATAGTAATAACTGGAACTAATTTTACAGGTGCCACCGCTGTTTCAATTGGTGGGGTCAACGCTTCCTCATTTACTATAGATTCAGATACCCAAATAACAGCAATTGTAGCTTCAGGAGCCTCTTCTGGGAATGTAGTTGTGACGAATCAAATAAATGCTACTAAATCTGGTTTTAAATTTAAAATTGTTGAGCTTAAGTTTGAAAATGACGTGTTAGATGAAACAGGTTCAAATAAAGATGGAGTAATCGTTGGAAGTGATTACTCCTATTCTTCAGGAGCAGATGGTCAGTCATTTTGTTTTGACAACACTTATGTTGGAGATTCGAATACGAATGCAGCCTCCTACACTTATTTGAAATTGCCAAATGATTTGATAAGATCGTTAACAGATTTTACAATTTCTATTCGTTTTAAAACAACCGATAGAGGGGGTATTTTAGGATATCAAAAAGGAACTAATGCCGGATCAACAGGTCAATATGTTCCAATTTTATATGTAATGGGTAATGGCCAATTATCTTGCAATCTTTGGCAAGGAAGTATGTTAAATGTAACATCTTCAGCAGTTGTCAATGATGGAAACTGGCATAAAGTAGAGTTTACTGCAACAGCTGGATCGATCCAAGTTTATTTAGATGGACAAGATATAGGTTCAAGTACTGGAACGGTTCAACACCTTGAAATGAGTTTCAATCAGTTAGGATTGGTCAATACTGCAGGAGTATGGCCTGATACAGGTAGAAATGGGTGGAGTCCGTTTAATGGTTGTATTGATGAGTTCATAATCATTGATTCAGCTTTAACCTCAGAAGAGATTGAAACCGTAACGGAGTTACCAACCCCAACGATTGCATCGTTTAGTCCAACTACTGCTGGATCTGGAGACACCGTAACTATTACGGGAACGAATTTAAGTGGCGCTACTGCTGTTAAATTTGGGGGAACTTCAGCTACGATTACCTCAGCGACTTCAACTACGTTAGCGGTATCACTAGGTTATGGTTCTTCAGGAACCGTAGAAGTTACTACGGCAGCAGGAACAGTTTCAGCAACCGGGTTCACTTATCAAGCAGTTAAAGAGGTTATTGCTCCAAGTTCAGAAAATTTATCTGAAAGTAGTTCGAGTGCTTCAATAGGAGATTTCGTTGTTCAGGGATACAGTACAGAAACGTTAATAGCAACGATTAAATTAGATGGTCCAGTAGGAACCACCTTTAATTTACCTACCAATACTGGATTGACAAGAGATACAGGATATAACTCATGGACAACTTTATCTGAGATTTCATTTAGAGGAACCCAGACAGCGATCAACAATGCCTTAGCGGCCATGACTGTAAATACGGGATCCAATGGAGGAGATGTAGTGTTTAAAGTATCGGTTTCAGAGTATAACTCAGGATACTATTTGAGTTCACCAACAGGGAACTTTTACAAATACGTTAGTCAAAGTGGGGTAACTTATTCTCAGGCTAAAGCAGCAGCAGCAGCGACTACTTACCAAGGTCAGCAAGGTTATTTAGCGACGATTACATCACAAGCAGAGCAAAATTATTTAAATAATAACATATCAGGTTCGAATGTATGGATTGCATTATCTGATAAAGGTTCGGAAGGTACATGGTACATTGATGCAGGTCCTGAGAATGGTAGAGTAATTTGGAAACACCCAAACCCTGGACCAGTAACCTCTAGATACTCTCCTTCAGGTGGAGCAGCTGTTGATGGTTTTTACACGAATTGGGATACGAGTGAGCCAAATAATGCTTATGGATCGAGTGGTGAGCACCATGCAGTTGCTAAATGGAATGGCGGATCAAAGTGGAATGATTTGTATGAAAATAACTCTGGTCAGGCCGGTGGATATGTGATTGAATATGGAGATGGTTCCAATGCATCTACCGACGAATTTGATGACACCTATTCAGCTAGTGTAACTCATAAACTTAATATTGTTGGAGGGCCTACAGATATTAGTTTAAGTAGCGCTTCTGTTGAGGAGAGTAATCCTGTCGGAACTGTTATTGGATCGTTTACGACATCAGACACGACTGATGGTGATACGTTCACCTATTCATTAGTTGATCCACAGAATAATCATCCAGATAACGCTGCATTTACAATATCAAATAATCAATTAAAAACAGCGATTGTTTTCAATAGATCGATTAAAACATCTTACTTGATTAATGTAAAATCGGTTGATGCATCAGGGAAGAGCTTCACAAAAGAGTTCACTTTAACGGTTGTTGAAAATCAAGGCGATTCTACACCTCCAACAGTTGTAACACAAAACATAACAGTTGCATTGGATGCTAATGGTCAAGCTTCGATTCAAGCTTCTCAAATTGATAATGGATCAACAGATGGGGATTCTGGAATAGCTAGTATGACCTTAGATATTTCAACGTTCGATTGTGATGATGCAGGTTCAGTGGTAACGGTTACATTAACTGTAACTGATAATGATGGTAATTCAGCAACTGGTACAGCACAGGTAACAGTTGAAAATAATGATATTGATACCGATAGCGATGGGTTGCCAAATAATTGTGATTCAGATGACGACGGAGACGGTACACCAGATACAGAAGATGCATTCCCATTAGATCCAGATGAAGATACGGATACGGATGGTGACGGTGTTGGAGACAACGAAGATGCCTTCCCGAATGATGCCAATGAGTCGAAAGACACGGATGGTGACGGCATAGGAGATAGTACGGATCCTGATATTGATGGAGACGGCATTCCAAATGCTTCGGATGCGGATCAGGATGGAGATGGAACCATTGATAATGGACCAGATACCGATGGTGATGGGATCAACGATGCCAATGATCCTGATATTGATGGTGATGGGATCTTAAATGATGCCGATGTAGATCCTGACGGAGATGGGACCAATGACAATGGTACCGACCTTGATGGCGATGGCACCAATGATGAGTACGATACGGACGATGACAATGATGGCGTGTTAGATGTAAATGATGCGTTCCCATTAGATGCTAATGAAACAGTTGATACGGATGGAGACGGTACTGGAAACAACGCCGATACAGACGATGATGGTGATGGTGTGTTAGATGTAAATGATGCGTTCCCATTAGACGCTACTGAAACAGTAGATACGGATGGAGATGGTACTGGAAACAATGCCGATACGGACGATGATGGTGATGGTGCATTAGACGTGAATGATGCATTTCCACTAGACGCTACTGAAACAGTTGATACGGACGGAGACGGTACTGGAAACAACGCTGATACAGATGATGATAATGACGGACTTACAGACACGGAGGAAGCAGAACTCAACACCAATCCATTACTCGTGGACACGGATAACGATGGTGTGATTGATGCTACGGAAGTAACTGATAAAACGAATCCATTAAATCCTTGTTCATTAATCGTTGAGCACCAAACAGAATCAGTTGGAATGACTTACTGGGATTCTTTAGACTGTGATAATGATGGTGTTCCAAACGGACAGGAAGTATCATCAACACCTGCCAATTCAGGTTCAAGAACCTCTATTTTGTATGCATTCGATACGGATGGCGATGGTATCTTAAACTATATGGATGCTGATGATGATGGTGATGGAGTGAATACGATTGATGAGTTGTTGTTAAATAGTTCAACAGGAGAGTACTCAGTGATCGACTCGGATCAAGATTCTATACCTAACTACTTAGACAGTGATGATGATAATGATGGTATTGATACCATAGTTGAAACTTCAGTGGATACGGATGGCGATGGTACGCCAGACTATTTAGATAGTGATGATGACGGCGATGGCGTGATTACTGCTTTAGAGCTATCATTTAGCAATACGCAAAACCCAACTGAATTTGATTCGGATGGTGATGGCATTCCTAACCACTTAGATGCGGAGGATAATTATGAGCCAACGATTGCAACGATCAGTGTGGATCCAAACACCTTTGTGTACTTAGACACGGACGGAGATGGTATTCCTAACATGACTGATAGTGATGATGATAACGATGGCTTTACAGATGCTGTTGAGGTAAGCTGTAACGCGAACCCACTAAGAATTGAGTCACAGCCAGGTGATTATGACGATGATGGAATCGCAGATTGTATCGATGCTGATATCGATGGTGATGGTGTGGATAACGAATCGGACTTATTCCCATTAAATCCATTTGAAAGCGCGGATAATGACAATGATGGAATTGGAGACAATGTTGATGCGGATGATGATAACGACGGAGTGATTGATGCCTTAGATGCGTTCCCATTAGATCCAAACGAATCAGCAGATACGGATGGCGATGGTATCGGTAATAACGTGGATAATGATCTTTACAATGATGGATTTGACGATAGTCGTTTGGAGGTATCAGGAGTTCTCACCCCAAATACGAATGGAGTGGAGTCAACCTGGAAGATTACCAACATCAACTTACATCCATTGAACAAGGTGGCAGTATATAACACCAATGGAGTAGAAGTGTTTGCAACAGAGAACTACGATAACAGTTGGGATGGAACCTACAAAGGGACGACACGAAGAGTTCCAGCAGGATCGTATCTCTACAAGGTGTATCTTTATGATACAAGAGAGACCTTAACAGGATGGTTATACATTGCCTACTAATTATTAAAAGAATTTAATCCAACAGTTATGAAATATATAGTATTACTGATGACCCTAGTCTTAACCGGTTTGACGGTTCAGGCCCAACAACAACCGAACTATTTGTTTTACCAACAGAATATGTCGATTCTCAATCCGGCTTATTCTGGATCACAGGGGGAGTACTTAGCGATGAATTACTCCACTGCGTGGAGTGGTGTTGCGAATGCTCCACGTTCGACGACGATGGTCTACAACACGGGTATACGCAACAATGCCTCATGGGGATTTTCATTTTTAAGTGATCGTGTTTATATCGAGAACCAAGGGATTGTATCGGTAGATTATTCGTATCAGGTACAATTAGGGACGTCGACTTTTCTTCACTTAGGGATTAAAGGAGGAGCGCTCTACAATGCTTTGGATATCGAAGGGTTGAATCGTATCACCAATGAGCCTAATGCCGCATTGAGTGCTGTGAATAACTATATGAATCCGTTGCTAGGAGTAGGAGCATATCTTGAATCGGAGCATGTGTTCTTTGGGATCTCAGCGCCTAGTGTTTTGAACACCAAGCGTTATAAAGAGGTGAATGGGATAGCGGTAACTGCAACAGACCGTCCTAATTTTTACATGACCACAGGAGCGCGATTGGATTTGGGTACACAGATTCAATTTGAGCCTTCGTTGATATATCGCTTTGTGAGTGGTGCCCCGAATTTAGTAACGGCCTTTGCGAACTTTAACTTCAATGATCAAGTAACGGTAGGGACCGGAATCAGTAACAATAACTATATCGCAGGCTTGATTCTATTCACAGGACTGGAGCGATTGGATATTGGATATGGATACGAGATGGGACAACGTGGTTCATCAGTAGCCTTGAGATCGAACTCACATGAACTGATGATCAAGTACAAATTGGATTAAGAACGTTCAAATAAACGAAATGAAGGGAATCTAATAAGGTTCCCTTTTTTTATACAAATACATCAATATTGGATAATGATCTGAGTAGCCACCCAAATAGGTTGTTCCAGTATAGGACCTTATGGGATAGCCCCTATAGGGCCCTGATTTTGTTACCATTTTCTTGGGTTTATATACAACGGCTTTATAATATTGAAAAGGAAAGTTCCAATTCAAATTATCAGTAAAATAAAACTGATCAAATAGATTCCACTGTCCTCGGTAGGCTAAGCTCCCTACTCCTTTTTTATAGAGTTCTTCCATAGGATTATACAGCTTCGTTTTTGAGGTCAAATGTTTAGAATTTGATGTTTTTAGAGCTCTAATAAAAGTATCTGAATCGGGATTGTCATTAAAATCCCCCATGGCTATTAGAGCAGCATTAGGTTCTACTTTTCTTATTGAATCAATCAGTTTTAAATTGAGTTCAGCTGCTTTTATTCTAAAAGGTTTTGATTTTTGTTCACCACCAGATCTTGAAGGCCAATGATTGATTACAAAATATAACTTGCTTCCAGATATTATAGTTTCTACAACAAGCTGGTCTCTTGTAAAGATTCTTCGTTGATCTTGATCGTATAGCTTTAAGGATCGATACTGAAAGTTTTGAATGTATACCTTATTTGCATTGTAAAGCATACAAACATCAATTCCCCTTCGATCTGGTGAGTCCCTATGTATAATTTGATAGGGACTATTCTTGAGGACTTGATTGAGTTGTTGAACAACTTCTAAATTTTCTACCTCACATAAGCCCAATATGTCTGGCATCTTTTTTTGTAGCTCATCCATCTGTTGAATTACAGTTGCCAAATTCCTTAATTTCTTATTAAAACGTTTTTCAGTCCACTTATAAATTCCCTCAGGAGTCCGCTCATTATCGATAACTAATGTATCGTTTACTGTATCGAACAAATTTTCAACATTCCAAAAGGCAACGCTAATGAGTTCTATAGATTCTTGAGCGGTTAAACTCTGAACGCTTAAAACTAAAAAGACGCTTAACTTAATAAACAGGTCATTCATCGACTTCTTCATTTTTTTTCACATTATGATTTTACTTTTACGATATGAATTAGAGAGATGAAGAAGGTAGTTGCTGTTATATGGTTGTGTTGTATGAGTTTATCAGCTCAAGAGACAAAGAAAGTACGATTAGAATTTCTAGTTTTAGATCAGCTCAACAAGCATCCACTATCAGATGTAGTGGTGGTTGAGGATTCTTTAAAGCTATTAGTCAAAACTAACCATAAAGGAATCGCCACATTGCGATTGCCGATAAACGGCAACTATCAACTTCAATTTTACAGAGAACGTTATGAGCATCTTACAAAAGAGCTTGTTTTGAATGAACTTCCCCTTGTTTTGGATACGATCTATATGAAGAGTAATCCAATCGATTATGATCTCACCTCTTTATTTAATGAAAACTTAGAGTCGTTTTTTGATGGAGTTGATGACTCTCAAAGTTCTTACTTAAATAGTGGTAGAGATGTATTTGATCGTAAGGCTGCTTTTGATTGGGGGAGTTCATTCTTTAATAGAAGAGGACTTAAAACTTCATCAAGAAAGGTTCAAATAAACGGTTTGGAGTTTAATAATCTTGATGATGGAAGTGCTAAGTGGGGACAATGGGGAGGACTCAATGACTTTTTTAGAAATCAAGAGCAAACTCAACCTTTAGAGTTTAATCATAACATCGCATCAAAAGGATTGGGTGTCACATCCATTGACCTCAATCCTTTTTTAATGCGTCAAGCAAAACGATTCAGCAGTTCTATCAGCGATAAATCGTATCAGGGGAGATGGTTGTTCAGTATGATCGATCAGCCTTCAGAATCGTTTAGATATGGCTTAGGAGGATCCCTTCGATTGGGTTCTAGAGGGTATAAGATTGGAACTCCTTATCAGGCTTATTCCTATACAGCTCATCTTGCAAAGCAATGGAATGAAAAACATCTCACGAGCCTTCATTTTTTTAAGACCTATAGAGAAAGTGCTAGATCATCGGCTCTTTCAAAGGAAGTTGTTGATTTGTTGGGAAGAGATTACAATCCAAATTGGGGCTATATGGGAACTGATGTTCGATCAGCAAAGACCAGTTCATTTCACTATGAGACGCTGCTGTTGACTCACCAATTATACACAGTTTACAGCAATTTAAAAGCAACGATCATGGCTCAAAATGGCTCCACTAAAAAAACTTATTTGTATTACGACACCGCTGAAAGCCCTGATCCAATTTATTACAAAAAACTCCCATCTTATTACATCAACAGTTTTTTAGGAGCTAATTTTTACGCTGCCCAATCGGCTAAAAATGCCTTATTAAACAATCCACAAATCAATTGGAAGGAGCTTTACGCTTCAAATAAGTTACATCCGGAATTTGTGCATTACGCTCTTGTTGCTGATGTTGAATTTCAAAATCGATTTGCATCAGTTTTAAGTTATCAGACAAAGCTTTTTAAGGATTTGCATTTTAGTATTTCCACCTCTTTAAATCATGAAAACTATAGGAATTTTGCTAGAGCAGAAGATTTATTAGGAGGTTTTTATCTCAAGGACAGGAATCCCTTTGACAAAGGTATCAACGATCTCGAGGGTCCTCTGTTAAAAGAGGAAGGAGAGACCATTCAATACGCTTACAACACTAGGGCAAATCAATTGAAAATCACACCTTTTTTAAAGTATGAATCCAATAGATGGATGATTTCTGCAGTATTTGAAAAAGAATATTTTAAAGAAAAGCGCTTACAAGTAAGCGTTTTTATGTCACCATTAAATGTGCATGTTACACGCTATCCTATTAGTGGCAATGTTATTTTCAGCAAATACCATCCTGGTAAATATTTAGTGGCTTGGCACCCAAAAGCGAGTGAAGAAAATGAACGTACCACTGTTGTTGTAGAAAATGAAACTTACGGTAAGGTCTTACATCGGCAAATAGCCGGTGCCCTAGCTAAACGTATTGTAAATTATGCCAAATTAAACAACAAAGCTATTCAAGGTCAAGACTCAGGCTTTATAAAATTTGGTTCTAGAGTAGATTTATTTTTACCATTAGACACTAAAATAAAGGTTAAATTAAATCAAAAAGTGAGTGGTGGCGAAACCGTTATTGCTGAAAAAGGCTAATGAGCGATAAAGATTTAGACATAAGATTTCAAGAGGCCGTAGATCGGGTAAACAAACATGAAGAACCTTTTCCTGCGGACACGCTTTTAAAACTTTATGCCTATTATAAAAAAGCCACTAACGACTACAGAAAGCCAAAAAGTAAGAAGCCAATCATTAATGCGTTTAAGACAAATGCGCTTTTTCAGGCGAGAGGACTGGATGTAGATCAAGCGAAACAATTTTATATTGATTTAGTTAATAATTACTTCTTGTACAGGGAGTAAGACTCAGGCTTTTTGGAGATTTTTTACCAGCAATGCTCTATAATTGTTAATCCCTTTTACTGTACTCGAAAGAGAAACATAGTGTTAGCCGCATTATAAAGTCAATTTACATAACCAAATTTAGTATGTGTTGAATAATTTGTAACTTACTGGTTACAAATTTTGACAGCATATAACTCTGAGATTACATGAATAAAAAACAAAAATTTTATTCATGCCATGTTTTCCATACTAAAGTTCTACTAATCTCATACAGAAAGGTTCTGAACGATATAAAAATCTTGAATATGATTAAAAACATATTAAAAACTGCGGTAATATTTCTAGTAGTATTTTTTTATTCCTGCAAGCTTTTTCCAATTTTCATACATTGGAGCAGCTTCTTTTTTCTCCTCTCTTTTTTTTCTCACACTTTTTTTCTTTTCCTTTCTTTTTTTTTTTTTGCCTTTTTTTTACTTTTTTTCTCTCGTTTTTTTTTTTTTTTTTTTTTTTCTCTTTCTTTTTTTTTTTTTTTTGTTCTCGTCTGGCTTTTTCTTCACTAGTTTACCCAGCTTCTCATTGAACCGATCTGCGTCGTCGTCCGCCCCGAGGGCGCGGGCGGCTTCTTGGAAGCGTTCGTATTGTGTCTTCTGGTCGTCAGCCATGATCACAAGATAGCCCTGATTATCGGACAAAAAAAGAGGCGACCCGAGGGCCGCCACAGTCAGATTTCATACAGGCCTCTTGGACCGCCATCGCTTGGCCCAGAAGCGGGGTTAACGTTCAGCGCGGATCAGCGGCTGCGCCAGTGGGCGCAGACATGCTCGATCCGGCCAAAACGTTCACGCTCGTACGCGTTCACGAAGACACCTTTCGTCATGCCCCAGCTCCTTCTGAGTGGGTCTCCCTGGATGTGGGGCGCGACAAGGGTCAAATTACAGGCGTGAACCGTGTGTTATCTGAGGGGTCGCGCCCCGATGAAAGCCACCACGAAAGCCGGTCCTTGTGGCCGGTTTTCTTG
>CAKZOO010000112.1 GCA_937136455.1 uncultured Flavobacteriaceae bacterium | reverse complement strand
AATACCTCCGGTGCAAGGGATATAATTTTGCTAAAGTCCTTGTCTCGTAATTCACGTGCCACTGGTCCAAATACACGAGTCCCTCGAGGGTTATTCTCTTTATTGATGATTACTGCTGCATTATCGTCAAATCGAATTGACATACCATCTTTTCGTCTGATCGTTTTTTTTGTGCGCATAACAACAGCTCTTACAACATCAGATCGTTTTATAGGCATATTTGGTGAAGCCACCTTAACTACACCTATTATAATGTCACCAATGTCAGCAGCTTTTTTGTTGCCACCAAGCACCCTAATGCACATAATTTTTTTCGCCCCACTGTTGTCGGCTACAGTTAGATAGGTTTGAGTTTGTATCATGACTAATTATGCTCCAATATTGTCTGTATTCAACTGTACATATTTTTGCTTGACTTCTTTTAGTTGCCAACGCTTTGTCTTGCTTAAAGGTCGTGTTTCAGAGATGGTTACGGCGTCTCCAATTCGACATTCATTGTTCTCATCGTGTGCTTTATAACGCTTAGTTTTTGAGATAATTTTCCCATAGCGTTTATGGGTAACTCTATTTTCAATTGCAACAACAATTGTTTTATCCATTTTGTCACTTACAACTACTCCAGATCTTTCCTTAATAGGCATAATGTACCTTTCTATGATTATATGATTTTTAGTTCGTTAATTTTTACGTTTACTTTCTATAGTTAACAGTTGTGAAACTTTTCTTTTTAAATGCTTGAAAGAATGAGATTTAAATGATTGACGAGTAGCACGTTGTAATCGTAACTCGAATAGTTGTTTCTTTGTCTCTAAAATTTCAGTGGATAAAGCATCATCAGGTAATTTATTTAATTCTTCGAAACTTGTAAAAGCCATAATTAATTATCTCTCCCTATAAATTTTGTTTTAATAGGTAACTTATATGAAGCATTCTTCAATGCACTATAAGCTGTACTTTGAGAAACCCCATTTATTTCAAATAATACATGCCCTGGTTTAATTACAGCTACCCAATAATCTGGAGCACCTTTACCAGAACCCATACGGGATTCGGCTGCTCGAGCTGTTATAGATTTATCCGGGAATACTCTAATCCATAATTTTCCAGTACGTTTCACAAAGCGAGTAATGGATCTACGTGTTGCTTCTATTTGTCTAGCAGTTAACCATGTAGGCTCTAGAGCTTGTAAACCATAGTCACCAAATACTACTGTATTTCCACGTGTCGCAGTACCACGAAGTCTACCTCTATGAGGTTTACGATATTTTGTTCTTTTTGGACTAAGCATTATTCTATCTTGTTATTACGGTAATATATTTTTGATTTTCTGGACTAAAAATCTTAGTTAACGGATTTTGCTTTAATTTGTGGAGTAACTTCACCATTAAACACCCACACTTTAATCCCTAAAATTCCGTAAATCGTAGATGCCTCTTTAGTTGCATAATCTATGTCTGCTCTAAGAGTTTGTAGAGGAACTCTACCTTCACGTACCCATTCTGTACGGGCAATTTCAGCACCATTTAATCTTCCTGATACTTGAACCTTGATACCTTGAACGTTCGCTTTTTGGGCTCTTTGAATAGCTTGACGTGTAGCACGCTTAAACGCTACTCGCTTTTCTAATTGTTGAGCTATAAATTCAGCAATCAAAGGAGCGTCCCCGTCCGGCTTAGCTAACTCAGTAACATTAACTCTAATTTGTTTTGTATTATTTGTTAATTTGTTTAAGTCTGCCTTTATCTTTTCAATTCCACTCCCCGAACGACCTACAACTATACCTGGACGTGAAGTTTGTAATTCAACTTCAATTTGATCAGCCTTTCGATGAATTAAAATCTTAGATAATCCAGCTGCATTTAGCTCTTTTTCTAAATAAGTTCTGATCTTAAAATCTTCTTCTAATGTGTTTGGATAATTCTTTGTTGTCGCAAACCAAGATGAACGATGTGTTTGCGTTATTCCTAAACGAAACCCCAATGGATGTGTTTTTTGTCCCACGATACTATTTCCTTTTAATTGTGTTACATTAAATTTTTATTTGAGCCTAACCTTTTATTTTTAGGCTTCTGTACTTACACATACCGTGATGTGACAAGTTGGTTTTTGGATTTTAAAACCTCTACCTTGCGATCTAGGTCTAAATCTTTTTAATACAGGTCCTGCATCAGCAAATGCTCTGTTTATTAACAATTCATTTTTTTGTAATCCATTGTTATTTTGGGCATTTGCAGCAGCTGATTGAAGAACTTGTAATACTGGCTCACAAGCTGAATAAGGCATAAACTCTAAAATCATTAGAGCATCTCTGTAGGACTTTCCTCTAATTTGATTTAGAACACGTCTTACCTTTGTAGGCGACATTCGTATGTATTTAGCAACCGCTTTAGTTTCTGTACTCATATAACTTTTAGTATTCTAGTGTTAACGTTTTGCTTTTTTATCACTTTTCACGTGTGATCTAAAATTTCTTGTAGGAGAAAATTCCCCTAATTTGTGACCCACCATTTGATCTGATATGTATACCGGAACGTGTTGCTTTCCGTTGTATACAGCGATTGTAAGGCCAACCATTTCTGGTAGAATCGTTGATGAACGTGACCAAGTCTTTATAACAGTAGCTAAGTTTCCACTTTTGTGCAGTTCATTTACTTTCTTTGCTAAATGCGATGCAACAAATGGTCCTTTACGTAGTGAACGGCTCATTTTTAATTTCTATTATTTAAAATTTTTTATTTACGACCACGAATGATACAAAAATCACTATATTTATTTTGTTTCCTAGTTTTAACCCCTAGCGCAGGTTTACCCCAAGGAGTAACAGGACGAGCTCGACCAATTGGAGAACGAC
This sequence comes from uncultured Flavobacteriaceae bacterium, assembly GCA_937136455.1. Lineage (GTDB taxonomy): Bacteria > Bacteroidota > Bacteroidia > Flavobacteriales > Flavobacteriaceae > MAG-120531. Next base: position 2,131 of record CAKZOO010000112.1, on the reverse strand, counting down.
CTTCACCACCACCATGAGGGTGGTCACAAGGGTTCATAACAACTCCTCTTACCGCTGGTCTAATACCTAGCCATCTATGACGACCCGCTTTACCAGATCGAATATTACTATATTCAACGTTACCGACTTGCCCTAATGTTGCATAACAATTTTTACTTACTAAACGAACTTCATTGGAAGGTAGCTTTAAAGTAACGTAGTCTCCTTCTTTTGCAACTACTTGAGCATATGAACCGGCAGATCTAGCTAATTGGCCACCCTTTCCAGGTATTAATTCAATATTGTGCACTGAAATACCTAAAGGTATATTACGTAGAGGTAAGGAATTTCCAATTTCTAAGGGAGCTGTCTCTCCAGAAGAAATAGTTGCCCCTACTTCTAATAAGCGAGGTTGTAAAATATAACGCTTTTCTCCATCTCGGTAATGTAGAAGAGCTAGTCTAGCGTTTCGATTTGGATCATATTCGATAGCTGCCACTGTAGCTTCTACGTCGACTTTTCTTCTTTTGAAATCGATAATTCTGTATCGTTGTTTATGTCCACCACCTTTGTGACGAGTTGTAATAACTCCTCGATGGTTACGTCCGCCTGTAGAGGATTTTTTACGTAATAATGATTTTTCTGGTTTAGTTTTAGTAATCTCTGAAAAGTCAGAGTTTGATTTACTACGTGTTCCGGGTGTGTATGCTTTATAAATTCTTATTGCCATAATATATTTTCTATCAATTAATATCCGAACTAAACAATGTCAGTTAATTTTCAGAGAATAGATTAATTGCATCTCCTGAAGCTAACGTTACAATAGCTCGTTTATACCTTACTTTATTTCCTACAAAACGACCGATTCGGCGAGTTTTACGAGGTGTATTATAGGTATTCACAGAAGTTACTTTTACTTGGAATAAATATTCAATTGCAGTTTTAATTTCTGTTTTATTAGCTGTAGGATCTGTTGCAAAGCTATATTGGTTCGATTCTAACAATCGTGTTGCCTTGTCCGTGATGATAGGGTATTTAATCAAATCTATCAGGGCTCTCTGGTCTCTTTTAGTCATGATATGTTTTTTGTATATTTTCTAATGCACTTTCAGTAATAACAATTTTTTTCGCTAATAAAATTTCTTTAACATTTAGCGTATTAGAGTATAAAAGTGTAAGGTTATTAACATTACGACTGGACAACATTACGTTTTTATTCGGTTCGTTAGTTACTACTAATGTCTTAGATGAAGAATCTATAACATCTCCTAACTTTGTTAAGAACGCTTTAGTATTTGGTTTCTCTAGAGAAGATGCGAAGTCTTCAACAACGATAATTTTGTCATTACAACTATATAAAGCTGTTTGTATAGCTAGCTTTAGTTCTTTGCTATTGATCTTCTTCTTATAAGAGCGGGGCTTCGGACCGAAGGCAACACCACCACCATTCCATAAAGGGGAATTTTTAGATCCTGATCGTGCTTGCCCAGTACCTTTCTGTTTCCAAGGTTTTTTACCGCCAGCACGAACTTCGCTTCGGGTTTTTGTACAAGCAGTTCCTTGTCGTATTTGACTATCTTGAGCTACTACAGCTCTGTGTAACAGGTATTTTGAGTTGTTTTCATTAACTTTTACTGTTAATGACACAGATTTCTCAGAAGACCCATTCTTTTCTAAAGGGGTAATTTTATAACTTAATTTCTCTGTTACTGCCATTTGTCTCTTTTCTTTGTTGTATTAGTTTTAGTCAAAGAAACTTATCTATATAATTATTTTATACTTAATAAGTTGCCTGTTTTGCCAGGTACTGTTCCTTTTACTACTAAAAGATTATTTTCTGGATTAACGTGAACTACAGTTAAATTTTTAACCATTGTTTGTTTTCCACCTAAACGTCCTGCCCTTTTCTTTCCTGGGAATACTCTTCCTGGTGTACTACCTTGACCAATTGAACCTGGTTCTCTATGGTTTTTGGATCCATGTGTCATCGGACCACGAGTAAAGCCAAATTTCTTAATTGTTCCGGAGAATCCTTTACCTATGCTTTTTCCTGAGACACATACAGTTTGACCAACAGTGAACAGATTAACAGTAACTTTATCTGAAACTTTTAGGTCTGAATCGGTAGTTGACTTTAGTTTATATTCTTTTA
>CAKZOO010000111.1 GCA_937136455.1 uncultured Flavobacteriaceae bacterium | reverse complement strand
ATTGCGTGGTGAAGGTTATATTTCACAAAATTCGAACACTGAATTTTTTGGTATTGGTACAAATGCAACAATAGATTATGTAAAGGTTACTTGGTTAAGCGGTCGAGTAGATTATTTAGAGAATGTTTCTGCAAACACAACATTAACTATTGTTGAAGGGTCTAATCCTTTATCAGTAAATTCTCAAGATTCAAAAATTAGTTTATTGCTTTATCCAAATCCCGTAACTGATAAAATGACATTACGTTCAGACTCTAATATTAGTAATGTTTATATATTTAATAGTATAGGAACTGAAGTATTGAAAGTATCCGTAAAAAATAATAAAGCTATTTTAAATTTTAGTGAGTTAGACTCTGGCTTATATTTTGTTAAGGTGTTTTTAAATGATGCTTTTGTTATTAAGAAAATTGTAAGGAGATAGTCTATGTTAAAGCAATTACTTTTACTATTATTTGTAGTTATCTACAACCAAGTTTTATTTGCTCAAGTAATGTTTACTAATCAAGCAGATAGTCGAGGTTTGAATGATGTAGAACTCGGGGCAACATATTTAGGAAACGGAGTGTCTTTTGTTGATTTTAATAATGATGGTTGGGATGATTTAACCTTTGCTTCAGGTGATACAAAAGACTTATTGTTTTTTGAAAACAATAACGGTGTATTCATAGAGAGTTCATGGAATTTACCTAGCATTCAACATCAAACTAAAAGTGTTTCTTGGGTAGATATTGATAATGATGGCGATAAAGATTTATACATATTGAGCAATACATCAAATGGGAACCAACTATTTTTAAATCAAGGTAATGGAGAATTTATAGATATTACATTGGTTTCGGGTTTGCCTACAGGTAATTTAGAATCGTATAGTTCTTCTTGGGGAGATATTAATAATGATGGGTTTCTTGATGTTTTTATTTGTAATAGAGGAGATGGTGTTTTTGCTCCTAACAGACTATATCTAAACAATGGTGATAGTACTTTTCAAGATATAAGTAATTCAGCTGGAATTCTAAACACGAGTGATTTAACATTTTGCGCTGCTTTTTTTGACTACAATAATGATGGCTGGCAGGACATCTATGTTATAAATGATAAATACTACATTTCAAATGTATTATATAAAAATAACGGAGACGAAACTTTTACTGATGTATCAATAGCATCTGGAGCCAACATAGTTGTTGATGCAATGTCGTCCACAATAGGAGATTTTAATAACGATGGTTGGTTTGATGTATACATTACCAATACACCAGAAGGTAATGTATTACTTAAAAATAATGGAGACGAAACTTTTACTGACATAGCACTAGCTTCAGGAACCTTATTCGAGAGTATAGGTTGGGGATCGGTATTTTTAGATGCGGATAATGATAGGGATTTAGATTTATATGTAAGTGGCGAATTAGACGGTAGTTTTGGAGGGTTTCTATCTGCAGCCTATTATCAAAACAATGGAAATGAAACTTTCACAATACCAAACAATATAGGTTTTATGGATGACACTTCAATGAGTTTTTCAAACGCTATTGGTGATATAGATAATGATGGGTATCCTGAAATAGTTGTCAGTAATTCTAATAACCAAACCCCTTTTTTATGGAAAAATGAAACATCTCAAAATAACAATTGGCTTAAAGTAAAGTTACAAGGGGTAATAAGCAATAGAGATGGTATAGGCTCACGAATTGAAATTTCAACTAATGGGAATAAGCAATATAGGTATACATTGTGTGGTGAAGGTTATATTTCACAAAATTCGAACACTGAATTTTTTGGTATTGGTACAAATACAACAATAGATTATGTAAAAGTTACTTGGTTAAGTGGTCAAGTCGATTATTTGGAAAATGTTTCTGCAAATACAACATTAACTATAGTTGAAGGGTCTAATCCTTTATCTATTGATACTACCGAATTCAAACCTAATTTTGAGTTATTTCCAAACCCTACAGCAGATATTATTACATTAAAATCTAATATTAAAATAAATCAAATTACATTATTTAATAATTTGGGAATAGAAGTTTTAAATAAATATCCAAATAGTTTAAAATACAACTTGAATATCTTTGATTTGGCATCAGGAATTTACATGCTAAGAATATATTCTGATGATTATCAAATTACTAGAAAAATTATTAAAAAATAATGTGTATTACATCGATAAAAACAAGCGTTTTATCGATTAGCACATATCGATACTTCTATAAATAGAATATTATCATATTTTTAAGAATTATTAACATACTATTAATATTAATCAAATCAAGTTTTATGAAAAAAATTACTTTATTTTTTACTTTATTAGCTTTTAGTTTTGGCTTTGCTCAAAATGGAGGCGATACCTGTGGCGCTGCTGTTGCAGTAACAGCTGGCACTATCACAGGAACTACTATTACTCAAGATTCAGCGGGTTCTGAGATGGGTACTGGAGGCGATTCTGCTTTTTTCGTTTTTACAGCACCTTCTGATGGGACACTTATAGTTAGCTCTTGTATTACACCTGGAGTAGATACTTATTTGTCTATTGGGGAAGGAGCATGTGGTTCTTTATCTGTTTTAGATCAAGATGATGATGCTTGTGATGCTCCTGCTGGATTAGGTTCAGTAGCATTTACAGCTGTTGTTTCTGGTAACGACTATATAATTGAATGGGATGATCGTTATGGTTCTGGAGCAAATACATTTGACTGGCTGGTTGAATTTATTGCTTGCGCTCCTCCTGTAGCAACTGTTGCAGTTGTTGATGATTGTGCTAATAGTCAATTCTCAATTGATGTAAATATTACTGATTTAGGAGGTAATGGTGCATTGTCAATTACAAATTCAGCTAACAGCGATGTTGTTGATGTTGATAGCGGTATTGGAGTTTATACAGCTGGTCCATTCCCAATAGGAACACCTGTTTCAATATCAATAGTTGGAGATGATACAGATTGTGATGTGTCTTCAGCCCCTTTAGCTGATACATGTCCACCTGCAAACGATGAATGTACTGGTGCTATTGCCATAGCTTGCGATGGTAATTACACAGGTTCAACAACAGGCGCAACTGATAGTGGTGGTAACCCAGCAAACGATGTTTGGTTCTCTTACACAGGTTCAGGTACTGCAGAAGATGTAACTTTGGATTTATGTCCGTCTGGCTATGATACAGCTGTTAGAGTTTATACAGATTGTCCTGGAACCAATCAAATTGCATTTAACGATGATTCTTGTGGTACTAGATCTCAATTAACTTTTGCCTCTGACGGAACTTCAACTTATTATATTATGGTTGAGGGATGGAATAATTCTTCAGGTAATTTTGATATGACAGTTACTTGTGCAGCTAATATTCCAGCACCTGCTAATGATTTATGTGCTAATGCAGAAGCCCTTACTCTAGATACACCTGCATCTGGAACAACAGCTGGAGCAACCGACAGCACAACAGGTGGAGATGATGATACAACATGTGAACCTTTTACTTTTAAAGCTGATGTTTGGTATTCTTTCGTTGCACCTGCTGATGGAGATGTTGGTATTATGACATCTATTACTGGTACTTCAGATCAAGCTAGTGTTGCTGTGTATCCAGATTGTAACCAACTAGATGCAGATTCTATTGCTTGTAGTGCAGGTAATGGTGGTGAAATAGTTAATGTTACTGGTCTGACTGACGGTGTTACTTATTATGTAAGAGTATGGAGTGATGGTGTTGCTGCTAGACAAGGAAATTTTAGAATAGAGGGTACTTTCGATATTACTGTTTCTGACGCTACATTATCGACTGAAGACTTTGATACTAACGGAGATTTATTCTCTTACTATCCAAATCCTGTTACTAATACATTAACATTAAATGCTCAAAATAGTATTCAAAATGTTTCAGTATTTAATATGTTAGGTCAACAAGTAATGCGTACAGCACCTAATGCTGTAAACAGCGAGGTTGATATGACAACCTTGAATCCTGGTGCTTATTTTGTTCAAGTAACAATTAATAATACAACTGAAACTATTAGAGTTATCAAAAACTAATACGTTTTAAATAACATTTCTAAAGCCGCTCGTATGAGCGGCTTTTTTGTTCCCTAACATTACATTTTATCTTATTAGAATGTTGTTTCATCGATTATCGTTTTGCCACATGTTATAGATTTTAATAATTGTTTAACTTTAAGTAACAACTAACATTTTAATTTGATTTATCATGAAAAAAATTACATTATTATTTTGTGCTTTGTGCTTCGTTATCAGCGCAAATGCTCAAATTTTTGAAGACTTTGAAACTGACCCTCCAGCTGGATGGACATTTATGCAAACTGAAGCAGACGACCCAGGCTTTGTACAAACAGACACAAGAGCCAATACGGGGACATATTCATTCTATAAAAATGATGACAATATTGCTGCTGAATCAACTGCCTGGATGATCTCTCCTTCTTACACAGTATCAGCTGGTGACGAGTTAAGTTTATATTATAACCATAATTTTACACCTGCTTATGGCGTTGAAAATGGTATATGGATTTCTACAACTTCAGCAGATCCAATTACTAATCCTGGAGATTTTACTTTATTATACGACCTTTTAGGAAATGCTTCTGAAGATGCTTGGACGCTTTATAATCAAAATTTAGATGCCTATGTAGGAGAAACTATTTATGTTGCCATTAAATATGTTGGTGATTTTGAAGATGAACTGTATATCGATGATTTTTCATTAGCACCACCACCAACATGTCCTGTGCCAACAAACGTTTCTGTAACTCCTTTAGATGAAAGTGCTGATTTATCTTGGGATGATGTAACTGAAGCGACAATGGGTTATGAGTGGGTGGTTTTAGACACTAATGGTGATCCGGAAACAGATACAGCAATAGATTCAGGATCTACTGCGTCTGGTGTGACAATGGATACAGCTACTGGTTTATCTACATCAACTACATATTATGCTTTTGTAAGGTCAAATTGTGATTCAGAGGG
>CAKZOO010000110.1 GCA_937136455.1 uncultured Flavobacteriaceae bacterium | reverse complement strand
TGATAGAAATAAACACCAGAAGCTAGATTTCTAGCATCGAAGCGAACCTGATGCTGTCCTGCTAAACGTGGACCATCAATCAGGGTAGCCACTTTTTGGCCTAACAGATTATATACATTCAACTGAACATTTGACGCTACTGGAATACTAAAGTTTAGTGTAGTACTCGGGTTGAATGGGTTTGGGTAATTTTGACTGAGTGAATAACCATCTATACTATGCAACAACTCATTACTTGTACTTAACGTACCCACAGAGAAAACTCCAATTTTGTCGAAACCTACCCCACCAGAAGCAGCAGATAGTTTGATTTCATTGGAACCCATGTTAAGTGGAACTCCTGAAAAATCGGCCTGAACCATAGAAGAATCGTTACCAGTAAGTGTTAAAGTACCCATAGAAGTACCATTTACTGTTAAGGCAACATCCGTATCTCCACCAGATAGGAAATAACTTAAGCGTATTAAGAATGTCCCGGTTCCTGGTGCATCATAGCCAATGGTCACATCTCCTCCGTCACCTGTAGATACAAACGAATCTCCAGAGGTACATAAGCCACCCTCTTCAGAACAAATGTATGAACCACCACCTACTAAGGTAGCTTCACCAGGCCAAAGAGTCGCAACCACATTTTCGGTACCTGTTTCTAATATTTTAACCCAGGCATATTCCATATATCCCCAACTTTTCTTTAGGGCCACTTTATTTGCTCCATCCGCGAAGGAAACACCTACAAGTTTTTGATCGGACCAGGTTACCCCATCCTGTTCAACACCAATGGTCAATGCAATGTTATCACCATCATTAATGGATACATCGGTCTGTCTTCCTGTATTTCCATCTCCATACCAGGTTCGATGGCTTACAACCATATCATAAGATCCTGCAGTAAGATCAACACCCTCCCAAACGATATCTCCACTGGCCTCGATACGAGCCAAATAACGTACCGGTGCAGATGCAACCGCAGCTCCTCCTGATACGACTCCAGATTCAGCTTCAATTTCGGTTAGGAATTCAACTTCGGGAGCCTCTCCAACTTTATCTAAAATGGCTTGATATTCGGCTTGTTTATTAGCCTCCCAATCAGCCTTCATGTCTGGAAACCAATTCAAATCACCTAGAGGGTATCCTGTGATACCAGCTGATTTATAATCAGCATTTGTGTAGGTTAAATCTTCTGGTAAGGGCCATTGAATAGACTCATTTGAAGCATCTCTATTTGGATCCCAATAGTACAGACGAAGAGGACTATTGGCATTTCTCAAATCAGTAAGAAAGTTGATGCGATCTTGGTGATTATCTGGATATGCTCCAAAACCTGGCTCTCCCTGATCTTCAGTATTATCAGAGATTACCATATTCTCATGCTCAGCAAAGAAATTAGTCGTGAGCACATTCAAAATTGGCTGCTTACGAATAGCAAAAGTATCATTATCCGTAGTGAAATAATTGGTGTATTCTTCTTCTAGATGGAACGCATTATTTGAAATCACAAATCGTCGCTGAGCATCTAGACCATATTTTGCAGGAATAACACGAATATCGAACATTCCTGTGTATTGCTCGTCATCCGATTCTAATCGAACATCACTAATTTGATTTCGATCTTCTCCATGCCAAAAGCCATTGAGCACTAAATTGTTACTAAAAAATCCATCTTTCACCCAATGCCAAAGCATTAATTGACGGCCATTATTTACAATGGTATTGTGATTAAACCATACATAATTAGCAGAAGCACCCTCAACTTGCATAACGGTAAATCCTATATTCACGAATGAATTGTTTTCAGCCCAAATAGTATCGGC
>CAKZOO010000109.1 GCA_937136455.1 uncultured Flavobacteriaceae bacterium | reverse complement strand
ATATCATAATCTTATTAGCCTTCTAAGGCCCTATGAAACAAAGCCCGAAAAAATTAGAATAGGAAGTAAATATGATGGCGGCTACATATTACCTCAGCCTATTTTGTTAGATGCGGACTGTTTGATTTCATTCGGAGTCTCGACCAATATTGATTTCGAAAATCAGTTTAATGATATTAATTCAAGTGCTTCAATTAATATGTTTGATCCTTTCATAGGTGTTCGCGAGGATCTCAAAAGGTTAGTAATAAGATTATTTAAAGGAACTCCACCGGTAGTTAGGAAAATAGACTTAAAACCTAATTCAGAATATACACAAAAAAGCTCTCCTCTTATTAGAGATACTTTTCTTAGGTTTCTACATTGGCTCAAGTTTTATTCATTTGTTGCTAAGACAAATGTGAAGTATAGAAAACGAGGAATCCGAAATTACGTTGACGATCAATTCATCGACTTTAAAACGCTATTTGCAGATAATGATGTTAAGACAAAGAAGAGTATAATTTTAAAAATTGATATAGAAGGAGACGAGTATAACACTTTCAATGATATGCTCCCTTTTTTAGAAAATGTTTCGACTATTTTATATGAGTTTCATGATATAAAAAACAATCATGAACATTTAATTAATATTATAAAGGAGCTTAAGTCAAAGGGATTTTATTTGATTCATATTCATGGAAATAACACGGATGAACTTGTACCAAAGACATCAATTCCTAATACATTAGAATTGTCTAATTGTAAAGAAGAATATTGTGATATCAACAAGCCTGATGAATCAAGATATCCGATTAAAAACTTGGATTTCCCTTGTAACCCTTTCATGGAAGACTACCAATTAGAATTTTTAAATAGAAAACCATGCTAAAAGGCGATGTAACAATTTTAGTTAACACCTCAGACGGATTCGAGGATTGCTGGTTTCCTTTTTTTAAAATATTTAAAGAAAATTGGAAGGAGTGTCCTTTCCCCATTTTGTTAAATACAGAATTTAAAGAGTTCAAATATGAAGGATTAGATGTTATTTCTTCTAAAGTACATGAAGGAATAGAGAATAGACGCCTTACTTGGAGCGAATGCCTAATACGTGGTCTAAATCAAATTAAAAGCCCACTGATTCTGTATCTTCAAGAGGATTATTTTTTAACAAGTGCTATTGAAGAAGAAAAGCTTCTGGGTTACATTAAACTAATGCAGGTTAATCCGCAAATACGACATATAGGTCTAACAAATTTCGGAAGTAGGGGGCCTTTTTCTGATTCGGGATTTTTAGGGTTAAAAAAAATTGGTCAAAAAAATAGTTATAGAGTTTCAACCCAAGCGGGATTATGGAGAAGGGAAACATTGCTAAGCCTTATCGAACCTTACGAAAGTGGCTGGATGTTTGAAATTTTTGGAACCAAGAGGTCTGCTCGAAAAAAAGAATTGTTCTTGACCGTTGACCCTAATCGATCAGAGGGTATATTTAGCTATATTTTTACTGGAATAATAAAAGGAAAATGGCATACCGATGTACCCGAGCTATTTGGAAAATATGATCTTTACCCTGATTTTAATAAAAGAGGATTTATCAATTCTAAAAATAATTATTTCCAAGAGAAATATTTGTTGTATTCAAAAATGATACTTGATCCAGCTCTGCTTTTGAAATCTCTAAGAAGCATCTATGTTAAATAAATCAATTATTATTTCGATACTTTCTTTATTAACTAGCTTCGTAAGTGCCTTAAATCAGGTATTTATAGCTAAAGCTTTCGGGTCTTCGGATGCCCTAGACAATTACTTAATTATAACAAGTATTCCTCTTTTTTTATCAGCGGCCATAACGGCGGGTTTCAATTATTACCTTACTCCACTTTTAATAAAACTTAGGATTGAAAAAAATAGTTCTTACAATTTGATAGGAATATCAAAGGCTATACTATATATCTCAATAATTATATTTTTTTTAGGTCTTGTTCTCAATTTAATATTCTACTACATAGAGCCGGCCATTTTTGATAAAGTAGGTATTCTAAATGGTATCTTTATTTTATTCTTTGCTTTTTTTGGTATAAATAATGCCTTTCTTATCGCTTTGTCAAACGCAAAAAGCATATTTTATATGCCTATTATTTTGAGTATGTTTCCTTATCTTTTTGCACTATTGTTTATTTTAATCTACGCTAAAGTCATTGGAACACCATCAATTAGTTTAGGTTTAGCTATAGGTGCTGGTATTTGTTTTATATCGTTGTTGAGACTAAATTTTAATGACATTTTCATTGAAAGGGAAACGAAATTTAATGGATTAAGAAAAGTCTTTTCCAGAAAGATGCCGTTGGTTTTTATAGGAATGATAACCTTTACGTGTTTTCAGACTATTGATGCTATAATAACTCCCCAATTAGGGGCCAAAAGTATGTCCTACGTAAGCTATTGTCAAAGAATTATTGTTTCTTTAGGCACAATAGTAATTGCCGGTCCCTCTTTACTACTTACCCCTTACTTGTCAAATAGTTTGTATACACAATCAAATTCAGAATTTTTAGAGATTGTCGGGCGTACAACACGGTTAGTTTTTGTGATTGCAGGAGCAGCGGCTGTCTTTATTGCTTTAAATCCCACTATGATAGTTCAGTTATTATTTCAACGTGGTAATTTCACTCCAAATGATACTGCTAATATTGCCACCTTATTACCTTTTTATGTTTTAGGTATTTTACCTATGTTAGGGGTGGTTATTAATTTCAGGGTTCTGATGGTAAAAGACCAGATAATAGCTGCGGCTGCTCTTGGAGGATTAACTTCTATTTTGTATTACATTTTTTCATGGTTTTTTAGTAATTCGTTTGGCATTTTAGGTGTTTCAATTGGCTATATGGCCACTTGGATTGTTGTTTTTGGAGTTGCCGTAATCATGGTTTTTAAAAAGAAAATATCAACTCTGTTTCCAGTCGTCTTTGTTTTCAAGTTTTTATTCTTAATAATTAGCTTAATAACGATAAGTACTTTTCTTAAATTTCTATTCGGAAATGTTTACATCGATTCCTTCTATTTTGTCAAACAGGTAATTCTATCTGTTATATATTTGATAAGCTTCTTTACTTTGTCAGGGATACTAAAACTAGAAGAAATTACAGTTTTGTATTCAAAGTTTTTAAGATTTAAATAAGTAGGTTTTAAAAAGTATGATTGAGCTCCTGCTATTGTTTTTCATCTTATTCTTTGCTTACAGCTTTGTAGTATTGGTAAATCTAGATGTACTTTATGCAGGAATATATTTCTTTCTTTTTTTATATATTATTTTTGTTATTATAGGGTATACTTATGTGCCCATTGTATCCGAGATTATAAAGGCTTACTTTGGAGCTCATGTTATTCTACCTCTGCTCTTATTTGTTTTTGGATCTTTTATTTCTTTTTTTATTCTAACCCTGCTGTTTTATTCAAAATTCAAGAAGAATTGTTCTTTTGATTTAATTCATGTTAAGTTTCCGTTTGGAAGGATTTTATTTTTTTCATTAGTAACTGCTCACACCACCTTTCTATTTGCCTACTTTTTTACGCATTATCAAGAACTAAATTACAGCAGCTTGGCCAATGAAGATTATCAAAGTTCTGGCGGGGTTTCATTTGTGCTATTTGTACTCTGTTTTAAATACTTGCCACCTTTGTTACTTTTACTATATGCCTTGAAAAAGAAGAAGGTCTATACGAAGAATGGGCCTACAAAATTGAATTTAGTTCTGCTTAATTTCTTTTTTTCGTTCTTACTAATATTATTTATTGGGATAGCAAACAAAGTTGGAAATAGAACAGACATTTTGTCATTCCTTATTGGCCTCATAATTTTTGAGTATTCCTATTTCAAAGAAATATTGTCAAGGTCTTTTCCTTACCTTAAGTACTTGTTTCTTGTGATAATTGTGGGTGCTTTTATGAATTATTTGAAAGAAACTAGGACACAACATGAGATATTAGAAAGTATTTGGTATCAGAAATTGTTACTGCAAGATTACTATGCACCTGGACACATTTTAATTGCTTCAATAAATTTTGACTATGTACAGCCATTAGAGGTAATAAAGTCAAACCTTTCTAATATGTTGTTTAGGTTAGGGGTACCTTATTTGCAAACAAATATTACCGAAATATTTAATCCTGGTGTAACTACTCGAAGTGCTAGTTATGCCTATTATATCTTTACGGAGGGCTATATGTTTATGGGTTATTTCGGGTTCTTGTATAATGGTATTGCCGTTTTTTTAGGGGTTTCATTGTGGCGAAGTATTTCACTATCAACCAACAGTAGTTATAACCTTTTTATGCTTGCTTTGGTCTCAGAAAGAATGGCTACTTGTGTAAGAAGCCAAACTTCTTTTTTCATTAAAGACTTTTATATGATATACATTCCTTTTATTTTTCTATATGGCTTGCAAACTGGCCTTTTCCCTAAAGTGAAAATATTTAAATGAGAATTTGGATTGTAAACCCGTATGCGATATTGCCTTCTGAGCCTTGGAGAGAAGATAGAGCACAGGTTTTATCGCGATATTTAATCCAAGATAACCATTCGGTAGTAGTTTGGACTAATAATATTATACACCGATCTAAACAGACTAGGAGTGAAGATGTAAAATTTTATAAATTTCAAGATAACTTACGATATAACGTAATAACTTCATACCGATACAAAAGGCACATTTCGTTACAAAGGGTTTTGTCAGAAATTACATTTGGTTTTGGCTTTCTAATCAGGGCGTTTAAGGAAGAAAAACCAACTCTAATTATAGTTACGGAACCCTCCATATTTTATTTTCATGGTGTCCTTCTGTTTAGAATTATTCGCAAATGCAAACTAATTATTGATATTTTAGATATTTGGCCGGAAGCATTTGAACCTCTGGTAAAAAGCAGAAAGATACCATTTTTAAAAATAGGCTTGTTTTGTTTATATAGATGTCGAAGAAGAATTTTTCAAAAAGCTGATGGTATTGTTTCTGTTACTAAAGAATACACCCGTCTTGCCAAGTCAATAGCTCCATCAAAATTATTAGAAACTGTTTACCTAGGGTTTAACGACTATAAAAAAGACACCAAAATTCAAACTGTTCGAGGAATTAAGAAAAACAAAAAATTTTGGATTATATACAGTGGTACATTAGGGGCAAATTATGATTTTAAAAGTATCTTAGATTGTGCTTTTTTATTACAAAGGACCACCTTCTCTTTTGAAATTCTAATAATCGGAGATGGTGAGCAAAAAAAATGGATTATAAGTGACATTGAAAAGAGAGGGATTCAATGTGTGTCAATGCTAAATTCAATGCCTATAAAAGAATTGAACGAATATTACAAAAAAGCAGATTTGGCTTTAAACCCTTACAAAAAAGGCTCGCGTATTAGCTTTCCTTTGAAAACTTTTGATTACATCAACTTTGAAATACCAATTATTAATTCATTGAAAGGAGAAATATCGACCTTCATTAAAGATAATAATATTGGGGTGAATTACGAATCAGAAAATGTTCAGAGTCTATTCCTTGAAATAAAAAGTCTTTTGGAAAATGAAATTAATCTAGTTGCCCTTAAGGAAAACATAAAGAAAATACGATCAAGTTTAACATATCAATCACAATACATAAAATATAAAACTTTTATAGACGAGATAATTAATGTCAAACAGTATAGATAAATTGGATTTTGGTGATGTAAAGGCTGTTGTCAATTTACACATGAGTAACTTTGAAGGTTTTTTCTTGACTAGCTTAGGAGAAAGCTTTCTAAATGTCTTTTACAACTCAATTTTAGCAGATAACCTCAGCGTTGGGGTGGGTTTATATCAAAAGAATGAGCTAGTTTCGTTTGCAATTGGAACAAGTAAATCAACGGGGTTTTATAAAAAAATCCTATGGGATAACTTCTTTGGGCTTTTGGTGGTGCTTATTCCTGTGTTTTTAAAAAAACCAAAGACAATTTTAAGATTGTTAAAAAAATTAAGTCAAAATCCAGGCAAAACCTATATTTCAGAAAAAGCGGGATGGCTACTTTCTATTTGTACGGATAAAGACTTTAGAAAGGATAATATTAGTTCGAGAGTACTTAGAGAGTTTGAAAGTAACCTTTCTAAGAATAAGAATGATGCTGTTTATCTTACAACAGATGCCACAAAAAATGAACATGTAATACATTTTTATAGAAAAAATGGGTACAGTGTTGTTAATGATTTTAATGCCTCAAAAGATCGAAAAATGCTTCTTTTCACAAAAAAATTATAATGATTCCATTCTCGCCTCCACGCATTGATCAAAAAGTAATCGACGAAGTAACTAAATGCTTATCGTCTGGTTGGATTACAACGGGTTCAAGAACAAAAACGTTTGAGAAAAAAATAGCTGAATACGCTGGATGTGGTAATGTTCTAGCTGTAAACTCATGGACAGCCGGAGCAGAAATGTTACTACACTGGTTTGGTATAGGGCCCGGAGATGAAGTTATAGTCCCGGCATATACTTATTGTGCAACAGCCAATATAATCATACACTGTGGAGCCAAACCGGTATTGGTAGATGTTAATGAAGACTTTTGTATAAATTTCGAGTCTTTAGATAATTTAATATCCCCCAAAACAAAGGCTATCATATCTGTTGATTTAGGTGGTTTACCTGTAGATTACGAGAAGATTAACTCAATTATTAATAAGAAAGAG
>CAKZOO010000108.1 GCA_937136455.1 uncultured Flavobacteriaceae bacterium | reverse complement strand
AACGCTTTTTTAAAAAAAATTTAAATCCGATATCAAAACGTTAAATTAAAAAAAAAAAAAAAAAACTAAGTGAGTACTATAAATTCTAATGGAGATCTGAAGTGTTTGGAAATGATGTTAGTAACAAATACTTATTACTTAGTTGCTACCGCCGATTGGTATTCCTCAATCATTTCTTGAAGCTTTTCTGGCATTTGTTTTGACAAATCGTTTTTCTGTCCAACATCCTCTTTGATATTGTAGAGTTGATAAGCATCACTATTGGCCGATTCAATTCGAACCATTTTGTAAAATGCAGGACCTTTATAGGGTGGAATTAACACCCAATCTCCTTTTTTAAGAATGGTTTTAGTAGAGGCTTCTAACACAATCGATTCACGTTCTAAATCAGATTTACCTAAGAAGGTGTCCATTAAGTTTTTACTATCAGTTGGAGTTTGCTCACTACCTACTAGCGAAGCTAAGGAATTGAGCAGATCGATTTGACTTATTAGTGCCTCTGATACTCCAGGGCTAATCACCCCTTTCCAGTAGGTCACAAAAGGCACTCTAGTTCCTGCTTCAAACATACTGTACTTCCCTCCTCTTAGTACACCCGCAGGTTTGTGATCACCGAGTAACTCCTCTGATAAATCAGCATAACCATCATTGACTACTGGACCGTTGTCAGAAGTGAAAATGATCAGGGTATTCTCCATCAAACCTTCATCCTCAAGGGTTTTTAAAAACTCTCCAATCATCCAATCCGCTTCGACAATTACATCTCCACGTGCTCCCATGGTGGTACTTCCTACAAATCGCGGATGGGGGGTTCTTGGAACATGAGGTTGTTGGAGCGCGTAATACAAAAAGAAGGGCTTCTCCTTATTTAACTTTACAAATTCTTGAGCCTTAAATAAGAAATGATCTGCCATATCCTCATCGACCCATTTAGCTTTTTCTCCGCCTTTCATAAATCCAATTCTCGGAATTCCATTGACAATACTGTTGTTGTGACCATCGTACCAATTGAGTTTGAGCAGTTCAGGATTGCTTAGTGCAGTTGGTTCTCCATCAAAATTTTCTTTGTAATTAACCTCAATCGGATCCAAAGGATCCAATCCAACCACTAACCCATCTTCTATATAAACTGTCGGTACTCTGTCTTGAGTTGCAGCCAGTATGTAACTTGAATCAAAGCCCAACTCATTAGGACCAGGACTTATAGGCTCATTCCAATTAATCGGCCCACTTCCCAATCCTAAATGCCATTTACCGACAATACCAGTGGTATATCCTTTAGATTTAAGTACTTTAGGGATGGTAACCATAGTGGTATCTATGATCAAAGAAGCCGAACCAGGCAGCACCTTAGCTCTTTTATTCTTCCATGGATACATACCAGTAAGCAATGCAAAACGACTTGGCGTACATGTCGCTGAAGAGGCATGACCTTGAGTGAATCGCAAACCTCCATTAGCTAAGCGGTCCATATTCGGAGTTTTAAGTTCAGTTGCACCATAAGCTCCTAATTCACCGTATCCCAAATCATCCATATAGATGATTACAATATTTGGAGAATTTGAAATGGGAGTTGAAGTTTGATTTGCGCATCCAACTAGTAACAACAAACTAACTAATACAGAAGGTAAGAGGGTGTTTTTCATATCAATAAATTAAAAAAACTGATCAAAAGAATAATCTCACATCAATCATTTTAGTTATTGAAAAGATATAAAAAAATAAGAACCTATTTCAAATACAGAGATTTGATCTGTTGATTTGGAATACAGCTTATCATCCCAAAATTAAACTTTTAACACTATATTAGTTGTATACAGATGATCATTATCAACTATTTTAATATTCACTGACATGAAACTTAAATTCAAATTAATTGTACTTGTTTTAATAGCCTATAATTCATTCGCTCAAGATAGAAATCCAATTGTTGAAGGTTGGTACGCAGATCCTGAAGCAATCGTTTTTAATTCCACCTACTGGATCTACCCTACTTATTCTGATATTTATGACAAACAGGTGTTTTTAGATGCGTTTTCTTCAACTGATTTAGTAAATTGGAAAAAGCATGAACGAATAATAGATACTACAGCTATCAAATGGGCTAAAAGGGCTATGTGGGCTCCATCAATAATAAAGAAAGAGAACAACTATTATTTGTTCTTTGGCGCCAATGATATCCAAAGTGATGATGAACTTGGCGGAATTGGAATTGGAATATCTTCAAAGCCAGAAGGTCCTTTTAAAGATTATTTAGGTAAACCCCTAATTGATAAGTTTTATAATGGCGCTCAACCGATAGATCAATTTGTATTTAAAGATATAGACGATCAGTACTACCTATTTTATGGTGGGTGGAGGCATTGTAATATTGTCAAGCTAAATAATGACTTCACCGGTTTTGAAGCATTTAATGATGGTGAAATATTCAAAGAAATCACCCCAGAGGGATATGTCGAAGGTGCATTTATGTTTTACAGAAACAATAAGTATTACTTTATGTGGTCTGAAGGCGGTTGGACTGGACCTGATTACAGCGTAGCCTATGCGATTTCAGATTCACCCATGGGACCTTTTAAACGCATCGGTAAGATACTTGCTCAAGATCC
Source organism: uncultured Flavobacteriaceae bacterium (assembly GCA_937136455.1). Lineage (GTDB taxonomy): Bacteria > Bacteroidota > Bacteroidia > Flavobacteriales > Flavobacteriaceae > MAG-120531. The sequence continues at coordinate 6,479 of CAKZOO010000108.1, read as the reverse complement.
AACCATCGCAACAGGCGCAGGTCATCACTCTGTGATTCAAATTCCTGAATTAGATAAATACTATATCGTATATCACAGAAGACCATTAGGCGAAACTGATCGAAATCATCGAGTGGTATGTATTGAAGAAATGAAGTTTGATGAAAATGATCACATCCTTCCTGTAACTCTTACATTTAAAGGTGTTGAGGAGTTATCGTTAATAGAGAATTAGCTAATTCTTTAGAATCCAAAATACTTAAACAAAAGCACAAAATGAAATTAAAATTTTTAGTTACTGTAATATTCAGCTTGATGATGAATATAACTACTGCACAATCAAAAAATGTAATTAAAATGGACACTCCTCCAATCTATCCTGGATGTGAGAATAGTAAGAATCCAAGAGAGTGTTTCAATAGCATGATGAAGGAACACATCAGAAAGAATTTTAACTACCCTATTGCAGCTTTGATTGAGAAACTTGAAGGAAAAGTATTGGTCCAATTTACAATCGATTCAACTGGAACAATTACAAATATTAAAAAGAAAGGCCCCAATACAATGTTTGAAATTGAAGCAGAAAGAATAATGAATTTACTCCCACGGATGTCTCCAGCAACATATCAAGGAAAGAATATCAAAGTGCCTTATTCTATACCAATGACATTTAAAATTACAAGATCAGAATTACACAAATTAAAAGAGTTAAAGAGACACGCTAAAAAAATAAATGAAGACCTTAAACGATCTAATCATTATTAAATTGTAAATCACCTATTTTTCTTATTAACTGGTAAACATTTCTCACAGGCCGAACACATCACCCTACCTAATCTTATTTTTTATTTAAAATTTATAACTAAAAAATTAGTTTAAACTAAGATTTTAGTTATATTTGTTTTAGAATGAATTGACTTACGAATGTTTTTAAAACATTATTACCATGAAAATTAAACGACTTACTAAGGCTGAAGAAGAAGTAATGCAACAGTTATGGGAATTGGAAAAATGTAGTGTTCAAGATATTATTGATCAGTTACCTGAACCAAAACCTGCCTATAATACGGTATCTACTATTGTTAGAATATTGGAAAGTAAGGAGTTTGTAGATCATCAAAAAAAAGGGAGAGGCTACCTCTACTACCCTATAATTAAAAAAGAAGACTACAGTAATTTTTCAATGAACAGTCTTGTTGAGGGCTATTTTCAAGGATCTTTTAAATCAATGGTATCCTTCTTTATGAAGAATAATGATATCAGCTTATCAGAATTAGAATCTGTACTTAAAGAAATTAAAAAAGATAAGGATCATGAGTAATTATATTGTAAACACCATCCTGTTTCAACTCTTATTTTTAGGAGTTTACGAACTGTTCTTTAAACGAGAAACCTTTTTTAATACAAATAGAGCTTACCTCATTGGTTCTTTTGTGTCATCACTAATCATTCCACTAATTAAAATTCCTAATTTCTTTACTGACAGCACTCCCAATTTCAATGGAGTGGTTACTCAAAGTTTAGATGAAATTGTTTTAAGTGTTAATGCGATTCAAGAAACACAAGAAGTAAATAGCTATACAGTAATGGAGCTCATTCTTTTAAGCGGAATGATTGTCTCTGCACTTTTATTTTTAATAAAACTCTTTAAGCTATATCAACTTAAAAAAGCAGGAACAACTCTAAAAGTAAAGGGACACACTCAAGTAATACTTCCCAAAACTGATTTGGTCTTTTCATTCTTAAATACTGTATTTATTGGTGAACAAGCATTAGAAAATGCTGGTGAAACCATCTTAAAACACGAAATGGTTCACATTAATCAAAAACACACCTTAGACTTATTACTCTTCGAACTCTTACGGATCGTTTTTTGGTTCAACCCACTAGTCTATATCTATCAATCAAAAGTCTCTGAAATTCATGAGTACATCTCTGATCGTCTCATGAGTACACAGGAGCGAAAAGCAAAATACGAACTCTTATTACAGCAAATATTTAAAACTCAAAACATTTCGTTTGTCAATTCATTCTACAAAAAGTCATTAATTAAAAAACGAATTACTATGTTACAAAAAGACTATTCCGACAAACGTAAAATGTTTAAGTACATTTTAGTGGTCCCTATCATTGCATCTATGCTTTTGTATAGCTCCTGCAGTGAAGAAAATTTAAAATCAGAATCTACAAGTTCGACATATTCAGTTGATTTTGATATTGAATCAGATAAATCTTCAGTTAATGAAATCTTATCCAACATGAAATCTTTATCAAATACTTTGATAGTCTTTGACAATAAAGTGATTGATTTAGATGATTTACCAAAAATTGACGAAATAACCTCAATTAAATTATCCCTGGACAAAGATTTGTTAATCAAATACAATACTCAGAAAAAAGATGTTGATGCGATAATGTTTATAAGTACAGATGAAATACAAAGCAATCAAGAATCTTTAAAAATTTTATTTTCAGAGGTTGACAAAGTACCTGTATTCCCTGGTTGTGAAAACGCAGAAGATCCAAGAGCTTGTTTTGCAAGTAAAGTTAACGAACACATCAGAAAGTACTTTAAGTATCCAGAGGAAGCTCAATTAAACAATATTCAAGGTAGGGTATTTGTTCAATTTACAATTAAATCTGATGGAAGCATTGATAACATTAGAACTCGAGGACCTGAAAAAATATTAGATGATGCTGCAAGAGCAATTTTAGAAAAACTACCTAAAATGATTCCAGGAGAACATAATGGAAATCAAGTAGACGTTCCGTATTTTATTCCAATTACATATAAACTACAATAGTAATTAAATGGTCATTTTGTGTAACTATAAATAATCAAAATGACCAATTTTTCAGGCAAAATTCTAAAGTATTAGAATTCTACATCAATAATTTTACTTAAAATATTTTTTATGAAAAGCAATATTATAATAATGTGTTTATTGCTTACTATTGGCATATCCTATGCGCAAACAGAAGGCTCTAAAGAACTCACTAAAAAAGAATTAAAACAATTAAAAAAAAAACTAAAAAAAGAAGCTGAGGCTGCTAAATACAATGATTTTCACGTAGACGTCAATGCTCCTTCAATGGCAAGAGCAATACGCTGGTATTTGGGTTCTGCACAAATAAAAGGAGGTAATGTTATTCTCCGTTCTAATGATTCGATGGGTACTAGATCGCCCTATGCCGCATGGGATGTTGATGGAGCTGTAAGAGAGTATCCTCCTACTGGAATCGATCTCAATACAATTAGAGAGGTAAAAGTCCTCAGGTCTCTTAGTGAGACCAATCGCTATGGATTTTTAGGTGCTTCTGGGGTAATTGTTATTAAGACAACACAAACTATAAATTAAATCCTTCATATGAGTTAGTAATTAAAAATGGCACCATTATTGGTGTCATTTTTTAAACAACCACTTAACTTTAAAATAATCATTATGAATAAATACCTATTCACATTAGCGCTTATTATCACATCAAGCATAGGAAGAGCTCAATCAATCAGTGTAGAACAATCGACAAATGGAATTCAAATTGGAATATTAGGTGCTTGGGTTTACAATGAGTCTAAACTTACAAATCAATTAGCTTTAAGAACTGAATTTGGTTTAGTCAATGGAATTTGGGGAGGAAGTTTTTATGAAAAAAATGGACACATTATGTTCTCTAAGATAACAGTGGAACCTCGATTGTATTACAATTTGAACAAACGAAATGAAAAATCTAAACGAATTGATGGAAATAGCGGTAACTTTATTTCCTTAAAAACTAATTACTATCCAAAATGGGTTATATCATCGAATTACGACCATATATCAATTGCAGAAAATCTCAATTTAATACCAACTTGGGGAATTAGAAGATCCATATCAAATCACTTAAACTTTGAATTCAGCTTTGGTATTGGATACGAATACATTACTGAAAAGAATTATACTTCAAATAGAAGTGATATAACTGCCGACCTCAATCTATGAATAGGCTATACATTTTAACATTACCAACTAATTCAATGACAAAAAAAACATTATTTACATCACTTCTGATCGTTTTAATTACATCACTTTCATTCGCTCAAAAATCAAAATCAATTGAAAAAATAAAATTAGGAACTGGATATACAATTGTAGATTACTCTTATTTATATGGTCGTGAACTTGCCTATAACATAGGCTATTCAAAAAGCATCTCAAATAATCATCGCCTTTGGTTGGTTCCATCGTTAACAGTAGGTGATTTTACAACTGAGAATATCGACGACGCTGAAGATCAACATTTTTTAACCTCTATTTTATCAGTTGCACTTCAATACGATATCATTAGTCGTAATAAATTTAAATTTAATGTTACAGCTGGTAGTTTTATATCGAATTTTAAGAATTTCAAAAACAATTACAGCATTCTAAAAAATTATAACTACGGATATAATTTTTCGTTAGGAATGGAGTTTAAACGTAAAGATAAACCCTACTCTATTGAACTTAGACCGATAAATGTGAATTTAGGCACCGATTCATTTGTACAATTTGGAGCAAATGCCATTGTAAATTATAGACTATGATTAATAAAAAAACCTTATTTCTTATACTAACCCTTATTAGTTTTTCAATGACTTTTGTTTATTCTCAAAATGAGGGATTAACCAAAAGAGAAATTAAAAAGCTTCAAAAATTAGAAATAATATATGACGTATCTCAATCAGGAGATCAAGCATACATTCAGAATTTAAAATCAATTCTTTATTTTGAACGAAAGCGAAAATTGAATTCTACAATTGGTAATGTATTTAGAACATATTCTTATCCTACAATTTTGATAGGTGGTATCTATTTAGGTGTAAAAAAAGAAGATAGCGAAGGAAGAGATATCATAAATGTATTTAGTGGAATAACATTTGGTTCTGGAATTCTTTCATATGGAATTTCTATTCCGTTTAAATCTTGGTCAAAGCAAAATCAAAAAGAAATCTATAAATTAGTTCAGCTTCATGTTCAGAAATAAATCCATAGCATTTATTACTGTAATTCTTGTACTTAACTCTTGTGCTAGTCCTGCTCTACTCTACACCTATGAAACTGGCAAACATCTTGACTTTAGCTCTGGTAAATGGCTTATAAACAAAGTAAATACAAACAAACCCAATTTATCAAATAAGCTATACCACACAGCTTATAAGTCTTTCTATGAAATACTGGGTGATAAGTTATATGATATTAATAGGGTAAGAATAAATCATATCGTTAAGAGCGATATTAAGCACAATTTAAATAAGAATCAATTAATACAATTAGGCAAAGACTCTGAATGTGATTATCTCATTAATATTGAAGGAATAATTCTCACTGACAATATTGATTTTATTAACTTTCAAAGTGATATTGACAAAAGTGCTACAAACAAATCTACTTCTAACATTAAGATCTACGACCTCAATAATGGAATATTGATTTCATCAATTAGTGCTGAATCCAATCTCAGTATTGGTAAAGATCTATTGCCGGACAGATCGAACGATGACGGCAATAAAGAGTTCCCCTCTTTTTACAGAAGCGCCTCTTTTGGATTAAATAAATCCATTAAGAAACTGGTAAAAAAACACAAAAAGCATGCTTTGAAAAATTGATATTCCGTTTAAATGCCGCCAGAATGTCCTTTATATTTGAATCATCAAGTTCTATCTTTATCAAAAAAATATCATGGACAAATTATTTTACTTGGCAAAAGAATTTAGATGGCCTATTTCATTATTCTTCATAAGTGTTATTTTAATCGCTTTTGGTGCTTTTAATAAGATTACACATACCTCAACAATATCTCTGTTCATTCCAGGTCTTATAGTTAGAATTTCTGCATCTATTTCATTTGTGTACATAATGTTCAAAAGAATAAAACTAAAAAACTCTATTTCAAACAATATAGGGTCCATAGTAAAAGAAGCTAGGATAGCTAAAGCAATTACCCAACAAGAGTTAGCAGATTTAACAGGATTAAATAAAAGAACTATTCAAAGAATAGAAAATGGAGATGTAAAACCTTCATTATACTCTATTCGAAGAATTGAAGAATCACTAGAAATTAAATCGTTGCGATTTAGATTACAACTTAAAAGCATTTTAACTAGAAACTCTTAAGTTTTTACGAATTTAAACTGATTTTTAAGATTGACTTATATTTTAATAATATACTTGCAATTTCTACAAATCTGAAAACTATTCCCTCATTTAAAAATTTTGATTGGACTATAAAACACCCAATAAATGGTCAAATCTGTCTCCCTAATTACCACAACTTATTGAGTTAATTTTCAAGCAACATTATCATATTGAATTTCTTCAACTATCATTAATTTAAAATCTAAGACATTATATACATAAGAATTTTATGTATATTTGTTTTAGAGGTAATTATATGTTTCTATTCTTAAAATTATATTTTAAAATACTATAAATGGGAAACCAAAAATTATATAAAGGCTCTTTACAAACAATTATTTT
>CAKZOO010000107.1 GCA_937136455.1 uncultured Flavobacteriaceae bacterium | reverse complement strand
TCTGTGGTATTTACATAGGCATTGTCGCCCGTTGGACTAAATACATAAGGTCCTGTAGTGCCTCCACTCCAACTTCCTCTTACTGTAGCTTCTGTTGTCACTCGTACATTAGCATAGCCCGTTGGATTAGCGTTTCGATCACTACCAGGAACCACTTCTTGATCTCCTAGTTGTACACTGTAATAATTAGTGCTGCTATTAGTAAATACAATCCGATCTAAGTAATCTTGTTTTAAGTCATTAGCAATTACGAGTTGACCTGAAGTTCCTGTACTTCCACTACCTCCGTAAGTCCCTTGCCACCCTTCTACTTGTAGCGTTCTAAAATTCATACTCGCCACATCCGTAAAACGAAGCTCATGTAATCCCGATCCTAAGTATATGGTTCCGTTTTCACTTAGAGTTAAACTTCCAAAGCTTGCGTCATATCCTTTGGTATGCAAGTTACCTCCATTAAAAGTGAAGGCTGTCGTACTACTCAACAAGTTAGAGCCTCCTAAGACCAGGTTCCCTGAACTGATCTTCATCCCGGTATTACTCGCTGATCTATTCAAGGTTAAACTTCCCGTTCCTGTTTGTTCTAATATGGTTCCTGTTAGTGATGATCCCGCATCTAAGGTCAAGCTTGTTGAGGTGGTATTAATTCGGGCATTGGATATCAATAAGTCTCCACTAATATGATTGTCTCCTGAGGTCGATTGTAAGGCTCCCTCACTTAAATAGCCATTGCCATTAACACGCAACTCCCTCGAGTTTAAGGTAATTCCTCCATCGAGCACCAATGATCCTCCACTTATATAATTGTAGCTCGCTGCTGTTGAGCCTAAGGCATCAGCATGTTGCACCACTACCTTTCCATCATAAATATTAGTCCGCCCTGTTGAACTATTCGATCCTTGAAGTGTTAAGGTCGAGTTCTCATATTTATACAAGCCTCCCGTTCCTAAAGCAATCGTTCCACTTACAGTCATACTTCCTCCATCTCCATATACATACAAGTGCTGGTTTGTTCCACTTATCGATCCTACACTTAACGATCCTGAGCTTGCATAAATCCGTGTACTGATCCCTCCTATAGTGATGGGACCTTGCCAACTATTACTACCCGATGTGTTTTGTAGGGATCCTTGGATATAACTACTATAACCCAAGCCAGTAATCGATAAGGATTCATTACCCACACTAATGTCACCACTTAAATAAAGTCCTGAGGTATTATCTACCACTGTTCCTGAGCTCGTAGATCCTAATCCTTTACTGTGACCTACGATTAACTTCGAGTAGCGCTTTAAATGTGTTGATCCACTATAGGTATTGTTCCCCGTAAAAGAAGTCCATTTACTATTAGAATAAGAAGATGAGGAGTTATCCTTCTCAATGGTGAGTACTCCACTTCCATCCTCTAAGATCCCACTAAAACTTCCATAGCTATTATACAAACTCAAGGTCACTGAGCCCGTTTGACTACTGGTCACCTTTCCACTTCCACTAAAGTCTCCAACCTGATGATTGTTCCCGTATAAATCCAAAGTACCATCAACTACTGTTGCTAAATTATCACTGATCGAAGTCGAACTTCCCTTGATTAAAGTTCCTGAGTTAATACTTATTGAGCCGGTAAATACATTTACTCCATCGAGCTTAAAAGATCCACTACCTCCCTTGGTAAAATTCTTCGCATAGATAGCACCTAAGGTCTGACCATCATTACTACCCCCTCCACTTGTAAGAGCTCCTGTGGTAGTGATCGTTAGGTCATTGGGTTGTCCATCTCTTGAGGTACCCGTATAAGCAGATGTTCCTCCTCGTAAATCGATATCCCTACTTATGCTTACTCCCGATCCACTAATACGCAACGATCCTGCATCGGATCCAAATGCACTAATGTTATTATATGTGTTATTGGTTCCTTGCACTCTAAGGTAGTTGCTGATCGTTACCGCTCCCTGAGCACTGATTACCAAGTCTCCTGCATCAGATAATAGACCATTATACGTATATGAAAGCGAGGTGTTCGTGGTATAAATAGGGTAATTTACAGCAATGGATCCCCCTGCTTCTAAACGCAAATTATGTCCACTGTAATTAGCCCCGCTATAACTATAAGGACCTACATATATAGTGTTATTAACATTGAGGTCTCCTTGAGCTACTAATGCTAATTCTTGTGGTATCAACTTGCGGTTCTTGGCCGAGATACTACTGTCTACATAGATACTTCCTCCTTGGGTGCCTGAACTATAGTTGGTGGTGATACTCACACTCGAAGCCGTATAACCACTGAGTCCATTTAATCGGTTGTCGATCTCTGTGGTATTTACATAGGCATTGTCGCCCGTTGGACTAAATACATAAGGTCCTGTAGTGCCTCCACTCCAACTTCCATTGGTAGTAGCCGAGGTGGTAATATAAACATTTGAATAGCCTGTGGTTTGAGAAAACCCAGACAGACTCACAAGGAGCATTACAAATGTTAAAAACCACCGTTTAAACATAAACTCTAATATCTAATAATAGTAATCGAATTGAATTCGATCTCCGTTAACCAATGAATAAGAACCATTTTGACTTGGATCATAAGTTAAGATAGTACCACTATTTGAATAGGCATTATTACTGATACGAACCCCATTGATATACATCTGAATATTTGAAGCACTTGAAGGAGTGTGATTAAACGTAAAAGTAGTTTGACCTGCTGTAGCAGAATACTCCTCATTAGCTTCTCTAACAAGAGAATAATCAGCACCGAGTGTTGCAGCTGAAAAGGCAGAAGTTCCATTTCCTTTAACAATTCCAGTAAGAGAGACTGTTCCAGTACCACCATTGGCAACACTGAGGGTATTGGTAACTTTAGAACTTAAATCAATACTACCAGCTAAATGATCATTGGTGACTGATCCGCTTGCTAAATCAGGAGAACTAGCAGTCCCAGACAAAACACCAGTTAACTGCACGACACCTTTCGATGAAGATGTCGCATCTGACAAACTATTTAAATCACTAAGTTGAATCCAACCACTCCCACTATAATAATAAAAACCTATTGTATTGTTATTTTGAAAAATTAATAAGCCGGTAGCAGGACTACTAATAGCGTCTCTTTGAGCCTCAGACATCCTGGGTACCAACACCCCTAAATTTGTAGATTTAACTTCAAACATTGCTGAAGCATCTGGACTACTTACCCCTATTCCTACCTGAGCATAAGCGGTTAAACTAAAGAATAAACTAACTACAGATACTTTTATATATCGTTTTACTTTTAAGGTTTTCATATTAAAAATATATTTTAACATCTTTAAAATAACTATTTTAGTCCTAAATGTACTCATACTTATACTTTAAAAAAAGAATGTAAGGAATTAATACGATTAACTTTTGATTAAAATCAAACAGCATATTTTAAATTTCGCACTCTTGTTTTTTGTGATTTGGAGTTCGCAATTTAGCCAAGCCCAATCCTCTGTATCGATTGGATCAATTGGTATGACTGTAAAATCAAACACTACATTATCTATAGATAAAGTAGTGTTTACCCCTTCTACTCAACTTGATTTAACCAACCTAGAAATATCAAAAACAACAGCTACTTCTGAAACTTCTACAATTTCAAACGTAACTAAGGTTTTGAGTTTTTCAAACAAGTTTTCATATACAGGATTAATCAACTATACTTATTTAGATGCTGAACTCAATGGATTGACAGAAGCTGACTTACAATTTTCATATTACAATAATTCAAGTTGGTATCCTCAAATAAACTCAAGTGTAATTACAGAAACGAACACGGTTTCTTATACTGCTACTAATGATAATTTTGATATAATCACCCTCCAAGTTTACAATAAAGTTGCTCCTACTTATACGACTAGTGATCTTACTAAAACTTACGGAGATAATGACTTTAGCATTGACTCAAGTGTACTTAGTTCTACTAGTGATGGTGCAATAACCTACAGATCCTCAAATAGCTCAATTGCTTCGATTACAGGGTCTACTGTTAGTATTCTATCTGCAGGATCGGTTGTTATTTCAGCTAATCAAACAAGCACTAATGATTTCGAGGCAGGAACCACAAGTTTTACACTTACAATTCTAAAAGCTGATCCAGGTTTAAGTATTTCAAATAGTTCTAAAATCTTTAACGATACAGATTTCAGTATATCTGCAAGCTCTTCCAGTGGAGGAGCAATTGCTTATATAATTGCAGACAGCTCTGTCGCCACTATTAGCGGAACAACAGTGAGTCTTATAGGTGCAGGTTCTACAATTATTTCGGTTAGTCAATCAGCAACTACAAATTACAATTCCTCGACTGCTACTGCTACACTAACCGTTTCAAAAGACAGCCCTACCTTAAGTGGTCTGAGCAATATGACTAAAAACTATGGCGATAGTGACTTTAGTTTAAGTGCCTCTAGTTCAAGTACCGGAGCAATCACCTATAGTTCATCTGATAACTCTGTTGCCACTATTAGCGGTACTACTGTGACTATTGTTGGAGCAGGTTCGGCTATCATTACTGCTTCTCAAACAGCAGTTGATAATTACAATAGCGCCACTATAACAGCTTCGTTAACTGTTCAAAAAGATGAGGCTCCAATTAAAGGATATGACAATATCACCAACTACCTACACGATGGAACTATTAGTTTATCCGCAAGTTCTAGCAGTACGGCCTTAATCACTTACAGTAGTTCAGACAGCTCAATAGCAACCATTAGTGGTTCTACAATAATCCCCAAATCAGCTGGTGAAGCAATTATTACTATAAGTCAAGTAGGTGATCAAAACTACCTATCCTCTATGGCTAGTTTTAGTTTAACCCTTCTAAGCGGTAATCCAGAAATTAGTTCTTTTAACGATATCGATAAAACCTACAATGATCCAACTTTTGAACTGAATGCAAGCTCAACGAGTTCTGGAACAATAAGTTATAGTTCTTCAAATAGTTCGGTTGCTACAATTAGCGGCACAACAGTTAGCATTCAAGGAGCTGGAACAGCAACAATTCTATTAGAACAAGATTCTTATGACACCTATTTAGCAGCAACTCAATCAATCACTCTTAGAGTTGCTAAAGATGATCCAACAATACTCTTTGAAGACCTCACAAAAACTTATAACGACAATGATTTTAGCTTAAGCGCTACAAGCTCGAGCACCGGTTCGATTACTTTTAGCTCTTCTGATACTTCAGTGGCGAGCATCAGTGGATCAACAGTTACTATTGTAGGAGCAGGAAATGCAGTAATCACAGCCTTTCAAGCTGCTGATTCGAACTACAATTCAGCGACTACTACAACATCATTAACGGTTATAAAAGACATTCCAACGATCAACACTTCAAATATTGTACGCTCCTATGATGATGAAGATTTTGAAATCACAACTGATATAGTTTCTTCAACAAGCTCTGCAGCCTTCTTCTACACCTCTTCAAATAATTCTGTCGCTACGATAAGTGGAAACACCATTAGCATTGTCAGTGGAGGAAGCACGATTATTACCGTATCACAAGCAGCATCACCAAATTATGATTCTGCAACGGCATCCTTTACTTTAGAAGTCAATCAAATAGCCTCAAGTATACAATTTAATGATCTAAATAAAACCTATGGTGATGAGGACTTTGAACTTAGTCCAACCACCAACTCTACTGGAGTAATTAGTTATAGTTCTTCCAAAGAATCAGTAGCTACTGTGAGTGGATCCATCGTCAGTATTCACGGAGCAGGTTCAACAACAATTAACCTAGTCCAAGAAGCTGATGCTAATTACGAAGCAAGAACTACCTCCATGACCCTTAGGGTAGCTAAAAGACAATTAAGAGTCAAAGGAATTCTAGTTAATGATAAAATATACGATGGAACAACTTCAGCAACAGTAGATCTGTCAGGAGTTGTATTTGAAGGTCTATTAGATAGAGATGCTATCTCGATTGAGACTCACGGAGCATTCATCGATGCATCGGCATCGAATTCAAAAACAGTAACCCTTACATCAAAATATTCAGGAAGTGCTCTTTCAAATTACAACATCACTGATCAAACTATTGCAAAGGCAACCATTACACCAAAGCCCCTTTATTTATCGGGTGCTGAATCTATTGAAAAAATCTATAATGGCACTACTACTTTACCTTCCACAAGTAGTGGATATCAAAAATTAGAGGGGCTGATCGAAGGAGATGACGTCATAATTGTCGGAAAACCAAGTTTTGACAGTAAAGAGGTTGGCAATCGAAGCATTGTTCAATCCACTCTTTCAATTTCTGGATTTAAAGCACCTAATTACAACCTAGTTTGGACAAATGGCTCTGGTAAAATCACTCAGAAAGACCTGTTTATTATAGCCAAAAATGATGCTAAATTTGTAACACTTGAAGATTCAGCAGGATATAGAGGAGCTAGCTTTAGTGGTTTTGTTCCTGGTGAATCTAAGGCTGATTTAAATGGAAGTTTGACCATTGAAAGAGTCAATTCAGAAATAGAACTCGCAGATAGCTATACCAAAGTATTAAAACCATCTGGCTATAGTTCAAATAACTACAATCTTATCTACATCAATGGCAATTATACCATAGTTCCTGCAGATTTCTTATTGCTCAACGTAGAAACTGATGATACCATTTATGCTGAAATTCCCACCTACACTATCAGAGGTTCTTATTTGAGCAGCACCACTTCTAATGTTGTTTATTTAAATAATCCTATCTACAATAGCAAATCAAAACGCTATACACTGACCGATAACGCAGGTGGAAGTGTGAGTTTTGAAATAACAGCAGCGCCAATGATAACTACAACTGGAAGAGCTGTACGCCCTGTTTCAAAATCAGGCTATATACAATCGGGAACCTATGCCCTTGAAGCCATCAATGTACTTATTGAGTCTAATAACTTCCAAAAAGAAGTCGTTACTGTTGGAGCTATTACAATTATACCAAAACCAGTAGTTGCAAAACTGATTAATCCTGTCAAAATATACGATGGTGGTGTTGGGGTTCCTTATCAAGAAATGAGCATTGAAGGACTCATTGAAGGTGATGAACTTACCGCAGACTATAGCGGAATCTTCCATCAATCTGAAGTTGGAACTTCTATTGGATATACGCTATCAGAAATCAATTTATCTGGAAATGATCAAATTTCATACGTATTGAGTTCAACAACCTTTATAGGTACTGATGGTAGGATTGACAAAGCACCACTTCAAGTGAATGCAAATGCTGTTTCAAAAACCTATAACGGCAAAAGTTTATCCAACTTAAGCCATGAATTCATAGGCTTTGCCGCAGGAGAAAACGCAACGAATTTAGAAGGTACTCTCATCTACAGCGGAGTTGGAACCACAGCAATCGACGTAGGAACTTATTCTTATACACTAAGTGGATTTAGTTCATCCAACTACGAAATAAGTTATGGTGAATCAACCCTAACTATCAACCCAGCCCCTATACAGGTGAGTGGCATAAAAGTTCTCGATAAAGTTTACGATGGCACAACAAAAGCTAGTGTAGATCTAACAGAAGTGTATTACAACGGGCTGATTTCAGGTGAAACAATTAAACTACAGGCTACTGCACTATTTGAAACAGCAACTGCAGGGGTGTCTAAAAAAGCATTAATTACTTCCATATACAGTGGAGATGATCGATTGAATTACAGTATCACAGATCAATTAAGTACTACAGCTACTATTGATAAAGCTCCACTAACCGTTCAAGTGACTTCGAATTCCATTCAGTATTTAGGAATCCCTTATACTAGTTTCAGCGTGAGCTATGAGGGATTTGTCAATTCAGAAGACCAAAGTCAATTAGCTGGAACTATAGAATATTATGGAGATGCAACAAGTGCTATAAACAAAGGAACATACCAAGTCAACGCAAGAGGACTCAGTTCAGACAATTATCAAATTAATTACCTGCCTGGAACATTGACTATAGTGGATGGAGACTTAGACGGTGATGGAATTGGGGACTCTTCTGATGATGATATTGACGGAGATGGAATTGAAAATAATGCCGATGTAGATATTGACAATAATGGCATCAACGATAACGGAACTGATTTTGATGGTGATGACATCAACGACACCTATGACTTGGATGATGATGGAGATGGTGTTTTAGATACTCAAGATGCGTTCCCCTACAATCAATTGGAATGGGTTGATACCGACGGGGATGGCATTGGCAATAACGAAGATACCGATGACGACAATGACGGCATGCTCGACATTCATGAAATCGCCTGTCAATCCGATCCAATCGATGCTAATGATAGCGCCATTGACACTGATGGAGACCACCTACCAAACTGTATAGATTCGGACGACGATGGTGATGGTGTATTGGATATCAATGATCTATTCCCACTCATAGCAAGCGAATCGCTTGACACTGATGAAGATGGCATCGGAAACAATTCAGATCCTGACGATGATAATGACGGTCAATTGGATATTCATGAACTCGAGTGCTTCAGCGATCCTTTAAACTCTAATGAAATAGCCTTAGACAGCGATGGTGATCGTATCCCTGATTGCATCGATACAGATGACGACAACGATGGACTAAGTGATCTTGAAGAAGTAGAAGCTGGAACCAATCCACTACTAGTCGACACTGATAATGACGGGGTTATTGATTCTGTGGAACTAGAAGATCAAACCGATCCTCTGGATGCAAATAATCTTGAATTAAACCATCAGACTCAAGAAGAAGGTATTCTCAATTGGAGTGGATTAGATCCTGATGGAGATGGAATCGACAATATTTATGAAGTCAGAGAACACACTAACAGCAATACAAGAGACACTCAATTAGAGTTTATTGATACCGATGGAGATGGTATTTACGATTATCTCGATGCAGATGATGATGGTGATGGCATCCTTACGATCGATGAAAACGCTGATCCAAACTCAGACGGAAACCCATCTGATGCCAAAGACTTTGACGCAGATCAAATTCCAAACTATTTAGATGCAGATGATGACAATGACGGTACTCCAACAGCTGTTGAACTTGTTCTTGGAACCAATCACCTAGACAGTGATACCGATGATGATGGTGTTACTGACTCACAAGAGATTGCGGATCAAACTGACCCACTCGAGGCTTGCTCATTAATGGTCAACCATCAAACAGAAAACACGAGCTGGTGGAATGTACAAGACTGTGACAGCGATGGATTGTCAAACCTCGAAGAATCAGGCATCGATTCAGACAATGATGGTCTAGAAAATTTCATCGATAGCGATGATGATGGAGATGGCCTTGCGACTCTATTAGAAAACGCCGATCTAGCCTTGGACGCTGATAATGACGGAACACCAGACTATTTAGATTTTAACAACTTTGAAGATTCTCCAACAGTTGCTGACGACATTGAAATCTACAATGCCATGTCTCCAAATGGAGATGGACATAACGATGTCTTTGTTATCAGAAATATTGAAAAATATCCAAACAATGAACTCATCATCTTCAATCGATGGGGCAAAGAGGTTTACAGAAAAGAAGCTTATGGCACCTACAATAGATTCTATAATGGCATAGATATAAACGGTCAAACACTACCAGTGGGGACTTATTACTACATCCTCAAAGTGATTGCTAATGGAAGTGAAGAAATCTTTAAAGGGTTCCTATACATCAACAGATAAAATCAAATTAAGTGCATAAAAAAAGCGAGTGGTTAGCTCGCTTTTAAAGTTTAAGTTTGGTAGTAAAAGACTACTTGACGATAATAAATTCAGATCGTCTGTTCTTTCTGTTTTCTTCTTTAGAACACGAATTACACTGATCTAACAATTGTGATTCTCCATATCCTTTATAAGTCATTTGAGAAGCTTTAGCCCCTAACCCAATTAAGTAATCGTAAGTACTTTTAGCTCTCTTGTCAGATAAGATTTGATTGTATGCAGCAGTTCCAATTGGATCGGTATGCGAACGAATCTCTATTTTTAAATCAGGATATTGAATCAATACTTCTGCAATTTTAGCAAGGTCTTCTGCTGATTCTTTAGCAATATTCCATTTATCAAAATCAAAATGAATCATATCTATTTCAAAGAATTTAGCAAGATCATCACCCACAGCAAGAGATTCAACACTCTTTTTAAGTTCAATATCCCCTAGATCAACAATTCCAAATGGCTTTGAAGAAAGTTCAACCTCCTTAGACTCATATCCCTCTTTATCTAAAGCTAGAACAAGTTTAGATGCTGAAGAAAAATCAAATTTGAATTGACCATCTTTAGATGAGTGATTTGAAATCGGATCAGCATGCAGCGTGTTTAAATTTAATGCAACTTCAGAAAGCGGATTACCTTCATAGACTACACGCCCTTTAATTTGTCCTTTAGGGCTGAAATCCAAAGCTTTTTCATGTTTGAATACATAGATGTCATCTGAAGACTCTCCTGCTCTATTAGAGGCTAAGAATCCATGTGATGGCTCACAGTAAATCAAGGAGAAGTCATCTTGGTTTGAGTTGTAGTTTGACCCTAAATTAACCAATACTGGTTGAGTTGCTTCTATGTCAATACCAAATAAATCAAACCCTCCATACCCTTTATGTCCGTCTGATGAAAAAATCAATTGATCCAAAGGAGTCACTTGAGGAAAACTTTCTCTTCCAATTGTATTTACACTCTCACCTAAGTTTTTAGGCTCTGAGAAATTACCTTCAGCATCAATAGCTACCACATAAATATCTGAAGAACCAAATCCTCCAGGACGATCTGAACTAAAGTACATTTTAGTTCCATTAGCATTTAATGCCGGGTGAGCAGTATTATAGCCTTCAACGTTAAACGGCAAGGCACCTTGATGAATCCAGCGCTTTCCTTTTTTAGTAAACTGATGAATTTTTAAAATCTCGACAACTCCTTCTGTTGTGAAATTGGTCCCATTACCACCAAGAGTTAGGTAGAGGTTTTGACCAGTTGGATCAATTGCAACAGATCCTTCGTGATAAGCAGTTAATCGAGGAAAAACCACCTCTTCTTGATAATCTTCATCTAAAGATTTCTTATAAAGGGTGTACAAATCCTTACCAGACCAATTGTCATCACTTTTATCGATATTTCTATTGGAAATATAATACAATGATTTGTTGAAAACCGTTGAAGGGTATTCACTTAAATCCGTTTGAAGAGTATTCTCTAATTCAATAGTAGGATTCTCATTAAAATAATCGCTGTAAGTTGCAATCGCTGATTGAGTATCGGATTCTCCAGAAAACTTTTCGTAAAAAACAGCAGCTTTACTATCAAAACCAGAAGCTTCTAAAGACTTTGCAAATCTCAAATAATAAATAGCTGATACCTCAGTAGAAGCATTGATATAAGACTCATAATGAGAAACAGCTTTTGCATATTGAGAGTTAAAGTAATAAGCATCCGCGAGACTTTTGTGAATTTCTGGTGAATCATAACCCTTATTCAAAAGATTTGAATAGAGTTTAGCTGCTTCATTATAAGCCTTTGCTTCATACAATTTATCTGCAGTTGACTGATTTTGAGCTAAGAGTGCATTAGAGCTCAAAATAAGTGTCGTAACGTATATATATTTTTTAATTCCTTTCATCTTAGAAAAATCTTGGAGATTGAAGTTTTAACTTGTTGAGTATTGAGAATTCATAACGAAGAAATAGTTCGTGAGAACCCTTATTGAATTGTTGTAATTCGGTAGCTTCTCGATCGTAGCTATATCCAATTAACATCTGTGGACTAATCTGAAATGCAGTCATCACAGAATAAGCAGTATTGATTCTATAAGTAAGTCCTAATTGAACTTTATCATCAATTAATAAATTACCTGAAATATCAAATTGATGAACCACATTAGGAACAGAACGATAAAAAATAGAAGGTTTGAACTTCAACTGAGAACTTAAATCAAAAACATAACCAGCTGTCAAATAAACGTGACTCCAATCTTCTGCTTGATAATTAGTAGCTGAATCGTAATGTCTGTTACTAAAAATATAAGGAACAGATCCTCCGATATACAAACGATCCGTATAGTAGAAGAAACCAACTCCAAAATTCGTTACAAATGGACGATCGATGTTTGCGTATAACGAAGCATCATCTTGATATTGATTGATTCCTGTTAGATCGACATCTAGTTTATCTAATGTCCCTTTGATTCCAAAAGCCAATTTTCCAACTAATCCCATTTGTAAGTGATACGACCAATCCAGATTCAAAGTTGTAGATTTAATAGGCCCAACTGATTCTGTAATTGCGTTGAACCCAAGACCAACCTTTTGATTGTTTAAAAGTGTTTGAAATCCAACATAGGAAATTTTTGGAGCTCCATCCATCTCCACCCATTGTGAACGATGATGTAAATACAAGCTACTTACTCCCCTTGATCCTGTGTAGGCTGGGTTAAATAACGATGGGTTAAACATATATTCTGAGAACAATGTCTCTTGTTGTGCAAATGACGATTGAACAACTATAAAAATTAAGATATATTTTAAAAACTTCATGCTTATCTGTTTAAGTAAAGGTACCCTTGTTTGTTTCTGTAAACTCCATCTTCGTTATACTTGAGTAAGTAATAATACACTCCTGAAGGAAGAGAACCTCCTCCTTTTTTGTATCCTCTGAAGAAATTTCCATTGATTCCATAACCATCAGTTTCATAAACTTGAGATCCCCAACGGTTGTAAATTTTAAGATTGTTATCTGGATAGAGTTCAATATTTCTGATTGTGAACACATCGTGTAAACCATCTCCATTAGGAGTAAGACCATTGTACACTTCGAGAGCTCCGCGCTTGACAACAGAACGTTTGTTAACTTCTAAATAATCTGGAACCTGATTGTTATTTGCATCCAAAGCATCGTAATCAGAAGCGTCGTTGTTTGGATCTGGGAATTCATCGATTGTAAGAATACTATCATTGTCATCATCAGGATCCAAGAAGTTAGGAATACCGTCTCCATCAGTATCTTCATAACGCTCACCACCATTTTCTAAACTATCCTCATCACAATCCATCATATTCCAAACTGCGATATTTTCAATTACAGATTGATGTTCTCGAATAAGAGAACAAGGATCAAGTGGATTGGTAGTGTCATCAACTTCCATTCCATCCAATACACCGTCTTTATCTGTATCTGGATCTTTTGGATTCGTTCCGATATTTTTCTCTTCTTGATTTGATAACAAATCAGAATCACAATCTGCATTTTTCCATGCATCTCCTGGCTCTAAAGTTTGATGTGAAGCAACATATGAACAGGGATCCATTGGATCTGTTTGATCGTTTACCTCTGTACCATCTAAGACACCATCGTCATCAGAATCTGGGTCATTGACATCTGTTTGACCAGAAGGTTCATCTTTGTTTAATAAACCATCACCATCACAATCGAGATCACCCCATGCTTGAGTTGGATTAACAGAAACTGAAGTAAATTTTAAATCACAAGGCTCAGATGGGTTTGTACCGTCTTCAACTTCTTTTCCATCGAGCACACCATCACCATCTACATCTGGATCGAATGGATCAATACCTCTTTCTTTTTCGTCTTTGTTTGTCAATCCGTCATTATCACAATCGAGATTGTCCCATGAACTTTTAGGAGACAATGTTTGGCTTGCAACAACTAAAGAACATGGATCTAAAGGATTCGTTCCATCAAGTTTTTCTTGATTATCGGTTACTCCATCTCCATCGGTATCTTTGTCAAAAAGATCCGTTCCTTTCTCTTTCTCTTCACCGTTTGGAGAACCATCTCCATCACAGTCTCCATTAACCCATGAGCTATCTGGAGTCATCGTTTGGTGATTGAGGACTAGGGAACAAGGATCACTTGGATTCGTACCATCATTTAAGTACTCAAACCCATCCGTTACACCATCTCCATCTGAATCAGGATCCAATGGATCAGTTAACGATTTATTAATTTCATCTTTGTTAGAGATACCATCATTATCACAATCTTTAGCTCCCCAATCAGAGGTAGCGTTTGCTGCAACTTGAGAAGCACCCCAAACACATCCATCAAATGGTTTTGGATCCGTACCATTTGGATCTCCATCTCCATCACAGTCTGCAGCTTTCCATGCATCTGTTGCATTAGTTGGATCTTGACTTGAACTAAATACGCAAGAATCATTTGGATCTGTATCGGTCTCATTAGGATCACCATCTCCATCGCAATCTGCTGCCTTCCATGCTGAAGAAGCATTTGAAGCTACCTGAGATGAACTATAAGTACATTGATCTTGTGGATCGGTATCAGTGCCATTTGGATCTCCATCTCCATCACAGTCTAGCAAATACCAAACAGCTGTTGGAGTTACTGTTCTACTGTCAATTTCAAAATCACAAGGATCGTTTGGATCCGTTGAATCTGATGTTTCATCAACATCAATCACACCATCTCCATCTGTATCTAAATTCTCAGGAACGTCAATTACATTAATAGTAATAGTTGCAGAAGCTGTATTACTTGAGGTATCAGTAACTTCTACCACTAAACTAAAACTATTAGGAGTAGTTTCATAATCATTTGATGCAACTGCTCCTGCTCCTGCTGAAGTTAATGTAATAGCTCCTGTAGAAGCATTGATTGCAAAATAATCACTGCTATTACCACTTGTAATAGCATAAGTGCTCACTCCTACATTATCCGTCGCAGAAACAGTTCCAACTGAATAACCAGAAGATTGATTCTCAGAATAAGTAAAAGTGTTGTCAGAACTACTACCAAAGATAGGATCTTCATCATCTAAGTCCGTAACATTAATAGTAATGGTAGCAGTTGTCGTATTGGAAGCAGCATCTGAAACTTCAATTATTAAGGCAAACGTATTCGCACCAGTTTCATAGTCATTTGAAGCAACAGGATTTGTAGTTCCTGAAGAAGTCAAAGTTATGGCTCCTGTAGAAGCATTGATTGCAAAATAATCGCTGCTATTACCACTTGTAATAGCATAAGTGCTCACTCCTACATTATCAGTCGCAGAAACAGTTCCAACTGAATAACCAGAAGATTGATTCTCAGAATAAGTAAATGTTTGATCACCCACAGTTGGAGGGGTGGTCTCTGACTCATCAACATTATTCACACTAAGTGAAATAGTAGCAGTAGCATTTGAGCTACAAGTGTTAGACACTTGCACGACAAGACTAAAACTATTAGGAGTGGTCTCAAAATCATTCGCTACTGAAGAAGCCCCTGTAGAAGTTAAAGTCAAAGCTCCTGTTGAAGAATCAATTGCAAAATATCCTGAATCATTTCCAGATGTAATAGAATAAGTCAATGAACTACCTGTAGTCACAGTTACAGTTCCAATTGCATATCCAGATGCTCTATTCTCATCATAGTTAAAACTTTGATCCGAAATTGTTGGAGTTATATTTTCAGTAATGGTGATTTCATTAGATGTTTGATCTACTAACAAATATCCGTCTTGGTTATAAATAGAAGCATCTACACTATAGGTTCCTGACTGTGTTGATGAGGGCACTTGTAAGGTCCAGGTATTGGCTCCAGAATCATAGGTAATATTCGAGGTATTTGAATTGGTGTTTGTGTACGTATAGGTATTACCATCAAAAAATATCTCTAGGAATTCTCCTGAAGACATACTCATAGAAACCGTTCCAGAGATCAAGGGAGTATCGTCACAAGTAGAAAGCGAAGTTACTGTTATCGGCCCACTAGGTGTAAGGGATTGAATTGAATTTAAATATGAATTTAAATCATCAAGCAAACCTGAAGTTGCTGCATCTCCTCTTATATAATCTCCTTCTGCAGGGAATGTATAAGGACGATCATTACGTTTTAAAGCAATATTAGTACTTCCTACAGCTCCTCCTCCAACGATTTGAAGATCGACTGTTGCATCATAGGCTGATAAATTAAAATTTACACCTGTGGCTGGGTTGAATCCATAAATAGTAGGTGTTCCACCTACTTTATCTTCCCAAACTAAATAAGTTTCAAAGGTCACACGCTCTTCATTATCCATAACAATTGTCAAATTCCCAAGAATATCATTTCCTTGAGAAACAAACTGTGGATTTACAGTATCCGATACCGTTTGACTAAAGAATAATTTTGAAATTTTCAGAGTTGACAAATAAGCTATACCAACATTATTTTGAGGATTTGACCCTACAGTTCCTATAGCTCCATCAGAGAAAGGAACACTGATTGTTATAGTAGAATTCTGAGCTTGAACAACAGAAGAGGTTACTAGTGCTACTAACACGAAAATCCCTCTAATTTGTTTTATAAAATTAAATTGCATAAATGGTTTATATTATTAAAAATATGATTGTCTTTAAATTAAGCCAACCGCGAATATATATCAAATACTACTCACAGTAAAATTATTTTAATAACATTGTTTGGAATATTAAAATAATTTGACATATATCAATTTTTTATACCGGTAAAGAGAAAAAATCTTCAACGGAATCGTAATTTCAGTCTGATGTGTGCTTTTGGAATTGAATCTTACTTGGATTTTAAAGAATTGAATCGGATACCAAAGGCGATTTTGAATTAAGGGATGTCTCCAAAATAGATAAGACATCAAATAAACCTCTTTAATCCTAAAATACTACCGTATTAAGCTTTCATTTCATTAGATCATTGATTACTTTCGTATACTTAAAACTACTATTATGAGCTTACAAGATCAAGTAATGAGCCAAATGAAGGAGGCAATGAAAGCTAAAAACACCTTAGCGCTTCAGGCATTAAGAGCTGTTAAATCTGCTATCCTTTTGGAACAGACCTCTGGAAACGGAGATCTAACTTCAGATGATGAAATTAAATTGCTTCAAAAATTAGTCAAACAACGCAAAGATTCTGCCGCTTTGTACAAAGAACAAGGTAGAGAGGATTTAATGCAACCAGAATTAGACGAAGCAGCTGTGATCGAACAGTTCTTACCTCAACAACTTTCTATTCAAGAGGTAAAAGCTGCCGTGCAACAAATTATCTCCAAAGTAGGTGCTACAAGCATGCAAGATATGGGAAAAGTCATGGGAATGGCTTCCAAAGAGCTCGCTGGGCAATCCGATGGCAAAACTATCTCCACTGTAGTTAAGGAGCTTTTATCATAAGATAAACAATTAACAAATAGGCTGCGTAGTTCAACTGGATAGAATATCAGATTTCGGCTCTGAGGGTTGAGGGTTCGAATCCTTCCGCAGTCACAAGTACCTGTATAGATGAAAAAACCAGATCAAGTCGTTTACGATGAAAAAAAAGGGTACAACGCCAATGTACTACCTTACGGAACCTCTATTGGAGCTCCTAAGATTGAATTGGACAACATAGATCTTTGGAAATCTTCCAATGTCAAAAAAGTAAATCATCAGTTTAAAACCAAGTTTGAACAGCTCAAAACAGCCTACCAGCAATTGATGTCAGAAGTAGAAATCAATTACATGGTTTACAATGCGAAGTACAGTTTTGAGCCAATTGTTGGAGAAACCTATCACCTTTACAAAGAGACGGACGAACTTCATTTTCTTTCCATTATAAGCCCCGATCAATGGAATAAAAATCATATAGGATCCTTTATTCTCAATGCCGATAAGGTATGGGAACCGGTTCAGGCTTCCTAAAACAAAAAAAGCACCGAATTCGGTGCTTTTCTTTTTAGTTTAGTTGCTATAATTAATCCACATTGTCATGTAGGAATGAATTATTAGATCTAAGTTGTTGCTCGTCATTCGCATCATAGCTCAGACTGGTTCTTGACACCTTTGTTTCATCTTCTATTTCAGAGAGTTTGATTCCCTGTCTTTTATAAGCAGGCTCCTTTTCAATCTCATCAATTCGATTGAGATTGTTAAACTTGTGATTAAAATCTTTAAGTGTTCTCTTGCGCTCCTCAACACGATTCTTTAAAAGGTCTTTGATAGGGCTTTCCATCGGATCAATTTCTGCAGGTTCACTAGTCGCTGGTGCTGAAGCCACTACTTTAGTTTCAAAAACGAGTTCCTCTTCGGTAACCACTTCTTCTTGACGAGCTTCTTCATGTTTTTGAGTTACAGTTGTTGCTGTAGCTTTTTCAAAACGTTGCTCCAATTCCATATAATCATCAAGATTGTAATGCTTCACCCCTGAATCCTCTAGAGCTTCTTCGGTCACTTCAACCGCGTCAATTACTTCCATTTCTTTAACAGCTCCCCAATTGATTTCATCATCATCTAGTGTAAATTGAACTGTTTGTTGAGTCGTTTCTTTTTCTTTCTTAGTATGATCAATTGTCATATCGAAAAACATTGTCATTTGCTCCTGTTCATCCTCCTGCTCAACAACAACATCTTGAACTTTAGGCTCAACCTCAACAATTTCAAAGTCATTGACATCGATTTCCATAATAGAAGGATCATAGGCATCCACTCGCTCATAACTAACTTCCATATTTCTAATGAAATCAGAAGTAGGAATCAATTCATTTTCAGAAGTTGTATTTACTTCCTCATCAAACTCCAAGGTATGGCGTATTACAGAACTTCCATCTATATCAGATCTCACTTCCTCTACTTCACACTCAATATCTTTAACGGCTTCAAAGCTCAGGTATTTCTTGTCACTTAAATCAACCGCAGCCTTTTGATCATCTTCGAGGGTATGAATGATTTTCTTAGTCTCTGTATTGACAATTTCATTTTGCTGCTCTGCATTAAAACCAGTTGCAATCACGGTAACTGAAATAGCATCACCAAGACTTTCATCTTCTCCAACTCCCATAATGATGTTTGCTGAATGCCCAGCTTGAGATTGAATGTGATCGTTGATTTCACCAATTTCATCAATGGTAATTTCACAAGTTCCGGAAACGATTAATAAAAGTACATTTTGAGCACCTGTGATTTTATTGTCATTTAGCAATGGAGAGTCTAGGGCACCGTCAATGGCAATCTGTGCTCTTCCTTCTCCACTTGCTTTTGCAGATCCCATAATAGCGGTTCCACTATTGGCTAAAACAGTCTTGGCATCTCTAAGGTCAATGTTTTGAGTGTAGTGATGCGTAATGACTTCTGCAATACCCTTTGCTGCAGTAGCCAACACCTCATCGGCCTTTGAAAAACCAGCTTTAAAACCAAGGTTCCCATAAACCTCTCTGAGTTTGTTATTATTGATGATAATCAATGAATCAACGCTCGCTCTAAGCTTCTCAATACCCAATTGAGCTTGATCTGAACGCATTTTTCCTTCAAAGACAAAAGGAGTGGTAACGATACCTACTGTTAAAATATCTAAATCACGTGCGTGTTGTGCGATAATTGGAGCAGCACCAGTTCCGGTACCACCACCCATACCCGCGGTAATGAACACCATTTTGGTGTTAGTTTCTAACATCGCCTTAACTTCTTCTTGAGACTCAATAGCCGCTTTTTCACCTACTTCAGGGTTCGCTCCTGCTCCCAATCCTTCGGTAAGAGAAATTCCCAACTGAATTTTATTGGGTACTGGACTATTTTCAAGTGCTTGAGAGTCCGTATTGCACACAACGAAGTCAACTCCGTTTATTCCAGACTGAAACATGTGATTGATCGCGTTGGATCCACCTCCACCGACACCGATCACTTTGATGACATTGGATTGATTTTTTGGTAAGTCAAATGAAATTCCTTCGAATTCTGTACTCATGGGTATTGGTTTTTGATATTTTGTTGGTTTGTCTTTATTCTGCGTCGTCTAAAAAACGTATAAATTTCTCTGCCCATCGCTCAAAAAAGCTAACGGTTTTTTGAGGCTTTTCTTCAACTTCTTCAATCGTATCTTCGATTAGTTCCTCTTCTTGGTTTTGATCAGAAGTTGCTACCTCTACAGCTACTCTAGACTGACTGTTGATCGCATTCATCAACAAGCCAACTCCTGTAGCGTAAAGCGGTGAAGTCACTTCTTCATTGGAATCACCCGCTAAATGCTCATTGGGATAACCGATACGTGTATCCATTCCAGTAATATACTCAACGAGCTGCTTTAGATGTTTTAACTGACTTCCACCTCCCGTAAGAACAATTCCTGCAATGAGTTTCTTCTTTTGATCCTCATGACCGTAATTCTTGATTTCCATATACACCTGCTCGATGATTTCCACGACACGAGCGTGAATAATTCTCGAGAGATTTTTTAAAGTGATTTCTTTGGGCTCTCTTCCTCTTAAACCTGGAATTGAAACAATTTCATTGTCTTTGTTTTCCCCTGGCCAAGCCGATCCAAATTTTATTTTGAGAAGTTCTGCCTGTTTTTCGATGATGGAACATCCTTCTTTGATGTCTTCAGTAATGACATTTCCACCAAAAGGAATCACTGCCGTATGTCTGATAATTCCGTCTTTATAGATCGCCAAATCGGTCGTACCACCACCGATATCAATCATGGCAACCCCGGCTTCTTTCTCTTCTTGAGACAGAACCGCATCTGCAGACGCAACGGGTTCTAAAGTAATGTTTGCTAAGTCTATTCCGGCACTCTTTACACAACGTCCAATATTTTTAATAGAGGAAACCTGTCCCACTACAACGTGAAAATTAGCCTCCAATCGCCCTCCGTACATCCCGATAGGTTCTCTGATTTCAGCCTGTCCATCTACCTTATACTCTTGAGGTAAAACGTGAATGATTTCTTCACCAGGAAGCATCACAAGCTTGTAAACTTGAGCATTGAGCTTGTCGAGATCATCTTGGTCGATCACCTCTTCTGCATTCGCTCTTGTGATATAATCGGAGTGTTGAAGCGAACGAATGTGCTGTCCAGCAATCCCTACAACCACTTTTTCAATTTTGGTACCGGCATCCGCTTCAGCTTCCGAAACTGCTTGCTGAATGGATTGTATGGTTTGGGTAATATTGTTGACAACACCTCGATGCACTCCTAAACTCTTAGAACGACCTAAACCGACCACCTCAATTTTCCCATACTCATTCTTACGACCAATAATGGCTACGATCTTTGTCGTACCAATATCTAATCCAACCGAATAATTTTCCTGATTCATAGTTTACTTTTTTGTACCGATGAGTTGATTGTCATATGAGAGATCAATTCTTCGATAGTGCGACCAAATACTATCCTTTTTTGCTTTGTTGTAAAAGGCTTTCAATTTTGCAATTTTATTAGGTAGATCGGAAATGGACCCCAAATACAATTCAAAATCTTCAGCTCTTAATCGAAGTGAATACCTTCCCTTTTCTTCGATGTGAATCCCAACCAAATCATCTTTTAAAAAAGCTTCTTTATCGATGAAATTCAACAATTCAAAACAATTATCTAAATCTTCTTTACTCACTGATCCAGTAATCAAAGGAACCCTGGCCGAATGAAATTTCGACAATGGCATCTTCTTAGCAAGACGATCTAAATAATACACATCGCTTCCAGAGACCACCCTTGCAATGGGCTGTCTTTGTGCGATGTCCGCCCTAAGTTCCCCATCTATAGTAAGATACACTTGAGCACTTTCTACGAGAGGGATTTCAGACAAAATAGTTTCCAGTCTATTCAAAACTAATCGTTCTTTTGCCTGATTCAACGAGCCTTCAAATTTTTGTATTAACAATTTATTAACCGTCGCTTCATCGATGTACAAATTCTCCTGAGAGATAAAATTAATTCGCAATTCTTCTGGCTTTTTAAGCTCATTTCTGTAATTAGAAAAGGCGAATGATCCCAGAACTGCCACAAGCAGCAAAACGTATTGAAGGACTAACCAAATTTTTCTCAACATAGGGCTTTTTTTATAGGTTTTACTTCCAATCCAATATCACCAGCTCCTAAAGTGATTAATATTTTTAAGGGCTTTTTTTTAAGGTATTCAACCAATTGTTCTTTTAAAACCAACGCCTTATCTTGGGTGTTAATTTTATCGAGCAATACCTCTGAATCGATTCCTTCAATAGGCAGTTCTCTTGCAGGATAAATAGGCAATAGCACCACCGAATCAAACAGTGAAATACTAGCAGCAAATTCTTCCATAAAATCTTTAGTTCTCGAAAAGAGATGCGGCTGAAACACCAGGGTTTTTTCAAGCGTTGGAAAGGCATCGTTTACCGCCTGATAGATGGCTCTAATGGCCGTTGGATGATGTGCGTAATCATCTATAAACACAAAATCAGATCGCATGCATTCTATAGAAAATCTCCTAGCCACTCCTTTAAAACCAGCGAGCGATTCGATAATTTGAACAGGATCTAATCCACCGAGATAGGCCATTGCAAATGCAGCCACTGCATTGTATACATTGTGTTTTCCCGGCATAGGAAGAACGATGTTTTTATAGTGTTGCCCTTCTACCTTTAGATCAAAATAGCTGTAGAGCTCTTCAAATCGCAGATTGAGAATCTCAAAATCTGCTACTCCTTCTCCATAAGTTATTCCAAAGGGAAAATCCACCTCATTACACACGACTAAGCGATCTTTTGAAGGAAGCAGTGAAGCAAAATCTAAAAAACTCTTTTTTAGATCAGCTGCGGTTCCATAGATATCCAAATGATCGGCATCCGTTGAGGTAATACAAGCAATGTCGGGATGCAATCTCAAAAACGACCTGTCGTATTCATCTGCCTCCACAACTGAATTTTCAAATCCATTAGAGAAGTAATTCGAATTAAAATTATTGGAAATCCCTCCTAAAAAGGCCGTAAATCTCAGGTCACTTTCAGAGATGATATGAGCGAGCATGGAAGAGGTTGTCGTTTTTCCATGAGTTCCTGCAACTGCAAAGCATTTGGTGTTCTGGGTAATCATCCCCAGCACCTGTGAACGCTTGTTTAAATCAAATCCAGCATTCTCGTAATAACACATCCAAGCATTGGATTTTGGTACTGCTGGAGTATAAACCACCAAACATTGATTCGGATCTTTAAAATTGGAGTGAAGCCCTTCTAGGTCTTCTCTGTAGAACAGCTGAACTCCCCTAGCTTCAAATGATTTAGTCAAATCAGAAGGAGTGAGATCATAACCTCCAATTTGCTTGTTTTGTGCTAAAAAATACTCGACCAATGCAGCCATTCCGATACCACCAATACCGATAAAAAAAACTGAAGTGTAGCGATCGAGACTCATAGCGTTATAAGCTTTTTTAATTCTTCAACAATCGATTTAGTCGCATGGGGCTTTGCCAACTCTTTGATGTTTTTCCCCAAACTAGCTCTAAGACTTTCATCTTCGATGAGTTTGGAAATTTCACTCTCAAATGAGGGTTCCAATTCTTTTTCAGAAAGCATTAATGCCGCCTTGTGATCTACTATGGATTTGGCATTTTTGGTTTGATGATCTTCAGCTACATTTGGAGAGGGAATAAATAAAACTGGCTTTCCAACGAGTGCTAATTCAGAAACGGTACTCGCTCCAGATCTAGAGATGATCAAATCAGCAGCTGCATAGGCCTTGGGCATCTGTTCGATAAAATCGAGGACGCGAACTCCTTTTTGCTCAAAGGACTCATATTCTTTAACATACAAGCTTCCACACTGCCAGATTAATTGAACATTTTTAGCCCTGAAGAATTCGATGTGACTTGCGATGAGTTGATTAATTCTTCGAGCTCCAAGAGAACCGCCCAATACCAAAAGGGTCAATTGATTTTCTAGGCCAAAAGCTTTTTTAGATTCTTTGGAATCTACTAATGAATCGATGAGATCTTCTCGAACTGGATTTCCGGTAAAGGCAATTTTATCAGCTGGAAAATAACGATCCATATGCTCATAGGCCACACATATTCGCTTGGCTTTTTTTGCCAGTAAGACATTGGTTTTTCCTGCATAGGAATTTTGCTCTTGAATCAAATAGGGATATCCGAAGAGTCCAGCCATTTTTAAGAGTGGTCCACTGGCGTATCCTCCTGTTCCAATAACTAGTGTGGGTTTATAGCGCATCAGAATAAAGCTCGCCTGTACTAATGACCAAATCAGTTTGATTGGAAAACTCAACAAATGAAATCCTATACGTCGTTGCAAACCAGCGATCCACAGTCCTTTAATTTTAAATCCTGCTTTGGGAACCTTTTGCATTTCCATCTTGTTCTTTGCACCCACAAACAAAAAGTCAGCTTCTGGAAATTGCGCCTGCAATTCTTTTCCAATCGCAATTGCAGGATAGATATGTCCTCCTGTTCCTCCTCCTGATATGATAAACCTATAATTGCTCACTTAGTATTTCTAAAGGATTTTTTTCAGATTCTAAAACTTCTTTACTCACACTACTCTTAGCACTTGCCGATAGAATAATACCAATAGCCATACAATTCATCCAAATTGAGGTACCTCCACTACTGATCAGCGGAAGCGTTTGTCCGGTCACAGGCAACAGTGAAACGGCTACCCCCATATTGATCAGTGCTTGAAATACAAATGGAATTCCAAGACCTAGAACTACTAATTTTGAAAAGCTTCTTTCGGCCCTATGAGCGATCACCATCACTCGAAACAAAAACATCAGATAAGTCAAAAGCAAAAACAATCCACCTACCAATCCGTATTCTTCAATAATAATGGCATAGATAAAATCAGAGCTCGATTGTGGTAAAAAATTCTTCATCACACTCTTTCCTGCTCCTACTCCAAAGAGTCCGCCCGTTGCAATAGCGATATTCGCGCGTTCTACTTGATAATTTGCTTGTGGATCCACCTCATCTGAACCAAAGTTCTCAATTCGACTCACCCATGTGTCCACCCTATTGGGAAAGGCATCCGGAAAAGCCTTAGCTGCTGTAATAAACAGAAGCCCAAATAAGACTCCTGCAGAAACGATGACTAGCAAGTGTTTGATTGGATAACCTCCGACAAAACACAATACTAAGACCAGTGAAAAAAGCATTGCAGCCGTTGAAAAGTTCGCTGGAAAAATCAGACCGACTACAATGAGTACTGGTAACCAAAGTGGAAGTAGGGTTTGTGAAAAACGAACCTTCTCTTCTTGCTTTTTAAGAATACTCAAATAACGAGCTACATAAACCATAGTTACTACCAAGGCTAAGGTCGAAGTCTGAAAACCTATTCCCAAAAAGGGAATGCGAATCCATCTCGATGCATTGGCCCCACCAATGGTGCTTCCTTGAGCTAAAGTATACATCAGTAGCAACACCACTACTGGCATTGCAATCAATGAGAGTCCACTAAAATAATGTGTTGGAATCTTGTGAATCAAGAACATGATACCAAATCCAATCACCAGCATGAAAAAGTGTTTGAACAAGTGGTATCCAACCGTCCCATTACCCACTACATATTCCAAATTAGAACTGGAACTGTACACTGGTAAAAAAGAGTAGATGGCCAAAAGCGCTGCAATAGCCCATATGGTTTTATCTCCTGAGACGTATTTTAGTATGGAACTCATCTGTTATAGATTTCTTACGGCCTCTTTAAATTGATTTCCTCGATCCTCATAGTTTTCAAAGAGGTCAAAACTTGCACAAGCTGGAGAAAGCAACACTGTATCTCCGCGTTCTGCCACTTTATAAGCTACTTTCACTGCTTCACTCATCGCATAGGTTTCAATAAACAATTCACCGATCCCCTCAAAAGCAGTTTTGAGTTTTTGATTGTCTTCACCAAGACAAATAATCGCCTTTACTTTTTCACGAACCAATGGCATTAAGGATGCGTAATCATTTCCTTTGTCTACCCCACCTACAATCCACACAATTGGAGACTTCACACTTTCTAAGGCGTAAAAAGTCGCATTCACATTGGTGGCTTTGGAATCGTTGATATAATTGACGTGATTAATTTTCAACACTTTTTCCATTCGGTGTGACGCTCCTTGAAAGTGCTGAACCGAATTTCGGATGCTCTCTTTTCGAATCTGAAGCAAGGATGCCGCTGCCGATGCAGCCATAGTGTTTTTTACATTGTGTAAGCCTTCTAAGGCGAGTGTGTCTACTTTCATGCTGATGGTATTTTGATTGGTTTTTATATATATTGTTTGATCCTCTAAATAGGCTCCAAATTCCAATTGGTGGGTTAGCGAAAAAGGAACTAATTGTGCCTCGATGTGATGATTGTTGATATAGTCCACTAGTACTGGATCATCGGCATCGTAAATGAGATAATCCTCCTTAGTTTGATTTTTAGTGATTCGAAACTTAGACTCGATATAGGCGTTAAAGTCGTAGTTGTAACGATCTAAATGATCAGGAGTGATGTTACAAATCACAGCGATATGCGGTCGGAACTGTTCGATTCCATCCAACTGAAAACTACTGAGTTCTAATACGTAGTACGCTTTTGGATCTTCCAATAAAAGACCCGCAAAACTCTTTCCAATATTACCTCCCATTCCAACACTCAGTCCTCCTTCGCTCAACAAGTGATGCGTCAGCATCGTGGTGGTGGTTTTTCCATTAGAACCCGTGATTCCAATCAGACAAGCATCGGTATAATGACTCGCAAATTCAATCTCAGACCATATGTTGATTCCCCTACTGTTGGCTTTTTGAATCAAAGGAACAGTATCGGGTATTCCAGGACTCTTAACTATAAGATCCGCACTTAAAATTTTTTCTTCTGTATGAGTGCCTTCTTCGAATACAATTCCAGCCTCTTCTAAAACACTCTTATAGCTAGAAGCGATGCTTCCCCTGTCGGAAACAAACACCAAAAAGCCTTTGTCGGCTGCCAACAAGGCTGCTCCAACACCGCTTTCTCCTGCTCCTAAGACTACAACTGTTTTCATTATCTAAGTTTTAAAGTAACAAGAGTGACTACCGCGAGTAAGATTCCCACAATCCAAAAACGACTCACGAGTTTGCTTTCGTGATAGCCTTTTTTCTGAAAGTGATGATGTAATGGTGCCATGGCAAAAATGCGTTTTCCGACTCCTGTTTTCTTCTTAGTGTATTTAAAATAGCCCACCTGTAACATCACAGAGAGCGACTCGGCAAAAAAGATTCCACACAAGACAGGAATCAACAATTCCTTGCGTACAATAATGGCAATTACCGCTATAATTCCTCCAATGGTCAAGGAACCCGTATCTCCCATAAAAACT
The DNA here is from genome assembly GCA_937136455.1 of uncultured Flavobacteriaceae bacterium. GTDB lineage: Bacteria > Bacteroidota > Bacteroidia > Flavobacteriales > Flavobacteriaceae > MAG-120531. Next base: position 78,052 of record CAKZOO010000107.1, on the reverse strand, counting down.
TGTGCGGGATAGGTATTGTACCATAAGAAACCGATAAGCGCTCCTAGAAAAGCACCGATAAACACCACGAGTTCTCCAGCTCTTGGAATAAACATCACATCGAGGTAATCCGAGAAAATAATGTTACCCGACACCCATGCAAACAAGGCCAATGTTGCGGCAATGATGGCAGATGTTCCCGCTGCTAAACCATCGATTCCATCGGTGAGATTAGCACCATTAGAAACCGCTGTCACAATAAAGATGACTACAGGAATAAAGATGAGCCAAGCGTAATCTGCTGCACCATCTCCAATCCAAGCAATCAGATCACTGTAGTCCAATTCGTTGTTTTTTACAAAGGGGATGGTCGTCGCTGTCGATTTGAGCTCTGGTGCCACATAGGATTCCTCCACCAGAGATCGCTGTAAATCTTCGTTGGATTTTAAGGTAACTCCTGGATGAAAATAAAGGGTTGCTCCAACAATGAGTCCCAGAATGACCTGTCCTACTACTTTAAAGATCCCCTTGAGACCTTCTTTGTCTTTTTTAAAGGTTTTGATGTAGTCATCGATAAAACCGATGATTCCCATCCAAACCGTTGTCACAATCAAGAGAATGATATAGACTTCTTTGATTTTTGCAAATAAAAGAGCTGGCACCAACGTTGCTAAAATAATGATGATACCTCCCATGGTTGGAGTACCTGCTTTTTGAGATTGCCCTTCCAAACCGAGTTCTCGAATGGATTCCCCTATTTGTTGACGTTGAAGGAAGCCTATAATGCGTTTACCAAAAACTGTTGCGATTAAAAGTGAGCTAATCGTAGCCAAGGCAGCCCTAAAACTCAAATAGCCAAACAATCCAGCACCTGGGAGTTGGTATTGTTGTTCTAAATATTCAAAGAGGTAATACAGCATATCCGTCTTATTTTAGGGGTTTTAAAAAGTCACTTAAGAGTTGAAAATCGTCAAAAGGATGACGTTCTCCATTGATTTCTTGATAGGTCTCATGACCCTTACCCGCCACGAGTATTAGATCATTCGATTGCGCCATTTGAACAGCAGTCTTGATCGCTTGTTTTCGATCTGCAATCACGAGGACTTTTCGGGTGTGCTCGGCTGAAACACCCGCCTCCATCGCTTCTAAAATCGATTGAGGATCTTCGGTTCTCGGATTGTCATTGGTAAAAATGGCGATATCGCTTTTAGCAGCTGCAAGTGCTCCCATCAGGGGTCGTTTCTCTCGATCTCGATCCCCTCCACAACCTACAACGGTGATCAACTGTTCGTTTTTAGTGCGTATTTCACCAATAGTATCCAAGACATTTTCTAAGGCATCAGGAGTATGAGCATAATCCACAATAGCCGTGATATTGGATGGTGAAACCATATACTCAAACCTTCCGCTAACGGATTCTAATTTGCTAATTCCCTGCAGCAGTTCTAATTCATCCATTCCAAGGAGTTCACTGACTGCATAGATCGCCAGGATATTATAGGCGTTAAAGGATCCGATGAGCTGTGTCCAAACCTCCTTACCTTGAATCTTCAACAGTTGTCCTCCTAAGTGGTGTTCCAATTGTTTCGCGTTGTAATCTGCAAAGGATTTCAGCGCATAGGTATAAGTCTTGGCTTTGGTGTTTTGCAACATGTAAGCACCGTTCTTATCATCAGTATTGGTCAGTGCGAAAGCCTTAGTTCCTAACTGATCAAAAAATTGTTTTTTAACATCTCTGTAGGCTGCAAAACTCTTGTGATAATCCAGATGATCATGAGTGAGATTGGTAAATACCCCACCGTAAAAAGTCAGCCCATCCGTACGCGATTGTGCAATCCCGTGAGAACTCACTTCCATAAAACAAAATTCCATCCCAGCATCACACATAGCTCTAAGATATCTGTTGATAGTTATAGAATCAGCCGTGGTATGGGTGCTTTTAAATTCTTTAGTTCCTACCATCACCTTGATGGTTGAAAGAAGTCCTACTCCAAATCCTGCCCCCTTAAAAAGCTCATACAACAATGAAGCAATGGTTGTTTTACCGTTGGTTCCTGTAATTCCGATCAGCTTTAAATCTCTAGAGGGCTGATCGTAAAAATTGGAAGCCATAACCGCTAGAGCAGCTGAAGAATTCGCTACTTGAATATAGCTCACTCCTTCTTTTGGCTGAGGTACTACTTCACAGATAATTGCAGTAGCTCCTAGATCAATCGCTTTGTCGATAAATTGATGGCCATCCACTTGAAGTCCTTTAATCGCAACAAAACAACTCCTGTGTTCCACTGTTCTAGAATCAAAAGTCAGGGAACTGATCAGCTGATCCGTAGTTCCGACTACCGACACAATGGAGCTTCCAAATAAGATGTCTTTTAGCTTTTTCACAGTAGTTCTATGGTTATTTGTTGACCCTTTTGTATGGTTCTTCCCGCCTTAACGGATTGTCTTTTTACCTTTCCATTGCCGATGACTTTTACCTGAATTCCAGCATTTTCCAAATAGTAAACAGCATCCATCCCAGCCCAACCTTTGAGGTTTGGCATCGTTTTCAATCCTTCTTTAGTCTCTATTACAGGTTTGGTCGCCAAGGCTTCAACTTTTAAATCCACCTCATCTTCAGAGATGGTTTTGGAATAAATTTTTTGTGCAATCGCCTTAAAAACAGGTCCTGAAACATCAGCTCCGTAATAACCTTTGTCTTTATTGGGATGATGAATAACTACAATACATGAAAATTTTGGAGCTTCAGCAGGAAAGTACCCCACAAAAGAAGAAACGTATTTCAAGGCTCCATCTCCTTTGTCGTAATCCTTCTGAGCCGTACCTGTTTTACCTGCCATGGAAAATTTTGGATCGTAGAGTTTCGAGCCCGTCCCTCTTACTACAATATTTTTTAATAGTTCTCGCACCTTAGAAAGTGTTTCCTGTGAACAAATCGAAGGATTGATGACTTCTTTTTCAAACTTGGTCACCGTGCGATTCCACGACTTCACTTCTTTGATGAGTCTAGGACGCACCATTTGTCCATCGTTGGCAATCGCATTGTAAAAACTAAGTGTCTGTAAGGGAGTCATCGACACACCGTATCCGTGTGACATCCATGCCAGTGATAAACCAGACCAGCCTTTTTCACCTGGCGATCTAAGAACGGGCATCCCTTCTCCTTGAATTGCTAAACCGAGGGGTTCGTGCAAATTCATATTGCGCAATCGGTTTACAAAGCGATTGGGATTCTCCTTGTAATTTTCATTGATAATCTTCGCAAAGGCGGTATTTGAGGAAAGCTCCATCGCTTTTGCTACAGAGATTTCTCCATAGCCTCCTCGATGGGAATCCGATACTATTTTATTGTAGACTTTGTATTTACCATTACCGGTATCAATGACTGTCGAGGTATCCACTACCTTGTCTTCCAAAGCAGCAATTAAAGTCATTAGCTTAAAGGTAGAACCAGGCTCATGCGATTCACCAACAGCGTAATTGAGGCGTTCGTAGTACTTCCCTTCGCTATTTCTACCTAGGTTGGAAATGGCCTTGATTTCTCCAGTTGCGGTTTCCATCACCACTACAGAACCGTGATCTGCTTCGTAATACTCCAGCTGCTTTAAAAGCTCAAAATGAGCTACATCTTGAATATTGACATCAATCGTTGAAATCACATCATAGCCATCCTGAGGTTCTACAATATTATTGAGACCAAGTGGCTTCCACTGTCCGCCTGCAATCTGTTGTTTTAAACGCTTCCCTTCTTTTCCAGCTAAATACTCTGAAAATGCACCCTCTAACCCTACTCTTGTGATATGACCGTCAGGATCTTTAAGCACATAACCTATGGAACGTTCTGCTATTTTTCCAAGGGGGTGTTCACGGACCGTCTTTTGACTCACCACGATTCCTCCTCTATAGGGACCTTTGTTAAAAAGCGGAAAAGATTTAATTCTCAAATACTCGTAATAATCTAAATCAGAAGCGATAAATGCATAACGACTTTTATCGTATTTAGCCTTTCTGAGTTTTTGTGTATAAAAAGAAGCTGGCTTACCCAAGAGATTGGAAAGCGAATCTGAAAGCGCTCCTAAATTTTGTTTAAAATCATCATTAGAAACCGAAACGGCATCCCAGTGGATTTCAAATTTAGAAACCGAGGTTGCCAAAAGCGAACCATCTTCAGAATAAAGGTTTCCCTGATTGGGTTCGATGACAAACATTCGTTCGTTGCGTTGCTCGGCAAGTTTTTTAAAATGTTCCCCTTCGACCATTTGGATCGTAAACATGCGATAGATGACTCCTGCACTCATCAACAGAAGTCCTCCAACGACCACATAGATACGAATGACCATATTTCGATTGGAAGTACTCATTAATCTTCTTCGCTGCTTACAATTATTCTTACAGGCGGATTGATCGGTGGAACAAGTCCTATACCCGCCACTTTTTCTTTAACAGATGACTCCAATTGCATTTTTTGCACCTTGGTACGCATCACTACAAATTGTCCCTTGAGCGCATTGACCTTTGTGTTGAGTGATGCAATTTCATGCACCTTGGAATCAGCTCGATGTGCAGCGTAAATCATCACAACTGCTAAGGCAAACAAAAAGAGGATAAACCTCCAGTGTTTTGAGGAATTATCCGAAGTCAAAAAAGACCCCCTTAATAGTTGTAATACCTTAGTTTTCATCTTTATTTCGCGCTGCTATTCTGAGTTTGGCCGAACGAGCCCTATTGTTTTCTGCTATTTCTTCCTCTGATGGAACGATCAGTTTTCCGACTTTTTTAAGCGGAACATACACCCTTCCAAAAACATCTTTTTCAGCCTCTCCTTCAAATTTCCCATTTTGAATAAATCGCTTGACAAGGCGATCTTCCAAGGAGTGGTAACTGAGAACCGACAATCGACCTCCTTCTTCAAGCAGATCGGGAACTTGAAGTAAAAACTCCTTGATTACCTGCAATTCCCCGTTGACCTCAATTCGAATCGCTTGATAGAGTTGAGCTAAAAATTTCTGATCTCTAAATCCCTTTAAAAATGGCTTTAGCACTTCCTTTAATTGCTCTGTAGTATCAATCGGCTGATTGGATCTTGAATTGACAATAACACGAGCTATATGTCTTGAATTTTTTAAATCACCATACTGATACAGCACTGATGCCAAATCCTCTTCACTGTAATTGTTGACCACTTCTCGAGCACTGAGTTCAGAACGTTGATTCATTCGCATGTCTAAGACACCCTCCGTACGCGTAGAAAAACCTCTACTCGCCTCATCGAATTGATGCGATGAAACTCCAAAATCTGCCAGAATCCCATCCACCTTAGTCACCTTGTAAAATCTGAGAAAGCGACTGATGTATCTAAAATTTTCAGGAATGAGCGTCAAACGAGGATCGTCCACCACATTCGCCAGTGCATCTGGATCTTGATCAAAGGCAAAAAGCTTTCCCTTGTCCGATAATCGAGATAAAATTTCTTTGGAGTGCCCCCCTCCACCATAGGTAACATCGACATAAATTCCGTCGGGTTGGATCGCCAAACCATCAACAGTTTCTTTTAACAGTACCGGATTATGATAATTCATCTCCATCGCCTCCCATTACTTCTTCGGCAAGACTTGCAAAGTCTGTAGTAGTATCATCCAAAACAGCTTCATAAGAAGTCTTATCCCAGATTTCGACAATATTGATCGCAGCAGATAAGACTACCTGCTTATCGATCTTCGCAATCCCCATTAAATTTTTAGGAATTAACAAACGTCCAGCAGCATCCACTTCAATCATTCGAACTCCAGCTGTAAACCTTCTGATAAAGTCGTTGTTCTTTTTTACAAAGCGATTCTTCTTGTTGATCTGCTCCATGAGGAGTTTCCACTCGCTCATAGGATACAACTCCAAACACTCTTGAAACACCGCTCTTTTAATTACAAAGCCTTCAGAAAGCACAGGCTCCAATTGCTTTTTTAAAGCAATGGGCAGCAGGACTCTTCCCTTAGTATCTGCATTACAGTCGTATGTACCAATTAAATTTTGCACTAGTAGTCAACTTTGTTTGATTTCAAAAATAGGGATTTATTCCCACTTTTTACCACTTTTTACCACATTGTTAATAAGTTTTCAAATCAAAGGATCTAAACACCCTAAATAAGCTGATTTTGTGATTGTTAATAGGTGGTAATAAATGAATCACATCAGGGATTTATCTAGAAAATATCCGCTAAAAACCCTCAAAAAAAATTATAGAACAAAGCGTTTTTTTGGCTACTTTTACCTTCTCAAAACCAACCGACAAAATTCACCTTTGAGTCAAATAGATCGCATAAAAGACCCCATTCATTTGGAGATGGACCTCTTCGAAGAAAAGTTCTATGAGTCCATGACCACTCGTGTTGCACTTTTAAATAGAATCACCTACTATATCGTGAATCGAAAGGGAAAACAAATGCGACCTATGTTTGTTTTTCTAACCGCCAAATTGCTCAACAAAGGAGAACTCAACGAACGCACCTATAGAGGAGCTTCTGTAATAGAACTCATTCACACTGCAACTTTGGTTCACGACGATGTGGTTGACGATTCCAACAAACGCAGAGGGTTCTTTTCTATCAATGCACTTTGGAAGAATAAAATAGCAGTTCTAGTTGGTGATTACCTCCTTTCTAAAGGGTTATTGCTCTGTATTGACAACGATGATTTTGATCTCTTAAAAATCATTTCAACAGCCGTTCGAGAAATGAGCGAAGGAGAGTTACTGCAATTAGAAAAAGCCAAAAGCTTAGACATCACAGAAGAAGTCTATTACGAGATTATTCGAAAAAAGACAGCCACCTTAATCGCCTCCTGTTGCAGCCTTGGAGCTGCTTCTGTAAAACCAGCAAGTGAGCACGTGACCACATTTAGAGATTTTGGAACCCTCATTGGATTGGCCTTCCAAATCAAAGATGATCTCTTTGATTACGGATCTCGTAAAATTGGAAAGCCACTCGGAATTGACATCAAAGAACAAAAGATGACCCTTCCGCTGATCCACGCACTCAAGGTTGCAGACAAAAAAGATCAAAAATGGATGTTGGATACGGTCAAAAACCACAATACCGATAAGAAACGAGTTCAAAAGCTCATTCAAAAAGTCAAAGAATTAGGTGGATTGAGCTATGCCGAAGATAAAATGCACGAATTTAAAGAGGAGGCTTTAAAGCTTTTGGAAGCCTACGAAGATTCTCCTTACAAAAGATCCCTGATCGATATGGTCGACTATGTAGTCGAGCGTAAAATTTGATCTATTTTTAATTCTACACTATTGTCTTATCTTTAGACTCTAAAGCTAAAAAGAAACTCCTTTGATTTCAAAAAGCACTATCGACCAAGTATATGAAACCGCCCGTGTTGAGGAGGTTATTGGCGATTTTGTGCAACTCAAAAAATCAGGAGCCAATTACAAAGGACTCAGCCCCTTTAGCGATGAACGCACTCCGAGTTTTATGGTTTCACCCGTGAAGCAAATCTGGAAGGATTTTTCATCTGGAAAGGGAGGTAATGTCGTCGCTTTTGTGATGGAACACGAACATTTCAGTTATCCTGAGGCCATTAAATACCTGGCTAAGAAATACAATATTGAAATTGAGGAAACCGAGCAAACCGACGAGCAAAAGAAAGCTTTAGATGAAATGGAGAGCATGTATTTACTCTCCGAATACGCTCAAAATCAATTTTCAAAAACACTTTGGGAACACCCACTAGGAAAATCCATTGGATTGACTTATTTCAAAGAACGCGGATTTACCGATGAGACGATCAAGAGTTTTCATCTGGGTTACTGCCTCGACAATTGGGATGATTTTACAACTAAGGCTTTAGAAGATAAATACCAATTAGAATTTTTAGAAAAAACAGGACTTTCTATTGTCAAACAACAAGAGGATGGAACGAGCAAAACCTTTGATCGATTTAAGGGAAGAGTGCTCTTTCCTATTCATTCGATGAGTGGTCGAGTTCTCGGTTTTGGTGGAAGGATTTTAAAGAACGATCCCAAAGCCGCCAAATACCTCAACTCACCCGAAAGTGCGATCTATCACAAAAGCAAGGTGCTTTACGGTATTTATCACGCCAAAGCCGCCATTGCAAAACAGGACAATTGCTATTTAGTAGAAGGCTACACCGATGTGATTCAATTTTATCAACGAGGGATTCACAATGTGGTTTCCTCCTCAGGTACCGCATTGACTCCAGAACAAATTCGACTGATCAACAGACTCACCAAAAATATCACAGTCCTTTTTGACGGCGATGCCGCTGGTCTTAGAGCCTCGCTCAGAGGAGTTGATCTCATTCTCGCACAGGGAATGAATGTCAAAGTCTGCAGCTTTCCAGACGGTGAAGATCCCGACAGTTTTGCCAAAAACAATTCACTCGAAGAAGTTCAAAACTACTTAGCGGAAAACTCCAAAGACTTCATCGGATTTAAGGCATCTTTATTCGCCCAGGAGTCTAAAGACGATCCTATAAAAAGAGCACAGACCATTCGTGAAATCGTGGAAAGCATCGCTAAAATACCCGATACGATTCAAAGAGAGGTCTATATTCAGTCCTGTGCAAAAATCATGGAAGTATCCGAAGCGGTGCTTTTTGACAGTCTTGCTCAAATCACCAAAAAGGACTACTCGAACGCTCAAAAATTAGCTTCCAAAACCAGACAAGAAGCTTTTAAGGTTGTCAAGCACAAACCAGAAGAACAAAAGCTCAATGTTTTAGTTGAATTAGAACGAAAAATCATAGAATTACTTCTGCTTTACGGATCTCATAAAGACCGTTTTAAAGACGAAATTCTCGATAAGGATTCCGATGGAAACCTCGTCCATAAACCCGTTGAAGTGGATTACAAAGTCTATGAAAAAATCTATTTAGACCTTCAACAAGATGAGATTGAGTTTTCACAACCACAGTTTAAAACCATCTATTACCAACTCATTCAAGGGTTTAACCAAAATGAGGATTTTAAAGTTCAGCATTTTATCAATACTCAGGATCAAGAGTTTTCATCCATGCTCTCCTCTATTTTGATGGAAGATGAAAAATACCTTCTTAACAATTGGGAATCCAAAAACATCTTTCCCAAAGAAAAAGATCACTCGATTGCCCAACTCACTACTGAAACGATTTTAACCCTTCGCTGTAATCTGATCAGCAGACGTATCGAAGAACTCAAACAGCAGACTAGAGAAGAGGAGGCCAATATCAAAAGCCTCTTGGAAGAAATTATGGATTTTCAGAAATTACTCACCAATTTGAGCAAGCGACTCAATAGAGTGTTGGTTGCTTAAATCAAAATAAAAATACGAGAGTTGTCTTTTTGAAGCTTCCTAATTAATGTTACATTAAGTTGATCTTTACCGACATCTTTAATATTAGACTCTATCTGTGAGTACTATCTAATACAAAAAACCAAATAACCACAATGGAATTTTCGTATCGTATCCTATTTCAATAGCATCGGATACCACATAGGATTGCTTCACGCCAATTAATTGTTTTTTTGATTTAGAGGCCCCTCCAATTTCAAAATAAATTGAATTATTGACAATAAAATCCCCCTGATCAGCATAATTGATTTGATTTGTAAAACCAACCTGATTTCTAAAAAATGTTTCTCTTAAGTTACCTTTATCAGCCTGTTTAGGAGAGAGGTTAAACATCAAATTGGTATTCTCTAAGTATATTTTATTTGGCTTTTGAAGTTTACTGATACCAAACGACTTTTTGTATAAATTATTGGTTAGGCAAATTTCATCAAGATAATACAAGTAATTTAATAAGGTTGTTCTGTTAATTTGAATCCGCTCACTGATTTTTTTTACGTTGGGAACAAAAGGAGCAGATTGTGTTATAATCAATAACAATTCCTTTATTTTAGAAATGTAAGCATACTCAACTGCCCTTAAAAGAGGTAATTCTACCTCTAGAATCATCTGAATAACTCCTGAAAGCTTGAAGTGATACATCGATGGATCTTCTTTGTAAAAAGGATAATAGCCTGTTTCTAAATAATGATCAAAATACTGAAGAGGTTTAATTTGAGAAGTAATTGTATTTGCTATTTTTTGATGATTCATCAACAATTCCTCAAGTGAATAGCTTTTAAATGTATGGGAGGTTTCTAGACTCAAATATTCCCTAAAAGACAATCCCTGCATATGATAAACGAGTGCTCTTCTACTTAAATCAGCACTAGCATTGATTATTTCTATGAGTGAAGATCCCGTAAAAACTATTTTCAAATGCGGATATTGATCATAGGCATTTTTAAGCTCTTGTGACCAATTTGGATATTTGTGAACCTCATCTAAAAACAGATAGATTCCTCCTCTTTTTTCAAATTCATCTATTAACAAAGTCAAACTATTGGCAGAAAACCATAGCATATCAAGGCTTACGTATAGGGTCTGATGAATACGATCATTTAAATGGAGTTTGATGTATTGTAATAAGAGCGTAGTTTTTCCTACTCCTCGAGAGCCTTTGATCCCTATGAGTCTCGAACTCCAATTGATCTGATCAATAATTGATCTCACAAAATGAGTTGGCGTATGCTGTAATCTCTTTATAAATTTATCTTGTAACCCTTCCATTATTGTATATCTCACTATACAAAAATACAATATTTTTGTATATCAGACCATACAATATGTTAACTTTCAGGGGTTAAGACTTTTATTTACTTCAGTTCTTTTGGAATTTCACAAACAGGAATGGGATTCATCTTGTGCTGGTTGGCCAAATGCATTCGCTTGTAAATTTCAAAGACCTCGGCCTGTCTACCTGAAAAATCATCGACTGTTTTACCAGAATCATAGACTTCCATCGCCCATTCGAGTTCGGGATACGACGCCCCTATCTGATCTTCATCATTGCGATCATCACCCCAAAGACCGTCAGTTGGTGGTGCTATTTGAATTTCGGTTGAGACCCCTAATGCAGCTGCAATCTCATAAACCTCTGTCTTTAATAAATCCGCTATAGGACTGAGGTCCACCCCCCCATCACCGTATTTAGTATAAAATCCAACTCCAAAGTCTTCGACTTTATTTCCGGTTCCTGCAACGAGTAAGCCTTCGAGTGCTGCAAAGTAATAGAGACTGGTCATTCGAAGTCGAGCTCTGGTATTAGCCAATGACATAAAGCGATCTTCTTCATTTTCTACTTCTGGAAAAGAAGCGACAAGACTGTCAAAAACAGGACTTAGATTGACCCATTGATCCGATACGTTCTGATAGTTTTCTTTAAGCCAGTTGATGTGATTTCTAGCACGACTCACTTGATTGTCAGCCTGATGTATGGGCATTTCTAAACAAAGTACTTTAAGACCAGTTTGAGCACACAGGGTCGAGGTAACTGCAGAATCAATTCCACCGGAAACCCCTACAACAAACCCCTGAACACCAGCTCTTTTTGCATAATCCGATAACCAATTGACAATATGTGTGATGACTTTTTGAGTATTCATTTCAGTAGCTGTATTAATTCATTACCTTTGCATAGCTACAAAACTAATGGCTTTCAAGGAAATAATCTATGTTAAAATCAACATTGTTTTTTCTAGGTGTGACTCTAGGTACCGTCTTACTTGTCTCTTGTGAGCGTTCCACCAGAGAGCTCCCAATGGTCGAGAGTGATCAAACCATTGCCATTGAACGATTTGAATTGGCTTTTACCAATCCAAACAACAGCCTCAATGAATTAAAAGCAACGTACCCGTATCTCTTTCCAGTACAAACACCAGATTCCATCTGGATTGCCAAGCGAAAAGACTCTTTAGAAAACCTCTTGATCCAAGCGGTAGACTCTGTGTTTGGGGATTTCAATAAGCCCCAAAAAGAAATCGATCAGCTCTTTAGCTATTATCACTATTATTTCCCAAATGCTCGGATTCCAAAGGGAATCAGTCTAACAACCAATATCGATTACTTCTCAAGAGTCATCTATGCGGATAGCCTCCTTTTAATGGGACTCGATAATTTCTTAGGAAATAAACATCCTTTTTACCAAAACATTCCAGTTTTTTTGAGAACTTCGATGACCCCTGCACATTTGACACACGCCATAGCAGAACAACTCGCTAAAGCACAGCTCCCCAAAAACAATCAGACAACCTTCTTGTCAAAAATCATTTGGGAAGGAAAATTGATCTACTTACAAGAGCGACTCACTCCAAAACATTCCATGGAAATGAGAATGGGATATACCAAAGAGCAACTCGAATGGGCCCAGCTAAATGAATCTGAAATTTGGAGGTATTTTATCGATCAGGAATTGCTCTACAGTACCGATAAAGAATTGGAGTACCGCTTTATCAATCACGCTCCCTTTTCTAAATTCAAACTGGCTTTAGACAAGGAATCACCCGGAAGAATTGGACGATTTATCGGTTATCAAATCGTAAAGTCCTATATGGACCACAATCCCGTAAACTTGGACCTTCTTTTAAAAGAGGAAGCAGTCACCCTATTAAAAAAAGCAAAATATAAACCCAAAAAATCATGAGTAACTTACACCACTCTACCATAGAATTAAAAGTATCCCTAGACGAAAACAGAGTTCCAGAAAAACTCTCTTGGAGTGCTGAGGATGGAGGAATAAATAACGAAGAAGCCAAAGCGATGCTCTTATCGGTTTGGGATTCTAAAAACAAAGAGTCCTTAAAAATAGACCTTTGGACCAAAGACATGCCTGTTGATGAAATGAAAATCTTTTTTCACCAAACACTCATAAGTCTTTCAGAGACCTTCTACAAAGCCACTCAAGATGAAAAAATGACGGCTACCATGAAGGATTTCTGTGATTATTTTGCTGAAAAGTTAGAACTCAAAAAGTAATTAAGTTTTATCATCTACAATTTGAAGAAGTTTCTCCTTTAAAATTTTGAATCGTTCTTCACGAATTAATGGATGAATGTGCATTGACAGTAGTTCATCAGCATACGGATGTGCTAAAAAATTCTTTAATTCTAGTTGAATATACTTCTTAACATCTATATCACTTGAACGAATTTCTTGAACAATCGAATCTCTATTGTCTAGCAAGTAAATAATATCTTCGAAATCGTGACTACTGTAAAAATCTCTATTACCTCTATCTTGAAGCGCTTCTAACTTAGTAGCCAAGAAATATGGTGATGATAAAATCGAAACTGTAATTCCCTATTTAATTCTTTTTGTTGAACACAATTAAACCCTGGCTTATACCATCTATTTGAAGGACCTAGACTACTATTCTCTGACGGCATAATATCAACGGCTATATCTTTAAATCTATAAGAACAAATAGAGTGTCCTTGAGGGTCTGGGAAAAAACCGAGTTCAGATAATCGTTCTTGAAGTTGAACCCAGTGTTGATAATTCACTAAATCAATTGTCATGTCAATATCAGTAGTGGGCCGAATTTCTTCTGCAGCTTGATGATCAACGTATAGACCTATGACTGCACCTCCAATAAATACCATTTTATCATTAAGCTCCTTGCTACTTTCGCAACTAATTCTAGATTTATGGGATTGTAATACACTTATATTCTTTTTTCCAATTCATGTCTTGCAAGCTCTTTTTCTCTTGCTCTACCTATTCTTATCGCGTCGACTAAAGTCAAAAGTTCGTATAACTTCTGATCCTTTAGAGCGACTTGAGCTACAGAATTATATAAAGGCTCAACAGCTTGACCTCTATCAGTTCCTTTAGCATAGGGCCAAACATATTTTTCATTTGAAAGAATTTTTTTCCTTAAAGGATCAGCGGCATGTGCTGTCAAAACACCTCTTACTATCGCAGTTGGTTGCTGTGGAAAAGCATAGGCAATACCGTGATTTAAAAATTCTTTCAATGCCATTCGATTCACATTTTTTCTCTGACTATCAATCAGACCGGAATATTTAGAACGATTAAGAGATTGGCTAACTTCCGATTGACTTATTCCTAAGTCTTGAGCAATGGTATGATGAAACCATGTATCATTATCTAGAGATACGATTTTCAAGAGTATTAATACATCCTGAGGCTTTAAATTATTATTATATTTATTCATATATTTCATATTGCGATATGCAATATTAATAAATAATTAATTTAAATACAATGCTTTAACACAAAAATATTCCATATTGCGATATGCGATATGAATACCTAAACAACCATTGCTGTTTTAAAATAATTATGAAGTTTAATTACAGCGACTTATTCACCGAATCAATAAATCCTAACAATTCATCTCTACCTTCTCTAGAAGCAGAAGAAGTCACAAAGTGTTGAGGGGATGCTTCCCAACCATCTTCGATCAGTCGCTGAAGATAATCGTTGGCTTGACGCTCTATTGCCAGAGGCTTGAGCTTATCTGCTTTGGTGAAAACAATACAAAATGGAATTCCATTTTCACCCAACCAACGCATAAACTCCAAATCAATGGGTTGCGGTTCATGACGGATATCTACCAAGACAAACGCACAAACCAATTGCTTGCGCTCTAAAAAATATTCGGTAATGTATTTTTGAAAGGTGGCCTTGTCACGCTTGGAAACACGAGCATAACCATAACCAGGCAAATCGACTAAAAACCAATTGTTATTGATCTTAAAGTGATTGATGAGTTGTGTCTTTCCCGGTCTTCCAGAGGTTTTAGCAAGCGATTTTCGCTCACAGAGCATATTGATCAGCGAAGATTTACCAACATTCGAACGACCGATAAAGGCATATTCAGGCAGCTGCTCCTTGGGACAAGAAGCAACCTTGGCATTACTCATGACAAATTCTGCCGATTTTATATGCATCATTGAATTTTAAATTCCTCTCTTTGAAAGCCAGCCATCCATAAGTCTGTTGAACTCATCGGGGTGTTCCATCATTGGAGCGTGTCCACATTTGTCAATCCAAAACAGTTCGGAGTCTGGCAACAGCTTGTTAAACTCATCTGCAACATTTGGAGGAGTTACTGTATCGTTCTTTCCCCAAATAATACAAGTTGGGTTACTCATTTTTGGCAAATCTTTTGCCATATTGTGACGAATCGCACTCTTGGCAATCGCTAGTGTTTTTACAAGCTTTACACGATCGTTAACCGTTGCAAAGACCTCGTCAACGATTTCTTTAGTCGCAACTGCAGGATCGTAAAATACTTCCTGCGCTTTGGCCTTGATGTACTCGTAATCACCTCTTTTTGGATAACCGTCTCCCATAGCACTTTCGTACAAGCCAGAGGATCCTGTAATCACTAAGGCTTTCACCTTTTCAGGATGGAGCTTGGTAAATAAGAGTCCTATATGTCCTCCTAATGAATTTCCGAGCAGTATGGCCTTATCAAATCCTACATGCTCCATAAAATCATAGAGGTATTCTGCGAAATTTTTAACAGTAGTCTTTAAAAGCGGTTGGTCGTATATCGGCAGTTCTGGTATGATGACCTGATAGCCTTTTTTTGGAAAATAATCAGCAACTCCTTGAAAATTACTAAGCCCACCCATTAATCCATGAAGAATAATGATAGGCGTTCCACTTCCGAGTTGAACGTATTTAAATTTTCCTTCTTGTTTGATTTGTTCTTGCATTGCTTGGTTGTCTTGGGACAAATATAGGCATTCACAATTGATTTCTGAATGCTATTAAAGGTAGTTATTAACGGATTTTTTATCAACCTCCTAAAACGAAGCCTAGTCTATCGCTAAAATCACAATTTAAAAACCCCTCTCTTAAAATAGTTTTAAAACAAATCAGAATTTCTCTACTTCACAATATTTATGTATTTTTGCCTTCCTTAATAGAACGAATACTAATATCAGTTTTCAATGAAAAAATTCACCAAAGAAGTTTACCTCAAGTGGTACGAGGATATGTTATTCTGGAGAAAGTTCGAGGATAAATTAGCAGCTGTTTACATCCAACAAAAAGTAAGAGGATTTTTACACCTTTACAACGGACAAGAGGCCGTACTTGCTGGATCCCTACACGCCATGGACCTCAAGCACGACAAAATGATTACCGCTTATAGAAATCACGTTCAGCCTATCGGAATGGGTACCGACCCAAGACGTGTTATGGCAGAGCTCTACGGTAAAGTTACAGGTACTTCCAAAGGAATGGGAGGATCCATGCACATCTTTGATGTAGAAAAAGGATTTTACGGTGGTCACGGTATTGTTGGAGGACAAATTCCTCTAGGTGCTGGATTGGCTTTTGCCGATAAGTATTTTAACAGAAAAGGGGTCACCCTTTGTTATATGGGTGATGGTGCAGTTCGTCAAGGATCACTACACGAAACCTTCAACCTTGCGATGCTTTGGAAACTTCCTGTTGTGTTTATCTGTGAAAATAATGGATATGCCATGGGAACCTCAGTGGCACGTACTTCCCACACCCAAGAGATTTGGAAACTCGGTCTTGGCTATGAAATGCCATGTGGACCCGTAGATGGGATGAATCCTGTTGAGGTGGCCAAAGAAGTCGATAAGGCGATCCAAAGAGCGAGAGCTGGTGAAGGTCCTACCTTCTTAGAAATGAAAACCTATCGCTATAGAGGTCACTCGATGAGTGATGCACAGCATTACAGAACTAAAGAAGAAGTCGAGGAATACAAGAAGATTGACCCTATTACTCAGGTTCTCGATGTCATCAAAGAAAAGAACTACGCTACCGATGCTCAGATTGCTGAAATCGATCAGCGTGTGAAAGACAAGGTTGCTGAGTGTCAAAAATTTGCTGAAGAGAGCGAATACCCACCAGTTCAACAGATGTACGACATGGTCTACGAACAAGAAGATTACCCATTTTTACAACATAAATTATAATATTAGATGGCAATAGTAGTAAATATGCCAAGATTGTCCGATACCATGGAAGAAGGTACGGTTGCAACTTGGCTTAAAAAAGTTGGAGATCAAGTTCAAGAAGGAGATATCTTAGCTGAGATTGAAACCGATAAAGCCACTATGGAATTCGAATCGTTTAACGAGGGGGTTCTGTTGCATATTGGGGTTCAGGAAGGAGATACAGCTCCAGTTGATACGCTTTTAGCGATTATTGGTGATGCTGGTGAAGATATTTCAGGATTGCTTTCAGGCGGCGCTTCAACAACAACTGAGGCTCCTAAAGCCGAAGAAGCTCCTATCGTAGCAGAATCAAAAGAAGCTGCTCCTGCTGCTGAATTACCAGCTGGTGTTGAAATCATTACCATGCCTAGATTATCGGATACCATGGAAGAAGGTACCGTAGCAACTTGGCTTAAGAAAGTTGGTGACAGCATTCAAGAAGGCGATATTCTCGCTGAGATTGAAACCGATAAGGCGACGATGGAATTTGAATCGTTTTATTCTGGTACCCTTTTACACATTGGATTAAACGAAGGAGAATCTGCTCCTGTGGATAGCGTACTTGCGATTGTTGGACCTGCGGGAACTGATGTTTCAGCTGTGATCGCTTCAGGTGCTCCAGCTGCTGCACCAAAACAAGAAGCTGCTCCAGAGGCTCCAAAAGCCGAGTCAGCACCTCAGGCTGCTGCTCCAGCTACAACTACAGCTCCAGCTCCAGCTACAACAACAACTACCAATACTTCTGGAAGAATCTTTGCTTCGCCACTCGCTAAGAAATTAGCTCAGGAAAAAGGCATCGATCTAAATCAGGTTCAAGGATCTGGTGAACAAGGAAGAATTGTCAAAGCAGATATTGAAAACTTTACTCCAAAAGCAGCTGCTCCAGCAGCGAAAGCTGCTACTTCAGCTCCAGTAGCTGTTGCAACAGGAGTTGAAAGCACTGAGGAAGTGAAGAATTCTCAAATGCGCAAAGTAATTGCGAAGCGTTTGGGAGAATCGAAGTTTACGGCTCCACATTACTACCTCACTATTGAAGTAGATATGGATCAGGCCATCGCTTCTAGAAAACAAATCAATAGCATCCCTGATACGAAAGTATCGTTTAACGATATGGTTCTTAAAGCTTCAGCAATGGCGCTTAAGAAACACCCACAGGTGAACACCTCTTGGAATGGTGACACCACCATCTACAACCACCACATCCATATGGGGGTTGCAGTAGCTGTAGAGGATGGATTAGTGGTGCCTGTGATTCCGTTTGCAGATACCCTTCAACTCACTCAAATCGGAGGTTCTGTTCGTGAATTAGCTACCAAAGCAAGAGATAAGAAATTAACTCCTGCAGAAATGGAAGGGTCTACCTTTACCGTTTCCAACCTTGGAATGTTCGGTATTCAAGAATTTACATCGATCATCAATCAGCCTAATTCAGCAATTCTATCGGTAGGTGCAATCGTTGAAAAACCAGTTGTTAAAAACGGTCAAGTAGTTCCAGGAAACACAATGAAACTCACCCTTGCTTTAGACCACAGAACAGTGGATGGAGCAACTGGTGCTCAGTTCTTACAAACGCTTCAAATGTATTTGGAGAATCCAGTAACGATGTTGGCTTAAATCATATCAACACCAAACTTTTAATGAAACCACTCCTATCGAGTGGTTTTTTTTATTCCATTAAACGAATAGGATCTCTCTTTTGATGTAATATTCTAATAATTAAGAGTTCCTCAAAACTAATTTTGTAATAAACTATATATTCTCTGTGTCTAATACTATAAACATCTAGGTATAATTCTTTTCTTAAACGACCTAAAAGTGGATTTTGTAATAGCAATAAAAACAGTTTTTCAAAAGATTTGAGATATTCAATTGCCTTAATACTAGAATAATTAGCTTGAGTATAATCGTAGATTTTATTTAGATCAACCTCTGACTCATTCGTTAATATGTATGACTTTAGAGGTGTATTCATTAATTTGTAAATTATTTTAATTTAGATTTTAAAATGTCATTGATCGTATGATTACTATATCCGCTTTCTAAACCTTTTTCAATTTCCCTTTGAAGATCAATTATTAATCGTTCTCTATAAATTTGATGCAGGCGAAGTGCATCTCTCACCAATTCACTGTTGTTTTGATAGTCCCCTGATTTCACTTGATTCGAGATATATTCTTCTTGCTTTTTTGTAAAACTTATATTCATGATATACAATTTATGTCCATATTTATCAAATATAGACATATATGTCGTTTTCATCAATAAATTTAACTTAAAATCATCTTCAACACTTACGGTTTCGATGTATGACCTATTATGTCAAATTTCATGAATATGATCGGAACTAAACTGATAATGTATTACTCTAATGCTTGACCAAGGAACTATATCTAATACGAGAAGATTTAAAAGTTTATAATTCTAAGACACTTTAATAGCATTTGTTATGAAGTAGCTACAATACGTGGTCTATTTCTTTCAACTTGATCCACTAACTCTTGTTTCACTTTTATTTTAAAAGCATATTGCTCAAAGGCATCTACTACTTTTTTAATGTTATCAAAAATTAGTTTACGCTTTTTTATATTAAATTTTTCACCAACAGTCATCAGGTCTTCATAAGTAATATTTGATCGTTTATTATTGATTCTCATATTATGACCGTTTACCCACTCATTTTGATTGTCATACGAATAACACAAATCATAAGCAGGACTTAATGACCACTCTCCCTTTTGATTCATCATAAAAGAAAAGTTTTTGGTATGATCATCGCAATTGTGAACTAACACATTAAACACCATTCTTCTATAAATTTCTTCCATATCATTTTGCCCCAATCCAAGGCGTCTTGCAGCCATGAAGTAATGCTCATAAGAATACTGACCAACTTTATTATAATCAAGACCCAATAAACCACATAATGAGTGCACATGTATTTTATTACCATTCTCATCTCGATCAAACCTTTTGGTTAAAAAATGTAAATTTTTATATAAAGAACATTCTGTCATTCTTATATTACAATCTTTAGCCATTTGAGAATAAGCAAATTCTAACCTTCCATAACCACTTGGCTCCTCCAATTTTGTTTTATTAGCACCATCAATTTTTATTAAATAATAACCGTAATCTGATCCTAATGGCAGTTGACCTGATTTTATAGTACCATTTTCCTTATTGATCGCTATTAATGCTTTGGCTCTGGCGCCTCCCGCAGAAGTACCGATATGCAAAATTTGCATTAAAGCATCTTTGTCTTTTATATCGGTTTTTAATGCTTCTTTTCCTCGTGTACTTAACATGGATATTTTTTCTATCTCCTCTAATGAAATGACATCTTCCGTTTGATTAATTTCAGTTGCAGGACTAAACTCCAAAGCCCCCATACCTCTTTTACCTATATATTGAAGTTTAGCAAATACATCGATGTCATTTTCAGTAAGTCCCTTTTCCGAAAAATAGGTGTTCAATAAATCGTTACCAAATTTATCTGGAAGTGAATCATAAATTAAGCCTGGTATCCCCTCTGTTTCTTTCCATTCAGCTTCATTTATGTATATTTTCTTACCCTCCAAAGGCAAGTTAATTGGAGATAATTCAAGACCAGTCTTTAAAAATTTGGGGTCGTATTCAAACGCAACACCTTGAGGTGTTTTCACCATTGCTCCTATTCTTACACCCCATATAAAAATTTCTATTCCCATTAATTTCTTGCTCTTTTTCGTTTTTTCTTTTCCAATTCTATCAATTCTAATGGACTAATTATTGGTATTTGTGGAAATAGAGACTCCAAATTATTTAATAATCTCAAAGCTCGAAGTAGCTCTATCAGGTTCATAAGTGTTATATTTTTTTTTCCGAGTTCAAAACCAACAATTGTACGTTCACTAACACCACTTTTTTCTGATAATTCCTTAACAGTAAGATTACTATTCAATCGGTGTTGCCTTAAGCCTTTACCAAGGTCTACCAGTATATCCTCATTTAATAATATATTATAATTCATTTGCACTATATTGCATGTTATATACAAATATAATACTTTACACGCAATATATTGCATGTTTTAACTTTATTTGCAATGATATTATGTAATGAATTAAAAAAAATTAAATTTTAATAATTTTAGTTCTCAACAATAATATCTCACTACCTTCGTTTTATAGCTGAAGTCTTATATATGAGAAAACAACTACTACTTTTATTTATACTATTTAGCATCGTTACACAAGCTCAAGAAGAACAGCGCAGAGTGATTGTCACCGCTGTTCCTTTTTTGAATATTGCGGCTGATGCAAGAGCAGCAGCTCTTGGAGACATGGGGGTGGCCACTTCTGCAGATGTGTATTCCATGCAGTGGAATCCAGCTAAAACCGTGTTTAATGAAAAAGAGCAAGAAATTGCCTTTAGCTATAACCCCTATTTAGAAAATATTGTAACCGACATCGCATTACTCAACCTCTCGTATTTTAATAAACTAGATGAACGTTCTGCTTTTGGATTGGGAATGCGCTACTTTACCCTAGGTGAAATTGAGCTCAGACAATACGCTTCGGATCCTGGTTCGGTTGCCAAGCCTAATGAAATTGCAGTTGATGGCTCCTATTCCTTAAAATTAGATCCCAACTTTAGCATGGGAGTGAGCGGTCGCTATATTCGTTCCAATTTAAGGATTCCACAAACAACCACAGTGGACACTAGAGCTGCTTCTAGCTTTGCTGTGGATGTGTCCGGATATTATATCAGCGACTTAAAAGACAAAGGAACCTATGAGGGAAGGTACCGATGGGGATTTAATATTTCCAATCTCGGACCAAAAGTGACCTATGATATTACAGGGGAGCGTTTCTTTATACCAACCAATTTGAGATTGGGTATTGGCTACGACTACGTCTATTCAGAAAACTCCGTTTTAGCTCTGACTTTTGAAACGACCAAACTCCTTGTTCCTACTCCGAAAGACTTTAACAATAACGGTCAATTAGACGCCTTGGATTTTGAAACCTACCAAGACATCCCCTATTTTGAGGGAGCTTTAAATTCATTTTTTGATGCCCCTGATGGTTTTTCAGAGGAACTCAAAGAAGTAACTTGGGCTGTCTCTGCTGAATACACTTATTCTAAACGCTTTAGTATGCGCATGGGTTACTTCAGTGAAAACCTTGATAAAGGATCGAAACGCTTTATGTCATTAGGAGCAGGTTTTGTTCTCGATCAATTCACCTTAGACCTTTCCTATTTGGTGTCCAATGCTCCCGTTTTGAATCCCTTACAAAATGCGATTCGATTTTCAGTGCGTTTTAACTTGATCTAAATATTTTGAGATATTTTAAAACTGCAGAATAAATATTAACTTAGTACACTATATTTGTAAGAAGAAGAAATCTGATGAAGATGAAGTTATTTAAAACAGTTGCCTATATCGCTCTTAGTGGGCTCATCACCATGAGCTGCTCAAAAATTGGATCAAAATCCAGTGTTTCTCAAGGAACTGGATGGAAGATTAATTCTAAAGAGAGTATGTTTAACTACAATAACCAATTTAAAGGACAACAAAAAGCTCCTGGATTAGTCTTTATAGAAGGTGGCACCTTTACCATGGGAAGAATCCAAGACGATGTCATGCGTGATTGGAACAATATCCCCACTCAACAATATGTAAAATCTTTTTATTTAGATGAAACTGAGGTAACCAATCAGATGTATATGGAATACCTCACCTATCTAAAAACAGTCTATCCTCCATCAGAGGAACAATACAAAGGCATCTATGAGGCAGCCTTACCAGACACCTTGGTTTGGAGAAATCAACTCTCTTACAATGAGGACATGGTAAATTACTACCTCAGACATCCAGCCTATTCAGATCATCCAGTGGTTGGAGTAAGTTGGGTTCAAGCTAAGAACTATGCTAAATGGAGAACAGACCGCGTCAATGAGCGCGTTCTTGTTGAAAAAGGGTATTTGTCCGAAGAAGCCTTCTACGCTCCACTCACCAAGGACAATGCGACGCCATTTAATACGCAAACCTACATCAACAATCCTTCTGCTTCCTACAATTCGGTGATCGATGAATTACAAGGAAAGCAAAAGAAAGACACTGAAAATGTCTATGCCACGACCAACTCAGGAGTACTTCTTCCTGAATACAGACTTCCAACAGAAGCTGAATGGGAATACGCAGCTCAGGCTCAGGCAGAAAACAGAGAATACAACAATTACAGAGGTAGAAAGAAATATCCATGGGATGGCAACTACACCAGAACTTCGAAAAACAAAAGAGCAGGTGATCAGTTAGCCAACTTTAAAACTTCACAAGGGGATTACGGTGGAATCGCAGGATGGCACGAGGATGGTGGGTCCATCACAACTGCTGTTCGAAACAATCCTCCTAATGCATTTGGTCTCTATGGAATGGCTGGTAACGTAGCTGAATGGGTAGCAGATGTTTACCGTCCGATCATCGAAGATGGTCTAAGCGACTTCAACTACTTTAGAGGAAATGTCTATGAAAAGGCAGCAATCGGTCAAGACGGAACAACTCAGGTCTATACTCAGGCACAACTTGATACACTTATCAATGGTAAACTCGCACTAAAAGCATTACCAGGAGAAACAGTTAAAGTGCCCCTTGAGGACAAAGACACCTATCTAAGAGCGAACTTTTCAAAAAGTGACAACCGAAACTTTCGAGATGGTGACTTAGAATCTTCAACTGATTTCTACCGATTCTTACAAGAAGGGGACAACTACTCAATGTACAACGCTCCTAAGCATCAAAAGCGCGATAGTTTAATCGAGGCCTTTGATAAGTCCAACAACAGAACGACATTAATCTCTGACAATACCAGAGTCATCAAAGGTGGTTCTTGGAAAGACAGAGCTTATTGGTTAGACCCTGCTACTAGAAGATTCTTACCAGACTATATGGCCACTGATTTTATTGGATTTAGATGTGCGATGTCACACCTTGGATCTGATTCAAGAGGCAAGGACAAGACTCCATTCTTTAAGGCCGGAAAGTAATTCCCTATGGATGCCCAGCAATTGCATCAACTCTTTTTAAAGCAAGGAGCAGTATGCACTGACAGCAGAGCCATCACCAAGGGATCGATTTTCTTTGCATTATCAGGAGATCACTTTAACGGCAATCAGTTCGCACAGCAGGCCTTAGAAAAAGGTGCTTCATTTGCAGTTATTGATGACCCGCACTACCTTAAAGAAGATCCGAGATACCTATTAGTTCCAAACAGCCTTAAAGCACTACAAGAACTTGCAACTACCCATAGAGATTATTGCAAGACTCCCATCATTGCTCTAACGGGTTCCAATGGAAAAACGACCACCAAGGAGCTCATTTATGCTGTGCTTAAAACAACCTACAATACCCTAGCAACCAAAGGCAACTTCAACAATCATATTGGAGTTCCCCTTACCCTACTTCGGCTCACCAAAGAGACCGAGATCGCCATTGTTGAGATGGGTGCCAATCAGCTCAAAGAAATTCAGGCACTAGCAACGATTGCAAAACCCAATTACGGATACATCACCAATTTCGGGGATGCCCATTTGGAAGGATTTGGCTCCAGAGAGGGAGTGGTCAAAGGTAAATCTGAGCTGTACCAAAAACTCATAGAAGATCAGCAAACCATCTTTTACAATCCAAAAGATCCCAAGCAAATCGAACTCCTTCAAGATTATCCGCATACCATCGCAACGGTATCCGATCAGTGTCAGATACACACAAATCAAGAATGGATCGCAATCACCTACCAAAAGCAGCTACTGCAGAGTCAACTCATTGGAGCCTATAATGCTGATAATATCGCGGTAGCGATCAGTATGGGACTCTATTTTAAGGTGCCCTTTGCAAAAATTAAAGAAGCAATTGAACACTACCGACCTAAAAACAACCGATCAGAGCTCATCGAAAAGGGGAGCAATCACATCATCATGGATGCCTACAATGCCAACCCTTCGAGTATGAAAGCTGCTTTGGAGAACTTTAAGAACCTCCATACCCAAAAAACAAAGGTACTCATCTTGGGTAGCATGTTAGAACTGGGGACGTATTCCAAAAAAGCCCATCAAGACCTGGTCGATCAAGCGCTGGCAATAAGCGACGAGATCTATTTGGTGGGAAAAGAATTTAAGGAGTGCACAAGAACGAGTTTTGAAAGCACTACCACACTCAAGGCGCATCTTAAAAGCAATCCGATCACCAACGCCTACATCTTATTAAAGGGCTCTAGAGGAATCGCTTTAGAACAATTACTGGAGGTACTGTAGCAGAAAATATAAATTGAAAGAAAAGGAAAAATAAGCTACCCCTCTTTATTTCTCCTTATAGGTATTGGTGGTCTTGATCACAATGACCCCATTGGCTCCTAAAAAACCGTATTTATTGGTTTCCGACAAGGAACGCAACACCTTTACATAACGAATCGATGGTAGGT
Organism: uncultured Flavobacteriaceae bacterium; assembly: GCA_937136455.1. Lineage (GTDB taxonomy): Bacteria > Bacteroidota > Bacteroidia > Flavobacteriales > Flavobacteriaceae > MAG-120531. The sequence continues at coordinate 52,780 of CAKZOO010000107.1, read as the reverse complement.
TCACATCATTTGGAGGAAAACGGCGTACCATATTATCCACATCCCAAGTCACAAAAGAATCAGTCGTATTCATGGATTGATTGCCACGAAGTATGATGTTTCCATTCACAAGACGGTGATTTCCAAGATACCAACGAATGGCTCTAGCTAAAGATGGCGCATTTACATCGACATGATATTCATTGTACTGAGAAGCTTCTTCCTTTTTCCTGAGCTCCTTTTGTAACTTCTTCAATTCCTTCTTTGACAATTCTTTGGCCTCAATGGTATCTTGAGCAACAACATTCAAAGAAAATAAACCTAATGCAAATAATAAGAATAGTGTTTTCATAGTTAAAAAAATTAATTCTATAGAGCTACATCAAATAATGTACCGTTTTATAAAAGTAATTTATTTTATACATCACACGACATGTTGACTTTAAATAACCGATAAAAACAACTGTTCATCCTATTTTTTTTTAAAAAATTAACGAAAACTTATAAAACACAACTCAAGTAATTTCTCTCATTTTAAATTTAAAATATCTTTTTTAAGAATATTCAAATGCAAGCTATTATTCGTTAATATTTTCAATAATATTCATCTAAACATACTTATTTTGAATTATTTTATAAAATTTTACCATAATTAATATCAATGAACAAATGAATATTTTGAAATAAATTACAATAGTTATACATACTATTATATATAATACGTGATTTTTTATAAAAATAGGGTAAATCATAAAATAAGTATTATTAAAATTTTATGTAATTGACTATCAACATTTTAAATAATATTCAATTATTAATTTAGATACTACTATTATAATACAATAAAACTACTTTGATATTTGTCAATGTCTTCTTACATTTGATGTATGAACTGGTACGCTATTTACACAAAACCCAAAAGCGAATTAAAAGCAAAGGCTTTTTTTGAGCAGCAAGGATTGGATAGTTTTGTACCCTTCAAAAAAACAGTTGAAAAAAAAGCCAAGAAATTAGTTTGCAAACAAAAAGTGCTCATTTCTGGTTTGGCGTTCTTTAAGATGGAGGAATTAAACTTTGAAATGGTGAATCAAAATCCATTTACCAAGTCCATTGTTCGTTCTCTTGGAAAGCCTGCTTTAATTTCAGAACAGGAGATCAATGCCATGAAAAACTACCTCTGTCCTAAGAGCACTCATTCAGATGCTTACCAACACGGTGAGCTTATTGCGATTGAGTCAGGAATCTTTGCTGGTAGCAAAGCAGAAGTAGTAGAACACCGAGGTGATTTTGTTTGGGTAACCCTAAAGTCGATCGGTTTAAAAATGTGCATTAACCTCGCTTCGAATAAAGTAGAGGTCGCTTAATTAACTGTTTTCCATCGTTTTGCTTTTTTATTGGTATTACCAAGAGGCGAAGCCGTGAAAAAAACCAACTCCATTTATGATTAGCTTAGTACAATCACAACTTATTGTATTTTTTGTAAGTATTCTCGCTTCGGTTTACTTCAATAAGATCGTTCATAAAGTTTACTTAAAGAACAATATGGTCGATCAAATCAACCAGCGTTCCTCGCACTCGGTTGTTGCGACCCGTTCGGGTGGAGTTTCCATCTTTATATCCTTGATCGTCATCTTACTGATTTATTCGTTAATTTATCAGCTGGAGTACAATATGTTTATCTGGCTAGCTCTGAGTTTATCCCTCTTTTTAGGGTTTTGGGATGATCTCTATGACATTTCCTACAAACACAAATTCATCGTTCAAATCTTTATTGGATTTTTACTCACGCAGTCGGGATACTTAATCAACAATTTCCATGGGGTCTTTGGGGTTTATGAACTCCCCTATTGGGGTTCCATGCTCACCTCTATTTTTGTGTACCTGGTGATTACCAATGCCGTCAACCTTATCGATGGGATCGATGGACTTTTGAGCATGACGGGCTTGTACATACTCAGTGTCTTTAGTTTGTTGTTTTGGGTACGCTCAACGGAACTGTTTTCACTTGCAGTACCACTGATGGGAATTATCGCAGGATTTTTATACCACAACCTCAAGCCTTTTGGTAAAGTCTTTTTAGGAGATGCTGGATCCCTCACGATGGGAACACTCTTTAGCTTCTTTGTTTTTTGGCTCATGGACGGCAATAATATTCAATTCACCGATACCATCATCAACAGAAGTCTGTTGGCCGTTTTGATTTTCATCTATCCTTTAGCGGATACCTTGCGTGTGTTTATTCTCAGAGCATCAAAAGGAAAATCGCCTTTTTCGCCAGACCGCTCTCACCTGCACCATCGATTGATTGATAAAGGATACACGCATTTTTTTAGCAGTATTCAAATTATTGTATTGTCAGCCTTGCTTTTAGCACTTAATCTGATCCTTTACAGCACTCTGGGACTCATTGGAGCAACCCTGATGAGTAGTTTGTACATCGTGATCATATATTACGTTCGATTTAAATAATGACCTTGTTCCTTTTCTTATTTAGTCTTTTTTTCAATCCTACAATTGCACAAGTCAATCTGAACAGTGAAACTGATCACGTCTTGGTACATGGGAGTGGAGGTACGTATCACGTACTGACCCCCGAGGGCTACTATAACGGATCTGAATTAAACCTATCTGAATTTAAAATTTACAGCGATTCAACTAAGGTGAGCACTCCGATTCCACTTCGCGAGATGGTCATCAATTATGTAAATGACACCCCTTATCTCATTGCTCCTACAGATGGATTTGTATATCAATTTAAAGACGATCAGTTAAAACGAATTGATCGGGGACTGCGTCAAGCCAATGATTATGCTCCCTTGTATTTTACTTTTGAGGGGAACTTGTATTCACTGGGTGGAAACATTGTTTTTAATCACCGAAATAGCTTGAGAGTCTTTAACCACGACACCAACAATTGGGAACTCGTAACAACCTCGGGAACCATTCCAGAGGGGATTAAAAATGCCTTTTACTCACAACAAGATCAGGAACTCTGGGTTTATCACGCTCATAAAATTGACAATGATTTCAACGAGAGTATCCTAAAAAACGCCTACTCCTTGGATTTAAATACACTTCAATGGCGCAAACGCGGCATCATTAATCCGCTATTTATGAGTCAAACTCAAAATATTCCGCTTCAATTTGTGAGTACAGAGCAAAGCGTTGAGCTCTTTGATGGTGCTTCTGCAACCTCCTACTCCATTGATTTGAATCAAAATACACTCACCACCACTCCAATCAAACAACTCGTTCCAATTGCGGCCAATTCGATTTCCGTGGGGCCCAATCAGTGGCTGTATACAACCTTGGATACTCAAGGTGCGATTACAATGGGGCGCATCGATTTTCAAACCAGTGATCAAATCGATTACTTCATCAGAGATGAGCGCTTGTTTAAAGGAGGTGTCATGGGAGTTGGGATCTCGAGCATCCTCATGCTGTTTGTTTTATTAATTTACATTCTTGCCAATCGCAGAAACTTTAAACTAACGCAGGAAACCCTGTCCAATGGACTGAAGAAAATTCCATTGTCAGATGAAGAAGTGAAGTTTTTAAAAATACTCGCTCAGAAAAAAATTGTACTCAATAATGAGGCCATGGAAATTATTCATGATCCGAGTACGACCTATGATGCGAATATTAAAAGAAAAAACAATCTCGTTTCAAAAATAGAACGCAAACTTAAAAAGACCTTTCACGAGGTACTCTTTACTAGAGAGCGATACAAAGACGATATGAGACATACCGCATTTTATTTAAAAAACGGTTATTCCATTAAATGCTTAAACTTAGAAGATGAGTAAAAAAAGAGCTGTCATCGTATCGGGATACTTCAATCCCATTCACAAAGGACATTTGGAATATATCAACAATGCCAAGGCGATTGCAGATGAATTGTTTGTGATTGTGAATAATGAAATTCAACGAGAATTAAAAGGCTCTAAAGCATTTCAAACTGAGGAAGAGCGTTTACTGATTATTGAAAACATCAACGCCGTCGATAAGGCGTTTATCTCCATAGATGAAGATCGTACGGTATGTAAAACCATTGAAATGAATCATAGGGAGTTTTCAAAGGAGTATGAATTGGGATTTGCCAATGGAGGGGATCAAAACAACGATACCATTCCGGAACGTCCTGTATGTGAAAACTTAGGAATTAAGCTGATTGACAGGCTTGGAGATAAAATACAATCGAGTAGTTGGTTGTTACAGAATAAAGAAGATTAAAGGATTACCGGACCTAGTCAAGGAAATAAATGAAAAATAAAGGTATACATAAAGGGGTTTTTAGAGGTTTAGTTACTCTACTCCTACTCTTTAGCTTCAGTGTTAATTCTCAGTCGCTAACAGGAACAAGAGGTCTAATTAAAGCTCCAACCGCGAGGATGTATGAGAGTGGTACTTTGGCGATTGGGATGGGGTATGTTCCGGCGAAGTTTTTTAAAAGAACATATGGAGAATTTCAGGGTTTAAGAACAGGAAGTCCAGGGTTAAATACATTTATAACAGTTACTCCTCTTCCTTTTATGGAAATTATGTTTAGATACTCTCATGAATTAAACAATGAAGTTAGTGTGTCTACGCAATATTTTCCAGACCGTATGTTTACAGCTCGTTTTAAACTGCTTGAAGAAAAGAAAAACAGACCAACAATTGTAGTAGGTCTACAGGATATCTCTGCTCTAACTGAAACAACTTGCAAATCCTGTTCAAATTTTACTGCAACCTATATAGTAGGAAGTAAAATTTTAAACTATAAAGATATTACTTTTGATATCAGTTTTGGTTATGCATCAGATTTAATTAAACTTCCAGCAAAAGATTTTAAAGGCTTTTTTGGAGGAGTTGAAATGAAATATGATGAGTTTGATAAAGCTCAACTATTAATAGATTACGACACATCAAGTCTTAACATTGGAATTCAAGGGTTTTTGTTTAATCGAATTCATACGGTAATAGGACTCATGGATTTTAAGGCATTATTTATTCTTGCGTACAGATATAAAATATGAAATATGGATAATCACATTGAAGTAGCTAAAAAAGTCATTAACATTGAATCTAAGCAAATTTTAAATCTTTCTAAATTATTAGATGAAAATTTCGAAAAATCAATTGAATATATATTAAATTGTAAAGGAAAGGTAATCATCTCAGGAATGGGCAAATCTGGAATTGTTGGAAAAAAAATTGCTGCAACTCTTGCGAGCACAGGAACACCAAGTTTTTTTTTGCATCCCGGCGAAGCCTATCATGGCGATCTTGGAATGATTGAAAAAAAAGATATTGTTATTTTAATTTCTAATTCTGGTGAAACTGATGAAATCTTAAAATTAATTCCATTCTTAAGACATCAAAAGAATATAACAATTTCTTTAACAAGAAACCCCACATCAACTCTTGCAATAAACACAAATTTTCACATAAATATTTTTGTAGAAAAAGAAGCTTGTCCATTACAACTTGCCCCTACTTCATCTACAACTGCTACTATGGTAATAGGAGATGCTATTGCAGTAACTTTAATGAAAGCTAGAAAGTTTAAAGAAGAGAATTTTGCTAAATATCATCCAGGGGGTAGTTTGGGAAAAAAACTTCTTTATAAAGTTTCAGATGTAATGCACAATGAAAACTTACCTCTAATTAACGGCAACGAATCTATTATTGAAATAACTAACATTATTAGTAAAGGCAAGTTTGGAATTGCTATTGTAGTTGAAAAAAGTGTAGTTGTAGGCATAATTACAGATGGTGATATAAGAAGAGCTATGGAGAACAATCAAAAGATGTTTTTTAATTTAATTGGATTTGATATCATGAATTCTAAACCAAAAACCATCTCCCCAAATGAAAAATTAAATCAAGCAGGTAATTTGTTTAATGATTATAAAGTAAACACATTACTTGTTACTGATGCAAAAAATCACATTTTAGGAGTTATACAAACTTTCGATTTGTAATGAAAAATGTAATTATCATACCTGCAAGACTAAATTCATCTAGATTACCTGAAAAAGTTTTATTAGAAATTAATCATAAATCTATTTTAGAAAGAGTATTTGATAAATGTAAACAAGTAAATAACTCGGATATATATATTGCAACTGATAGCAATAAAATATATAATCATTGTTCTAAGTTTACCAAAAATATTATTTTAACATCTAAACAGCATGAATCAGGAACAGATAGAATTGCTGAAGCTATACAGAATATAGAATGTGAAAATGTAATTAATGTTCAAGGTGATGAGCCACTTATAAACCCAGATTTAATTATTCAAATTTTTAATGAACTGGAAAACAATAATTCAAATGTTGTTTCTGCAATTGAAAAAATAACTTCATTTGATGAATTAAAAAACAATAATAATGTAAAAGTTGTAATCAATAAATTCAATCAAGCTTTATATTTCTCCAGGAATATAATACCATTCGAAAGAGATAATAATTATTTAAATCAAACCGAAAAAGATTATTTTAATGAGAAACATTTTTATAAACATATAGGGGTATATGGATTTAAAAAAAAAACTTTGATTGAATACTCCAATTTTAAAAAATCAAAACTTGAAAGCATTGAAAAATTAGAACAGCTAAGATTTCTAGATAATGGAATTAATATTAAACTAGTCCATTCCAAAAATAATTCATTAGGCATAGATACCATAGATGATTTTAATAAAGTTAAAAAAATAATATTCCAAAATGAAATTAAATAAGATTCCACAAATTAAATACGCTGATAGTAATCAATTCTTTTTATTAGCAGGACCTTGTGCTATTGAAGGTGAAGAAATGGCACTTAAAATTGCTGAAAAAGTTGTCAGTATAACAGATAAATTGGGCATCCCATATGTTTTTAAGGGAAGTTTTAAAAAGGCTAATCGATCTAGATTAGATTCTTTTACAGGAATTGGAGATGAAAAAGCCTTAAAAATTTTAGAAAAAGTATCTCAAACATTCAAGGTTCCAACAGTAACTGATATTCATGAAGTATTTGACGCTGAAATGGCAGCAGCCTATGTGGATGTGCTTCAAATTCCAGCCTTTTTGGTTAGACAAACAGATTTAGTGGTTGCAGCTGCTAAAACTGGAAAGGTTATTAATTTAAAAAAGGGTCAATTTATGTCTCCTGAAAGCATGCAACACGCTGTTAAAAAAGTACAAGAAACTGGAAATAATCAAGTGATGTTAACCGACAGAGGAACCATGTTTGGCTATCAAGATATGATTGTTGACTTTAGAGGTATTCCAACAATGAAACAATTTGCACCAGTTGTACTTGATGTTACACATTCTCTTCAACAACCAAATCAATTATCAGGAGTCACAGGTGGCAGGCCTGATATGATCGAAACTATAGCCAGAGCAGGTATTGCTGCTGGTGTTGATGGTATTTTTATTGAAACTCATTTCGATCCTACAAATGCTAAAAGTGATGGCGCTAACATGCTAAATATAAATTATTTAGAGAACTTACTAAAAAACCTTAAACAAATAAAAGAAACAATAAACTATATAAATCAATAATTATGTCATTTAAGTTTAATTACAAACAACCAAATATAATTGCTGAAATCGGTTGTAATCATATGGGGCAATTATCTATCGCTAAAGAACTGATTGATTTAGCTAAACTGTCAGGGGCTAAATATGTAAAATTTCAAAAAAGAAATAATAAAGAACTATTAACCGAGGAACAGTACAATGCTCCACATCCTGTACAAGACAACTCATATGGAAAAACATATGGTGAACATAGAGAATTTTTAGAGTTTACTGTTTCTGAGCATAAAGAATTAAAAGAATATTGTGACTCAATAGATATGATATATTCTACATCTGTTTGGGATGTGACATCAGCTAGAGAAATGATTTCTATTAATCCTAAATTCTTAAAAGTACCATCTGCATGTAATAATAATTTTAAAATGCTTAAAGTCCTTAGAGATGAATATGATGGTAATATTCAACTATCAATTGGAATGACTGATAAAGAAGAAATTGAAGAAATAATAAAATTTTTTGAAGAAACAGATCAGGCTAAAAACAGGTTGTTAATTTACTCATGCACCTCAGGATATCCAGTGCCAGCAGAAGATGTTGCTTTACTTGAAATAAAATGGCTATATGATAATTTATCTGATCGAGTTAATGAAATAGGGTTTTCAGGACACCATCTAGGAATTGCACTTGATGTTGCAGCATATACACTTGGAGCTAGATGGATTGAAAGACACTTTACAAAAGATAGAACTTGGAAAGGAACGGATCATGCTGCTTCTCTTGAACCAGGAGGTCTACAAAAATTGGTTAGAGATCTTAATTCAACATTTTTAGCTCTTAATTATAAGAAAACTGAAATACTAGATATAGAGCAAGTTCAAAGAAGCAAATTAAAAAATAGAAAATAAATGAATATAGCTCTTTTACCAGTAAGATGTGGAAGTAAATCAATTCCATTTAAAAACATAAAAATATTTAATGGCAAACCACTTTTATACTGGAGTTTAAAATCATTAGTTGAGTCTCAAATATTTGAAGAAATTCATGTTGCAACAGATTGTAATAAAATTAAAGAAGTAGTAAATCAACAAAATTTTAAAAACGTAAAGATTTTTAATCGTTCTGAGGAAAATGCTCAAGATGAATCTAGCACTGAATCAGTAATGATTGAATTTTTAAAAAATTATAATTTTAAAAAGGAAGATGTTCTATTTCTTGTTCAAGCGACATCTCCTTTGGTTAGGAGTGATGATTTTATAAATGCTTATAATTTATTTTCTAAAAATAAATATGACTCATTATTGACCTGTGTTAGAAGTAAACGATTTTATTGGAATGACAATAATTCTCCACTTAATTATGAAATAGAAAACAGACCAAGAAGGCAAGATTTTAGAGGTCTTCTTATGGAAAATGGCGCATTTTATATTAGTAGAATTAAAAATATCATTAAATCAAATAATAGATTATCTGGAAATATTGGCATCTATGAAATGGATGAATCAACTTCAATTGAAATCGATGAAGAGTTAGATTGGATAATAGCTGAAAAATTATTGAGAAAATCAATAAATAAAAAATTAAATAAAGAAATTAAAATATTTATATCTGATGTAGATGGAACACTCACAGATGCTGGTATGTACTACAGTGAAGATGGAAATGAGTTGAAAAAATTCAACACTCACGATGGTAAAGGATTTGAACTTTTAAGAAAAAGTGGAATAAAAACAGGAATAATAACTAGTGAGAATACTGAAATTGTTAAAAATAGGGCAACTAAATTAAAATTAGACTACATATACCAAGGATTAGAACACAATCAAAAGTTAGATGCTGTAATTGAAATTTGCAAAAAAGAAAACGTACAAATTCATAATGTTGCTTATATTGGAGATGATATTAATTGCAAGGAGCTTTTAGAAAATGTTGGTTTAGCTGCGTGTCCTTCAAATTCAGTAGATACTATAAAAAGTATTGAAAACATTCATGTTCTCAATAAAAAAGGTGGTGAGGGAGCCGTAAGAGAATTTATTGATTTTATCTTATCATAATTTTGAAATTTAAATTACTTGGAACTATAGTTTCAACATTTATTGGCTTCTATTTAAACTTATATTTACCATTAAGTTTAGGAGAAAATGCCTTTTATGTGTTTTCTGTTCTTCAACTCTTTTCTAATAAATTTTATGAATTATTTGACACTGGTTCATCTGCAATAAGCTTCTATATGCTGATTGATCACAAGCATAATAATATTCAAACCAATAAAATAACATTCTCATATATTACATATTCTTTAATATCGATAATATTATTAGCAATAACATTATTTATTTATAACAAAACAATAGATGAGGAAATTAGCACAAATTCAATTTTATTTGGTGCAATATATTTTTATTTTATATGGCTGATTGGAATTTTAAATAAATTTTCTGATGCATTAGAATTTACAAAACAATCAGAAATAATAAGAATTAGTTTGAAATTAATATTATTTCTTATTTTATTTCCTATACAATATCTTGGATATGAACTTAACTTAAATACGTTTTTAATTATATCAATTTCAATCTATGCTGTTTTTATAATAACACATATCAGATTACTAAAGATTAAACCTATTAAATTTCATAAATCTATATCCAAAATAAAAAAAATATTTTCAAAATCAAGAAAACTTTCTCATTCAAATCTATCTATTTTAATTATTTCTAGTATCGATTTATATCTATTAGGAACTATAAATAACGGAACAAACATAGCTAGTTTTAACTTTTTTAATCAAACTGGAATGATTATATATATATTATCACCTATAATGGTTCCTATATTCACTAGAACTTATAGAAAAAATATTAATCAAATTCAATTAACTAAGCAATTAATTTATTCGGTATTTATTGCATTGACTATTGTTTTAATCTTGTTTAATGAAATTATTAGTCTAATTGACAAAGGTGAGCTCTTTGATGAAATGTATTATATAGGATATTTTTCTCTTATGAATTTTTCGTTGCTAATTCTTATAAGATACTTTACAAATATAGCAATGTTAGAAAAAAAAGACCGTTCATACAAAAGAAAGACACTAATAATTCAGATTTTATCGGGATTTTTAACTCTATTATTAATAAGATATTCACTGTTTAACACAATGTCTATTTTTATGAAATTTTTATTAATAAATTTTGTTTGGCTTTTATCTATAATAGAATACAAACTTGTTTCTATGAGAATGATCATAGATGTATTTATAATTACCTGTCCTACTATATTGCTATTTTTAAATATTGACAACTATATTGTCAATATTATTCTTTCAATGCTATTTATCTTTACTATAATTAAATTCAAAATAATAAGACTTGATTTCAACGAAATCTTTTATATTTTCAAACATTATTAGTATAGTATTTATACTGTATTCATTATTGATAAATATTATCAATTTATATTTTATTGAAAACAATAGCTTTGAATATTATAAGTTTTTTGAAATCAATTATTTAATTAGCTTCTTTTTTGTTTTTGTAATAATTTCTAGAAGAAAAGGGGTTTTTTCATTATTCTCAATTTTCTTAATAACGTATTTTGCGTTTATTGGCTCAAAATTATTTCTTGATGTTTTTGATGTCATAAGTGTATTTGACACATATCTATTTTACTTCACTAAATTAAACATAGATACTATTCAAATATTTATATATATAAACCATTCTCTTTTAATTGCTGTATCTATAATTAGTCTTATTCATAAAGATCAAAAACAAAGGTTTGATATTACAACGCAAAAAGAAGTGTATGATTTTTTGATTTCAAAATTCAAAATAATATCTCCATTTGTTATTATTTTGAATATTTACTCTTTAGTGTTAATTATTAATTCTGGAAATTATCTTGCTATATTCAATGGGGAATTTGAAGGGGATTTTCTGTATTCTATATCAAATTACTTTCAACTTCTTTACAATATTTTTTACATAATATTAATTGCTAGCAGTAAAAATGTTAAGGAACTATCAAATCCATCTAAAATATTTTTTATTAATCTTTTGATATATTCCGTAAGAGGTCAACGAGGCCCAATGTTAATATATTTATTGCTTTTTTTATATCAAAGAAATAAAATAAAAAGAATTAATTTAAATAAAATACTTGTTCCATTCTTTGCCTTGTTATTATTTTTTATTGCAATTGAATATATAAGAACAAGTGAATCGAGGAAATCAAATTTTGATTTTAACCAATTCAAATTTATTTCATTGCCTGCAGAAGTTTCATTGTTCATGATAGAATTTAATAAAGTGTCATTTATAAATGATTCAACACCTTATATTTTGACTCCAATTAAAGATTATTTTAATAGACTATTTCATTTGGTTGATCCAAATATATTTTATCAAGGAAGAACTATTACTCTACTTAAAAATTCAAATTATTTATCACACCAATTAATGTTTTTTTTAAGTAAAGAATCTTTTTATGCAGGTTTTGGTACAGGATCTTCTCTTATAGCAGAAGTTTATGATTTAGTAGGCTATAGGTATTCCTTATTAGCATACTTATTTTTCTTTTTAATTATTGCCAAAATAGAAAATTCATCAAGAAAAACAATGTTAATGAATTTAATATTTATTGTTGTATTTATGTCGTTTATTTATTCTCCAAGAGACTCAATTTTAAAATTTTTTCAAAACCTTGTGCCTTTAATATTAGTATATACTTTTACAAAATCATACTTAAAAATAAATGAAAAACGTATATCGAGTTAATACTTTTTATCATCTACTTCAATGCTTATACTTAATAAAACGAAACGAGTATAATATACTATTAATTGAAGGTTTTGATTTAATTCCAGTATTAAGTAACTTAAAAAAATCTAATCTTTTTAATGAAGTTCATTATCGAAAAAAACCTAAAAGGATTGAAAAATTCTTATGTCTAATTATCTCAAATTTAAAAATTCATTTAAGGAAAAAATATAATATATATACTTGTCATCACTCGTATGGTTTAAATTTTTCAAAAATACTTTCATTTAAAAATAAAGTTTATGTATTTGAAGACGGTTATTCTAGCTATCAAAAAATACATTTGAATAAACAAAATTCAATTTTCACACAAAATAGTATACTTTCAAATTATTATATATGTTTTAAAAATAAATCAATTGACTTTTTCATTTACAAAAAAAGGCCTGAATTTGTATATGAAAATATCTTAATTAAAACATATGATAATCCAGAAATACCAAAAAAATATTTTAAAAAATATATTGAATTAATTTTTGATATCAAAATAAACTTAATAAATGAAAATTCAATTATGATTTTACCACAACCCCTTGTTGAAGATAAATACATAAATATGAATGAATATAAATATCTAATAAAAAAAATTGAAAATAAAATAAAATTAATTCTCAAAGAAGATGAGTCGATTACTAATATTTATTTGAAACCACATCCAAGACAAAATGAATTGTCATTTTTTGATTTTAAAAACATTAAAATTGAACTTTTAAACAAAAATTTACCAATCGAAATACTTGAGTTATATGACTTAAAAATCAAATACGGAATAACATTTTTTTCTACGGCAATCAATTCAAATATATTCGTTAATAAGATTAAGTTAGATGAGAAATAATAATTTATTTGTATCATTTTATGCTGATGATGCAAGGTTTTTTAGAATAATTTCAAAACTGTGTGAAGGAAAATCATATTATTATTCAATTTTCACAAGCGGTGTAATATATTTCTTATTAAATAGAATAATTGCTGTGAATTTTATAAAAAAATTAAATAAAAAAACAAGTGTTAATATAAATAAACTAAACATAAATTCTATTATAGAATATGAATTAAAACAGGGTATATACAAAGAAAAAGACCTGACTAAAAGGGCAATATTCTATGTAGAATTCTTTGATTTTATAATAAAAAGTAAGGGGATTTCAAATGTTTATCTATCTGGTGATTCAAGATTAGTTATAAAATCTGCTGAGTTTTGTGCCAAACTTAATAATTGTAAAACTATATATTTTGAACAAGGTCCTTTTGGAACTACGATTTTAGATAAAAAAGGTGTAAATAAAAATTGCAGTTTTCGCTATTCTAATTTTAATGAAAACAATAAAACAATTACTCAAAAAAATAATCAAAAAATACAATCAATCAAATATTTTAGAATAATAGATTTAATTGTTCATAACATCTTTGGTTTAAATAAATCTTTTAACTACAATAATTTATCATTACCTACTTTTTTTAAAAAAAAGAAAGAGCATTCTTGTCTTAAATCTGAAAGAAAACAATTACTGTTAATTTTGCAAGTTCCAAACGATGCAAACTTACTGCTTCACTCGCCATTTTTCAAAAGTCACTTTGAAATATTAGAATGGACATATAAAATATTTGGGGAAAAATATAATGTAATTGTAAGAGAGCACCCTAAATATGTAAATAGGTATGAAAATAAATTATATGATTTTATTAATCAGCATCATTCAATTCATTTAGATTGGAATTCACTTGAGATATCAATACAAAATTCAGAATTCGTGATTGTAAATAATTCAACGGTTGGAATTGAAGTGCTTAAGTATTCAAAAAAAATAATAGTCTTAGGAGATTCGTATTACGACCAAGTTAACAATGCAATAAAGTACTTTCCAGGAATTGAAGAAAATATTATTAATAAACTTAATGAATCTATTACAGAATTAAATGGCATTTCTTTTATAAATTATTTATTGAATCATGAATTAATTCATTTCCATTTTAGAGATAAATTATATGATTTGAATGATCAAAATCTTAAAAAAATATTAACATGATAAGATTTTTAGATAAACGATTATACTGGTATTTAAAAAGTCAATTACTGTACAGATGGATATTTAAAAGTTTTGGATATTATTCATATTTAGGAACTCCATTATTTTTGAAGAATACAAAAAAAATTGAAATCAAAAATAAAGTAAGGATATTTCCTGGTGCAAGAATTGAACTATATAATAAAAACTCTAAGCTAATAATAAATGAAAACATCAGTATTGGTCATAATTTACATCTAATTTGTGGTGGGGAAATAATAATTGGAAAAAATACGACTATAGCTTCAAATGTGTTTATTAATGATATGGATAATGACTATTCTGAATTAGGAAAATCCATAATGGAACAAAAACAAATTATTAAACGAACTAGAATAGGTGAAAATTGTTTTATTGGATTCAGTAGTTCAATTCAAGCTGGAACGATATTAGGCAATAATGTTATTGTTGGTTCCAATTCTTTTGTAAAAGGAAAATATCCTGACAATTGCGTAATTGGGGGAGTCCCTGCTAAAATTCTTAAAAGATATAACTTTGAAACAAATGAATGGAAATAATATTTTAATTATCGGACCGAAATTCTTTGGTTATGAAGAATTTTTAATAAAAAAATGCAATGAATTAAATTTTAATGCAAAATTCTATGATGAAAGATTAAAAGGTTTCTTGTTTAAAGCAATTGTAAGACTAAAATTTAAAAAAGTTATAAGTTTATTAATATATCTTAAATATTTAAGATTAATTAAAAAATATAAAAACACAGAATTTGATAAAATTTTAATTATTAGTCCAGAAACTATTGATAAAAGATCAATGCTTCTTTTAAAAAACAATTTTTATAATTCAAAATTCATATTGTATATGTGGGATTCTCTTGCAAACAAAAATTCTATAGAAATCATTAAGTATTTTGATAAAAAAATAACTTTTGACAATAATGATGCTAAAAATTATAATGATTTTGAGTTTCTACCACTATATTATATCGATGAAGTTTATCATAATCTAAATATTTCATTGAAGAAATATGACATAGCGTTAATAGCTTCTCTTCATAGTGACAGATTTCAAATCTTTAAAGAATTTTACAAAATTGCAAAGGATAAAAGCTTAAATTTCTACTTTCACATTTATACGAAAAACATACTACTTTATTTCTATTTTAAATACATTAAAAAAATAAAAGGACTAGAACTAAAATACATAAAATTTAAGTCTTTAAGTTTCAAACAAATCAACAAAATTTACAATAACTCTAAAGCTGTAATTGATATTAACCATAATCTTCAAAATGGGTTAACAAATAGAACATTCGAAGTATTAGCATCAAACACAAAACTAATTACATTCAATTCTAATATTAACTCTTACGATTTTTATACACCAGAAAATATAAAAATTTTAAATAGGTCTAAAATTGAAATTGATAATGAATTTATTAACAATCCTTTTAAAGAAATTTCATTGAAAAATTATGAAGTAAAAAATTGGTTGTTAAATATTTTAAACTAAATATATTATGATAAATATTTTTGAACCATCACTTGGTGATGACGATTTGAAAGCTATAAAAAAAGTATTTGATAGCAAATGGATTGGAAAAGGAGATGAAGTACGTCTTTTTGAAAATAACTTTGCAGAACATTTATTGTCCAATTCTAAAAATTTTGTTTCAACCACATCGTGTACTGAAGGTATCTTTTTGGCAGCTAAACTTTTTAATTTTAATATTAATGATGAAATAATTTTACCATCTATTAGCTTCCCTTCAATTGCTAGTTCCATAATTGAATCTAACGCAACTATTGTTTTCTGTGATGTTGATAGAAAAACCCTAAATCCGACTGCAGAATTAATATCAAAACACATAACATCTAAGACAAAAGCAGTATTTTTAACTCATTACGGTGGTTTCCCAATAGATTTTGATCCAATCAAAGAATTATGCGAAAAACACAATATTAAAATAATTGAAGATAGTGCATGTGCAGTAAAAAGTTTCTACAAGGGTAAAGCATGTGGAACATTAGGTGATATGGGTATATGGTCATTTGATGCTATGAAAACACTAAGCACAATAGATGGAGGAATGATTTACTTAAAAGATGAAGAATTAGTTAAAAAAGCTAAAATGTTATTATATCTTGGTCTTCCCTTAAAAGCTAAGAGCGGTATCGATAGTTCATCAGAAGGCAATAATAAATGGTGGGAATTTGACATAATAGAACCAGGAAGAAGAGCTATAATGAATAATGTAACTGCTGCAATTGGCAACACGCAATTACTAAAATTAGACAATTATTTAAATAGAAGAAAAGATATATTTAATTATTATTACAATGAACTTAGTGAAATTAATGAAATTAATATCAGTTCTTATGATAATTATAATTTTGAATTTGATTCATCCTACTACTTTTTCTGGATTCAAACTTCAAAAAGAAATGAACTTGCTAAATTTTTAAAAAACAACGGAGTTTATACAACTTTTAGATATTATCCTCTTCACAAGATAAAACTTTTTAACTCAAAATTTTTAGATCTTAAGAATTCGGAATTCATTAACGATTCAACACTAAATATACCTATTCATCATAATTTAACAGATAGAGAGATTGAATCAATTGTAATCCTAATTAAAAACTTTTTCAATGGAAATTGAAAAAATTATAGTTTTATCCTGTTTTCATCCATTGAAACTTGATGAAAAACACTGGTTATTAAGAGAAGAAGAATACTTATTTTCTTTTAAAACTTTGATAAAAGAATATAAAAATAATCTATTTTTTATTGACAATTCAATTGATTCTATTTTAGACCTAAAAAATAAAGAGTTAAGAGATCTTCTATCAATTAGAGAATTTCCTGTTATTTATGACAATAATTTTCTAAATAAAGATCTCTATTCCTCAAATAACAATGAAGGTTTTATTAAGTTAATTGATGGATTTTATTCAAAAAACAAAGATTTTAAAAAAGTTATAATTGTTAATGGTAGAATTTTAAATACTGAATTCATTATCGATTTAATTTTACGCAAATACCACAAAGAAGAAAATCTTTTTTTCAAAATAGATAGTGAAAATATATCAACTGATATTTTTTTAATTTCATCAGATTATCTTAAAAAACTTATAGATAGTTTAAAATTAAATAGTGAAAAATGTTTGCAAAAAAACTTTAATTTATTTGTGAATAAAAATAATTTAAAAAACATCAGCACTAACTTAAGACTCATTAAATTATTACATACTGATCATGATGACTACCTTAAAACTAAATTAGAATATATAAAATGAAACAACAAAATTTTTATAATAGGTTAAACCTCAAAATTGATATAAATTCTAATTTAACTCTTTTACATAAAGAAATTAAAAACTCAAATTGTTTAATTATTGGAGGAGCTGGATCTATAGGTTCAAATTATATCAAACAAATTTTAAAATTTCAACCCTTAAAATTAGTTATAGTTGATATTAATGAAAATGGTCTAACTGAATTAACTAGAGATTTAAGAAGTTCAGATCTTTTAGATTATAAACCCGAATACATTACTTATCCAGTAAACTTATTAAGTGAAACTTTTGATAAAATTTTTGATTCAGAAAAATGGGATATAGTAGCAAATTTTTCAGCTCATAAACATGTTAGATCTGAAAAGGATAAAATTTCAGTTGAAGCACTCATAAAAAATAATGTGTTTGGAGCTATAAAACTTCTTGATTTATGTGAGAATTACCCTCCAAAATATTTCTTTAGCGTTTCTACAGATAAAGCTGCAAACCCTGTAAATATAATGGGAGCATCAAAAAGTTTAATGGAAAAACTTATTCTCTCTAAAAAAGAAAATTTAAGAGTAACTACAGCAAGATTTGCTAATGTTGCATTTTCAAATGGTAGTTTATTAGATGGTTTTATTTATAGGTTAGAAAAAAACCAACCATTATCATGCCCTTCAGATATCAAACGATTTTTTGTTACTCCTGAGCAATCAGGTCAATTATGTTTATTAGCTACATTTTTAGGGAATACAGGTAATATTTTCTTTCCAAAATTAGATTTCCATAAAGATCAAATATACTTTAAGGATATTGCTGTTGACTTTTTGAACGAAAGAGGCTATACACTAGAGATTATGAATTCAGAGATAGAAGCTAAAGAATTTGATATAATTTCAAATAAACCCAAATATCCAATATATTTTTTCAAGACAGACACTTCAGGTGAAAAGACATATGAAGAATTTTACACTGAAGATGAAATTTATGATTTAGAAACATACTATTCTCTAGGTTTTATAAATTCAAATAATGTCAAAATTTCATTCGAAGATGTAATAGCCGATTTTAATGAGGTATTTGAAAATCCTCATTCAAATAAAGCATCAATTGTTAAAGTTATTAAAAAATATGTGCCAGATTTCGACCACATAGAAACTGGAAAACATTTAGATCAAAAAATGTAAAATGTATAAATTAACAAAAAGATTAATTGATATAATCGCTAGCTTAATAGCTTTATTGATTTTATTACCTGTTTTTATTCCAATTATAATAATTCTTAAATTTTCTGCTGAAGGTGAGGTATTCTACTTTCAAGAACGAATTGGACTAAAAAACAAAAAATTCATGATTTGGAAGTTCGCCACAATGCTAAAGAATTCAATGAATATGGGCACTGGAAGTATTACGCTTCAAAATGATTTTAGAGTTACAAAAATTGGAAAATTTTTAAGAAAAACAAAAATCAACGA
Organism: uncultured Flavobacteriaceae bacterium; assembly: GCA_937136455.1. Taxonomy (GTDB): domain Bacteria; phylum Bacteroidota; class Bacteroidia; order Flavobacteriales; family Flavobacteriaceae; genus MAG-120531. The sequence continues at coordinate 33,681 of CAKZOO010000107.1, read as the reverse complement.
ATTACCTCAAATCATAAACATTTTAAAAGGAGATATCAGTATCGTAGGACCACGTCCATTAGTCACTAAAACTTTTAGTGCTTATAGTAAAAATGTACAATCTAAAATTTATAATGTCAAACCAGGTTTAACTGGGATTGGTTCTATAGTATTTAGAGATGAAGAATCTATTATATCTTCAATCAAAGAAGAAGATCCACATGACTTTTACAAAAGAGTTATTGCTCCTTATAAGGGTGAGTTAGAAATTTGGTATCAACAAAATAAATCTATAATTCTTGATATTATTTTAATACTCCTAACTGCTTGGGTAGTAATATTTCCATCATCTGAATTACACTTCAAATTATTTAAAAATTTACCTAAAAGAACTTTTTAATGAAAGGAATTATACTTGCAGGAGGCTCAGGCACAAGATTGTATCCAATAACTAAAGGAGTATCTAAACAATTGTTATGTGTTTACGATAAACCAATGATATACTATCCACTTTCTACATTGTTATTAGCTGGTATTAAAGATATTCTGATTATTTCTACACCTGAGGATTTACCTAGCTATCATAAATTATTAGGATCTGGGAATGAACTTGGAATAAATTTATCTTACAAAGAACAACCTAGACCAGATGGACTAGCTCAAGCATTTTTAATAGGAGAAGATTTTATAGGAAATGATAATGTTTGTTTAGTATTAGGTGACAATATATTTTATGGCCATGGATTTTCTGGATTATTAAAAGAAGCTGTTGAAAAAGTTAAACAAAATAAGTTAGCATCAATATTTGGTTATTATGTTAATGATCCTGAACGATATGGTGTAGTAGAATTTGATGAAAATAAAGTTGCAATTTCAATAGAAGAAAAACCCGATAATCCAAAAAGCAATTATGCTGTTGTTGGTTTATATTTTTATCCTAATTCAGTAATTAAAGTTGCAAAAAAGACAAAGCCCAGTAAAAGAGGTGAATTAGAAATTACATCCGTTAATGAATCTTACTTGAAAGAAGGTAATCTTAATGTCCAAATTCTCGGAAGAGGTTTTGCTTGGCTAGACACTGGCACTCATGATTCATTATTAGAAGCTTCAAATTTTATTCAAACAATTGAAAAAAGACAAGGATTAAAGGTGGCTTGTATTGAAGAGATTGTTTATGAAAAAGGATATATAACTAGCGATCAACTTACAAATCTTGCTGAACCATTATCTAAAAATGAATATGGTCAGTATCTTCTTAAGAAAATTAAAAAATGAAGATTACAAAAACACCAATAGATGGTTTAATTATTATTGAACCAATGGTTTTCAATGATGACAGGGGTTATTTTTTAGAATCATACAATAAAGAAAAACTTGAAGACGACCTACCTCAAATAAATTTCATTCAAGATAATGAATCAAAATCCACAAAAGGAGTTTTAAGAGGTCTTCATTTTCAAAAACCACCTTTTGAACAATGCAAGTTAGTTCGATGTATTCAGGGAGAAGTTTTAGATGTTGCTGTTGATTTACGTAAAGGTTCATCAACGTATGGAAAACATAAATCTATAATTCTTTCAGGAGATAACAAAAAACAATTTTTTATTCCTAAGGGATTTGCTCATGGCTTTATTGTACTTAGTGAAACTGCAATTTTCGCATATAAAGTTGATAATTTGTACGCCCCAGAGTATGACTCAGGAATCATTTGGAGTGATCCTGAATTAAAAATAGACTGGAAATTAAATCCCGATGAACTAATCATATCTGATAAGGATAAAAATTTGAAGACTTTAGCGAATACTGAAATACCATTTTAATGAATAAAAATATTTTAATTACAGGAGGAGCAGGCTTTATAGGATCTCATGTAGTAAGACTTTTTGTCAATAATTATCCTGATTACAATATCATAAATTTAGATAGTCTTACCTACGCTGGTAATTTAAAGAATTTAACAGACATAGAAGGAAAATCTAACTACAAGTTTATTAAAGCTGATATTTGTGATTATGATTCAATAAAAAGCATCATCATTAACAATGAAATAACTCATGTTATTCATTTAGCTGCAGAATCTCACGTGGATAGATCCATTAAAGATCCTTTCTCATTTGCTCAAACTAATATAATGGGAACCTTAAGTTTACTTCAGGCTGCTAAAGAATATTGGAATGGAGATTTTTCAAATAAATTATTCTATCATATATCAACCGATGAAGTATATGGTTCATTAGGAGAATCTGGTTTTTTCACAGAAGAAACAAAATACGATCCGCATTCTCCCTATTCAGCATCTAAAGCATCCTCAGATCATTTTGTAAGAGCTTTTGGAGATACCTACGGACTTCCTGTTATTCTATCAAACTGTTCAAACAATTACGGTCCTTATCAATTTCCTGAAAAATTAATACCGCTTTTCATCAACAATATTGTAAATAACAAACCGCTTCCAGTATATGGCAAGGGAGAAAATGTAAGGGATTGGCTGTATGTTGTAGATCATGCAAGAGCAATTGACACCATATTTCACAAAGGAAAACTTAAAGAAACCTATAACATTGGTGGGTTTAATGAATGGAAAAATATAGACCTCATTAAAGTTCTGATAAAAGTTGCTGATCGATTATTAGGAAGAGAAGAAGGTACCTCTGAAAAGCTAATAAGCTATGTTCAGGATCGAGCTGGACATGATTTAAGATACGCAATCGACGCGACAAAAATCAAAGACGAACTAGAATGGGAGCCTTCTTTACAATTTGAAGAGGGTATTGAAAAAACAATTCAATGGTATTTAGAAAACAAAGAATGGCTAGAGAATATAACCTCTGGAGACTACCAAAAATATTATTCTGAAATGTACCAAAAGTAATTTCACTCTCAATAGATTATTTTTAACTGACTTAAGACAATAATCCAAATAACTAGTAAATTTAGATGTTTGGTGAATTTAAGTTCTATACCTAAAATAATTGTATGATGTATCGCTTATACCATAGACATCAAAACAATTAAAATCCTTATTTTTGAAATTCAATTAAAACAGCATATGAAATTACCTCTTTCAATTAAAACTATACTACTTTTTAGTTTAACGGTTCTTTTTTCTAGTCCTAATGCTCAAGCCCAACAAACACCCTCGATAGAAGCAGTTCAATCTATGAGTGATCAGCAGCTTCAATCCTATTGGAGACAAGCCCAAGAACAAGGTTATACCTTAGGTCAACTAGAGCAAATGGCTCGTTTAAGAGGCGTGTCTGAGGCAGATATTCAAAAAATGATCAATCGTATACAGTCATTAGGAGGGGTTTCGACTACTGAAAATAAAACCTCATCCAATGAAGTTACTACTGATTTTGGATATAATACAACTAATACAGAAGAAGAAGAAGAAGAAGAAGAAGAAAGTCTCATCTTTGGAGCGAACTTCTTTAATAATCCTAAAATTAGCTTAGAGCCTAATTTAAATATCGCAGGTTCCAATCTATACCAATTAGGACCTGGAGATGGTCTTTCAATTGATGTTTGGGGTGCTGCTCAAAAGAATTACAACGTTACAGTTTCCAAACAAGGAACTGTGATCCTCGAAAGCCTCTCTCCTATCTACGTGAATGGACTCACCATTGCTCAGGCTTCTAAAAAAATTAAATCGAAATTAAGCTCTATCTATTCAGGAATTGGATCGGAAGTTGGAGCTGACATCTACTTAAGTCAAGCACGTTCGATTATTGTCAATATCATTGGCCAAGTGAACACTCCTGGAACCTACACCTTATCATCACTAGCAACCCCAATTAATGCCCTTTATGCAGCAGGTGGACCTTCTGAAAACGGATCCTTTCGTTCGATTGAACTCGTTCGAAATGGAAAGACCATTACCACCCTTGACGTTTACGAGTTTTTATTACAAGGCAAAAACAAACAAGTCTTTTTACAAGACAATGATGTGTTGTTAATTCCACCGTATCAAAACAGAATACAGATTGAAGGTGCAGTTAAAACTCAAGGCTTCTTTGAATTAAAAGAAAATGAATCTGCCAATGATTTATTGAGCTATGCAGGAGGGTTTACCTCCAATGCCTACAAAGAAGAACTCTTTGTGGAACGCATCGAAGGTTTAAAACGTGAACTTGTTTCCATACATCAAGAAGACTATCAAAACTTTTCCATCAAAGACGGTGATTACATCACCATCAAATCAGTGACAAATCAATACACCAATCGTGTTTCCATTGAAGGTGAAGTGAATGTTCCTGGTTCCTACCCTTTAAATGAAACCAAAACTCTTAAAGATTTAATCTATCAAGCTCAAGGTTTTACGGATGTGGCACTGCTCTCAAGAGGACTTCTTTACAGAACTGAAAAAGGATTTGAAAATGAAATAGTTTCTTTTAGTATCAGCGAAGTCATTCACGATCAATTCAACCTCGACCTTAAACCAAATGACCGCGTTGAAATCCTTTCCAATGATATTTTAATTGACGATTTAGAAATTAAAGTTCAAGGATTGGTCAATAATCCAGGTAATTTTACCTACTACAAAAACATTAAAGTGGGAGATGTGATTGCACAAGCTGGAGGATTTCGATTTGAAGCAGAAAACATGACCATTGATGTTTTTAGAAACACTTTTAACAATACAACTGAAAGCATTTCTGAAAAAATTGCCAATCAGGTCGCTGCTGATTTCTCCAATGTTTCCCAGGACTTGGTATTAGAACCCAAAGACATTGTAGTCGTTCGTCAAAAAGAAGGTTATTTTGAACAAGAAACCTTCACCATTACAGGGCTGGTTAAAAAACCAGGAGTTTATGTTCTCACCAAAAACAATTATACCCTCTATGACGCTATTAGTGAAAGTGGAGGCATCTTAAACAATGCCTTTATCGATGGAGTCTTTATTAAACGTATCAACAAAACAAAGGAAGAATTAAAAGACAAAGCACTAGATATTCCAGAACAAGAAAATGAAGAAGATGTAATGAGTAAGAATATCACCGAACTCGATGTCAAAATCAACGAAACCCTTAACGTTTCTGTAAACCTCAGAAAACTTCTTGAAACCAATGGTGCTGAAAAATACAATGTGGAACTGATGGCTGGTGATGAAATCGTGATTCCAAAATACAATTCGAGTATCACCATCAACGGATCGGTACAACAACCAACCTCACTTAGCTACACTCCTGGTCTCACCTTTGCTGCAGCGGTGAATGCTGCTGGTGGATACAGTGAAACAGCAAAAAGATCTAAGGCCTATGTGTATTATGCCAATGGAAAAATGGCTACCAAAAAACACTTCTTGTTTTTTACAGCAAACCCAAAACTAAAACCTGGCGCTACCATTTTTGTTCCTGAAAAATCAGCAAATTCCAATAAGCTTTCTGCTCAGGAAGTTTTAGGAATCACCTCTGGTATTTCAACCTTAGGAATTTTAATTAAAACATTGTTACAATAATCCCATGAGTGATCAATTAAGAACTATTGAAGAAGACGAAATCGATTTAATCGAACTCTTAAAAAAAGTTTGGTCTTCAAAACGATTTATCGTGAGATGGACAGGGTATTTTATCGTCATTGGATTGGTTGTTGCCTTGTTAAGCCCAAAAGAATTCACAGCATCCTCTACCTTTATTCCACAAACTTCAGAATCCAAAACTGGTGGAAGCCTTAGCGGACTAGCTTCTCTTGCTGGAATCAGTCTAGGAGGCGCTACAACAGGCGGAGAAATTCCACCGACCCTATATCCTCAAATCTTAAATTCAGTGCCTGTAAAGCGCTCTATTTTATCCATAGAGGTTCCTTTAGATCAATCATCTGTGAGCTATAGTAACTATTTATTGGAAAAACCAACTCCTATTTTAAGTTTAGTAAAGAAATACACCATAGGATTACCAGGAGTTATTTTAAAAGCCATTCGTGGAACGGAAGAATTAAAAGGGCTAAATTCAAACCCAATGATCGTATCCATAAAAGAACAAGAGTTATTTGAAACTCTTGAAGAACAGATCGCTTTATCAGTCAATGAAAAAGAAGGTTTTGTAGAACTTTCTGTGACCACAGATGATGCCACTGTTGCAGCTGTACTCACTTCCAAAGTCAAAGAAATCCTTCAACAACAAATCATTGATTACAAAATACAACACGGCAAAGAATATTTAAACTTTACCCAAAAGCAGTACAACGAAAAACAAAAAGAATACTTTGCCTTACAAGATGAAGTTGCTCGTGCAAAGGATCAAAATAAGAACATCATTTCAGAGAGGTATCAGAATCAGTTCAAACAAAAAGAAGGAGAACTCTTAATTGCTCAATCAGTCTATCAAGAACTAGCGAAGCAATTGGAACAAGCAAAACTTCAAGTTGCCAAAGACACTCCAATTTTTTCAACAATTAAGCCTGTGACCATTCCTACTGAAAGATCTGCTCCAAAACGAAGTTTAATACTTGTGATCTGGGCCTTCTTAGGATTTGTAGTCTCTGTTGGGGTTGTTTTAGTAAAAGAACCAGTACTCAATATTTGGAAAGAGATTAATTCGTAAAAAGTATCATTTGACTTTCTAACTTATTAAAGGTGAATAGAATTCTATTCACCTTTTTTTTTATTAAGGAAATGTTTCTTCTTTAACAATAATCGATACAATACGCATCTATCTTGGTAATATCAAAAACCTTTAACTATTTTCACTTTCATTATTAGTGATTCTTATATAAACAGTCAAAAAAACAAAAGCTAAAAACAGATTGATTACAATTTGAACTATTAATAAAAAGATTTTGATGGTTGTATCAGGTAATCCGTTATGTATTATATCTCCAATTTCAATTCCAGAAACTAAAGCAAGTAGACAAAAAAGAATTAAGTATAATATTGGGTATTGAATAAAAATATTTTTCATTTAAATCAATTTTAGTTGTCACCACACTCTATTCCAACACTGGCTGATGCTGCGATAAAAGCAGTTGCAGCTAAATAACAAGTCCAACCCATAGAAACACCCATCACAGGTGGACCTACAACACCAAGCTCAATTCGGCTAACTCCTTGCCAATCATTTGAATCCCATCAATTATTTTTTGATTTTGTTTTTGAGAAGGTTTTTTAACTCCACTTACATATTGAGATAGCAAAGTAGGATTCATCCCAATTCTATTAGCCAAAAATTTTGAATTAAGTACTTTATAATATTTAAAAAATTGTTGCAAATCAATTTTAAGTTGAATGTCTGCAGTCGTAAATTCACGACTCTCATCTTCAAAATACAGATTCAAAGCTTCTAATAAGTTTTCATAAAGCTGAGGAATCGTTAAAGCTGTTGAAAAAATATTCAATTCTTCAACAAAGGCTGAATAACCCGTATTGGTCTTTTCTACTATAACTGATATTGGTCTGCTATTTTTTTTCATTGTTAAATTAAATTCCTGCTTGCTTAAATAATTTAATTTGCAATCCCTTTCCTAATTCTTGACTTCCATGATTAGGAAAAACAATCGTACCAGTTTTTGAAGGGTGTTTTAGCTTTACATGAGATCCCCTTTGTGAAATCACATACCATCCATCGCTCTTCAAAATTCTTAAAGCTTCACTACACTTCATCACAAAGGTAAATTATTATATACTTATAATGTTAAATAAACTATATATTTAACATTCACTCACTTTGTTTGATCTTATTCAAAGCTAAATATTGTTCAATAACTATCCGGTTGTTAAGCATTTACTGTCGGATAAATTCTAAAAAAGGTAGAAAAACAAAAAAGGGACTACATTTCTGTAATCCCTTTTGTTACTGTGGGCCCTACTGGGTTCGAACCAGTGACCCCCTGCTTGTAAGGCAGGTGCTCTGAACCAGCTGAGCTAAGAGCCCTAATTACTCCTTTGCAGAAGCGAGTGCAAATATAAAGCAGTTTTTGATTTCCCAAAAGCTTTTTTTATATTTTTTTAATTAATTGTCAATAAATGTTTTTTGAACCAATTCAGTTAAATCTAATTTGATGAGTTCCCAATACTTCCCTAGTAAACAATTCGGGTCTGGTTCAAAGTCAGCTCTTTGAAAATTTATTAAATTTTGCACTAAAACATCCCTATTATGAACATAAGAATATTTAGATTTATGAAAATCGAAAAGCTCATTCAAACTATAATACTCTAGTAATTCATGTAAATCCCAAAAGTCCTTTTTTCTACCCCCATTAGATATTACTTCTAGTTTCATAGTTGCGATCTCTTCTACAGTCGCTAATCGAATACCATCTACAATTTTAAAATCCTGATTAAAGAGTTCAGTTGAATAAACATCAAGCTTTACAAGATCACTCTTTGTTTTTCCAATAAAGTATGATTTACCAAAACTTATTAGATCAGAACCCGATCCAAAAACTATTGGGAAGTTTTTGTTTAAAAAGTTTTCAATACTCGTAAAATCAAAAGTTCCGTATTGAATATCAGAAAACAAATCTATATCAATTGAAATTCGATGTCCCAGCTGTAAGCTTAATGCTGTTCCTCCTACCAATCTAAAATCTGAGAAAACAGAACTTTTCATCAAAACTTCAAGATAATCTCTCAAGTTACTATTGACCGTATTCCATTTTAACTCATTCATTCTATGTTATAGAATTTCTTGATTTCTCTCTTTTCATAAGAACCTCCACGCTCCATTACACGATCAATAACAAACTTCTTATGGTGAACCCAATCGATCTTATCGATATTTGTATCCCAAAAAATAGCTTTATTAAATTTGCTCAAATCAGGGATGCGCATCAGTTTCTGCTTTTCAATTTTAATATCATAATATACCTGTAAGGACATCAATAAACCTTCTTCAAGACCTAAAACCTCTTCGATTTTCAAAGAAAGAGCGGTATTCATGTTTCTTTTACCTTTTGTAATAGCTCCTAGTGTTTGTGGATATTCTCCAATTGAAAGTGCAAAAGGAGCTTTAGCTAAGTTCCTCGCTTTTAATTCACGCTCCAAAAAAACCCCTGGATGCAATCCCTTAATTAATTCAATTGATTTCATATTACAAATATAAACATATTTGTTTATATGATTATGTTTATTTAATGAATTTGAAATTAAACCTATCTTTGAACAAAGCATTCAACTTGAATAAAATAACATTCCTTTTTTATCTATTTATAGGCCTTAATACCACTTTAAGGGCTCAAGAGAATCATCCACATATCGAACCTTTACCAGCAGAAGAATACTATTTTAGAATTCATTACGGCTTTTTTAATGCCGTATATGCAAAACTTAGCAGAAGCGAAGAGGTATTTGAAGGAAAAAAAGTAAATCACGTAGTAGGTTCAGGAGCTACTACAGGAGTAGCACGATTGTTTATGAGAGTAGATGATCGTTATGAAAGTTACTACACTAATGATTTTAAACCCCATTATTTTAAAAGATCCGTTCGAGAAGGAAACTATGAAAAAGACGAGGAGATTCGTTTTGATTATAAAACCAATAAAGCAATCGTCACTAATTTAACTTCTTTGGAAAGAACTACTATTCCAATAGTTGATGAGTTACAAGATTTAATGTCCTATTACTTCTACTTAAAAGAAACCATTAACCCAAAACTATTAAAAGTTAATGATGTCATTACAGTTCCAATTGTATTTGATGCCGATGGAATCTTCTACTTTAAGGTAAAATACCTTGGCGAAGATCATATCAACTCTGATTTTGGAGAAAAGGATTGTTATTTGTTTCAGCCCTATATTGATTTTGGATCTAGAGTATTCGGTGAAAACAAGAATTTTAAGGTTTGGATTTCAAAGGATGAACTATTACCCATTAAAGTAAAAGCTCCACTAGTAATCGGAAGTATTGTAGTGGACTTAGAAGAATATTACCGTTCAAAGTAAATTATCCGACAGTAAATGTTTAACAACCGGCTAATCGATTTTTATTGTGTTTCTTGTAATGATCAATATTTAGATGAAATTCAATTTAATACTAGTTTCACTAGGTTGCTTTCTAATTATGTTTATTTGCATAAATAATAGTTTTGTTATTACTTTGTAATTACAATATATAATACTATGGAGCTTTCAATAATCAAAATAGGGAATTCAAAAGGAATTCGTTTAAGTAAATCAATTTTAAATCAACTAGGGATAAAAGACCGAGTGGAACTTATTGTTAAAGACGATCAATTAATCATAAAACCAATTTCAAAAGTGAGAGATGGATGGGAAGATCAATTTAAACAAATGGCTAAATTAAACGATGATCAACTATTAGTTCCTGACATTTTTGATGATGAAACAATAGAAAAATGGTGATTAATCAATATGACATTTTACTTGTAAACCTTGATCCTACACAAGGAAGTGAAATTAAAAAAACTAGACCTTGTGTCGTAATTTCACCAAATGAAATGAATTTTCATTTGAATACCATCATTATTGCTCCTCTAACATCTACAACAAAAACCTATCCAACGAGAATTCCAATAAATTTTCAAAATAAAAAAGGTGCGATATCTATTGATCAGATTAGAACTATTGACAAAAAGAGAGTCCTTAAAGTCATGGATCAATTAGATCAAAAACTAATCATAGAATGTAAAAATATCATCAGAGAAACATTCGTTGATTAAATCATAGCTAAATCAATTGTATTTGATGCTAATAGCATCTTCTATTTTAAGGTAAAAGCACCTTTTGTAATTGGAAGTATTGTTGTGGAACTTGGTCAGAAGAAACTAAATAGAATATTATGATAAAACTAAGCCTTACTAAGTCAAAATACTTTATTTACCTATTGACTATTTTATTTGCGGTTACCTTTATTCGATTTATCCAACTAAATTATCAAACTGAATTATTTATGCCTTATACATCACTTTCAATTACGATTGGATTATTACTAGCATCCATTGAAACTTACAGATATCACAACTATCATTTAGAGCATTCTTTTTGGTTACTAAAACCTTTAGCTATACTACTATTCACTATTCTAGTTATTCTTATCACTGGATTTGGTCTTGCTAAACTCATACAAGACCAATGGGATCCCGCATCTGTGAATGCATTTCAAATAAGTGCATTCTTTCTCCTCAATACACTGTCTGTAATTTTAGGTATTAAAATAAAATTGAAATCTTAACAAAAAAGGTTTGACGCTCTTAGCTACGAATCGTTTAAGTAGTACTATTGTTTTTATAACTACCATAAAAGGTCTCCTTAATTTGTTTGCGAAGCATCAACCAAACAACAGAAAAAATTCCAATTGAAATTACAATTTCATTCCTAAGTAATTTTAAAAATGCTTCATAAGTCATCGATTCATTTTCTGAATAATACAAAAACAAACTCATTAGAATCATAAAAAAACAAGTTGTACAGAAAAGCGCAAACATGCTCGCTAAATATTTAACTCGTGGTGAATCCATATATAAAAATTAAGACATTATTGATGCTAATGCTGCTCCTAAGGCTACACAAACGAAATAAGAGACTGGAGCTACTGGTCCAGTTGCCAATGCAGCTCCTACAGCCCATGTTATACTTGAACCTGCCGCTCCTCTTCCATCGGCTTTAACCCAAGAAGCTGTTGCTTTTGTATTCATATCTTTGTGTTTTTTTCCATTTGAAACACCAAACCAATAATCAGACGAGGCCTTAGATGTTTCAGCGAATAGTTCGATTACCTTCAAATTAGTTGGATCGATGATCTGTTTTTTTGAATTCATCAAACGATCTACCTCGATCTTTAATTGATTGGGCTTGTTGTAAGTATGAGAAATAACACTATCAATTTCAAGATACAGATTTTTTGCTTGATCAGTATTCAAAAAATTTAAAATCAATTGATGATAATCCACTTCAATACTATCATTCTTAGATTGAATTGATTTTTCAAAAGCCCATTCATAAGATGCGATCACTTGTTCTTGAGGAATACCAAAATCTAAAGCCTTCAGGGTTGTTATTAAATCTTTATGATTTTTTCTCTCATTGTTAATTTGAATGAGAAATTCATTATGCTTTTCAGCTACTTCTTTTGAATTGACACTAAGCAACAAACTATTGATGTCCGAGTTTTGATTTTGAATCCTTGATTCTTTGTCGCAAGAGGCATTAAAAACAAGTAATAGAGCAGAAAAGGCAGTTAGAATTTTAAGATTTTTCATGACGCAGCTGTTTATTTACTCAAACCTATTCATAAAAAAATGAATAGCCGGTTATTAAACGTTTACTGTCGGATAATCTAATAATTTCACACCACCTCAGCCACCACAAACGTACTACCCCCTACATAAATCACATCCTGCACAGTTGCTTTGGATTTAGCAGCTTCTAAAGCTAATTGTACTGATTCGTGGGCAGTAGCCTTTAATCCAACATCCTCTAACTTTTCTAAAAGGAGGTGTTGCTTGAGTGCTCTATCAATTTTTGGAGCACAGATGTAATAAATGGCATCCTTTGGAAGTAATTGAATGACTCCATCAATATCTTTATCACTCACCATTCCAATCACTAGATGAAGTTGTTCTTTGGGCTCTTCTTCTAATTGTTTTAGGGTATAGCTGAGTCCTTCTTTGTTATGGGCGGTATCGAGTATGATCTTGGGGTTTTGTTGCATGATTTGCCATCTCCCTAACAGATTGGTGTTTTTCACCACAGAAAGCAATCCATTCACTAAATTCTCTTTACTTATTTTAAAGCCCTCTAAGCGTTTGATAACCTCCACCACTCCATTGATGTTCTTAGGTTGATAATTGCCTTTTAAATCGCTTTTAAAGCTTGATGGAGCCGCTAAATAGATGGGTGCTTTCACCTCATCTGCCTTTGCCTTAAAAACCTCCCAGGTTGCTTCTTGATACTCACTGATCACCACTGGAGTATTTGGCTTGATGATTCCAGCTTTTTCATTGGCAATCTTGGGTAGTGTATCTCCTAAAAACTGCATATGATCAAAACCAATATTGGTAATTAGCGACACCTCTGGCTTTATAATATTGGTAGAATCCAAACGACCACCTAATCCCACCTCTACAAGAGCAATATCGACTTTATTTTTTGCAAAAGCTTCAAAAGCCATTGCAACCGTCAATTCAAAAAAAGAAAGACTGTTGTGTTCAATATAGGATTGATGCGTTTCAATGAAACGTACTACTTCCTCCTTTTGAATCATCTGCCCATTGATCTTAATCCGCTCTCTAAAATCTTTTAAATGAGGTGAAGTATACAAACCAACCTTATAACCTGCCTCTTGAAGAATGGAAGCCAGCATATGTGACGATGAACCCTTCCCATTGGTTCCAGCTACGTGAATAGATTTAAATTGCTTATGAGGGTTGTTTAAATAGGTGCAAAAATTAACAATGGGCTCCAATTTATTGGAATAGGCCTCCTTCCCTTTGAGTTGGTAATTGGGAAGCTGGGCGTACATCCATTCAAGGGTCTGCTGATAGTTCACTACTGACCTAATTTAAAGTGAATCACCACAAAACCAATTTGACGATCTGGAGCATTGGAATCCGGATCAAAGCGATACGACAAGGCGGTGCGTTTTGCTGGCTCTAATAAACAAGAAGCATTATTGGTAGTTCCTCGAATACCAGGATCTGCCTCGATCACTCTTCCGTTTTTATCGACTAAAATTCGAACCACCACTGTTCCTTCTTCATCACAGGTTTGTTTATACACCTGAAAACCACTGAGGTTTCTACCAGAAAGACCATATCCTTCGGTACCTGACGCATCAGGTGAACCGTAAAAACTAGCCGCATATGGATCTCCACTAGGGTCTCCTTGTTGGGTGTTTCCGATTTGATCTCCTTGACTCGATTCTGCCTCTGCTGCACCTAAGATCGAAGATAGTGCATCCGTTGTTTTTTGATCCGGCTTAGGAGGTTCAGGAGTCGGCTCTACTTTTACCTCTTCTTTGGGTGTTAGTTCTTTTACGGGCTCCTTTACTTCCTCTTTTGGAGTTTCTTTTGGAGTCTCTTTAGGAGTTTGTGCAACCTCCTCTACTTTTGGTTCTTCCTTAGGAATCACTACCTCTGAACTATCTTCTGTCAATACTTCTTCGACCTCCTCCTTTGAAGTTTCTTCAACAGGAGTTGGTGGTGGAGTCACTTCTTGTTCTGGCTGTTTTGGGCTAGGAGTTGGCTCTGGTTGTTGCTGTGTCGTTGAAGTAGTTATTGAAGCAGCAGCATTAGAATTCCCAAAAGAGATGAGTATACCATTTTCATCTGGTGGATCCAAATACTTCAATCCTACAAAAAACAAAAGAAGTACTAGGCCTAACAGGAGTACCGTCGTTAGGCCAAACGATTGACGTTCAAATTTAGTTTCTAATAGTGCCATTAATTAGGGCGCACCGCTAAAATCACCTTATAGCGATGTTGCTGTGCTAAATCCATTACATACACTGCTTCCTTAACTGCTACTGATTCCTCAGTTCTAAGAATAATAGTCGGTTCTTCTCGGTCTTTAAGCGCATTGACAAGGGCCGTTTCCAACTCCATCTTCGTCAGTTGTTTTTCATCCAAATAATAATTCAAATCCTTATCGATACTCACCGATACATTTTGAACATTAGTCGATTTTCCTTTGGCCTTTGGCAATAGTAAATCCAAAGCATTTGGAGCATTGGAAGTCAACATAAAAAACACCAATAGCAAGAAAACGATATCTGTCATGGAAGACATCGAAAACTCTGGTGACACCTTATTTCTGCCTTTTAATTTCATGAATTAAACTGGTTCGTTTAATAAATCCAAGAAGTCAACCGCATTTGCTTCCATCTTGTGAACCACCTTATTAGTGATGTTCACCAAATGGTTGTAGCCAATGTAGGCGATAATCCCAACAATAAGACCTGCTACAGTGGTTGTCATTGCGGTATAAATACCAGAAGCCAAAAGCCCCATTTCAGCCTGACCTCCACTAGAGGCCATTTCGTGAAAGGCTAAGATCATCCCAATCACCGTTCCAAGGAACCCAATCATCGGAGCAGCTCCTGCTACGGTTGCCAATACTGAAACGTTTTTCTCCAGTTTGTAAACCTCGAGCGTCCCTGCGTTTTCAATAGCCGTATTGATATCGTCAAGTGGCTTTCCAATACGAGCAATCCCCTTCTCGGTTAAACGAGCTACAGGAGAATCGGTCATCTTACACAAATTCATCGCAGCATCGATCTTGTGATTGGAGATGTGATCCCTGATCTGATTCATAAAGTTGGCATCTATTTTAGAAGCCGCCTTAATTGCAAACAAACGCTCAAAATAGATATACAATGCAACTCCTAAGAGCACAAAGAGGACAGATATGATAAGTATAGATCCTGTACCACCACTTAAAATTAGATCCATCACAGAGAGGGTTCGCTCTTCTTGAAGTACCTCCGAGGCACTATTACTGGCTTCTTGTAGATTCATAGATTCGTTAATTAGTATAATTTAAACAAAGTTTATGCCACGTTTAAGACAAAGTCTCTAAGGAGTATAAATGCTGCAGATCCTGCTGCAAAACCGATAAATGCCAACCAAGAAATCTTCTTTAAATACCAGAAGAAATCAATTTTTTCCATTCCCATCGCCACAACACCAGCTGCAGAACCAATAATCAACATCGATCCACCTGTACCCGCTGAATAAGCGATAAAGTGCCAAAGTGGATTGTCTAATCCCTCAGAGAACATACCGATACTTGCCGCCACTAATGGAACATTATCAATAACAGCAGATCCAGCTCCTAATAAAAGAACTACGATATCTGTATTTGGAAAAGTTGAATTCAAGCCTTCAGCAAAATGGAATAAGATCCCCAACGATTCAAGTGCCGCAACTGCTAATAAAATTCCTAAAAAGAAAAGGATCGAAGGCATTTCGATACGAGCTAAAGCCGTATGAACAGGAGAGTGATGTGAACCACCATCTTCGTTACCACTCATCGCTCCTCCAACAGTAAACGCTCTACTAGAGAGAATTTCCGCAAAAGTGGCCACAATCGCCAACGAAAGCATCATTCCTACGTAAGGAGGAAGGTGGGTGATGGTTTTAAAAATCGGAACAAAAACAATAGAACCAAGTCCTAAATAAAGCATAAAAGAACCTTGTTTTGTTTTACCCGTATCATCATCTTCCATTTCAATATCACCTTTGAAATGCTTGCTACCTCCCATAATCAGTACAGGAACAATCATACAAATCAGCGAAGGAATCAATAAGTGTTCAATAAGTTGAACCGTCGAAACTTTATTGGCAATCCATAGCATGGTTGTAGTCACATCTCCAATTGGAGACCAAGCCCCACCTGCATTTGCCGCAATAATGATCAGACCTGCAAACCACAATCGAGTATTGCGGTCTTTAACTACTTTTTGCAAGATGGTAATCAGTACGATTGTCGCAGTAAGGTTATCGATAATAGCCGATAAGATAAATGCTAAAAAGGCAAAAAGCCACAGTAATTTACGCTTGCTTTTAAATTTGATAAAACTCTTGATTGTTTGAAATCCATTAAAGTGATCAATGATTTCAACAATCGTCATTGCCCCTAATAGAAAGACAAGAATTTCAGCTGTTTTTCCCAAATGATGTAAAAGAATCTCATCTACATGAGTTGGCTCTAGTTCTTTTAAGGCGGTATTCACCTCAAAAACATCCATATGAGTTAATGCGATAATAGCCCAAAGTAAGGCCATCATTGCCAAAGCTGGTATTAATTTATCAATTTTGAGATTGTGCTCTAAAGTGATCGCTAGATACCCTAAAACAAAAATTGCGATAATTACAGTTTCCATGAAATAAAATAGTTAGAATAATAAAGTTTGTAGTTTGTGCAAAAGATGCGTAACAAATATAAAAAAAGCTCTAGTGAAACAAAGCAATTTCAAAGAAAGCTTTACATTTTTAACGAACTTGTTATTAATAATATTTAGTTTAACAAAGATCTGGCGATTACCAGCAATTGAATTTCAGAAGTACCCTCGTAGATTTGAGTGATTTTTGCATCTCGCATCATACGCTCTACATGGTACTCTCTTACATATCCATTTCCACCGTGAATTTGCACTGCTTCAACTGTAACCTCCATGGCTACCTTTGAAGCGTAAAACTTTGCCATAGCTGAAGCCACATCAAAGGACTGATGAGCGTCTTTCAATCGAGCTGCTTTATAAACAAGAGTTCTAGCAGCCTCAATTTCCGTTTTCATCTTCGCCAATTTAAACTGAATTGCCTGATGCTCTGATATTGGTTTTCCAAAAGTTTTGCGTTCTTTTGAATAAGCTAAGGAACGCTCATAGGCTCCCTGAGCAATACCCAAGGCTTGTGCAGCAATACCAATCCGACCTCCATTAATGGTTTCCATGGCAAATTTAAATCCAAAGCCTAGTTCGCCTACTAAATTCTCTTTTGGAACTTTTACCTGATTAAACAATAGGGAGTGCGTATCACTAGAGCGAATTCCCAATTTATCCTCTTTAGGGCCAATCTCAAATCCTTCCATCCCCTTTTCAACGATAAAACAACTGATGCCTTTATGACCGAGAGTAGGATCTGTTTGAGCCATTACTAAATAGAGATCAGCCGAAGATCCATTGGTAATCCAATTTTTAGTCCCAGTAAGTTCAAAATAAGCTCCCTTGTCTAGTGCTCTTGTTTTTAAATGAGCTGCATCACTCCCAGCCTCAGGCTCTGACAAACAAAAGGCTCCTAGCTTTCTACCAGATGCTAATTCTCTTAAAAAAGTGTTTTTTTGATTTTCATTCCCATATTTTTCCAACCCCCAACAAACAAGGGAGTTATTAACCGACATAATCACCGCTGTTGAGGCATCTACTTTTGAAATTTCCTCCATAGCCATCACATAAGAGAGTGTATCCATACCACTGCCCTCATAAGCCGGACTCACCATCATTCCCATAAAGCCCAATTCGGCCATCTGCTTTACCCAATGAAAAGGAAAAAGTTCTTTTTTATCCCGATCTAAAATATCCGTTGCTAGGTAATTTTGAGCAAAATCTCTTGCTGCTTCTCTAATTAAATTTTGTTCCTGAGTAAGTTTAGTAGTCATATAGAGGATTTACCTATTAAATATATAAAATCTTACTTAGAGTTTTAAATTTTAAAAGTGATAAATCCTTAAAATCTCAATCGTGAATACCATAAAAAACAAAAGGCTAAATTCTCAAGTTTACATTTTTTTCAATGGAAATTTAATAAGACTATTATTTTTCGTTACAAATGCTTATTTCATTGTGCAAACCCTATCTAAAGACCTATTTTTGTGCAAAATCACGATTTATGAGGAAATTAGAACAACAGGGATTGTACTTCCCAGAATACGAACACGACAACTGTGGGGCTGGTTTTATATGTAGCTTAGAAGGAAAAAAGTCCAATGATATTATTCATAAGGCTTTAGAAATTTTAGATAAACTAGAACACAGAGGAGCCGTAAGTGCAGATGGCAAGACCGGAGATGGAGCGGGGATTCTTATCGATATCCCACATGAGTTCTTCACCGAGGAATGCGACTTTGAACTTCCAGAGGCAGGTGAATACGCTGTTGCAAACGTATTCTTACCTCAAAAGAGCAATCAACGTGAGTTCTGCGTCAATACCTTAGAGGAAAACATTAAGGCACAGGGATTACATCTTCTCGGTTGGAGAACTGTTCCAGTAAACAAATCGGTTCCTGGTAGAATCGCTGCTGAAACAGAACCTTATATCGCACAGATCTTCATTGGAAAATCGGACGTCAAACAAGACATTCAAGACTTTAACCGTCATTTATTCATCGCTAGAAAAAAGACGGAACACAAAGTATACAACTCAAAATTATCAGAACAAGGATTCTTTTACATTCCTAGTTTATCGACTAAGATCATCATCTTTAAAGGGCTACTAATGCCAGAAGACATTAGTCTTTACTACAGAGATCTTCAAGATCCTAGAGTAGTGACTCGTTTAGCTCTTGTTCACCAACGTTTCTCTACCAACACCTTCCCTACTTGGGATTTGGCACAGCCTTTTAGATATATGTGTCACAATGGTGAGATCAACACGCTCAGAGGTAACGTATCACGTATGCGCTCTAGAGAAGAACTTTTAGAAAGTGATTTATTTGGTGATGACATCAAAGAAATCCTTCCTATCATCCTTCCAAACAAATCGGATTCAGCAACACTTGATATGGTTGTTGAATTGTTACTTATGACGGGAAGATCACTTCCTGAAGTAATGATGATTCTCGTACCTGAAGCTTGGGAAAAGAACGATGAAATGTCAGAAGATAAAAAAGCGTTCTACGAATACCATTCGTGTATGATGGAACCATGGGATGGTCCAGCTTCTATTCCATTTACTGATGGTAACTATATCGGTGCAGTACTCGACAGAAACGGACTTAGACCTTCTCGTTACTCAGTGACTAAAGACGGTTATGTGATCATGTCTTCCGAAACTGGAGTAGTTGATATTGAACCTTCTAATGTAGAATTACACGGTCGTTTAGAACCGGGTAAAATGTTCTTAGTAAATATGGCCGAAGGTCGTATTATTCAAGACGAAGAAGTAAAAGAAGCTATCGCTAAGAGACACCCATACAAACAATGGGTCGATAAAAACTTAGTTCACCTTAAAGACATCCCTTATAACGATTGTCCGTTGTTTATCGGTGAAGCTCCCTTAGATCAACGCAAAGTATCTTACGGCTATACCCGTGAGGATATCAATACCATTATTATGCCAATGGCAGAAAGTGGAAAAGAACCGATTGGCTCCATGGGAACCGATACGCCTATCGCTGTATTATCAGAGCGTCCACAGTTGGTTTACAACTATTTTCAACAACTCTTCGCACAGGTAACCAACCCACCATTAGATGGTATTCGCGAAGAAATGATTACCGATATCAGTTTAACGCTAGGATCGGATCAAAACATCTTTGAAGAAACAGAATTACACTGTCGCAAATTAAAAATCCAAAATCCTGTCATCTCTAAAGAAGATTTGGATAAGATTAAAAATTACGACGCTAGCCCTGACTATAAAGTAGAAAGCATTCAAATGCTTTACAATGTAGAAAAAGGACATAACGGATTAGAAGAAGGATTACAATCTGTTCTCGATCAAGCAGAGAAAGCAATCGATGCTGGTGCCAATATTATCATCTTATCGGATCGCTATGTATCGAGCACACAGGCGGCAATTCCTGCTTTACTCGCTTGTTCTTTTGTAAACTCTGGTTTACAAAAACTCAGAAAGCGCTCAATGGCAAGTATCATTATCGAATCTGCAGAGCCAAGAGAAGTACACCACTTCGCGCTTCTTTTCGGTTACGGAGCATCTGCGATCAACCCTTACTTAGTGAATGAGATCATCGCTGAGAAGATGAAAGAAGATGACATCACCGAGTACTCATTTGAAAAGGCCATTGAAAACTACAACAAAGCAGTTGGAAAAGGGATCCTTAAAGTAATGAACAAAATGGGAGTTTCAACTTTAAACTCTTATAGAGGATCACAACTTTTTGAATGTATTGGACTCAACTCTAAAGTAGTTGAAAAATACTTCCCAAGAACAACGACTCGCATCCAAGGAATCGGCCTTTACGAACTCGAAAAAGAGATCAACAAACGCCACCAAAAAGCATTTGCTACCGATCATGTTGCAGGTACTTTAGACCTTGAAATCGGAGGTGATTACCGCTGGAGAAGAGATGGAGAAAAACATATGTTTAATCCGCTTACTGTAGCAAAACTTCAAAAGGCAGTTCGTTCTAACGAAAAAACGACTTATAAAGAATACGCTGATCTTGTCAACGAACAATCAAAGAATCTAATGACCATTAGAGGTCTATTAGAATTCTCAAACTTCGATCCAATTCCATTGGATGAAGTAGAACCATGGACAGAGATTGTAAAGCGTTTTAAAACTGGAGCCATGTCTTATGGATCCATTTCACAAGAAGCTCACGAGAACTTAGCGATCGCTATGAACCGTATTGGAGGTAAGTCCAATTCAGGTGAAGGTGGAGAAAATCCGCTAAGATTCTATAAAACAGAACAAGGAGATTGGAAAAACTCAGCAATTAAGCAGGTAGCATCAGGTCGTTTTGGAGTAAGCTCTAACTACCTTACCAATGCTGCTGAGATTCAAATCAAAATGGCTCAGGGTGCAAAACCAGGAGAAGGTGGTCAATTACCTGGGCCAAAGGTGAACCCTGAAATTGCCAAAACTAGAAACTCGACTCCATATGTAGGACTCATTTCACCACCACCACATCACGATATCTATTCGATTGAGGATTTATCGCAATTGATCTACGATTTAAAATCGGCAAACAGAGAAGCGAGAATCAACGTGAAATTAGTATCAGAAGTTGGTGTTGGAACTGTAGCAGCTGGAGTATCAAAAGCTAAGGCTGATGTAATCTTAATATCTGGATTTGACGGAGGTACTGGTGCATCACCGCTTACTTCACTCAAACATGCTGGTCTTCCATGGGAGCTCGGTATTGCAGAAGCACAACAGACTCTTGTGATGAACGATCTTAGAAACCGTATTCGCCTCGAGTGTGACGGTCAGTTAAAAACAGGTCGCGATGTGGCAATCGCCTGTCTATTAGGAGCTGAAGAATTTGGATTTGCAACAGCACCACTAGTAGCTTCAGGATGTGTCATGATGCGTGTATGTCACCTCAACACTTGCCCTGTAGGTATTGCAACTCAAAACCCAGAGCTTAGAAAACGCTTTAAAGGAGAACCAGAACACGTGGTAAACTTCATGTATTTCGTAGCTCAAGAGCTTAGAGAAATCATGGCTCAGTTAGGATTTAGAACGGTTAATGAAATGGTTGGTCAAGTTCAAAAACTAGATCGCAAACAAGTCATCGAACACTATAAAGCTGCTGGAGTAGATTTAAGTCCAATTTTACACCAAGTAAAAGTACCAGCAGGAACCAAGTTCTACAACACCGAAAAACAAGAACATCACATCGAAGACTCTATTGAATTTGAGATTATTGAAAAAGCGCACCCTGCACTTTACAGAAAAGAACGTATGAGCTTAGACTTCCCGATCAAAAACACCGATCGTGCGGTAGGAGCCATCATTTCGAATGAGATTTCTAAGAAATACGGTGCACAAGGACTTCCAGAAAACACTCTAAAGCTCAACTTTAGCGGATCTGCAGGACAGAGTTTTGGAGCCTTTGCTACCAAGGGACTCACCATGACGGTTCTTGGAAACACTAATGACTATTTAGGTAAAGGGCTTTCTGGAGCAAAACTCATCGTTAAGGTTCCAGATGAAGCGACTATTAAACCCGAAGAGAACATCATCACTGGTAACGTAACCTTATTTGGAGCAACTGCTGGTGAAGCATATATCAACGGTATTGCAGGAGAGCGTTTCTGTGTTAGAAACTCAGGAGCAACTGCAGTTGTTGAAGGAATCGGAGATCACGGTTGTGAGTATATGACTGGAGGTACTGCTGTTATCCTAGGAGAAGTTGGAAGAAACTTCGGATCAGGTATGAGTGGTGGTATCGCCTACATCTACGACAAGAATAATACATTTAAATCAAAGTGTAAGGCAGAAGGTCTCAACTTACTCGATGTTAACGAGAAAGAAGACAAAGAACTTTTAAAACAATTGATCGAGAATCACTACAATGCGACTTCAAGTCCATTGGCACAGCGAATCTTAGAAGATTGGGATAAGCAGCTTGGTTCCTTTGTGAAAGTATTGCCTGAGGAATACCGCCAAGCACTAGAGCGAATTGCACAAGAAACTGCTGAAACTTTATAATATTATGGGAAAGATTACTGGATTTTTAGAATTTGACAGAAAAGTTGAAGCCTACGAAAAAGTAGAAGAACGCATCAAGAACTACAAGGAGTTTACCCTTCCTATGGAGGAAAAAGATCTTAAAGATCAAGGTGCTCGTTGTATGAACTGCGGAATTCCATTCTGCCATTCAGGTTGTCCTCTTGGAAACTTGATTCCTGACTTTAACGATGCGGTTTACCAAGGTAAATGGGAGAAAGCAGCTAGAATATTACACTCTACTAACAACTTCCCTGAATTTACAGGAAGATTGTGTCCTGCTCCGTGTGAGGAGGCTTGTGTACTCGGAATCAACGCCGATCCTGTGACCATTGAAAACATCGAAAAGAATGTAGTTGAAACTGCATTTGCACAAGGATGGGTTACTGCTGCTGCACCAGAGCATAGAACAGGTAAAAAAGTAGCTGTAGTAGGATCAGGTCCTGCTGGATTAGCAGCTGCACAACAGCTAAATAGAGCAGGTCATTTAGTAACCGTATTTGAACGCGATTCAAAAGTAGGTGGGCTACTTCGTTTTGGGATTCCAGATTTCAAAATGGAAAAAGAGGTCATCGATAGAAGAATCGCAATCATGGAAGAAGAAGGTATTGAGTTTAAGACCAATACGGAGATCGGCAAAGACATCAAAGCTGACCAATTAAAAGAAGAATTTGATGCGGTATTGCTTTGTGGAGGTGCTACTGTAAGAAGAGGATTGCCAATTCCAGGTGCTGAACTCAAAGGAGTGGTTCAAGCTATGGATTTCTTAAAACAAAACAACAAACGTGTTGGTGGAGAACAATTCGAAGGAGAAGAACTCTTAGCAACTGGAAAAGATGTCATCGTTATTGGAGGTGGTGATACAGGATCTGACTGTATTGGAACTTCAATTCGTCACGGAGCTACATCAGTTTCAAACTTTGAAATCATGCCTAAGGGTACTCCTGAGCGTCCAGCAAACCAACCTTGGCCATTCTTTCCAATGAGACTCAAGACAAGTACTTCTCACAAAGAAGGTGCTGAGCGTTTCTTTAGTATTTCAACAAAAGAATTCATCGGAGATAAAGATGGTAACCTTAAGGGATTAAAAACTGTTGAAGTAGAATGGGTAAAAACTCCAGAAGGTAGACCACAACTCAAAGAAGTTGCAGGATCTGAAAAAGAGTGGAAAGCAGAACTAGTTCTTCTTGCAATGGGATTCACAGGTTCAGAAACCACAGTTGCTGAGCAATTGGGATTAGAACTCGATGAGCGCACCAATATCAAAGCTACTGTAGTAGACTACAAAACAAATGTTGAAGGCGTATTTGCTGCAGGAGACCAACGTAGAGGACAATCACTCATCGTTTGGGCCATCTCAGAAGGTAGACAAGCTGCTCACCATGTAGATACTTATCTAATGGGAAGCTCTAATCTTCCATTAAAAGAAGAAGGAGACTTACCTAGAGTATAGAAAACCAAAACAACTAAACAATAAGAAAGCCAGCTTTAATTAGAAAGCTGGCTTTTTTTATATTATTCAAGTCTTATCCTCCCTACTTTTGGTCTCAATTCGTTTATTCCTAACTAATTGATGAACGAACAAAATCAACACAAATAGGATTCCTGATATAAATGAAACAACTATAGTTTTAGTAAAGTTATCATATATCTTTATAATCATTCCAAGAATTGAAAAAACGATAAAATAAACTAGTAAGTTATTTAATGCAGTTATTATTCTCTTTTTCATGAGATATATTTTAAGATTTAGACTAAACTAACTATTAATTAATCTCAGAAAAAACAGATTCGATGATCGACAAATTTGAATTGATTAACTGTTATCGACCACTTCAATATTATCTTATAACAATTCTTTAATTGCTTCTAATTTATCGTAGGGTAGAACTTTTAATTCGTCACTTCTGTTTTGAATCTCAGATCCTGAATAAACTACATATCCAGCATCAAGACCTGATAACTTTTGCCAATACTTTAAACCTTTAAAAAATTCATTCGTTATTGTTTTACCAGATTTAATTTCAATTGGAATCAAGGAGAAGCCCTTATCTATTAAAACATCTATCTCATTTCCTTTATGGTCTCTCCAAAAAAATAGATTGTTGAGTTTTGCCTTATTAAACCTTGATTTGATTAATTCTAAGACAATTAAATTTTCAAACAAGGCTCCCTTGTATATATTTAAATCAAGTTGATTCTTGTTTTCTATACCTAGTAGTGCAGTTGCTAAGCCTGTATCATAAAAATAGAGTTTAGGCATTTTAACGATTCGTTTATTGTAATTTTTAAAATGTGGTTGCAATCTAAAAGCAACAAAACTACTTTCTAAAACTCCTATCCATGAATTTATCGTTTTTGAGTCAACTCCTACTTCCATTGCTAGATTATTCATGTTTAAAAGCTGCCCTACTCTAGCAGCACATAACCTTAAAAACCGTTCGAATGCTGCAAAATCAGTAATATTCTTAATTAAACGAACATCTCTTTCAACATATGTTCTGATATAATTTGCATACCATTTAGAAGGTTCAATAGATTCCTTATATAAAGATGGATACCCGCCTTTATAAATTAATGAATTGACATCTGATTCTAAAGAGCCTATTTCACTTATGGTTAGAGGAAGTAGATTTAAATAACCAACCCTTCCTGCCAAAGATTGAGAAATCTGTTCTTGCAACAAAAAATTGTTTGAACCTGTTATAATAAATAGACCGTTTGAAGAAGATTCATCTAAAATTTGTTGTAAGTAAGAGAATAGTTGTGGAACCCGTTGAGCTTCATCAAAAATAGCTCCATTTGGATAGTTTGACAAAAAGCCTCTAGGATCTTGGGTTGCAAACAATTTAGTGTCTGGATTCTCAAAATTCACATATACTTTATCTGGAAATAACATTTTTGTAAGTGTTGTTTTTCCAGATTGTCTAGGTCCCACAACAGCTACAGCTTTGAATTGGGATGCTAGAGATAAAAGTTCTTTTTGTGATTCTCTAGGTATCATAATACAAATATAGTACAATTTCGGAATTGAATTCCAATATTGTACCATTTTTCACATTCAAACAGCATTTATACACTGATTGATTGAACTTTTTGTGCATACTTACAATCTATGCACAATAAACTGCAATTAATTGTTAATCCCCGATTGCAACCACTGATAATACACATCAGCATCAGGAGTATAAGCTACAGGCTTTCCTAATTGTTTTCCATTACTGTCTAGGAGCACATAGAAAGGCTGTGAGTTTGCCTTAAAGCGAACTGCCTGAAACTCTGCCCACTTTTGACCGATAGTTCTAAGCTGTTTTCCTTCACGAAGTTTTGAAGGAAGTGGATTTGGAAGATCTCTTTTATCATCGACATAAAGAGAAATGAGCACTAGATCGTTTTTAAGAACACTTAATACACGTTCATCCACCCATACATTTTGTTCCATTTTGCGGCAATTGACACAGGCATGACCTGTAAAATCTAACATCACCGGCTTCCCTACTGACTTTGCATAAGCGAGTCCTAAATCGTAATCATTAAAGGCAACAATATTGTGTGGAGCCATTAAATGAGCACCGACAGGTAATACCTCAGAAGAAGAAATTCCACCTCCCTGAGCATTTCCAACTCCATAAGGAGACTCACTGTAATGTTGTGGTGGTGGAAAAGCTGATATAAGCTTCAATGGTGCTCCCCACAATCCTGGAATCATATAGATCGTAAAACTCAATGACAGCAATGCTAATAGTAAACGTCCAACTGATATTTGTTTCACATCACTATCGTGTGGCAACTGTAATTTTCCAAAGAGATACAAACTCAATGCCCCAAATACTGCAATCCAGATCGCCAAGAAGACTTCACGTTCAAAAAGATGTAACTGCAATACTAAATCAGCATTTGATAAGAATTTAAAGGCAAAAGCCAATTCTAAGAATCCTAGTACCACCTTCACTGTATTGAGCCAGCCTCCTGATTTTGGAAGTGAATTCATCCAACCCGGAAAAGCTGCAAATAAAGTAAATGGCAATGCAATCGCTAATGAGAATCCCAACATTCCAACAACTGGACCTAATTGATTACCTCCAGAAGCTGCTTGTACTAATATGGTTCCTACTATAGGTCCTGTACATGAAAAGGATACAATTGCAAGAGCAAGTGCCATAAAGAAAATCCCTGCGAGACCTCCTTTGTTAGCCTTTTCATCAGCTTTATTTCCCCAAGAGGAAGGAAGGGTGATTTCAAATGCACCTAGGAAGGATATTGCAAACACCACTAGTAACACAAAGAATGCTAAATTAAACCAAACATTGGTCGATAAGGCATTAAGTGCTCCAGCTCCAAAGATGGCTGTCACAACGGTACCTAATAGTACATAGATAACAACTATGGATACTCCAAAGATGATGGCATTGGTTATCCCAGCGGAACGTGTCTTCGATTGTTTGGTAAAGAAACTAACTGTAAGCGGTATCATTGGAAACACACAAGGTGTTAACAGCGCCGTAAATCCAAATAAGAATGCCAGTATAAATAGAGACCACCAATCCACATCTCCTACAAATGATTCTTCTTCGTACTCATCACTCAGCATTAGAGGTATTTCATCTTCAAAACCTCTTTTATACAAAGGAATAACATTTTCCGTTGATTCCTCGGTTTGGATATTCTGATCAGCTTTTACCCCTAAATCAAATGAGAGATCCTTATCAGTTGGAGGTAAACAACGACTATCGTCACAAACCATATAGGTGACATATCCCTCAATAGACGATACATCCCCATTAAACTTAATACGCTGGGTAAACTTTGCATAGTCTGCAAAGTACTTGATGTTCATTTCAAAGATGGGATCAAATTCTACGTGACCTTCATCTTCAGTCGCAGCTCCAACAAGTTCAAAAGAACTTCCCTCCCCCTCGAGTATAAACTCTGTTGGAATTGGTCCTCCCTCAGGTATTTCTTGTGCGTATAAATGCCAACCAGGCTCAATAAAGGCCTCCATGGTAAGCTGGTACTCTGACTCATTGATTTGTTCAACTTTTGTAGTCCACTCAACAGGATCTAATAGTTGTGAAAATCCAAAATGACTGATTAAAAGCGTCAGCAGAAAAAGTATTTTTTTCATTTAATAAAGGGTATCTAATAAAGCTATAAAGGTAATAAGATTTATCAAGGAGGCCTTTTAATTAACTTTTGTTTAAATATTTATGTATTTTTCACTTATGAACTACCTACTCATACCAGACAAATTCAAAGGTTCTGCAACAGCAGAAGAGGTGATTGAATCTCTAATTAGAGGGATTCAAAAAGTAGATAGAGCTGCTCACTTTCACAAAATTATAGCATCTGATGGCGGCGATGGGTTTTTAAGCAGTATTGCTCAATTTAAGCAGCTACAAACAATTAATATCCCCTCAAAAAATGCATATTTAGAGCCGAGCGATTCCTGTTATTTATGGGATAAGAAATCCAAGACAGCCTATATCGAATTAGCAAATACCGCTGGTATCGCACATTTGAACAATAGAACACTTCGAATCCTAGACAGTTCTACAATTGGAGTGGGAATACAGCTTAAAGACGCTTTAGACAAAGGAGCAACCACTATTTATATGGGACTTGGAGGTTCTGCAACAAACGATGCAGGAATGGGAATTCTATACGCGATTGGATTTAAATTTTACGATCAAAACAACAAGGAGCTCATTCCAAACTCAGCAAATTTAGATCAAATCCAAAAGATCATTCCTAAAGCATATCCCAATACCAAATTCTACATCGTGAATGATGTAGATAATCCTCTATATGGACCCAAAGGTGCTGCAGCAGTATACGCTCCTCAAAAGGGAGCAACTCCTGCTCAGGTAAAAAAACTCGATCAAAGTTTGGAACAACTCTCCAAGCTGATTAAAAGAGATTTTGGAATTGATGAAGCTTCTACTCCTGGAACAGGAGCAGCAGGAGCAGCCGCCTATGGACTAAAAGCCTTTTTAAACGCTGCGTTTATTCCTGGATTCGAATTCTTAAAGGATCGAGCTCAATTAGAGCAACTCATTTCCAACGAAAACATCGACTATATCATTACAGGTGAAGGTCATTTTGATGAGCAATCCCTCTATGGTAAACTCATCGAAGGTATTTTAAAACTTGCTAAAACTTATGAGGTACCGAGTTTAATTGTCTGTGGAGTTTCAAGTGTAGAACCAAAACATTTAGAAAATTATCCTATAGATAGCATTATCGAACTCAAAAGTAAGGGTCGAAGTTTAGACTACTGTTTATCCAACACAAAAACTCTTATTGAAGAAGAAATTCACAATTATTTAAAATCAAAATTATGAGCAGTATCCTATTAGTAATTGCCTCAATAGTATTTATTGTTTTAGCAACTATTAAAGCTAAAGTACATCCCTTCTTGTCCTTATTTACGGCAGCTTTATTTGTAGGGATTGCAGCTGGAATTCCAATAGACCAATTAATTGACTTACTCTCTAAAGGTTTTGGAGGAACCCTTTCTAAAATTGGATTTATCATCGCTCTTGGAGCCCTCATTGGAAGCTTTTTAGAAAAGACCAAAGGCACAGAAGTCATTGTGGCTTATCTTTTAAAATGGTTTGGAGTTCAACGATCGGTACTAGCGATGAACCTTACTGGATTCATTGTTTCTATTCCGGTGTTTTGTGACTCTGCGTTTGTGATTCTCTCATCCATCAATAAAACACTCTCCAAGAAAACAAAGATATCACTGGGAGTATTTGCAGTAGCTTTAGCAACTGGGCTTTATGCTGCACATGTCTTTGTACCACCTACTCCAGGACCCTTAGCAGCAGCAGCACTCGTTGGAGCTAACCTTGGACTCCTTCTAATTTGGGGACTCATTATTGGATTTATCGCTTCACTTGCTGGGTATCTATGGGCTAAAAAATGGAGTACTAAGAAAACTTTTAAAGAACAAAAAGAGACCGAAGTCATTGAAGAACAAGATTTAAAACTAAGTCTTGGCGTATTTATTCCTATACTCTTACCCATTGTTCTTATTGGTTTGCAATCTGTTGCAGTATACCCAACACATCCCTTAGGAGAAGAAGGTCTTTTTAATTTAATCAATGCTATTGGGAACCCTATCATTGCATTATTTATAGGTCTAATCGTTGCATACCTGCAAAGCATCAATAAGTCTAAGGATCAATTTCAGTGGAGTATTGAAGCCCTTAAAGATGCAGGAATTATCATCTTAATTACAGGAGCGGGTGGTGCCTTTGGAACTATCCTAAAAGAATTAGATATTGCTAGCTTACTTAACTTTCAATCTGAATCTGGTATTGGAGGTTTACTCATTGCTTTTGTTTTTGCAGCGATTTTAAAATCAGCTCAAGGATCATCAACAGTAGCGATTGTCACTACATCAGCTTTTGTAGCACCACTTCTTACTGCATTTGGTTTGGATTCAGAAATCGGAAAAGTATTTGCAGTTCTTGCTATAGGTTCAGGTGCAATGACTATTTCACACATCAATGATTCCTATTTCTGGGTGGTGAGTCAATTTTCAGATATGGATGTAAAAACAGCGCTTAGAAGTTATAGTCTTGGAACCTTATTTCAAGGAATTGTATCGCTTGCATTTGTAATACTGATTTATTTACTCATCCATTAGAAATTCCCTAAAATTATCTTTAGTGATAACTTTTGGTTTTACATTGTAAGCATTTTCAAAAACCTTAGTGATTTTAGCTTTTGATTTTGGATTGTATTTAAATTCATAAGCACTCAATTCATTCATCACAGAATGTTCAACATAATCTATTTCTTGTTTTTGAGTAGTTCTCCAAAAATATGATCGAGCGAATGTCATATCGTATTCAATTTTTTTAATACGCTCACTCACTAAAAAATTCTCCCATAATGCACCACGATCTTGCCTGCTAGATAAAACAGAAAAATCACCTATGATTGCATTTCTAATACCATTATCATAGAAATATATTTTTCTTGATTTTTTCAACTCATTTCTAAGATTCATTTTAAAACTTGGCAACCTAAATACCACATAAGACTTTTCGAGTAAATCAATGTATTTTTCAACACTTTTATAATCGATACCTATTGAATTTGACAATTCATTGTAATTTACTTCAGACCCTATTTGATATGCTAAAGCTCTAACTAAAAGTTCTAATTTATCAGGTTTCTTTACTCCTTCAAAAGCTAAAATATCTTTGTATAAAAAACTATTCTTTAAAAAATACAGTCGATCTATTTCTTGATTTGTTGAGGTAATGACTTCCGGATACATCCCATGAACAACTCGGTGATCGAGCAGACTAAGACTGTCTCTATAACCAACATAATTTTCATATTCCCCCCAAGATATTGGCAATAATTTATACTCCCATTTCCGACCAGTTAATGATTCCTGGGTTATAGAGTTCAACTCATATGCAGAAGAACCGGAAGCTATAACTTGTATGTCTTTTAGTTGATCGACTATTATTTTGATTGTTAAGCCTATGTTTTGAATTCGTTGAATTTCATCTATAAAAACAATCTTTTTTGAGCCAATTAGTTTTCTTAATTCACGAGTATTAATTCTTTCTAGAATTAATCTGTCATTAATATCATCTCCATCTAAATGAATAAATTCTTTACCTTCTAATATACTTATAATTAGAGTAGATTTTCCAACTTGCCTAGGACCTTCAATCAAAATGGCCTTTCCCTTATGAAAATGATTTAATATATCCGCATGTATTTTTCTAATAATCAACATATTATACAAATATATTAATTTATTGGATTTAATTCCAATATTATTATAATTATTTTGGATTCTAATCTCATATTCTACATTCACTTATAATTATATGCAGTTCATCGAATAATCTAACAACAAACAATAAAAGCTCATAACTTGATAGAAAACAACTATTCTATCATGAAATCTTCCATCATCAAAATTGGTTTCTCCTTTCTATTTCTTGCCCTTACAATCATGTCGTGAGAAAGATTCTGAATTTTTTAATGACAACGCTAATGACTTTGAAATTATTACTATAACCGAAAAGGGAAACTACAATCTTCTGATTAGTAATGCTAATAACCTGCCTCAAATCGTAAAAAGAATTGAAAAATACGATACAACTAAAGTATTAAAATGGTCCAAAGAAGAAGCATCTTCCTATTGGATCAATCCTGATCAAGTTGTTGCAACATATGATGAAATATACAGAGAATATTCAAATAATTTAGATAATGATATTATTTGCAAAACTGATTAAATTATGAAAACATCTATTTTAATTTTAACACTCCTAATATTTGATTTAATTTCAGCTCAATCAACAAAAGACACTCTATATTTTGACCTAGACAATACATATTTAAAATATAGGTCATTTAATAACGATTTTAGATTCTTCGAACCGTTAGATACACTTATGCCTTATAAAGGTGCATTTGTTTTTAGAATTGATAATACTTATAATGCAACAAACAATAAATCTTTACTCAATTTTAAAAATTATATTAGGACAAGATCTGGAAAGTATCTAACCAAATCAAAATTAGAATCTAAATTCAATATTAGTCTATTCTATAAAATCCATAAAAACAAAGTAATCATATTAGTAGATAGTAAAAATTCACTTTTTTACAAAGTTTCAATTGACTCATACTCCTTAGAATAATAATTATTGAGAACAACATCTTACAACATCTAGCAATGGCTCAATTATATGTAACATCTATTTCAAGATCAATAATAAAAATATTTGTTCAAAACTCTTAAATCAACTACTTATTCTTAATATTTGTAATTATTTATTTTCATGGTAAAGCCAGGATAATAATAAAGTGATCAATTATACTCTATATTTTAAATTCGATATAAAATATTTCGTGAGTATAAAAAATGAAAAAAAATCTTATATCATTAATGACTCCATAATATCTAAGAAAGGTTCTTCTGAAAACGTCATTTTAAAAACTCTTAAAAATACTGTAAGCGGAAATTCAATTATCCCAATTTTATTTAGCGATTATATTAGAAAACACAAGAAAGAAATCAATAATGCATACTATAAGAAGTATAATAGGTTTGAAAATTTAAGTAGTTCTGATATCAATCTAAACTCACTAATTGTATACTTTGAAAATAAAAAAGTTTTTCTAATTAGTAATCATTCACAAGTGTATGAAGTTCAATTTGTATTGCAGATTGATGATTAATAGAAAAAACTTCAATTTGCTGCATAAAAAAACCCCATCTAAATAAATAGACGGGGTTTCAAAAAAAGGCGACGACCTACTCTCCCACTTGGTATAGCAGTACCATCGGCGCTGATGAGCTTAACTTCCTTGTTCGATATGGGTAAGGGTGGGCCTCATCGCAATAATCACCTTAAATCGGCGATTAGTTACTGGTAACTAATCAATATCTTAACACATTGAAAATTGTTTTACAAAAGAGCGAGTTATTAATCGTAGTACTCATTAGTACTCATTTAGTTAAAAAAGGTTGGACGCTCCCCCGAAGGGGAGCAGTCGTTGCGCAAGCCTATGGGCTATTAGTACTACTCGGCTAACACATTACTGCGCTTACACCTATAGCCTATCAACGTGGTCATCTCCCACGACCCTTTAAAGAAATCTCATCTTGTGGCGGGTTTCGCGCTTATATGCTTTCAGCGCTTATCCCATCCCGACATAGCTACCCAGCGATGCTCCTGGCGGAACAACTGGTGCACCAGAGGTCAGTCCAACTCGGTCCTCTCGTACTAGAGTCAGATCCACTCAAATTTCTAACGCCCGCAGTAGATAGAGACCGAACTGTCTCACGACGTTCTGAACCCAGCTCGCGTGCCACTTTAATGGGCGAACAGCCCAACCCTTGGGACCT
>CAKZOO010000106.1 GCA_937136455.1 uncultured Flavobacteriaceae bacterium | reverse complement strand
GGGCAGCAGCTTGTTGGCTTAATTCGAAAAGAAAATGAGAATACAAACTCAAAGCTAAAAACAACTATTGATGAACTGAATGAAACCATCGCAAGCCTAAATGACGAAATCGATAGCCTTGAAGTTCGATCTGCTGACGATCGAGAGGGGTACCGAGCATCGATTGAAAGCAAGGACAAGCAGCTTGCTGTTGCAAGTGATAGAGAGCAGAGAGCAACTGATGAAATGAAGATCATGCAAGCAGTCCTAGAGAAAGAAAGAGAATGCAGGCATAAAGCTGAGATCAAGATTGCAGCGCTTGAAGCAGAGTTAAAAATATTGAAATCACAATAGCCCGTCCCAAAACTATTAGTTTTTGGAACATCGGTAATGTGCAATCAATTAATGTCCTATACTTAATCTGAACCATAGCAATTGGATATTTAATTATTATGTTTAACCATTTGAAAGTTATAGTATTTTCATTTTATATTTTATTCCCAGTTATAGGATCTGCTTCCAATTTCTACTTTGTAAATAAAACAAACTACGCCATAGAAGTTTCCTATGTCTTATGCAACTACGAATATGATGGTGATTATATTTGTAGTTCAGATGAAAATAAATTTAATATTCCTGCCAATTTACACGTTGTAAATCCTATACAATTACCCGCTTATGAAAACAAGCCTGGTAATTACAAAATAGCATCAATTGTAGGATTGAAAAGTATGGACTCTTCGCTTGGAACGCAAAAATATTATAATACTTCTCAATGCTTTAATAAAAGTAGCTATTCTGATTCGGACAATTGCGCGACTTTTGACACCAGAATAATCAAAAACTATTCATATCCAAATGTTAACTACATCATATATTTTGAAGATGTTGGAATAGGATATATTTTATTTCGTTGGGGTAATGCATTTGTGGAATCAATTTAAATTATAAGTATAGAACAAGCATCCCCCCTATAGATTTTACTACGACCTGATAGATTAGAGATTTAATGCATTTCATAAGTCACAGTATTTCAGGGTAAATGCGAATAATCGTGCAGTTTGCTCTGGCTACAGAGCGAAAACAACGACTACCAGAAGAATATGAGTGAGATGGCATGTATGAGCTACAAGCGCGCCTTGCTTGTGTTCATAAAAAGGTCGTATTTTCTACTATTTATGACTATGCTGCTGAAGCAATTGAATGTAACAGGGCTGGAAATAATGAAACTACTCTTTCAAAAAAGCAGATAATCGAACAATATTGCTTGTAGAAATAACACCCAATAAAATAGGTAGTCATACTGGCTGTAATTAAAAGTAGCGCTCTAGAGAATGTGTAACATCTGTCCATATTTTCAAAGTTATTAAAATATTACATTTTTCAATCAATTTCTATCCCATAATTAGCAACTCGAATAGCATTTAATGAACTAAGCTTCCCTAGTTTTTTCAGTGCCTCTAACACAGAATTGTAGATGGTTTTATGACTTTCACTTTCATTGCTTGTATTTCCAAATTTAAGCAACCCATTGACCATACGCTGCAAATCTTCATCTGTAATGTTCTCAAAAAAATTATAATAATCATCTGATGATGTACTAGCCAAGTCATCTATATCTTGTGTGCTCCAACTATTAGATTCTGCAATACTTTTCACAATATCCCTCAAAGGCTTCTTTTCATCCTGTTGTTCGTCAGCTATTTCTTGAAACCTATCAATGACTACAGAATCTTTAATATAAGAAAAAAATGAGCTTTCTTTGATTGAAAATAATCCTTTTTCCATACGCCTATTTTCTATATAAAAGGAAATCATTTCATCAGCCAAATCTTCTTGACCTATATTCCTGAGTACATAAGTTGCATTTGAAAGGTTAATGGGGTCAACAAATAAATAGTTATTATAAAAACCTTTTTTTAATGAACAAACCACTTCATTAACATTATCTTGAAAAGAAGAGAAAAATGGTTCCCATGCTTTCCAAACGTTTTCTTTTGACTGGTTTATCTTAATTTTTCTGTTTAGCTCTTTAGCTTCCTGGTCTAACAAAACATTATTGAAATAGCCTTGCTCAACACCATTTGCAATAATAAGATCGAAGGAATCAGTATAAGAAAAGCCATACTCCTTTAAAAAAACATTCCATTTTTTTAACTTATCATTCTCTTTATCATGTATAGATAAAATATCAGCATATTTTATCTTTAAATCATCGAATTTAGGAATCTTTTCATCTTGCTTGGAATAATAAGATGATACAAAAAGAGATAACGTTTGCATTGCTTGATAAAGAACCTTTGAGTCATAATTAATTAATTGCTTATGTAACTCTCTTGCTAAACGCTCAAGTTTTTTTAAAACTCTAATATTGTTGATTTCTAGTTTTATAACCCACTGTTTCAATTCACTGTATAAAGTATCATCTTTAGCAATTATCATCTCAAGCGCTTCAACAGGGGTAATTTTAAAAAAAATTTCAGAATCCACAACTTTATCAATCAATTTTTTATATTCATCAGAATTATCCTGCAACTCCTTATCATTAAGAATCAAAATAAACTTGCAGTTATTCTCCTCTTTTAAGAATGAAATTAACCCCATAACATCTCGTATAGCTAACCCATTACCTATTCTGTCAAAATCATCGATACAAATTGTTGAGTTTTTTATAAATTTAAACGACAAATACCTAATCACTTCCTGCGTATTAATAAAATATAACTTCCTAAAAACACTTTTAAAAAAATGAATTATTTTTTTTAGTGGTCTCCCAAAATTATGCAACCACTCCTTACACTTACCTTCTTTCCAAAGTTTTTTAGTTTTTTGTACCCATAAAAGCATTGACATGGGATCACCATTTCCGCCATATTCTAGCTCGCAAAAGATAGCGGACTTAAAGTCATTCAAATTATTTATTCCAAATAGGGATATGTACCCATAACTTGGTAATACTGATTTTTGGTGATTATTTTTAAAATATTTCTTCCAGAAATATGTTTTTCCTACCCCCCAATCACCCCGAATAACTAAGACTTCAGCTTCTGGAGATGTCAAAAACCGTAATACCTCAGTTTCTATAAATTTTAAAGACATAGATTCCCTCTACCATTTCACCAGATTGTTTACTAGTTTAAAAACCATAGTCATTTTTTTTGCTAGTTCTAAATATTATTTACTGATTAATATATTTATACAATGTAGTCTTTCCAACGCCAATCATCTTGCAAATTGCGTCAATTGAATGCTTTTTATTGGAGTAAAGCGTTTTAGCTAAAGCAATTTGCTCAGCATTAAGCTTGGCTGGACGGCCACCTTGTCGACCTCTTGCTCTTGCTGCTTCAAGACCTGCTCGAGTTCTCTCTTTGATTAAATTGCGCTCAAACTCAGACAAGGCTCCAAAGACATGAAACATAAATTTACCTGACGGTGTTTCAGTATTGATTGACTCACTGATGCTATGAAAAGCAATTCCTTTTTCTTCAAGAGCACTGACATAGCTGATCAAATGTCTTAGAGAACGTCCAAGCCGATCTAATCTCCAAACAACCAGGGTGTCACCTTTGCGTAATTTATTATCAACTCTTTCTAGGCCAGGTCTTTCAGAAACTGAACCACTAACTTTATCCGTGATGATCTCGTCACAACCTGCTTTTTTTAACTCATCAAGTTGCAAGTCTAAATTTTGCTCATGTGTTGATACTCTAATCCTTTTCTGTTAAAATATTTTCATCATCTAGCTTGTCAATTTCAGCTTTATCAATTACTTGTTTTACTTGGTAGTCAATATCACTATGATTACCGTCAATAATTAAATGGCAATATTTTTTAAAACTTTCATCTCTAAGTTGGTGCAATTTATCATATAGCGCCTCCAGTGAACCTAATAATAAATGAGAAGCACTTCTTTTGCTTCTATCAAGCTGAGTGTCAGTTGATGTTGCTAAATACACCAGCAAATCATTACTAGAAGAAAATGCTTCAAAGGTTTTTGGATTATTTAATATTGGTCCATCAGTTGCGATAACAATATGCTGCTTTTCTTGAAGCTTTTTGATTAGCTTAAATTGAGTTTTGTTATATTCATTCAAACCCTCTAGCCCAATAATAGTCTCAATAGGGCACCCTAGCTTATGCTCCAGTTCTAAATCTGCATTAATAAAAGTCCACCCAACTACTTTAGCAATAGATTGAGCGAAAAGCCCTTTACCAGCTCCTGGATGCCCTAAAATAAAGATCCTTTTAATATTACTCATATAATTCTCCAATCGATTTATTTCTTACATTCTCACAGCAAAGCATTAAAAATACAATTAGTAGAAATACCTAACAGAACATACCCGTTCATTCTCCCTTTGTCT
>CAKZOO010000105.1 GCA_937136455.1 uncultured Flavobacteriaceae bacterium | reverse complement strand
AACTCCCCCACGCCGCAACAGGGGAGCGGATACTAGGTGCCGATGTCGATGATCTCTTGGATCTTGTCAGGGTCGATTCCCATGATCGAAGCCTTGAGTCTCTTCTGCTGCTCAACAACTTTCTTGACCAGCTCGGCTTGTCGCTCAGACGTTGGCAGGGACTGAGCCTGCTGCATGAGCGACTTCATCTTTCCAAGCGCCTCCGTTGCGTCAGACTCATCCGTGCTACCGCCAAGCCGAGTCACAATGTCGTTGAGAGATTCCTCAAGAGACACTGCCTTAGCAGAGACGGGGTCGCTGTGCTTGAGCACAATGTCTTGCGACTGCTTACGCTCTTCTGGGTTGATCCACAGAACATCACCCAGGCACTCAAGGTGGGCAGTGGTCACCTCACTGTCACCTTGCAGCCAAGCCTCAGCCTGCAAGACTCCGATGGACTTACGCAGGCGTCGGTCACCAGGCCGAATCTTCTTCGCATTCAGCTCGGCCACCAGATCCTCGAACACATCCTTCACTTCATCGGAGACTGGGATCTGTCGACTCTCTTCGTGAGCCTGGTCCCACTCTGTAATCGTGGAGACAGTGGACGTGGCACCCTGGATGCCAAACAGCAGCTCCTTCAGCCGCGAAGGGTGGACAGGATCCACAAAGCGGCGGATAAGGAAGCGGTCGTACACAGCATCTGCGTGGTCGTCCGGGATCTCATTGGACGCGGCAATCAGAGTACGCAAAGGCGTACTCATCTTCACCGAGCCATTGAAGTAGACACGCTCCTGCATGAACGGGAGCAGGTGGCTACGAGTAGCCTTGGAAGCCTTGAAGATCTCGTCCAGGAAGACGAGCTCTGCATCTGCAGCGTACCCATCCGTGCACTTCTCAAGCTTGTCCTCCATCCGAGAGCGGAAGGACTCTGGGCCAAAGATGTGTTCTGGCTCAGTGTGAGGGTCGACTGCTGTGGTGAACACCCGGCAGCCGATGGCAGCCGCCAGTGCATTACACAGCATGCTCTTGGCAGTACCGGGCGGTCCCACCAGAAGCAGGTGCTCGCGAGCCACGGCAGCACGGATAGCTGCACGAACCTCGTCGCTACGGTCGATCAGGTTGGCGTTAACTTCGTTGAACAGATTCTTGATACTCATCTCGTTTTCCCCTGTTGGAAACAATTACTCGTATGCACGTAATGTGCGACAAACAGAACTTACAGTAACACTTCGACAGCTTTCACTGCCTCTTTCAAGGCGGTGAACTCATCACCTTTGTTGGACTTGCACACTTCCTGTGCGGCCCAGCAAAGTTCTTGCAGAGGGCCAACGCCCCTCTGCTTTCTCCAGTCTCGGAGGGCGGCTTCGGCTCTGTACTTATACCGAAACCTGTGTATGCTCTTGGCTGTGGCTACAACCCAATCGTTTCGAGGGAGGGCCATAAATCCACCGATGCCGTTGCACACAACCCAATCCTTTCCGTTCTTCATGACCTTGCCGCTGCTTTCCATGGCACGATCGTGTTGCTCAGCATCCCACCCAAGATTGGAGAGCTGCTTCACCCTTTCCTGGGCTGCCTCTTCCTCTGTTGAGAACCTCTTGGCATCACCCCAGTAGCCGACGTGATGCCCATTGCTCCCGTAATAGCCATCGCCTCCGAGAATGAACCCGTTGCCATCTGTGTCTATTGGTGTCATCGCCGCCAAAGAGTCGACAGAAATTGTTTGAGTCATAAGTACACCTCCACAGGCATAGAGTACGGAATGCCAAGCCGACGCTCAGCACCGTAGGCGTCAGCTGTCATGTTGCAGCCTTCCTTCGACATGAGCGTTGCCTCGCGAGGGTCGTCAACCCAGTCGCCCTCTTTCAGGTACCCATGTTTCATTGCACCAAAGCGGTGCAAGTCAACAAGTATGTACTTGGTGATGGCCTTAGGTTCCACGTCCCCAAGAGGATGAAAAATACTGGTGACAACGGCCTCAGGGAGAGAGTCCCTTAGGCTGTCGACGACTTCACGGTTGAAAGACTTGCCTCCAACCATGAACTTAAAGAACCCGTCTTTGTGCGGGCCCCAGCCAGTGCAGACAAGCTTGTTGTCTTGCACAAACTGAGCGAGCTTGTCCAGCGGCTCAGGGCCACCCTTCCACTGGACTAAGGAGTGTGGTGGAAAGCTGGCTTTCACTCGTCACCCTCCTCTGTTGTGAACCTGCCGTAGAAAGCACCTGGATCAAACTCTGGCTCTTGCGTCTGCTCGTCCGGCTCATCAAGGCTAGCGATTGCCATCATGATCGTGCCATCGCATCCGCTTGCCCGCATTGCCGAGTGCTCTTTGTTGCACCACTCGCCAGCCTTTACCTGGTCCTCGAACGGACCGTGAAAGGTGTGCCCTGCGGAAAGGTCTCCTTTAATGACGATATACAAAACTCAATCTCCCGACTGGTACTGTTGTATCCGTACTTGTTTGCCAGCCTCTCAAACAAGTCGGCCATCGCTCGTTCGTCTCCAGCTTTCGCTAGCTTGCAGTACTCGCGAGCTCCCTGATGCAGTTCTTCGGTCATGTTTCCCTCCGGGGGAATATGTTACAATTACTTGCAAGCCAGTCAACTGGTATGCAAGAATTTAAGCGTCCTTTTTCGTTAAGTACTGCAAGAAGTGTTGAGCGACAATCTCGCGTGTCTTATCTGCTTCACAGCAAGATCCTTCTGTCTCGCTGATGTCTCTCCGCGTTTCTCTCATCATGTGAGGAAGAAGCTTCAGGTCTGACCAAAGCTGATTCGCATCGTTAACCTCGAAGCGTTCCTTAATGACATCAAAGCAGCTCAAGAGGACCCGAGTGATCTCCATGTCGGCCTTACTCAATAGCGTGCGAATGCCGCCCTCGCTTGCTTTGAACATATCCTCATAGGGTTGTTCACTCTTGCGTTCAGCAGATATGCGGTCGGATAGCTTGTTGATTACGCTTGCGATCTCTGCCTCGTCAATTGGCTTGCTCATTGTTTCCTCCGCGTCGTTCGCCTGACCTCTTGATGGACTCCCGCATTTCCTCCTGGCACTGGTCATCTAGCTGCAGTGTCGTCGAGAAGATGGACATGATCAATGCCATCGCGTTTGCAAGAGGCATGGTCTGCAGAATAGCAAGGACCTTGCCCAGCTTTTCCTTCACTTCCTCTTCGTTGTTCTCAGCGGTGTAAACCTTAAACATCATCATTCTCCCATAGAGTTTCCAGGGCCACCCGTAAGTACCTTCTGCCCTGGGGTGTGCGAATTGAACCAGCGTCCTCGTATCCATATTTGTGAATACACTTCAGCCTGAAGCCGACGTACCGGAGCTTCGGCCTGTTAGTAAACTTGCCGTACAGCGAGACCTGCCTCGCCATGCGAAGACGCTCCCTTTTGCCTTCAGGAAGATGGCCGAACTCGAACTGGTCTGCAGCAGCTTGCCACCAGTGTTGACCCTCCGGCGAGTCCTGCCAAATCAGCGAGTTGTCAATGAATTCTCCAGCATGCGGTGCTTTCATCATGCCACCTTTCGATACAGCACCCAGCAGCTACCACCACTCACTCCCAAGTCACTAAGGATGGTTCCAATGGTTTCTGTGTCTTCCTCCACTCCGTTTATTAAGCAGATGTCCTTGCAGACTTTCCTGTAGTAGGTTTGGGTTTCGAAGTTATCATCGCCATCTCGGCTAGAAAACCACTCCTTCACCTTCTTTTCCTCGAGTTCTTCTTCTTGTTTGTGTTGGATCTCCAGCACGCTCCAGCCCTTTTTGGGCTTAGGCTTGCGAAGGCGAAGTTCCAGATCTATCTCAATGCCTTCGGGAATGAACTCTCTTACGCCCTCAGTGCACAGCGTGTTGATTTCTTCGAAACCGTCTTTCTCCTGTGTGTACAGGTACCAATCTCCGTCGATCAGCATCATCTTCATCTTGATCATTGGTACTCTCCCTTGCATACCAGTAATTGTCTCCGTGGTCATGACACGTTTGGTCATCGCACGGACAGTCGATCATCATTGTTCCACCAAAGATCACTCCGGTGTCTCCGCATTCCTTGCACATTCCCCACTCCTTGGGTCTAGCACCTCGATCCATTCAGCCACTTCTGCCTTAAGCCCAGCGATTGCTGCATCTGGAATTCGAAAGCCAGCATCCTTCAGCTCCAGCAGCTTGTTCATCGCCTGCATGGGAGTGTGGAATACAAAGCATTCTCCAGCATCTGGGTGCTCGATAGGCTTGCTATCCGCCTTTGCGGCAGCCTCCATAAGTCGTTTATGTCGAGCAACGAACGCTTTTGTGTCCGCTAGGTCTACCTTGGGCCCAACGTCCTCGATGTCCAGCCTTCTGCTAGAGACGTAGATGTTGAAGCCGTTCTCTCCGTAGTAGACGTACACATCAGACTTAAAGTCATCCGAGCTGAATCTGCAATAAGCCATTACTCCATCACCTCATCGAACGCTTTTTGTGGGTCCTCTGCAGCTAGCTTGGCTATCTCAGGGCTCAAGGCATTAAGTGCATCCCAAGCCCACGCTCTGTGCTTGCGCGTCTGCTCTGGGAACCTTTGGATCTCTACTAAGGATCTGATGCACTCCTCCACGCCTTCGCCAAGATCAGCTTCGATCTTAAGCTCTCCTTCCAGCCCGCACTGAGGGCAGGTCACATCAAGTTTGTGTTCGAGCATTGGTTTCTCCAATGGTTTTCGTGTCATTCATCCTTCATTTCAAAAGGGCGTTGCCAGGAATCGAACAAGGCTTGCAGGCACCAGCCACACCCTGGGAGATGTCTCTCCTAGGCACGCTTCATCAGTATGTGTAAGTAGACTTTCCCCCATCGGGTTGACCAGTGCCCACTCTTGGTAGAACTGCCTCTGCGTGCTGCTCTCCTGGCCCGGAGCATGGCGTAAGCTAGCTTAAGATCCCCATCCTCAATGGCTTGCTTCTGCAATATGCAAGTAATCTGGATCAGTCCGCTTTTGGTGCGAGAATCGGCAATCCGATAGGTTAGCCTGCTGTGAAGCTTGCTCCACCATTCATACCCTTCTGGCGTTTCGCCCCAAATCACGAGGTCCGAAACCACTTCACTAGCTCTCATCGAATCGCTCCAACAAGGCCTTCATGTACCTTCTGCCGTGCTTGGTGTCCCAGTGCCCAGCACCCAGATGCTTAGACTTGTTTATGAGGTGCCAGCTGATCTCCTTTAGATCATCTCGAATCGCAGCCTTGTACACTCTCCTGATACGAAACAATGCATACACCAGTCGGTAGTGACCTAGGTCTTTGGCATGGAGAGAGTACTCCCTGGTTGCATCAATCAGCTCCTGAAGGCTGTAGTTGTCCAGGCTGCCATCGCCGTCCACACTGTCGTTTGAGGATTTCCACCATTCATACCCTTCTGGCGTTCGATCCCAGTCGAAGCATTCGTTAAGTATTGAGTAGAGCGACATCATGGCAGGACCTCCATCTGGTTTAACGCCACCCTAAGGAAGCGTCTTCCTTTTTCCGTCTGGAATGATCCCGCCAACTCTGTTGCCCTGTACTCATCACTACGCCTTCTTGATCTGCGAACATGCATGCCAAGCTTGGCCCTTTCTTTGGCAATGCATTTGACTCTAAAAGCAGCGTATCTGAGCTTCAAACTGCCAGTTGACTTAGCAATAGCTTTCAGCGATTGGGCCTGGGCCATGCAATAGGCGAGTGGCATTGGTCTTGATCCAGAGCCATGTTCGGCAAAAGATCGCCACCAGGCGTCTCCCTCTGGCGACTCTGACCAGCGAAGGCTGTCTGATACAACCTTTGCTACTTCATGTGGAATTTTCATAGCCATCTCCTAAAAGCCAAGAGAGGCCGCACTAGGGGAGTTGAGTTCTAGTGCGGTTACTCTCACCTTTCGGTGTGCTGGGCTTCTTTCACAAGAGCAGGGCCAGCACCTGTCTCTTGTCTGGTAATCACTCGCATACCAGTAGCGATGGATGTTCGTTAAGCAGTTTCAGACAGATCAACTACATAAGCTCTACTAGCTTGCGGATGAACCTGGATCCTTCAGCCGTGTCTAGTGACCCAGCATTTATGTGAGGTGCGAGCTCTGACATTTCAAACCGCTGCACGCCATCCTTCTTAGCCTCTCGGCAGGCAGATCGAATTCTGAACATAGCGAACACCAATCTGTAATCCTTCCGCTTCAATGCAGCTTTTGAGAGCTGTCGTGTAACTTGTATCGCTTCGCTT
This sequence comes from uncultured Flavobacteriaceae bacterium, assembly GCA_937136455.1. Classification (GTDB taxonomy): domain Bacteria; phylum Bacteroidota; class Bacteroidia; order Flavobacteriales; family Flavobacteriaceae; genus MAG-120531. The sequence continues at coordinate 12,274 of CAKZOO010000105.1, read as the reverse complement.
AGATTTCTGGCTACAACACCTCTGGGTGTCATTGCAACACTTTGGCGGTAAACTCCTGACCACCATTCGTCTCCTTCTGGTGTCAGCTCCCAGTCAAAAGCACTGCTGATTAAAGCGGCAGCTCCATTACGCATCTCAGGCTCCCTGCTTGTCATTCCCCGCCTTAAGCTGGATCCTGGCTTCCTGTTCTGGCTCTATCCAGACAGTGTCAACGCCTTTGGAGAGGGCAAAAGCACCTCCACCAAACTCACCTGTCCTTAGCTTGCTGCAGTAGCCTGCCCACGAACAGGAGAACAAGCCCTCTAGCTCCAGCAGCTCTACTATTTCCCGGATGAGGATCTCAGCTTGATCAGGATCAAAGTATTCATCCTGTCCAATCCAGACACCTGACTCAGAGTCTGTGTCGAGAACTTCGATCTCAAGGCTTGTCTCAGCATCCGGCCCTTGGCTGGCCAAGGTTTCAGCAATCTTCGCCTTGGCTGACTCAACAGCCTTTTCTGCTAGCTTGATCTTCTCCTTTGGGACATCCACCCACGTGGCAGATGCACAGTAGTTGTTGGCCATTTAGCTGCCCTTTACCTTGCTTACCCACCAGCCTGCCTTGGCAAGCTTAGAGAGTATCTTAGAGTTAGTGATTGGCTTGTCAGACATGAAGAACTCTCTGTCATCATTCCGAAAGAGCATCCCACGCCCGGAAGCAAGAGCTTGTTTCGCTGTGTGTCTAACCCCATTGAATGGGTTGATCGGTGTTTCTTTAGTAGCTGTAGGCTTAGGATCCCTGATCCAGTTGATCTCTCGCATGATCTCGCGGGCCTTCATGCTACCCAAGTGGTGTCGGATAGCATGCTCCAGCTGCGGGAGCGAGTATTCTGTCTTAGTGTCTTGTCTCTTCCACGCACCCAGGCACTCAGGATTAGCAGTGAAGGTAAAAGGCCCCACTTCTAGCCTAGCCTGGGCGTACTTGAGTGTTCTAGAAGCAATGTGCTTGTACCCATCCTTCATCTCTTTCTTCACGCCTGCGGCTGATACAAAAGGGACAAAGTTAGCCTTAGGCTTAGAGTCAGAGCAGTCGATCTCAATTTCACGGTTAATGAACTTAATATGAGACATGCTTTAACCCCTAGTTAAGTACGTTGTTCGGGTTGGCTCGGCGACCGGCGGCGGCCCCACCCCGTCGGCGGCGACCCCACTATCAAACGCGACTATCAAACTTAGAACCCCGGCTGCGTGCGTCTAATTGCCCTTTCTGTAAGGCTTTTCTCCCAGCCTATGCTTTCTGCCCGTCCTTCGATTCCGTGCCTTAGGGGCAGCAGCGTCACAAAGTGCCTTAGCCTGTCGGCGGTCAAGACCGATCTCGTAAGCCTTCCGCCGAATCTCTTTGCGAACGTAGGATATGGTTTCATTCGGTTGTTCGTAGCCTCTGATGCTCTTCATCCTTTTGTCTAGCGATTCCCGACCATACCTAGATTTTGTGTACAGCATTTCGGCAAATTCATCTTGGCCGACAATGTTGGACGGCACCATGCAAAGCCTGGCGTAGTAGCCGGATGCTGACACTCCTAAGTAATCCATCCTTCCTCCTCTGTCTGTAGTAGCTCTATGCGTGTCTGTAGCAGGTCTATGCGTTGCACATACGCCGATGGGCCTAGAATAAAAGCCCCCGCCAATCCTGGGATCAGCGGGGGTAAGTCTCTAGGCGTTTTCTTTGGCATAGGCTGCTTTTGCGGCCTGCTCCATCGTGTCTAGCTTGGCTAGGAATGCCTCGCGATTGGCTTCGCTGGTGAGTAGTGCCCGCCAGCTATCTGCCGTGGTGCCAAACTTCAGGACTGCGCCAGGGTTTGGGCCAGCTTGAAGGTAAATAGCATCCCCACCCTTCGAAGTTCCCACCGAAAAAGGCCAGATAGGCGGATTCTTCCGGTCGTCGACTTCTGGCGGCTCTGCTTTCGAGAACTGGTGTCCCTCGGCGTGGTTCAGCCAGACAGCCTTCCCGGTCTTAGCTTTGGTGCCAGACCGAGAGGCCTTACGCTTGAAAAGCTCGCCGGGCTGTTTCCAGCCTTCGCTTTCTCGCCCAACAATGCAAAGCAAAGCCCCAGCCTTAGCGGAATCAATCATGGCTTCCGCTTCAGTCAGCGGACCCGATACCTGGCCGTTAAGGTCGAGCCAGTATTCCGGGCGTTTTGCCGCCGGTGGCGGCGCTACTGCCCTGGCTGCTGGTGCCGGACCTAGCAGGGCTCGCATTGCTTCCGCTTGAGAGTCACGCAAGGCGGGTTGCTTCTTAACTGCGTTGATTGCAGCCGTGATACGCTCCGCTTTGTCGCTCTTAGCTAGTCGCTCAGCTTCGCCTTCACTTAGGCCAATTACGTCAACCAGTTCTTTCGCAACGATCATTTCATCTTCTCCCAATTGTGCCCACATATATGGGCGGATCAAAATAAGGTTTGGCGTCAGTAGCTAGCTACTTACTCGCCTACTGCTACAAAGTCTGTAGCGTCAATTGTTGTTGCTGCGCATGCTTCCGCGTCGCTCCTGCTGATCAATAGCGGGGAGTGATTGCACGCTTTCGGCGCTCGGATGCTTGTAAAGATCGCCAGGGAATAAATCCCATCGGTCGTATCTAATACTTGCATTCGTAGCCAAGCCAATAGAATCAGCTTGTCTACCGATTGCCAAACTTGGGAGTCAGAGCAGAGATACTCAGGCCACTTAGTGCGTCGAGATATCATGCCAGCACTTGCGCCTCGTAAGGCTAAGTCGGCTAGCTTTTTATCGTCGTCGTCTAGTAGCTCTAGCAGCTCTACTGGGTGCGTTCGGTCCGATGGCAGGCCACGACGCCTAAAGGGTCGCCGATACTTGCCGCGTTCGTTCCGGACCGAAACAGCTAGGACAACTTCCGCAGGATCGCTCCCGCTATCTAGTCGCCGGACTGTTTCCTCCCAAGCGCACAACAATGCGTCTTGGATTGCATCCGCTTCCCACTCCCTGCGATCCACTTCCCGCACATCGTCATCGAAACGACGGACGAACAGCAGCGCAGCAACATCTACGTTGCTTGTCATTGCTTCCTACCAGTTTGTAAAAGATCGGAAACCGCCTAGGCGGCTGTGCAAGTCGCACAATGGCAGGCAGTCTAACACTGCCCGACGTTGCGGGGCTTACAGTAGTGCTACCGTGATTGTCTGGACTCTATCGGCCAACTCGTAAACTTGGACGATCAGCCCACCCTTCACCACGGGATTCTCCAGAGTGATATCCTGCGACTCACCGAGCACATCGCACTGGACTCGGAATTGATCTATATCGGTCCAGGCTCTGCCGCGTGTCGTCGTGTTTAGCAGTAGGCCACTGGGCTGCTTGCCCTTGGGATCTTCGCCGATGAACACCACGCAATTCTCGCGTTCCTGAATCGGCGTTAGTCGGTAGTTGGCTGGGCTGTATTCGATATCAAGACCGCAGCCGATAGTGCTGATCGTGTTTGCTTCTGCGTTGTAACGGCAGACGCTTGGCTTGCTGTACGCTTCGCCCCGTTCGTCTAGTCGGACATACCAATACTCTCCGCTTTTCATTCGCTCCACTCCCCAAAAAGCACTTGCCCCCTGCGACACGCTGGAGGCCTCCACGGCAGTCTACGGCTGACTGACATGCACGTAAATACCAGATCGGCACTTCGGGCCGACAAAATCCACCATTCCCACCCATATACCAGTAGATACAACAGATACCACATAAGAGCACAATCAGAGATTTTCTAGGGTGGACACTTAGTATATGGACAGTACCCCAGGCCGAGACCCTGCCGGTGGGGGTGCAAGGTCGAGAAGGTCGCTAGCGTCCAGCGTAGGGCCCTCGGGCGTCAGGTGGCTGTGGTGAGTCAGAATCGGCGAGAACACGCGAGAGACGGCAATCTGGTGCGTTTGGCGGGCGATTGGGGATCGGGTGGCGGATGCGTCGGCGGGATCGGGTGCGACGGGTGGCGGCGGCTGGGATCGGCGAGGGGCGGCAGCTGGGGGAGCGGCGGCGAGCAAGCAAGGGAGCAGCGGCGGAACGCGGGAAAACAACGAAGAATAATGGTTTTTGGTGCTTTTTCAAACACTTGAACCGGGGTTCAAGATCGGGATGGATCGTCGTAAGTGCTGGCAGGCAAACGAGTTGGGGCAGGGGAATTCTCGGGCTAGGCCGTAAGGGGGGTACCGACCATTTCGGGGCCTCTACTACTATTTGCTTCCTCTCCCCGTTTTTTTACCCAACCCGCTCCCTCCCCCTCTAATGAGCTACGAGCATGCGGTCTTTCCTCTGAAGGAGCTTGCGACTGAGGCCGCACAGAGAAAAGCGTGCCCCTCTTGTTAGGTACGGACATGCAGTTTTCCCTTGGAAAATGCTAAAGGTGCCACGGGCGGGAGTCCGTGCACCTCGAAGGCCTTCTGGCCGGATAAGGTGCCACCGTGTGGATAGAAGCTTGCGACTGTCCGCTGTATGGATAGAAGCTTGCGACTGCCGCCTTGCCCTCCTGTCTATGTCTGTGTAGATTACTGGTATGCACGATGCCTGCGACTGCCCTAGACCGAGGACGGGAGCTTGCGACTAGGTTTAACCTGGAGGGGAAGGATGATTAACCAGTCTGTTACGGCGGCTCTTGTGAAGCAGCTCGGTGCCTCTGCTGAGCAGGGCTATATGGAAAGGGCGGTCTTAGAGTCTTGGGCTCGCCGGACTGGCTTGCCAGCTGACAAGATCAGTCCTTCCTGCGACAAGGCTATGAACCCGAAGCCTAGCTACCTAACTGGGGCGGATATCTTCTACCACCACGAGGGGGATTCTGCTGCAGGCGTGTATACGCCCTCTGGCGCCATCTTCTACACTTGCAGTACCGAGGACCACGACAAGGCTCGGGAGCTCATACAGGCCATCCTGGAGGACGGAGGGATGGTCCTGCTGGCCAGGCAGGAAGACCTTGCCTGCGAGGAGGTTGTGACGTTCCTGCACGAAGGTGATGAGCTGACTGTTTACAGGAAGAAGCGATGAACTTAACCCGAGTCTCCGTGAGTCCTCCAAACGACAGGAAGCTGGACAAGCCTAGCTATCTGCGTGGCAAGGTAATTTACTACAAGTACCAGACCGGGGTTGCTGCTGGGGCGATGTTGAATGGCAGGGTTGTCTTTGGCAGTTTTATCTGGGACAGGATCGGGGATGGGACGCTGATGCTGGAGAAAATACTGGAGGACGGAGGGATGGTGGCTGTTCCTCCAGAAACCGCTGGCCAGCTCCATGCGGAAGTAGTGGCCCGGATCCTAACTATGTCAGGGAAAGAGATATGCTTTTGCCGGAGCTGAACCCAGCTCGCCCAATTAAGAACGGGATCTATGTAGACCACTACCAATTCGGAACAGACTGGGGCCACCCGCCCAAGCCTGAGTTTCTTTTGGGCACCGATATCTACGCTTACCTCGGCAATAACATTGCTGCGGGTGCATTGCTGAATAATCACACAGCCACCTTTCATAGCTTCCTGTTTGACTCTCGCGAGGATCTACGCGACCTCATCAGTGCTTTGTTAGATGATGGTGGCAGGATTCTGGCCGCAGGCCTTCCTCTTCAGCCTGACATTACCTTCATGACTGACGAAGGACAGGTCTCTATCTACAGCAGGAGGCAACCCCTCCTTTAGGGGCTTTCCTTATTTCGATTACTGGTATTCCCGCAATTGCTTCTTGCCTCGCCCTTGTCGATTGGTATTCTGGTATGCACGTAACTTTCAGGAGGGTTAGGGAATGTTTAAGAAGTTTATGGCTGGTCGGGAAGGCGTTGACTTTACGAAAGACAGGGAGCTCCCAGAGGAGTTGCAGGAGTCTTTCGAGGAGTGCAGGGAGCTGACTGACAAGCTGGCGGAAGTCTTTGAGTCAGACAAGAATCCAGCCTTCAACAAGCACATGTTTGTGCTGGTTAATGCTCTGGCGAACATGTGTGTGTTCATGAGGCTGGGCAAGATGGACGCCGAAAGGGCGTACAAGCTAGGAATGCAAATCGTTGAGTTATGCGTCAAGGAGGCGAAAGGTGTTTAAGTTTTTTGATAAGAGCGATGACTTCCAGGATGAGCGTGCTGAAGTTGCCGAGCTCATGCTCGAACTGGACAATGTCCTCCGGGACCAGCCCAACGGCATGTGCATCTCAGCGTTAGTCGCCCTGCTCTCTATCCATGCCATGCGGGGCAGCGGGAGGCCGCCTAAGGATGCGATGAAGTTCTCCAAGGAAGTCGGGAATATGCTTGGAGAGCGTTTCGGATACACCATAAAGGATCTGGAGTAGTGGCTCACTTCTACCTGGCTGAGCGGTATGTAGATCGCGAGTGGGTTCCCTTTGCCCGCTTCAGCAATCTCAAGGTTGCTACCTTGAAGGCTGAGCAGGATGAAGGCTGTGTTAGGATCTCTCGGGTGGTAGAGACAAAGGTTGTCTACAGGACAACAGAAAGGGGTGTTCCAAATGGCAAAGCGGCCAAGCGGTTTCATGCCGGTAAATCCGAGCGACACGCCTGATAAGCCGCCCTTTATTCGCGACGGGGAGCCTTGCGTTTACGGGGTGGCGGGGAGGCATGCGAACGGCGTTCGGTTTGGTAAGGTTTTGTTCCACTCCTTTATTGCCAAGAACTCTGTTGAGGCGGAAGCTCTTGTTCGCGAGGTCCTTGCGAGAGGAGCTAATGTTGTGCTCGGAAAAGAGGCAGCTGAAAGGATGGGGCTGAACATTCAGCTGCACTTTAAGTACAACGGCTTTAACGTGGTGGTGTGCAGTGGTTGAGGTTCCCTCTATTTTTACCAGGCAAGAAGTGATCCACGAGGGGGAGGGTCGGTACGTGCTCGCAGGCGAGAGAGACAGAACAGTAGTCATTGCCGTGGATCCGCGTTTTGACATTCACCACATTACGGACTGGGTCTGCATCAGCAAGCCCATGCCGCCTCCAGGCTGGCGAGTTAGGTATGTAGTTGACCGCAAGTATTTCTTCTGCGAGCGAATCAATGTGGCTTAGTGATTCAAGTATTTACTGGCCTCCCTTCATCACTGGGACTGGGTTCTTTTGCAAGGAAGACAATGTTGAAATCCACGCTGTGCAAACTGGGCCAACTGGCGTGGCTGTGGTCACATACATTTGCGGGTCTCTTAGCCAGGCCAGGCAGATCTTGGCGGTTTCAGCGTGCCCGGTATGGCTGTGCCTGCACATGAGCACTCCGATTGAGGGGTTCAGGCTTTTGTACGAGGTCAAGACGAAGAGCGGAAGATTCTTTTTTCACAAGAGGATTTAGGCGTGTGGAAGCTTGTTAAGGATAAGTCGGTCTTGCCGATACCGCTGGCCAATGGTGTGCGGTGCCATAGTTTTGTTTCAAACGAGCTAAGCTACTACACCGTCATTGGGATAGATGGCCGTATGGCATTGCTAACAGAACCAATCTTCAACGACCAGGGTGTCCTGGGAGTTGGTATCAAGTGGATTTACTCCAAGCGTTCATTCAAGGTTGACAATTGGAAGCCCATGTTCAAGGTCAAGTGCTCGGGAGAGTGGGGATATGTATACAGGAGACTGCCATGCTAGCCATTGAGGCAGAGCACCCAGGTCTATGCAAACGCATAGTCGAAAACCAACACCTGGTAGACAAGATACTCTGTGCTCATTCGTGCAATTGCAGAGATCTTTGCCAGGCCAGGCGGCTTATCGTGAGGGCCCGTAGTGTCTGCAACACTATTGATTTTCTAGCCGGTGGCGGCGACCAGCTGAGTGCTGAAGAGATCAACAAGCTGCTCCTGGAGCAGGAAGAGGTGCCGTTTTGATAGCCGTTGATTACGAGCTCTACACAGAAGACCCAGGGAAATGGAAGGCGCTGGGAGAGGTCATTGTTGTGAAACGTGGGCACGACAATGGTGAGAAGCTGGATGTCCCGCTGTACTTTGCTGATCATCGCCCCAAGGTGGTCACACTAGAAAGGCTAGGAGTTGAAGTTGATATTTGGGTGGAGAAGAATCCGTTCGACCTAACCGGGCAGAACTATGGTGAGTGCATATCTTGCTCTGGTGTGTCTGGTGTTTACTACGAGATATGCGATGACTGCATCACATCACAGGCTAAAGAGGCTACAAAGCGAGCTCTCTCGGCTGAAGGAGGAAAAGGTAGCGCTAAGCCGAAGGCAAGGCGTAGTCGACAAAGAGCTAAGTGAAGTTGAAAGCGAGATCAGCAGGCTGGCTAGCGGCGAGCCTGTTGTCAGCGAACATGCCATGCTTCAGTACCTTGTTCGAGTGCGAGGAGTTGACCTAGATGAAATCCGAAGAGAGATCGTCAACCCAAGATCTATTCAAAGCATTAACGAGCTGGGAGGTGAAGGGCGGTACGACATCGGAGACGGGAAGAAAGCCATCGTTAGACAAAACGTCATCACAACAGTTATCGACACCAAGGACAAAAGAAATGGAAAACGAAATAACCAGCCAGGCCGACGCGATAGAGGTTGGGATGGCAAGAGTAAACGACCTGATTTCGGAGCTGGAAGACAGGTTGATGAAGGTATCTGTTCTTGAAGAAGCAGATCCACTAGCTGTCGATCAAGTTGATCCCAAGCCAGTACCAGAAACAGAGCTTGGCCAGCAGCTTGCGAATCAAGCCCAAGCTGTCGAGAGCATTCTCGGCAGGCTCTCAAGCATCATTGTCAGCTTACGTCTCTAGCTATACACTTACTGGCATGCACGAATTATGAGCAGGAGAAGCAAGGGAGTGCTGGCAGTCGGAAGGGTTGAGATCAACCATATGGCTGGCCACTTTACTCAGGTGATCATCTGGGAATGGATTCCAGAAAGGAAGAACTGGCATGTGCAAGACTGGTGTCACGAGAAAGACGCAGTGTTCACAAGCCGGTCCCACCTTTTGTTTAAGGGAATCAAGCTCCGCTACAAGTACAAGATCGAGACATGGACGGACTACGATCCTGAACGAAGAGACGCACGGGTGTTTCCTATCGCATATAGGTCTGGGGTCAGATGAGATACGAAGTGATGGTGCAAGCCGAGCGTGTTGAACGCATTAAACGCATCCGCAGAAAACGCCGCACCTGGCGGACGTGGTGGATGCTGAAGAACGAAGTCATGATGCTTGAATATTTGGAAAGGCTGTAGGTATGAATGGTGCTGATCTGATCGAAGAGGAACGGCAAAGGCAGAAGGATCGCTTCTCTGCTGAAAAGGACGCGAACTACAGCGATGGGCAGCTGCTGGATGCAGCTCTTAGCTATGTATATGGAGCGATCAATGTCGGCCATCCGTCCATGCAAACTCCGCCAAAGGAGTGGCCATGGGACAAAAGCTGGTGGAAGCCTGGCGATAGGATCCGGTGCCTGACAAAAGCTGGTGCGTTGATCGCCGCAGAGATAGACAGAATCCAGCATGCTGAGGTAGACGACTGGGAGAGAGTCGAGAACCTTCTGCTTGAGCTTTCTGAGAAGTACAAGGGCAAGGGCAACCCGCTTCTAGACCTTACAGGTGGTGCCTACGGCGCAGCTTTCGAAGACGCAGCCAGGATCGTCGCCAAGGTTCGAGCGTCTGGGTTCCCGGAAGAGTGGGAAGAGGAAATCACGCTGTAACGTACGGCGTACTCAAACAGTTAATCATGGATACCAAAATAATGAAGACCCTCTTGTTAGATGTTGATGGTGTGCTGGCGAACTTCATCGGTGGCATTATCCAGACGCACGGTTGGCCGTTTACTCATAAAGAGTTTAATTGCTGGGACTACCACCGTACGCATGGGTATACCGACGAAGAGATGTGGGAGCCGACGAAAGATGGCAAGTGGTGGCTAGGGCTAGACCCCTATGACCACGCGGCTGACTTGCTGGCAAAGCTTCGCGAGACTCACAACATCATCTTCTGCACAGCACCAAACTCCGATGCAACTTGTGCCTCCCAGAAAATCCAGTGGCTAGAGAAGCACGGGTTTATGGAGCCTGGAAGCGGCGACTACCAGATTGGCAAGCATAAACATCTGAATGCCATGTCAGGGTGCGTGTTGATTGATGACTCGGACGAGAACGTCTGGAGGTACCGGCATGCAGGCGGACGTGCCATCCTGTTTCCTCAGCCGTGGAACGACAACAGGGGCCTAGTGGACTGCCAGCTTACACATGTTGTATCTGAGCTGGAAGCTTACGAGAGCGGACAGCCGTTTCCTAGTAAGAGCCGTGTTGTTTGCAAGCGAGACTCTGCTGAGATAGACACCCTTGGATGGAGCCACGGGATGTCTGTTTGTCGTGCTGGCGACGAGTACCAAATTGAGTCTTGTGTCCTAACTCCAGGATCTAAGTGGGCGGTGATGATAACTGGAGAGCTGCATCCAGCCTGCGACTTCGAGGCTAAAGCATGAGGGACTATGCCGAGTTTGTACGGGACTTAAACAACAGCCAATCAGCTGTCTCTACCGTGGCTATGTATCTGCAGCGGAAAAGGCAGCACGTGATACTCCCTCCTCACCAGGTAACACCAACTCCTGAAGAGAGATACGAGTACACGGACGAGGGCGACATTCTGGTTGGCAGGAAGGTGCAGGTCAAAGGCAGCTCGCGAGACTTTTGCAGTGTCGAAGACTTCGGCTTCCCAATGATCACCGTGGACGAATCGTACAAGATTGAAGAGCAAAAGAAGGATCCTCCGCTGTGCTACTTCATTGTTAATAAGTCGCTAAGCGGGGCGATTGTTATCGACTGGAACACGATTGACAGCTGGGACGAACACAAGTCAGTCGAACCTAGACAGGGCAACCGCGAGTGCTTTTACCGCAGATGCCCTGCTGAGCTGTGCAAGTGGCGTAACCTGAGGAGCAGCACATGAGCAAGGAAGTAGAGTTTTTGACAAAGCCAGAAGTGATCAAGCGATACCGTATCTCTGAGAGTACCTGGCAAAGAATGGTGGAGAGTGGTCGTGCCCCCAAGCCTATCCACTTCGGGCGTGCCGTCCGGTGGAAGCGGTTAGACCTGGAGCTGTGGGAGGCAGGGATTAAGCAATGAGTGATTCTGTGCCGCCACACCTAAAGGGTGCTTTCATAGCCAGGCCGGGAGAGGCTGGCCAGGCCTTCAGCCCTCGGGTTCCTAGGCCTGGGTTTCGACACTTCAAGTGCGACGAGTGCGGCAGGGAATGGTTGTACCCAAGCCGAGATGTTGAGTCGCCAAGCGGAGAGGACTGTACTTGCGGGGCTTGGATCCACCCTCGGCCAGCAACCACCGAAGAGTTTGATCGCCTGTATAAGCACAAGTAGGAGCCTGTGGTGGACCAAGAGCCAAGTAATGCAGTTGAGCACTTTAGCGAAGAGCTGTGTCGGCTGATCGACAGGATGCGGATGGAGTACGACATAACCTACGCTGAGGCGGTTGGTGTACTTGAGATAACTAAGTTGGACCTGATAGAGGAATCAAGGGATGGATGTTGAGTTCAAAGCAAAGGTGCAGCAGAGGATCGAGTCGTACTTAGATGCGATCGAGTCGTCAGGAGAGTTTGTGGTTGAGCAGGCTCCGCTTGTTGCACAGGAGTACATCAACTGGGTGTTCTGGCAGTCGACAATATACGTCTGCGTTTTTGCTGTGGCGTCGGTGGCTACGATTGTTCCCGCCGTAGTGATTTCGTGGAAGATGTGGCAGAGAGAGAAAAAGGATGTCATTGAAAAGGGATTGCCGCCACTCAGCCCATTCCCCGTGGCAGTTGGAGTCATCCTTTCGTTCATCTTCTTGGTGCCGCTCGTCACCAACCTGATGAGTGCCACCAAGGCAGTAGTTGCTCCTAGGGTGGTACTGCTAGAGCAGATCAAGGAGCTCCTTCCGTGAATGAGGTCGAAGGAGATCTTTTGGACCTGGCTGGCAAGGGTCGATTTGATGTAATCATTCATGGCTGCAACTGCTTTTGCATAATGGGGGCAGGTATTGCAAAAAACATCAGGCACCAATATCCGGCAGCCTACGAAGCCGACCAGCTCACAGCCAAGGGGGACAGGAAGAAGCTCGGCACCTACTCTGCTGTTGAAGTGCAGGCCATAGCCCGCCACTTGGGGCCAGTAGAAGGAAGCCAGATCTTATTGCGCCAAGATGCGACCGCCAAGCAGCTCCTAGAAGCTTTACAACAACCTTTCCAATTTGTCCATATCGCTTCCCATAGCTTTGCCAATACAGAACCGCCCGGCTTTTCCGGTATCGCCTGTGCGCCAGAGGACGGGTTGCCCGCCGGCCTCCTGTCCCTGCCTACCACTGAAAATTCAAAACCACAGCCG
>CAKZOO010000104.1 GCA_937136455.1 uncultured Flavobacteriaceae bacterium | reverse complement strand
TTACGCCCATTCGCTACAAACGAATTAGCGAAAACTGGTGACAGCGAAAAAACACAGCTTATCGTTGAATACACTCTTGAAGTGAAAAACGAAAAAGCTCATGCAATTATTGCTGACTTAGCTGAGTAATAACGGATAACTCCCCTCTTCGGAGGGGATTACCCTTTAAGGTAAATTATGGCGAAGATATTAGAAAAAGATAATATTAGAGACAAGGTAGCACACAACACCGAAGACGGTGGATTAGTCATTGAGACTGCACAAGATGTATCTCAAATTATTGAACAGAACAAAAAAGAATACAACGCAACAACTGGCAAATGGGGTGGGGATGTCTTTGACAATAAGATAGCTTCTATACCATTGACTGTCATAGACGATTTAAACAAAGCAGGCATTATGCGTGGATTTCATGTTGTAGACCAAAAGAAATTCAGAGCATGGCTAAACAACCCAGACAACCGTTTCTTTAGGACAAGACAAGGTAGAGTATAATGGCATTTACGAACTATTCTGATTTAAAAAGCACGATAGCAGATTATCTTGCTCGTGATGATTTAGATACCAAGATACCTGATTTCATCCGTCTTGCAGAAGAAAGATTAAAACGAGACCTACGCATCAGACAAATGCTAAAAGTCGCAACAGCAAGCACTATTGTGAACGACAGTACCGTATCTCTACCATCAGACTTTCTTGCAATGAAAGACTTACATTTAGATACTAACCCTGTGCGTGTCCTACAGTTCCAGAATACTTCTAACTTCTTTAGAAATGCCAGAACAACAGATAAAGGTGTTCCTACCATGTATACATTACTAGGTAGTGAGTTTCAATTTGCACCTTATCCAGATGCGGTATACACATTAAGAATGGTTTACTACCACAAGCCAGAATTATTATCTGATAGTAACCCATCTAACTTATTTTTAGCGACCTGCCCAGACTTACTTTTATATGGTGCATTAGCTGAAGCAGAACCCTATCTCATGAACGATGAACGATTAGCAACATGGGCATCTTTATACGATAGAGGTTTAGCATCATTAAGAGCAAGTGATGATGATAGCGAATATCCATCTTCTCCTATGTCAATAACATTATCAACGAGGTAAATAACAATGGCTGAATTTAGTAATTATTTAGAGAACGCACTTATCAATGCAGTTCTCCGTAACACATCTTACACATCACCAGCAACAGTGTATGTGTCTTTATATACATCTGACCCAACAGATGCAGATTCTGGTACAGAAGTATCAGGTGGTTCATATGCAAGAACATCAGTAACCTTTGGTGCTCCATCTAATGGTGTATCTACAAACTCTGCTGATGTGACATTCCCAACTTGTACTGCTTCATGGGGAACAGTATCACACATAGGCATACATGATGCTTCAACAGCAGGTAACTTATTATTCCACACACCACTAGACACATCTAAAACAATCGACTCTGGTGACATCTTCAAGATTACAACTGGAAACTTATCAGTTACATTAGCGTAAGGATAAATAATGGCATTAGTCGTTAAGGATAGGGTTCAAGAGACCACAACCACTACAGGCACAGGTACAGTTACGCTTGCAGGTGCAGTCACAGGTTTCCAAACATTTGCTGCTATAGGTGATGGTAATACTTGTTATTACGCCATTACATCTGGTAATGATTGGGAAGTCGGTCTTGGTACTTATACATCGTCAGGAACAACGCTGTCTAGGGACACCATACTAGAATCTAGTAATGCAGGTAGTGCTATCACCTTATCAGGCACAAGTAATGTATTCGTAACATATCCTGCTGAAAAGTCAGGTCATAAAGATGCAACGGATACAATCTATTCGGAACAAGTGGGTGCAAGCAACGGAATCTTTGTAAACGCTACAACAGTCTCTGCGAACTTTACTGTGCCTAACAACTATCATGCTTTATCTGTTGGACCAGTCACTGTGAATGGTGGAGTGTCTGTGACAGTTCCATCAGGTTCTAATTGGAAGGTTATATAATGGCAGTTACAATAAATGCAGATACAAGTAATGGTTTAGTAATGACACCAGACACATCTGGTGAGATAAAACTACAGAGTGCTGGTGCAGACATTGCTACAGTCAATAGCAGTGGTATTACAATGGCAGCTGGCAAGACATTACCAGCATCAGCATTGACTGGTTCATTACCAGCTGGCATGGGTGGTAAGATATTACAAGTTGTAAATTCTACAACAACAAGTGGAGCATCCACTACATCTTCTTCTTTTGTTACAACAGGTAAGTCTGCAAGCATAACACCATCATCTACAAGTAATACAATATTAATACTGGTAAATGGTCATTATGATACAAGTGCTGGAAATGCTCAATCACATTGTACTATTTATAGAGGGGCAACTAATTTAGGTAATGCTACCTATGGATTAAGTTCTCTTTTTGATGGTGGAGATAGGACTATAGGGGGTATGGCTATGATGTATTTAGATTCACCTTCAACTACATCATCAACTACATATACTATTTATATTAAATCTGGTGCTGGCAATAGTACTGTCATTGGTATGCAAGGAGTGCCAACAACAATAACATTATTAGAGGTAGCTGGATAATGAATAAATATGAAGCAATACACAAACTTTATCCGAATGTCATTAGTATTCGTGATGAAGTAGCATACGATGCAAATGACAACGAAGTGGTATATGATGAAAACGCAGTTATCGTTGAAATGGACAAATTCGCTTACATAGATAGACGACAAGCAGAATATCCTGACTTTAAAGACTACCTAGACGGCATTGTAAAAGGTGACCAAGCACAAATAGATAAATACATAGCAGACTGCCAAGCAGTAAAAGCTAAATACCCTAAACCGGAGTAATACATGAGTAGCATAGTAATCAAAGGAAACACCTCAGGACAAATCGAACTAGCCGCACCCGATGTAGCAGGTTCAACCACGCTGACTTTACCGACTGGGTCAGGTAGTATAATAAAAGATGATGGAAGTGGTAATTTAAGTGTATCTGGCTCTATTACAGGTACAGGTGGTATCTATCTTGGTGGTACAGCATCTGCTAACTTATTAGACGATTATGAAGAAGGAACATTTACTCCTACATTTATCACTACAGGAACAACACCAACAATTACTTACACGCAACAGCAAGGCAACTATATAAAAATTGGACAACTTGTTTTTTGTGAATTTAGTATTCAAGGTTCTGCATACTCAGGAGGAAGTGGTAATTTAAGAGTTGGAGGTTTTCCATTTTCTGCCGCTCCAAACTGGGCGGGAACACTTACATCTGGTTATAATTTTAACATTGCTAATAGTATTATTGGATACATGGAAAGTAATTCTGCTTTTGCAAATTTAACAAATTTTAGCACATCTAATGGAGCAGATTATATAGCATATAGTGACGTAACAGCACCTTTTCATATGATTGCAACTGTTACTTTCAGAACTCTAGATTAGGAATCAATTATGACAATAGAAAAAACAACAACAATAGATAACATATCAGCAGTCGGTGACTACAAACACATTCATGTGCGTGAAAGAACTGACATTGTAGAAGATGGTAATGTTTTATCATCAACATACCATCGATGGGTGATTGCACCAGGTCAAAACTACAGTAATGAACACGCAGATGTACAAGCTATGTGTCAACAGTTTCATACACAAGAAATTATTGATTCATACAATACTATGTTAGCAGAACAAGCATTGGAGAACGCATAATGTCGATTGAACTAAACGGTACTACTGGTATAGACTTTAACGATGGTTCTAACCAGTCAACATCTGCTACACCTTATGGTAGAAAGAACCTGATCATCAATGGTGATATGAGGATAGCACAAAGAGGAACATCATCATCTAGCATTACAACTTCAGGATATACAACTGTTGATAGATGGACAAATTCTATTGGAACTGCTGGAACATGGACTATATCACAAGATACAGATGTACCAACAGGACAAGGTTTTTCAAACAGTCACAAATATGACTGCACAACAGCAAATGGTTCTTTAAGTGCTGGAAGTGAATTAGCAATTATTCAAATGATAGAAGCACAAAATTTACAACATCTTAAGTTTGGCACATCATCTGCTGAAACCTTAACAGTATCATTTTGGGTAAAGTCTAACAAAACAGGAACATATATATTTGAACTTTATCAATGGGACGATAATAGAGCAATTTCTAAATCTTATACAATAGATACAGCAGACACTTGGGAAAAGAAAACAATTACTATTGAAGGTGATACAACTGGTGTAATAGATAATAATAATGATAAGGGTTTTCAAGTTGCTTGGTGGATAGCTGCTGGAAGTAATAATACATCAGGAACATTACAAACATCTTGGGGAACTATCGTATCAGCTAATCGTGCAGTTGGTCAAGTCAATCTAGCAGACTCTACATCTAACTACATCAACATCACTGGATGTCAATTGGAAATTGGAGATGCAGCATCCGACTTCGAATTCATACCATACGATATGGAGTTGCAGAGGTGTCAGAGGTATTATTTTAAAAACAAAGCAAATAATACTGCTGATGCTATAAGTAGTTTTGGTGAAATTTATAATACAGCTAATGGGCAAGTTATTTTTATTTTACCAGTACCAATGAGAGTGCCTTTTTCTAGTTATTCTGTTGAGTGGCAAGATGTACAAGCTCTTGTTCCATCAACTGGTAGTTATACTGTTACTGGGTTAGCAATAGCAAATGGCACTTATACCACAGTATTATTAAATTTTGTTTCTAGTGGCATGACTGCTGGTAAAAATCCATATCTTCGCACAAGTTCTGTTAATGGTTATATTGCTATTTCTGGAGAATTATAATGATATATAAGTTACTAAATATTATAGATGTAGATGGCAATACAAAAGAATATATTGTAAAGCAAGAAAATAATAGACATACTACATTTTCTAAAGACGAAGCAAACACAGACTACATTCAATATCTTGAATGGTTAGCAGAAGGTAATACACCAGAGGAGGCAGAATGAGCTTATACGACAAAATACTAGCAGTCAGACCTAACCTAACAGAAGCTGACTTTGCACCTAGCACAGGCACAATCGTATTACAGAATGATTCTGATGGTAAAGGAGACTATATCCGTAGCTGGAATCACCCTACTGAAACACAACCAACACCAGAGGAGTTAGCATGACAGTCATAATCAATGGGGATACAGGGATTGATAAGATTACCGATGGTAGTGTAGTCCAGGCAGATTTAGCTGGCGGTGGATTGTATCCTAAAGGTCCAGCGTTTAGTGCAAAACCAAGTACTAACCAAGCAGTATCAGCAGTTACATTTACTAAATGTAATTTAGAAACAGAAGATTTTGATACAAATTCTAATTTTGATAATACAACTAACTATAGGTTTACACCAACAGTAGCTGGTTATTATCAATGTAATGCAAAAGTACAATTTACTGCAAATGGCAGTCAACTTGCAGCAATTTATAAAAATGGAACAGAGTGGCTTTGGGGTAGTTATCCTATAAATAATTATGGTGATAATGTATCAGCATTAATATATATGAATGGTACAACAGATTATTTAGAAATGTATGTATATAGAACTACATCAGGCACTGTAAATAATCTTTTGACAAGATTTTCAGCAGCCTTAGTGAGCGTATAATTATGACACCAGACGAAAAGCTAGCAGCCCACGAGAAACTTTGTGCAGAACGATATGCTACTTTGCACTATCGTCTTGATCGTTTAGAAGCCATGCTCAACAAACTCATCTGGGGATGCATGACTGGCTTCGGTGCTATTGTTATTGCAGTGATTATAGGAAAGTTATAATGTTATCTAGACTATGTCAAATGTTACGAAGGGGAATGCAAAATGTGGATGATTTATATACTCACAGTTATCTTGATACTCGTGGGTTACGAGCTTATCCGAAAACAACTCATAAAAAGAAGCAAGATTGTCCTTATAAAATTGAGCGACTTACTGAAGGAGATTGCATCTAAATGATTTGGGCGCCAATCATTGGTATAATAGGTGATGTACTAGATAAGGTAATACCTGACAACAATGCAAAGCAGAAAGCAAAGGCAGACATTGAGAAAGCTCTCATCGATAATGCATCGAAGATTAATCTCGCTCAGGCTGAGACGAATAAGATTGAAGCTGGCCATCGCAGTGTTTGGGTTAGTGGTTGGCGTCCTTTCCTTGGCTGGATCGCTGGTTGTGGTTTTGCTTGGGTGTTTGTTGTATCCCCAGTGGCTCAGTGGGTGTGTGCATTACTTGGCATTGATATAGTATTACCTGTATTACATACTGATGTATTAATGGAACTCACATTAGCTATGCTAGGACTAGCTGGCTTACGTTCCTGGGAAAAGAGCAAGGGCCTAACTAAGTGAGGTTGTCTGAACACTTTACCCTGGAAGAAATGACCAGGAGCCAATTAGCAGCACGTCATGGTATAATAAATAAACCCAACGACATGCAGTTGGAGAACTTAAAAACGTTAGCAAAGGGGATGGAACTTGTTAGGACTAAGCTTGATAGTCTTCCTATTATTATTAGTAGTGGCTTTAGGTGTGAGGATCTCAATGATCTACTCGGATCTAAAAGAACAAGCCAGCACATACGAGGTCTTGCTTGTGATTTTACTTGTGATCGTTATGCTCATGTTGGACGAGTATTTGAAGTTCTAGCTGAATCTTCTATACCATACAATCAATTAATATATGAGTTCTCATCTTGGATCCATGTCTCATTCCCACCTGAAGGTGAAGACCCTCGTAGACAAACATTGGTGATCGATCGTGAAGGCGCAAGGATTTATAACCCGTAATTTTATTGAGCATCTCTATAATACATTCCGTATTCATAAGCCATTCCAAGACTTTCCTGATAGCATTGATGTTGAGTTTGAAGTTGTCTACCATCATGATTGTATCGGAGAGTACACGCCTGAACCGCACCGCATACTGGTATCTACCAAGTATTGTAAGACCCTCGAAGCTGTTATCTATACAGTCCTCCATGAAATGATCCACATGCGTATGTACCTGGACAATCCTAAGTCAGAAGAATACGTTGAACATAACAAAAAGTTTGATGCCTATAACAAACAAGTGTGCGCCATGTACTTCCTTGACCCACAGGAACTATAATATATAATAGATATATGTACAACATAGGGGGAACCTATGAATTATAAATCTGTCTTAGTGATTTCTGATTTACATATACCTTATCATCATCCAGATGCTTTCGAGTTTCTCAAAGCACTCAAGAAGAAATACAAACCAGATCTTGTTGTGAACATTGGTGATGAGATCGATCAGCATGCTATTAGTTTCCATAATCATCACCCTGACTTGAAGTCACCTGGCGATGAGTTACGTGAAGCTAGAAAGTATGTCAAAGAGTTAGAACAAATTTTTCCTGAGATGACCTTGGTACACTCGAACCATTCATCATTAATTTATAGACGTGCTGTTGCACATGGCCTAAGCCTTGAGTATCTGAAAACTTACAATGAGTTCTTACAAGTAGGTCCAGGATGGAAATGGGTAGATGACCTTAAGGTGACCTTGTCTGATGGCAATGCATGTTTCTTTACCCATGGCATGTCAGCTGATGTAATGAAAGTGGCGCAGCAGTATGGAATGAATACAGTCCAGGGCCATTATCATTCTAAGTTTAAAGTTGAATACTATTCTAATCCTGACAAGCTAGTATGGGGTATGCAAACTGGATGTCTTATTAATCAGAAAGAACTTGCATTTGAATATGCGAAGAACTTTAAATCCCGTTTTATTATAGGCTGTGGTATGATCATAGAAGGGCAACCTAAACTCATGCCAATGGTACTAAAGGACGGTGGAAGATGGACGAAGAAAATAGTATAATGTCAGAGCTTGATTCAGAACAAGCCAATGCAGTAGATTCAATCATAGGTAGAAAGATATGGAACGTAGAAATCTTGGAAGATGGAGACGAGTCCATGGTGAAGATTATGTTCTCGGAAGATGATGACTCAGATTTTATGTTGATTCATGCAGAAGGTATGGATATGTACATCATTCATAAAAAACCAGAGATCACTCATTAAAAACGGCTTGCACAATCGCTCTGTATTGCACGATCTCAAGCTAACCTAGGGTAACATATCAGAAAACAACGATCGTTGCACAGTGAGCCTAGAAAGGGGCTTCTCCGTGTTTTGCTGTAAAATTATCAAGATTTAGTGGCAATTGCACCTCAGATCTGGACAATTTACATTCTGGTCTGAGTTTCAGGAACTCATCAGCTGATTCTTTGCAATTAAAGATACGAAACTCATTGCCATCTTCATCTGCTATGTAAAATCTATCATTCATTTAGGCATGTTCCATGTTAATTCTAAGTCAAGGATATCTTTAAAAGGAACCAATGTCAATAAGTCTTGCCTACCTTCTCGAGTGTATAATTCATATACACCTTTTCCTATACTGTAATTTTTTTCCTTTACTTTCTCATTGACTAACTCTCTTAACTCTTGACGATTGGTAATGACCCATGTAGATTCTCTCTCGAATACAATATAATCTGCTTGACCTTTAATCCAACCTGGTTTGCCATGTACATTCCTACTTTCAATCCATGTATATTTTTGAATAGTCTGAGTGTCATGACGATTGTATTTCTTCATGCCCTTCACATCAAACTTTAATGGATCATCACCAATCCAATCACATACCCCTTGAACATCCCAATGCTCATGCATGTCTTGTTCTTTGGTGGCCCAAACAACATTGGTTAATTGTGTCTTGGCAAACTCTTGCTCAATTTCTTTACCTTTTTCTAGAAAACTATTCATACTTTTACTTACCTCATATTAATATATCTGTCATATCTGTATTACATGTATATCTGCCATACTGTAATCTCAATTAACTAAGGAGAACATTATGTGGACAACACCAGCTGCAACTGAAATGCGTTTTGGTTTTGAAGTAACAATGTACGTTTGCAACAAATAAAGAAAAGGGGTCTATGACCCCTTATTCTCAGGGAACAAACTGTATGCTGCTAAACTATTCATTCGAGCATACATCTGATCTTGCTCTTCATTTGCTTTTCTAATTGCTTCCTTTCTTTCTTCTTCTTTCTTTAACTCTTTCTGTTTAAAGTATTCCTCATCAAAGTATCGTTCCTTTTCTTCCTCAGTGAGTAAAGAAATATAATGATCCTTGTCATCATCATTGTATGGTAGGTCTGGCTTAATATGTTCAAGCTTATTAAAACAATCTTCACAGATAAATTCATTACCTATTGCTTGTTCTGTCATAAACTCTGCATTGTGATCACTCATTCCACGTGATTTGTATAGATTGAATAATTTTTTATCACCCCAACCATATACTTTAGAATCATCTAGAATTAAATCACAATGCTCACACCATGACATATTGTTATTGTCCCAATCAACATTTTTATCTCGATGATTGTGAGAGTATTCACTGTATTTGGTACCAATTAATTCACGCCCAAGATGTTGTTCAATGTATGTTTTTACACTGTATCCAGGCTCAAATGTGTTGTACCAATCATGCCATTTGTTTTCTTTTTCATAAGAATAACTAATACCATCAAACGGATCATCACCATTTACCTTAAGTAGTTTGCTCTCGATATTAATTACTTTAAACTTGTCTTGTATAACACTGGGTAATTCCGTCATTGCAATTTCATAAGCTTCTTCTACTGTATTCGCTTCTACCTCTGACATTGCCGTTTCTAATTCAAAGAATATATTGTATTTGTTCATAAGTTTCTCCTTTAATAACAAATAACTACATCATTACATACCTGACAGACTTGCATCGTTCCATCAGGTAAATAAACTGTTTTCGTTTCACATGCTCGTACTTCTTTAGCAATCACAATCAATACACCAATTATGATGGCCAAGAACCATTCATTTCTGCCCACGTAAACCTCCACTTCCGTCACTAGATCTTCTCATGCGTTCACCATGCATCTTCATCATAGCTAAACGCTCCCTTAATCTATCTTTATCCATACCCAATATTGATACTGCTAACTCAAACATTGGATTGTCTTCATAGATAAATCGTTCTGCTCCACGTACGATGTAGTCAGGTGATCTATACCCGAGAAGCTCATGTATGGCATTCTCGAGTATTGCAATTACTAACCTGGCACGCCAATCATCTAATGCATAACTGCGTTCCATCATACGTTCATATAAAGGATCATGTGTTGTATCCATCATTAACCTCTTTTCAGTTTAGTTAAATGATCCCCGATAAAGTAATTAATCTGTACATTATCAGGCGGTGATAATTTCTCAAACACTGGCTTGTTAGCACGGTGTAACTCCTTGATTTTGCTAGCCTTTGTAGCACTATCAATCTTATCCGTGTTCACAATAGCACCAGCTATTTCTTTAAACTTTGCAATAAACTCTTTATCATCTGCGAGTTCGATTGCATCCTTGCCTGGCAGACTCAGGCTCCATCCTTTTTTATTGGTGTTATTTTTGCTGGTGGTAATTTATCTGCCAATGATTTAGTGGATGCTGCGTTACCATCATCATCTTCTGGGGCAATACCACATGAAGCCATCAGACTATAACGTCTAGCATAAGTTAAAGCAGAACCATAACCTTGTGCATTCTGACGATCAGCTGGCACATGAATCAAGCCACCTGAGATCTGTTCACCTGTCTCATGCATAAAGATGGTCTCTACTTTGACACCATTTTCACAGTCATGTGTCTTTTGTATCAGTGCAATACCATGATTGTTTAGTGCATCAATCACAGCTTCTACACAACCCGCTAAGTCCACATACTTTGACTTAAAGTGTGGGTTGGTTGATGTTTTAAGAGCTGGGGCAAACTCTTTTTGTGCTTCGACAAAAGCCTTAGCAATCCCCAAAGTTTTCTCTGTCATAATCTTCTCCAAAGTAGTTTAATATTAATGCGACACGTCTACGTTTATCAGTCACCCGTCTTGATATGATGTCTAAAAACATAATCGTATCTTTACGCATCTCTTGGTTGTACTCTTCCTTGCGCAGTACAGTTTCGTAGTACTCTTGACCATCATCTAGTTGCTGATCATCCATTGTCTATACTCCTTATACGTAGCTTAGATTGGCGCACAGTTCGTGCGGGTTTAGCGGGTACCACCTTTTCAGGTGTTGCCTTGTAGTTGATCATCGGCCATGAGATTTTGTATTGACCTGACACCGCATACATATTGTCTCGCATACGATCCATAATCTTTAACTCATGGTTTTTAATCTGCTCTTCAATGTCTGCATGAATCTGACGTAACTCTATGATTTTATTGACATCTTCTTCTACATCATCAAGTTCGATTGTTTCCTTTTCAGCTTCATCAAAGATTGATGCGGCTTCTTTGGTTGACTCCATGTCATACCATTCAACCTCATCATTGGTTTTGTATTTGTCCAAGCGTCGTTGAAAGTCAATGACTGCTTCATGAATCCTAGCAATCACTTC
>CAKZOO010000103.1 GCA_937136455.1 uncultured Flavobacteriaceae bacterium | reverse complement strand
TCAAACTCATAAGAACAATTCCACTTCCAGAAATTGGAATCAATACCTCATTGATTTGGATAAAAATATTTTCCGTACAGATATCATAGGTAAAAAGGGTATATGAAACAATTACAATCAGAATCAAAATATGAAACGTCATAAGCCATCTAAAGCTCACTCTCTTTTCATTATTAAAGTCATTCAAAGCTTTCTTTTTGTAAAAGTAGTTTCTCAAGAGAAATAAATTATTAATCGTATATGCTAGAATTAAACCGATACGTAGTGTAAAACTTACAAAAGGCTTGTAAATCAAATGAAAATCCATTTTTGAAAACGTATTGTAATCTTCAAATAAATTGCTGATTATTTCTTGTTTGTAGTCAAAAGACGTCAGAAGATAAGCGCTTATTCCAATGAGATCTACAATAGCAGGTGCAAAGTGAAACCACTCATATTTTTTAAAGCTCTGATCAAAAAACAAGGACCGTTTTAGATAAAAATAGAGAAGTGGACCAAGTAAAAGGTATAAGGGAGTAAAATTTATGTAAAGCGCAGCTCCCCAGTAAACGGATGGATTGATTAAAATGAAATAGTGTGTGATTTCATAGATACTTAAAATAAGTATAAATGCACTCAAATAGATGATGCTTTTGTTTGTTTTCAATCCTTTTATTAAAATGCCAACAGCAATGAAAACAGAAAGCAGAAAAAGTGAAATAAATATCAATTTTATTTTTTTTAAGTGTAAAACAAATTTAACAAATGAAGCGATACAAAAAAGTATAATCACACATAGTATATTTAATAAATTAAGAATAAGCTATGTATATTAAATAATTGCGCAAATGATTTTAATTCAAATTTTCGGCTAAAATTTACATTAAAACAAAGAGTTTTAATTATTTAAAAAATTAATAAATTGAATAAAAAATTATAAACTTAAATAAAATATTTATTTTTGATATGTTTATTGAATTTTTTAAAAGAATCAAATTATTTGCTGATGAAAACAAACTACAAGTATATCAGAAGTTTCATTTTTTTTGTACTAAGCTTTATAGTTTACAATTTAAATGCACAAACCTACGCTCTCGATAATTCAAATTTCTACCTTGCTAGCAATGGAGTTACTTGTATGTGTCCTGATGCCGCTGTAGGAGATACAGGAACTCTGACAATCAATGGTCAAGAAATCACCCTGACTAAAAGGAGTGTGGATCAAATCACATCGGCTAATGCTAGTACTACATGTACCTCAGGTATTACAGATATGAGTTATCTGTTTTTAAGTACTTCATTTAATGATGATATCAGTCATTGGGATGTTTCTAGTGTTACAACAATGGAGTCTATGTTTGATTCAAATGATTCTTTCAATCAA
Source organism: uncultured Flavobacteriaceae bacterium (assembly GCA_937136455.1). Lineage (GTDB taxonomy): Bacteria > Bacteroidota > Bacteroidia > Flavobacteriales > Flavobacteriaceae > MAG-120531. Next base: position 8,275 of record CAKZOO010000103.1, on the reverse strand, counting down.
GATATTGGAAACTGGGATACCTCGAATGTGACCAATATGACTTATATGTTTTCTTATGCCGAACTATTTAATCAAGATATTAGTAATTGGGACACCTCAAGTGTAACAGATATGAGTTATATGTTTTCTTGGGCATTTGTATTTAATCAGCCTATTGGAAATTGGGATACCTCAAGTGTTACAACGATGAAAAAAATGTTCTCTAATGCAAAGGTTTTTAATCAACCTATTGGAAACTGGAATACCTCGAATGTGACTGATATGAGTTATATGTTTGAAAAGGCGTTTTATTTTAATCAAGATATAAGCCAATGGAATACCTCAAGTGTAACGACGATGTATTCGATGTTCGAAAACGCCCTAAGATTTAATCAACCCACTGGGAGTTGGGACACTTCTAATGTTGTTAATATGAATAACATGTTTAAATCGGCTAAAGCTTTCAATCAACCTATTGAAAATTGGAATATATCGAGCTTAAAATATGTAAATTCTATGTTTCATAATGCTGAAAATTTCAATCAAGATATTGGAAATTGGGATGTTTCTAAAATTTTATCTATGAGTTATATGTTTTCTTATGCAAGAGCATTTAATCAAGATATTACACAATGGGATACCTCGAGTGTAACCAATATGAATGGAATGTTTGATCATGCCTATTTGTTTAATCAAGATATTGGAAATTGGAATACCTCGAGTGTGAATTATATGAGTTATATGTTTCATTATGCTGAACATTTTAATCAAGATCTTAGTAATTGGTGTGTTTCAAATGTAGCAACTAATGAAAATTTTGATCAATATGCTTTTGGTTGGGTATCGTCTACACCTAGACCTATTTGGGGAACCTGTCCAAATCAAAGACCAATTGATATTAGTTTAAGTTCGAGTTCAATAAATGAGAATAATTTAGAAAATGATTTGATTGCAACATTGAGTACCAAAGATACAGATGACACATCATTTACTTACGCTCTTTCAGGAACTGATAGCGCTAGTTTTACTTTAAGTGGAAGTAGTTTGTTAGCGGCTGAAGTATTTGATTTTGAAGAGCAATCATCATATACCATATCGATCACAACAACTGATGCTGGTGGCTTGATGCATACAGAGCCGGTAACTATTCAGATTGGAAATGTAAATGATACTCCTACCGCGATTAGCTTAAGTTCAGTTACAATTAATGAGAATAATCTTCAAGGAGCAACCATTGGAGCATTTAGTACTTCTGATCAAGACAGTGGTGATCAATTCACCTATAGTTTGTCAGGAACTGATAGTCTAAGTTTTACAATTAGTGGAGATAAATTAATTGCAAATGAGGTGTTTGATTATGCGGAAAAATCATCTTATTCGTTAACAATCAACACTCCAGACAGTGGTGGCCTTACCTTTAGTGATTCCATTACAATTTCAATAGTTAACACAAATGACACTCCTAATTTTACTTTAGATACCTTTGGAAATACCTGCTCTTGTGCTAATGCTGAGGTTGGAGATAAGGGAACAGTAACTATAAATGGCGTACAAATTGTATTGACTAAAAGAAATGTAACTGATATTAATTCAGATAACGCTAGTACTACTTGTGTTTCGGGGATTACTGATATGAGTGGATTGTTTATGGATGCAACAACATTTAATGCAGATATATCTCATTGGGACACCTCAAGTGTTACCTCCATGAGTGGTATGTTTGATGGTACTGCAGCATTTAATCAAGATATCAGTCATTGGGATACTTCAAATGTTACTGATATGAGTGGTCTGTTTTCAAATGCAGCTAGTTTCAATCAATCGATTGTGAATTGGAATACCTCAAATGTTACAAATATGAGTGGAATGTTTGAAGGTGCTGCTACATTTAATCAGGATTTAAGTAATTGGTGTGTTTCGTTTACAGATTTAAAGCCAGATAATTTTGATGTTGGAGCATCACAATGGAGTTTGTCAAGACCAGCTTGGGGTGTTTGTGGTGATCAAAAACCTTTTTCTTTAAGTTTGACAGCTACTTCAATCGATGAAAATAATACACTAGGAGCTGTAATAGCAACCTTAAGTACAAAGGATAATGATTCTTCAACATTTAGTTATACAGTTTCGGGAACAGACGCAAATAGTTTTACAATTAATGAAAACAAATTAGAAGCAGGAGTTGTCTTTGATTATGATACCAAATCAAGTTATTCAATTATAATAACCTCATCAGATCCTCAGGGATTGTCTTATAGTAAAACGGTTAGTATAACCATTAACGATGAGAATGAAGCACCTACTAATTTAAACTTAAATACAACATCCATTGATGAAAACAATACTATTGGTGCTGTTATTGGAACTTTAAGTACTATTGATGAAGATTTCGGGGAGCAATTTACGTATACAGTTTCGGGAACAGATGCGAATAGTTTTACAATTAATGTTAACAAATTAGAAGCAGCTGAGGTTTTTGATTATGAAACGAAATCAAGCTACTTAATTGATATAACTTCTTCTGACAGTGGTGGACTTAAGTATAAAAAGAGTGTCATTATTGAGATAAATAATGAAAATGAGGCACCAACAAATATCAGTTTAAGCAATTCATCAATAGAAGAAAATAATGAATATGGAGTTTTAGTCGCTACATTAAGTACTGCTGATGAAGATCAGGGAGAGAACTTTGCTTATGCTATTTCAGGTGTTAATAGTTCTAGCTTTAGCATAAGCGGTAGTGCTATATACGCAGCAGAAAATTTTGATTTTGAAACAAAATCTTCTTATGAAATTACGATTACTTCTGAGGATTCAGCTACAAATTCTTTTACTAAAAGTTTTACAATATCAATTAATAATTTGGATGATACTCCTAATTTTTACCTTGCTAGCAATGGAGTTACTTGTATGTGTCCTGATGCCGCTGTAGGAGATACAGGAACTCTGACAATCAATGGTCAAGAAATCACCCTGACTAAAAGGAGTGTGGATCAAATCACATCGGCTAATGCTAGTACTACATGTACCTCAGGTATTACAGATATGAGTTATCTGTTTTTAAGTACTTCATTTAATGATGATATCAGTCATTGGGATGTTTCTAGTGTTACAACAATGGAGTCTATGTTTGATTCAAATGATTCTTTCAATCAAGATATTGGAAACTGGGATACCTCGAATGTGACCAATATGACTTATATGTTTTCTTATGCCGAACTATTTAATCAAGATATTAGTAATTGGGACACCTCAAGTGTAACAGATATGAGTTATATGTTTTCTTGGGCATTTGTATTTAATCAGCCTATTGGAAATTGGGATACCTCAAGTGTTACAACGATGAAAAAAATGTTCTCTAATGCAAAGGTTTTTAATCAACCTATTGGAAACTGGAATACCTCGAATGTGACTGATATGAGTTATATGTTTGAAAAGGCGTTTTATTTTAATCAAGATATAAGCCAATGGAATACCTCAAGTGTAACGACGATGTATTCGATGTTCGAAAACGCCCTAAGATTTAATCAACCCACTGGGAGTTGGGACACTTCTAATGTTGTTAATATGAATAACATGTTTAAATCGGCTAAAGCTTTCAATCAACCTATTGAAAATTGGAATATATCGAGCTTAAAATATGTAAATTCTATGTTTCATAATGCTGAAAATTTCAATCAAGATATTGGAAATTGGGATGTTTCTAAAATTTTATCTATGAGTTATATGTTTTCTTATGCAAGAGCATTTAATCAAGATATTACACAATGGGATACCTCGAGTGTAACCAATATGAATGGAATGTTTGATCATGCCTATTTGTTTAATCAAGATATTGGAAATTGGAATACCTCGAGTGTGAATTATATGAGTTATATGTTTCATTATGCTGAACATTTTAATCAAGATCTTAGTAATTGGTGTGTTTCAAATGTAGCAACTAATGAAAATTTTGATCAATATGCTTTTGGTTGGGTATCGTCTACACCTAGACCTATTTGGGGAACCTGTCCAAATCAAAGACCAATTGATATTAGTTTAAGTTCGAGTTCAATAAATGAGAATAATTTAGAAAATGATTTGATTGCAACATTGAGTACCAAAGATACAGATGACACATCATTTACTTACGCTCTTTCAGGAACTGATAGCGCTAGTTTTACTTTAAGTGGAAGTAGTTTGTTAGCGGCTGAAGTATTTGATTTTGAAGAGCAATCATCATATACCATATCGATCACAACAACTGATGTTGGTGGTCTTAGTCGTAGTGAAACAATCATTATTTCGATAGATAATGTAAATGAATTTGCGCCAACTAGTTTAACCTTATCTACTTCTTTTATACAAGAGAATAACTCTATAGGTGATGTTATAGGTAGATTAAGTACTACTGATGGGGATGGAGAAGATAGTTTTACTTACGCTCTTTCAGGAACAGAAAGTACTAGTTTTACAATTAGTGGTACGAATTTATTAGCTAATAAAGTTTTTGATTATGAATCTCAATCAAGTTACACGCTCTCGGTTACCACTACTGACAGCGGAGATCTTACTCATACTGCATCGGTAATTATTAATATTAATAATGTAAATGAGATTCCAGTTACCTCTTTAGTAAGTGCTACAGTAACTGAACAGGTGGAACAACAAATAGCATTAAGCGGTTCAGATATTGATGGAAATGAATTGACCTTTAGCGTAGTTAGTGCTCCAATCAATGGAGCTGCAACTATCTCAGGGAGTGTGTTGACCTATGTGAGTACATCGGATACTGCAATTTCAGATGTGTTGACTTATAAAGTCAATGATGGTGAATTTGATTCAAATGTATCAACAGTGACAATCACCATAATCCCTGTAAGTGACGCGCCAACATCATCAAATGTATCAGCCCAGGTAACAGAACAAGTTTCAAAAACAATTCAATTAGTAGCAACTGATATAGAAGGGGATGCATTGACTTATCATATCGTAAGTGGACCTTCTCATGGAACTGCAACCATCTCAGGAAGTGTGTTGACCTATGTGAGTACATCGGATACAGCTACCTCAGATGTATTGACTTATAAGGCGAACGACGGGGAATTGGATTCAAATGTTTCAACAGTGACCATCATTATAGATCCTATAAGTGATGCTCCAGTAAGTTCTAATATTTCAGCAACTGTCACAGAACAAATTGCAAAAGAAATCACTCTACAAGCAACTGATGTGGAAGGGGATACTTTAAGTTTTAGTATAGTTGATGCTCCTTTAAATGGAACAGCTGCTGTTTTAGGAAACGTATTGACTTATTCTAGTACAAGTGATACTGCAACTTCAGATATAATTACTTACAAAGCTTATGACGGAGGATTGTATTCCAATATCTCAACAATTACGATTACAATTGATCCTATCAATGATGCTCCTGTAGCTTCTACAGTATCAGCTCAGGTAACTGAGCAACTTCAAAAATCGATACCGTTAAAAGCAATTGATGTAGAAGATGACGCATTAACCTATTCTATTGTAAGTGGACCTATGAATGGAACCGCAACGATTTCAGGAAGTGTACTTTATTATTTGAGTACAAGTGATACCGCAACTTCAGATGTATTGACTTATAAAGCAAACGATGGAGAATTGGATTCTAACACAGCTACTATGACCATCACCATAGACCCTGTAAATGATATTCCTCAAATTGACAGATCAGTAGTCGAAACAACATTTCTAGAGATCCACTCCATTGGAACTGCTATCACCTCTTTAGGAATTACTGACTTGGATGGAGATGAGTTACATTACACTATTTCCTCTATTATAGACGAACATAAATCTTACTTCAAAATTATTGATGGTGTATTGTATTCAACAAGGACTTTTGATTACGAATCTGGTATTAGAGAATTCTCAATTCAAGTTACTGTATCTGATGGAATAGTGTCAAGAACTTTCGATTATGATTTCAATGTATTGGACTACAATAACCCAGTTTATAATAGACTAATTTTTATCCATGTGATGAATGTTGAAAATGAAGACTTGACAAATAGGATCAATTACAGTTCAATGATAACGGCTTCTGTTGGAGATTCTGATATCAGATATGAAATTTCTGGAGGAGCAGATGCTGAGTTCTTTACAATTAATCCTAATACTGGAGCTCTTAACTTTATAGAGGCTCCTGACTATGAAAACCCATTAGATGCTAATAGGGATAATATCTATGAAGTGGATGTGAAAGCAATCAACTTAATTGATGATTCTAATCAAACACCGATGTTACCATCTACAAATACGTTTTATGTTCCTGAATCTAATACGATGGTACTTCCCGAAATTGAAGTGAGCATGGCAGAAGATGATGTTGATACTGATAATGATGGTGTATTAGATGTTAATGATAACTGTCCTAATACTTACAATCCTAATCAATCCGACGCGGATGGAGATGGTGTAGGGGATGTTTGTGATGACAGTGATGCAGATGGAGTTTTAGATTTAGAAGATGCCTTCCCATTAGATCCAACTGAAAGCTTAGACACAGATCACGATGGTATTGGAAATAATGCTGATTTGGATGATGACGGTGATGGCTTTAGCGATGCGGATGAAATCAGCTGTGGAACTAACCCACTTAATTTTGGATATCGACCATTAGATATGGATGGAGATGGCATCGCAGATTGTATCGATGCAGATCGAGATGGAGATGGTGTTGATAACGACTTGGATGTATTCCCAGATAACCCATATATGGCTTACGATAGCGATGGTGATGGAATCGGTGATGAAATTGATGCAGATGATGACAATGATGGAGTAATTGATTCAGAAGATGCTTTCCCATTGGATCCTGCAGAGCATTCAGATGTCGATAATGATGGAATAGGAGATAATGCAGATACTGATATTTATAATGATGGATTTGAAGATAGTATTTATAAAGTATCGGAATTGCTGACACCAAATACGAATACCTTAGAATCGAAGTGGATTATCACTAATCTTGAACTTTATCCAAATACTAGAGTAATGATTTACAATACCAATGGAACAGAAGTCTATCGTTCTACAAACTATAAGAATGATTGGGATGGAAGTTATAATGGCAGAAAACTGCCTTCAGGTTCCTATTTGTATAAAGTATATCATCCAACAACTAGAAAAGAAGCTCAGGGTTGGTTATTTATTGCCTATTAAATCTTAATAATTGAAAACTATGAAATCTATCTATAAATCACTCTTATTGTTATTGGTTACTAGTCTAGGAACTAGCATCTATGCCCAACAACAACCGAACTATTTGTTTTACCAACAGAATATGTCGGTAATCAACCCTGCCTTCTCAGGCTCCGAGGGACAGTTCTTAGCTATGAACTACTCTTCTTCCTGGGTTGGAGTATCTGAAGCACCTAGAAGTGCTACACTGGTTTACAATACCGATATTAGAAACAATGCCTCTTGGGGATTCTCTTACTTAACTGATAAGGTGTATGTAGAGAACCAGGGAATTGTATCGGTGGACTATTCTTATAGAGTACAACTTAGTGAGACGACCAATCTTCACTTAGGACTCAAGGGAGGAGCACTTTACAACGCATTGGACCTCAATGCACTGAATCGTATTACTAATGAGTCTAATCCGGCTCTTAGTGGTATTGAGAACTATATGAATCCATTACTTGGAGTAGGAGCCTATATCAAATCAGAGAAGGCATATTTTGGAATCTCAGCACCCAATGTACTAAATACCAAACGCTATAAGGAAGTCAATGGAATTGCCATCACGGCAACTGATCGTCCACACTTTTATATGAGCGGAGGACTCAACCTGCAACTCAGTGATCAGATTGGATTTGAGCCATCGGTCTTCTATCGTTTTGTAAGTGGAGCACCGAATCTAGTGACTGCTTTTGCAAACTTCAATTTCAACGATCAGGTTAAAGTAGGAACAGGATTGAGTAACAACCACTATATCTCAGCACTTATTCTCTTTACAGGATTGGATCGTATGGATATTGGATATGGCTATGAAATGGGACAACGAAATAATTCTGTTGCTCTAAGAGCTAATTCACATGAACTTATGATTAAATATCAATTGGATTAAATGGGGTTTACTCAAATAAGTTAGCAATTAATCATTAGATAATGAAAACGCTTCAACACCTTTAAATGTGAGAGTTACAGGAAGGATGTGATCATTGTTGTCAAACTTCATTTCTTCAATACACACCACTCGATGATTTCGATCAGTTTCGCCTAATGGTCTTCTGTGATATACGATATAGTATTTATCTAATTCAGGAAT
>CAKZOO010000102.1 GCA_937136455.1 uncultured Flavobacteriaceae bacterium | reverse complement strand
TTCTCGTTTTTTTACTCACAATTTTGGATATCAATACTCCAAAACCACCAAAGTTTCAAATTGATGGATCTTCCAAACTTCAGAAGAGTATTCAAATTTCACCACCTCATCATTAAAGGTTTCATCCATTTTCCGAAGCTGGTCTTTCACTCTTTTTCTTCCTTCGATTGCGAAATCAAGCAGTTCCTTGATCTCTTTGGGTTCCATCACCCCATGAGGATAAATAACCTTTACCAAACCTGAGAAAGTCTTCTCAATGGCAGTTTTATCACGTGTTGTGATCGTAGAAGAAAGTTCAAAATATGGTTTGTAATCCTGAGAATGATCTTCTTTTCGAAGTTGTTTCAGAATTTCAGCTAGGTAATCAACAATAAATCCATAATCTGAAGTAAACATTTCGTTCCTCAGTTTTTTAACTTCCCAGCCAGGCAGGTAACAATGGATTCTATCCAAAAAGGCGGTATCGTAATAGTCCTTAGGAAGGGCATCGAATAAGTCTGAATGGGACAACATGTGTGGCACTGAATGGTCGGTATTCCCAACAAAGACCATGGATGCCTCGGCTTGATAGACATTAGTGCCTCTGGAAAAGGACTTGTTGGCCATGTAGTTTTTCATGATATCCACCAATCCCCTATCAGCCTTTTTTGTCTTCCCAGCAAATTCATCATAAGCGACTACGTCCCAATATCCCACCAATCCAATTTCTCCTGTGGAATTATTGACGAATAACTTGGCCTTGGAAACCTCTCCTCCCGAAATCAAAATACCATGAGGAGACAATTCAGAAAATACATGAGATTTCCCCGTTCCTTTGGGTCCCAACTCGATCAGGTTGTAGTTGTTTTCTGCAAAAGGAACCAATCGAGTCAGAGCCATCAACTTGGATCTGAAAGTGAATTCATCAGGATTTAACCCTATGGATTGCATCAAAAGATCCACCCACTCTTCCTTGGTAAACTGACTCCTCAAAACCTTGTATTCATCCAAATCGGCCCGAGAAACTTGAATCAATTTTATGGTCTCGATCACCCATGGAAGCGTATTTCTCTCCTCAGAGGGAACATAGGCAATGGTAATCAATGACCATACACCTTCGGACAATAACTTGGGGTATTGTTTGACCAATTCATCCCTGACAGGAACCTTATTTAATCCTAAGTTTGCAAATGTGGCCTCGTATCGATCTTCTTTATCATTGAGTTTCACAGAGAGTTTGTCAATGATTCGATGAGACCCTTTTTCCCGAATGGTAGATTTGATGACTTGGGCTTCATCTCTATGAACAAAGTGTTTAGCGATGATCTGCTTGGTGGTCTCTATTCCCTGTTGGATAGTATCTTCATCATCTGTTGCACAATACTGTCCAAGAAGGTATTCCAAGACGAAAGTCGGTACACTGGCATTACCCTTCACTTGGCTGGTCAAGTCTTTTCTCACGACTCTGCCACCAAAGTGCTTATTGATCAAACTATCGAGTTCCTTCATACTTCCTTCAAATTAAAAAAAGTCATCAAAATCATTTTCTTGCCCGATCTTCAGGGTATATGGGTATTTGGAAATAATATTCCATTTATTCGTTCCTTCTACCTTCTCTTCGAGTATCAAAAAGGCATTTGTACCTGACTTCTGACTGGTTGAAAAGGTGAACTTCTTTACTATCTCTCGCTCCTCTGCCCTCTTGGATTCAGAATCAAAGGTATAGCTAATCACATCACTGATTACCTTCTTATCCGATTCATTCTCACCATAAGTGGCAAAGTAGGACTTAATACTTCTCGGAAGGACTGATTCTGATATAGGTTGTTCCTGATAGAATTTAATGGTATGGATATTTGTGGTGATTCGATTGTTGGTTTTATTCAACACATCAATATCCACTTTTGAAACGGTATCCACCCTCTTTTTTGCGATAAACAGTACTGGCACCACTACCTCCTGTAGCGTAGCACCACCATGTACATACCGACTTCCACTTCCTTGTTTTCTGAGTCGATTGATCCCTTTAGGTATCAAAATATCCACATCTGATTTGATACTCAGAGATTCAGCGGAAAATTTGACCACATTATTGTTGTAGGTGAGATTTTTACCCAATACAAACCTTCTATTATCTCGGATTACTTCTCCTTTGACATTGGCATCCGCAAAATCACTTTCCTCCAACACCTCGTTCTGATAGATAAACCCATGATCGGAAGTAATGACCACATGACTTCCGTTCATATTGGTGATCTTCTTGACCACATCTACCAAAAAATTGATTTCATCCCTTGAAGCCTCTACTACCTTTTCCTCTTGGGTTTTATCGTCTCCAAGTTTATCGATTCGATTATGGTAAACATAGACCAAGTCATGATCCTGAACCAAGGATTTTGCTTGTTCGCTTTTGGAGGCAATCTTCATAAGATCCTCTGCCAAAATAGTGGTAGCCCTTACCTTGGAATGTTCCTCCAATACCTTTTTCCTTGGCTGACTTCCTTTGGTACTTTTTCCATCAATTAGTATTTCATCCCCATCCCCAAAACTCAGCGTTTTATGGGGTAATAGTGAGGCCATTCCCAGTTGAGTATAGGAAGGAAGTCCTGTGACCTGATAGGCCAACTTAGAGGAAAATCTACTTTCAGATTGAAAGGATTCATGGAGGGAGATCCCACACTCGTATCGAAGTGCATCGGATATCAATACAAAGACCTTGGTCCTCTTTTCTAAGTAAGGAGACTGAACATCCCTTTTAAAGAACATCTTTTGGGAATTCACCCCAAAATACCACTCCTTCTGAGTGTCAATGACCTCCTGCCATTTCTCACTTAATTTGAGTAGCCAAGTATTGGAATAGACCTTATGGACTCGCTGGTAAAGTGAATTCAGTGCATTATTTTGATTAGTTTCTCGGTAGTTTTGAAGGAAAAGTCGATAGTACTGATCCATCTGATACCACTTTTCTGTGTATTTTTTGAATCCATCCTCATAGTTATCAATCTTGATTTCCCCACTTCTCTTCACAGATTCTATCAATTGAGCAGCATAATAGAGCGTGTCATAGAAAGGACTGTATCTCGGATACCAAAATTTAGTTTCCCTCACCTTGATCAGGTTCTCAATTTTATCCAAGGAAAGCGTTTCATTCTTGATATGTTGGGAAAGATCAATGATAATCCGCTTATCTATCTCTTCAAAAACATCTTCCTGAATCAGGTTTTCCAATGGATATTTCTCCAAGAGACCTTTGATCTTCAAATCTTCCTGAACTCTCTTTGACAATAACTTGAATGAATCCTCAAAGGATCTTGTATCCTTCCAAGTAGAGAGCAGGACTTTTGCGGAGTTATTTACTTGTGCTTTTACTGATAAAGGATGAAAACTCTTTTGGAATGACTCAAGGATAAAATCGTAAATGGAGGGATTGGCGGACTTGTAATTGAATTGATTGTCCATGATGGACCAAAAGGGATTATTTAATCCAAATCGTCCTAATTCCTTTTTTATCGTCTCTTCTTTCCCATTCAAAAATCCCAAGGTATAGGACTTAACCAGACCATCGACCGATCCATCTTCCCCTCCCATTACTAATCGTAGGAGTTTGAGCGTCAGTGAAGATTCTGTTTCCTTATCTTCTAAAAGATTCTTCAGTTTTTGAATTCGATCCTTACTTCTGAAAAATTCAAGATGGCGATTTACCCAAGATCGATAGGCAAGAGGAAGATCCAATTCCTGAATGATCATGGACTCCTGATCCGTTTGGAAAACATGATGACTCAACTCAATATCCAGCAACCAGTTTTCTTCATGATCTGGCCTTTGGTAAGGAGCATAGAGTAGGAATTTTTGATTGGGATGAAGGATCAAGAGTTCATGTTTCAAAAATAATTCATTGTTGTTCACCTTTCGCTTCTCCACATTAGGGAGCGAAAGGGTATAAAACTCCTCCTGAAATCCTTTTTCCCCATCATACCATACAATGATCCGATGCTTGGAAAACAACCTATTTAAACCCTCTTCAATTTTATTCATTAATTCAAAAATTTAATTTCACCATTCAACATCTTTTGACCCATCCTTTTTTGAATTTTCTTTACTAAGGTGAATAGCCTTCCTAATCTTGAGAGGTAATTTCAAATCAGAAAACACTTTCAAATTCACATCGATTTCAGATCCAATGATATACTCGCTTAATTGGGTACAAATATTTGTCGAGATAAAATTTTCATTGAATACTTTTTTTATCTCTGATTGTACTGCCCACTGGTCCACCTCAAAAGCGATATACCACAATTGTTTAAAACAAATTAATCTGACTTCATCATCATCAACAATTTTGATAATGTTAATCAAAAAACTTCCAAAGTCATTTAGACTTGTAAAGGGCCAACCTACAGTCTTATAACATTCATTCAACCTATCGGAAAAAGTTTGGACAAAATCGATGATGGATAATTTTACTTCTAAATAATATGCGGTAAACTTTTTTGGGGACCCCAAAAGTTTTAGAACAGGATAAATGTAATCCCTATAAACATGATCTACATATTTACCTTCACGCAAAATCTCATGAATTTCTATCCAAGAAAAGGGAGGTTTATAATCAATAATCTCCCTAAGAGTTAGGTCATCAATTGAAATCTTAGAATTAAGGTTAAACTCCTTGAGTGCATTAAAATGAGCCTCAAATTCATTAATGCTCTGATGACGATCTTCTTTTAATTCACTTGTTGCTCTATCAACCAAGGTTGATAATTCGAACGATTTGATCTTTTCGGGATCCCTCCCAGTAAAAATGAAATAAACCAATTTTCCAAGAGAATAAATGTCACTTGGAAATGAAGCATCCTTTAATTTCTCTTTCTGCTCAGGAGAAACATAGAGGTACTGACCATATCCGTTTACATGAGAGCCACTATAATGGGATAGAGATTCAGAATCTTTTCCAAGACCAAAATCTGAAACCTTCAAAACTATTTTATCGCCTTCTTTAAAAACCAAAACATTATTTGGTGAAATATCTCGATGCAAAATCCCTTTCTCATGAGCAATTTTTACTGCATTAATTATTTGTCTTACTAATTCATACCTTTCTTCAACCTTTAAACTACTATTGAATTTTTTAATGAAGTCGTATAAATTATAGTCTGCCAAAGGCATCAAATACCATAAACTCTCTTTTTCGTCGTCATGACCATTTTCAATAAGCTCAATAATGTTTTCTGAACCTTGAAGATTTTTTAAAAGATGAACTTCCCTATTGAACCTATAACGATAATCTCCATTTTTGAAATGCTCTTTTTTAAGTTCCTTTAGGGCATACTTCTTCCCAGAGGGCTCATCCTGAAGTATTTTTACATTGCAAAAATATCCGTGTCCTTTTTTTCCTAAAATCTTCAATTTCAATTACCTTATTTGTGAACTATCAATCCAATCAAACTTCCTCACTTTGTCCTTGGTCTTTTTGTCATTTAGACCCTTGACTTCGGTGATGGCTTTTCCAAACTTGTTGTAATTCACCAAAACCCCATCATCTAAATCAATCGAGATCCGTTCCGTCGCCAAGGGATAAAGGATGTCAGTCTCATACTGACGGCAATCGGCGATCATCTCATCCAACTTATTAATTTCCTTTCTGGCCTTGTTCTGCTCTGCCGGAGTACCACTTACTTCAATGTGAAGGAGGTTCTTTCGATGAGCTTGGAGTTTTTCGATAAACTCTCGGAGGTAGTTATTTAGAATCCGATTGAGAGTATCAGGGGTATAGCGGTGCATATAGATCAGTACATTGAAATACCCCTTGGGGGAAGAGAATGACCAATAAATCGGTCTTTTCTTGTACCGCTGAATATGATCCTTATAGAAGTCCTTCACAAAGTATTTGCGGATATCTTTCCCCAAACACTCTTCTACAAAAGCCAGATTCTTTCGGAAGTTCTTTTCCCCGAAACTTGCCTTCAAAAAATCATGGAATCGGGATACAATATCATCTTCAAACCATTCATCATCCAAAATGGGAATGATATTATCTTCATCAGGATGGAAATCGACTTCCTCTTTGGGTTTTCCAATCTTATTGAAATAATCCTCAATCATTTCTCCTAGATTGGCGAGGATCAATCCTTCTTTTTCCAAAGAATATCGACCGAACATACAGCCTACAGCATAGCTAACGAATTGAGAAAAAATCTCATCTTTAAGAAAAATCAATTTTTCTTTGTCAATTCGTGTTTCTGATCTAAGAATTGATATTTCTTCAAAACTAGGGTTATTTTCTATTTCTGATTCTAGCCCGTACGCTTTGATTATTGATGAATCGATTTCATATTCAATGAGTTTTAATCTTTCCGATTTATTAGTCCAGAATAGGGTAAAAAGATCATAGGATTCTTCCACACTACCTGAATTATAATCCAAAATTGGATTCTTTGTGAATTCCAAAGAGGTCTCTCTAGTAGACCATTCTTGTTTAGAAATTTTGATTGCTTCTTCAATTTTCTCTTCATCAAGAAACATTGAGTCAATAAATGGCAATTTCGAAATAGTACCTGGCTGGTAATTCAGGGTTGGATTGATTACAGGAAGAACATACCGTACGACCTTAGAATTTAAATAGCCCAAGACTTTTAAATAGCTGATATCTTTCAATGGAAAAAGAGAACTACCGGCATTATCAAACAGAGCATGATTTAATACACGAAAAGATGTATTTCCTGACGAAAGAGCGTTCCATGTTATTCCATCTTTGAAAATAAAATCCAAATTATAATTATGTGAACGAACCTTTCCATTATCGTCCGTAAAGCCTCTAATTTCTTCTCCATCATTTTCCCAATTCACTAAGTATTCAATATTCCCATACCATTTTCTAAAATCCCCCCCCTTTGCATACAAAAACCATTTTTTCTCACTGACTAAGGCATCTTCTCTTGAGGTAATCGAAAATCCAATATTTTTATTTCCCACCTCCCAAGTAAATCTTAAAAATCTTAGATTATCGGCCGTTGCCATACCCAACCTTGGAGAACTTACATCTTCCAACTTTTTCGAAGAGAAAACATTTAATAACTGTTGTGGTACCCAATACCCAATCGGACTTCCTGGGATCTTTTCAAAGTCATTTTGATTGGCAATTTTGAATCTACCATTATCTTTTAAAGGGAAATCAATAGGCCTTTCCGATTCCTTATCAATATTATCATACTCCATATAGGAATAAGTTCCAGCAAAATCATCTGAAGGTGTATTGTTTTCTAAAACAAAGGAAACCGTTCCAAAGGCAATTCTCATTATATGCCATCCAAAATGGGACAGACTATGAATCCTATGATTTTCAATTAATTTTTTCCTGAAATCTTCAAAACTTGACAGGAACATCCAACTTTCCATGGTTACAAATCCCATAAAACCATTTGGATACACCTGATTATATCCTCTCTCTATGAAGCATGTTAGAACATCAGCCTTTGCATCAGGAAAATTTGTTTTAACATAGTTCAAAAGTTCATTATTCATCTTTCCTCCTCCCATATATGGAGGATTGTCTGTGACACAATGGTACTTTTTACTTAAGGGAATCAATTGATCAAGAGCCTTAATTAGGTCTTCCAATTTCGGTATTAAGAAAATATCCGATTCCTGAAGTTTGGATTGAAGACTTGTTCGAGTTTCTTCCAGCGAATCCGTATTTGTGTGGGGTTGAATCAAGGAACCGAAATTGGTTGCCTGCTTCATGGTTTTGAGATCATAAAACAATTCATCAGAAATGGATATCCCCAAATCTTTGAAAAGTGGTTTGATCTCATCCTCAGCCATTCTGAGATCCTGAAAACACAGAATATTAGGTTTGACTTCTTTTCTAAAGAATCTTCTGTGATAGGATCTTGCCTTCATCATCAAGGCAAATCCCGCCAGCTGAGCCGCCCGTTCATCGATTTCAAACCCAAATAGGTTCTTTTCGATGATGAATTGTGGTATTTCACTGGAGGGATACCCTTCCTCTTCATAGATTTTGGAGAAGAGTTCAAACCCATAAACCAAGATATGACCACTACCACATGCCTGATCTAAAAGTGTTATTTCCTCGACCGAATTGACTTTCAAAAAATCCCCCCTTTGTCCTTCGAACATTTCCCCTGAAGGGGAAACTGAGGGTGACTCAATGTAATAGGGCATGAAGTCCCTGAGTTTGGAGTTGGGTCGGTTTTGAAGCCACAATTTTCCAAGGGTATTCTGAACCATGTATTCCACGATCCATCTCGGAGTGAAGAGCTGGGTAGCCGCAGGTATATCTTCTTTTTTGACCTTTTCCTTGGAAGCAAAAACCTCATCCTTTCTTTCTGATATATAAAACTGATACAACCAGCCGATTATCTCTACCTCTTGACAATCTTCATCCGACATTCCATTGAGGATATCCTTAATGATACTGAAAGGAGAGGTCAAGTCATCAGGAAGGAGTAATTCCGTATAGTCTTTAATCCTTTCGAAAAGAAAAGGGAAAGTACTGCTCAACTGATTGCAGGAAGCCACCAATAGTATTTGGTAGGCATCATTATCAGGATTGACAGAAGGAACCCTTCCATCCAAAATATCCATCACTTCCTCTCTTAGTAAAGGAAGTTCATCGGGAATATGTCCAGCATGAGCCTCCTCTAAGATCTGAGGACTGATTCCTGATACAGGGGTAATTACCTTTATCCCCATGGGTTGGAATCCATTGGCATCCATGAATCTCAAGGCCACCAAACGGTTGAACCATGTATAGGCCACCTTATCTACCAATGCATCTCGCCCCACGGATTTCAGCTCATCATTTAATCGTTTGAGGGTTTCGGTTTTCGCCCTTAGGGTAGATGAATCATGAGAAAGGACATAGTCCAATTTGGAAGAAACCTGTTCTAAAAGTTTCCGTCTAGCATCCTGAGCAAATTTTTTGAGGGTATTGGTGTTCATTTCTGGGTTCTTATTAAAAAAACAAATAGTGATTGGATAACTAATAACTGGCTACCTTTCTAAGTTGAGCTGAAACTTTTTCGTCAATTAAGTGTGGGTATTCTTCTTCAAACTTATCCCTCACAGATTTATCCTTGATTTCTAGCTTATTAGAGAGGTATCCTAACTTCCTTTTATTTTGTTCAATTAAATCAGACCAAGTAAGAACATAGACTTCCACATTCTTTTCAGTTTTTAAATCATACATGAAGGGAGTGTTAGGGAATTTTAATCGAGCAGAATTCACTTTTGATTTTGCATAGGCCGTCATTTTTGATGAAATCAAAACCAACTTGTACTTTACATTCTCAGTTGGGAAACTTGGATTTGAAACAATTGTAAAGGCATATCTATCAATTTGACTCAGTTCTTTTTCCGAAATAGCACATTTAGGAGATTTAAGTTCTACAATCATGATTTCTTTATCATCATTGTCATTTACTTTTTCATTAAAAAAGAATAAATCAGTAATATCTTCTAATCCTGAATCTTCAATTAGATTTTCATCTTCTTCCGTTGGATCATAAGAGAAAAATCGTTTTCTCAAATCAAGTAAGATTTTATCCAGCCTTTTATCAGACCATAGATGGGGCGTTCCATTGTAGTTTTCACCGAAGACCCACAAATTATTCTCAACAATTTTATGCAGTTGGGATCTTTCTTTGACAAACCCTGAAATGTCACCGTAATTTAAGTCATGTAGAAAATCAAGAAATTCAATTTTTTCAGAAACAACTGAACTAAAATGGATTACATCCTCTAATTCAGTTTTCTGCAAAAGAGATTTAAACTTGAATATGGCTTCATCAGACATTTTAAGTACTTTTTCAAGGATAAACTCGATATTACCGTTGCTAATTGCTCGATCTAGCAATGGGTAAATTATATTTCTAATTTTTACTTTTTTTTCAAGGAGTTTGTGTTCATCCTCTAAAGCATAAGCAACCTTATTGAAGACAGAGGCTTGAGTTTTCGAGGTTGGATATTTCTCTCGATATGGATAGTAATCATCCTTTTCTAAGGTATCGATGAATTTCTTGAACTTCTCATTCTTCAATTTGAAAAATTCATTCATTCCATTTTTAATAGAATCCTTTATCTTCTTCACCTCTTCATGACCCAAAGTGTCCATATCAAGGTTTCTAAAAAGATCATTGTTGAAGATTTTTGAATCAACATATATGAACCAAGTCCCTAAATCAGGGGTGTACCAGTCAGAAGAGTAGGTAAACTCATGCGCAACTGATTTTAGACCTGCGTTATCAATTTGAAAAAAAACTTTGACCTTATTAAGTTTTGACTTTATCTGATAAAAGTAAAGGTTCACCTCATGATCTTTTCCAAAATTATCTTTATGGATCAAGGATTTCTTTGAAGGCTTTTCGACAACAAAATCACTTTTTTTAAGAACATCACCATTGACAAAAAATTTGATTTTATCGTGAAAAATCTCCAAAGGATAATTTTCAAAAATTGCTTGGTGAATATTTTCTTTCAAAAATAAAGTAGAAAGTCTATTCCTCGTTCTAACCTTTTCCTGACTGTTATGGTGCAAATTTGAAATGATTACTTGATAATAGGTATTCACTTCTGATCCATCCAAGTAATCAAGTTTGATGTTAAATTCCTTTTTATCTAATCCTACATCTTTAAGCTCCCTTGAATCTAAATTGAAAACTGTCAACGAATACTTTTCTTCCGATTGATCAAATCCAACTGTTTCAATTTCCATGGTTAAGCCTATTTGTAAGGCTCCAAATCTTCCTATCCCTTGGCCCGAGTTCTTTGAAGTAGTACCGATCTCAAGAATTTTTTCATCAAATTCAGAATAAGAAACTCCATGGCCATTGTCCCAAATTTTGATTTCAGTTAATGGCGAATGCGAATCAAATTTTTTGTTGTAGGAAAGTTCAATTTTAATTAGTGACGCATCAGCTTGGATCGAATTATTAATCAACTCCTTGAATGCGTGAAAAGTATCTCTGTATTGAGTTAAAGTCTCATTTAAAACCCTAGTATTAGTTGTGATTTTTTTCTTTATCAATTTCATAATTTCAAAAAATTTAGTTTAAAGTGATCTTCTTGTTTTGCTGAATTTGCTCCAGCATGGCCTCCTTGAGTGATTGGATGTACTCTTCCACTTCTGCTTCCGTATTTAGCTGACCTTTTTTGTTCTTTACTTTTTTCTCTACCTCCTTGATATTGATAAAGTGATCTACTGGTTTGGTCTCGGTGGTTCCATCCTCAGGAGGATTGTTCTTCGCCAAAAGATTTCCGATCTCATTGAGTTGTTGGGTATATAATCCTCCCAATCGCTCCCGATCTACTTTTAGATTGGCGATATAGTTCTGAGTCTTGGCCCGTGATACGATCTCACGGAAGGGTGCCAAAATCTCTTCTTGCTCAGCAGGATTCAAAGTCATAAATCCTTCTTGATTTTGAATTTGAGTGATCCGCTGGTTTGCAGATTCAATGGTGGTGTCTTTTTCCTCTTTTATTTTAGAAATCAAACGACTTTCCAAGGCATCCATAGCATCTTTTGCCCTTCTGATCAAATCACCTCTGTAGGGAGATCGATTCTCTCTCACTTCCGCCAAGAATCCTTTCTCCTGTGTATCGACATAGTCAAAATTGGCTTGATTACCCTGAAGGAATTGGAGGAGCCTGTCAAAAATTTTCTTCTGCTCACCATTCCAAAAATGCCGAATAGGGTCGAGTGATTGCTCCTTGTCATCGAGCAAATCATCTTCAAATTCTTGAGACTTGGTCAATAGATCCACATAATCCATATTCCCCAGCTTTCGAAGCAGTGTGGCAAAATTTTCCAAAGAAGAAAGAAAAGGATACTGACTGGCTTGTGACAGATATCCTCTGACCTCGGATTCCAAGGATTTGATTTTTTCCTTGAAAAGACGGGCTACGTCCTTGGCCTCAGTAGCGGTATTCGTTTCATCAAATAGCTCCGAGTAGATATCCTTGAGTCTTTTGACTTGGGTGGAACTGAACTCTACCTGAGGTTCCAAAAGTGTATTACTCCAAAGTCTGTTATTGTTCAAAGTCTCCAAGAAATCACTCTCTTCCAAGGAATTGGAGTCCTGCTTGGCCTCGACCTTTCCTCTCTTGTATAATTGAGCCACAACACACCAAATCGCCAATTGAGTCCAACCATAAGGCCTCTTGGAGAAGTGGTCCCTAAGGTCAATTAAAGTGGTTCTATCGTGTTGTAATTTCCTCCGTTCGATGAAGTTGGAAATCTCCCGTTCAGGAGCAGACAAAGTGGCCTCGTTTCCATTAAATAAATCATATTGACCACTTCGCATGATTAATCGAAGTTGGTTTTCATCCAAGTTGGCAGAACCCAACAATTCCAATTTGGAGTAGGCCACTTTGATAATATCCTGTGCTACTTCAAGTACTTTGTATCTTCCATCAGTACTTGTCCCGACTTCATGTTCTTTCCCCGCCAAGTAATAAGTCGCTCTTGCCAATAATCCATTCAGACTATTTTCAAGTAACCGCTTCCTTTCTCGGTTTTGCTGGCCTTTTTCAGACAATATTCGAATGATATTGTCATCATTGGAAAGAGACCTGTTTTGCATGATATACTTGTCGGTCTTCAAGGCCATTCTCACTTCCATGATCAGACGTTTGTCTTCAGGTAGTTTCACCACCATCAGTCCAGGATCTGCCAAAGTGGAACTGGCTAATTGACTATGGTTATTGTAATTATTGGAATTGGGGGTAATGACCTCAATTTTCAGTTCTCGATCTTTTCCAAAAAGATCTCCATCGATTTTTCTTGCAAAGTCAAACTCCTGATTATTCGCAACATATTTGATTTTGGTATCCTTGATGATTCCGTCAAAAATTAATTCACTCAATAATTGTGATACGGCAATCTCATCGATCTTAGTGTTTTTGATTTCCTCTTCAATATCCTTCTCCGTATCCGTCAAAAACTCATACTCCTCTCCTTTTCTTTGGATGTAAGTTTGTTGTTCCAAAAGGTTAAGAGCCTTTTCCACTTCCTCATGATGTCTGGTAGGATTGGCATCCATAGAATCCAAAAGGAGCACACTGATATTCCTTGAGGTAGTTTTGAAATTATCGTAATACTTCACCAAGAAAAGGACTTTCAAAACTTTCAAGGCAAAAGGAGAATCAGTCAATTGATTCTCAGCGACCAAAATGGAATTTTGGGCCTCAGTTCGTAAAGAGGCTCGGATTCCTTCAAACATGCTGTCGAAAGAAACTAAACCATCTAAACCAGTGAATGAAGCATTTTTGAGGACTTCTTGAAATACTCCCAGCATGGATCTTTCTCCTACTGATTGGTGCTTCCCTTGGAAGGCGTTATGTCTTGATAGGGCCTTAATACATTGTTGGAATAAGTCGAACTGGTAAGGGATAAATGGATATTTATTGACGAAATCATCCTCATCTCGATATCCCTTGAACTGCATTCCTGTCTCCGAAAATGAAAGGAGAGTTTTTAGATTTTCACCTTCTCTTCTGAATAATTGAATGAGCGTTTCTGTGCCGACATCATTCTTTTCCAAAAGTCTTTTTTCTATCACTTCATCCACATTGGCAGAAGTGAGAGGCATACGAACTCTAAACCTTCCTTGGATCTTGGAAAAGTCATCCGATTGGATTCCTGAATCATCGCCCACCAAACTTTCTAAATCCTCTTGGGAAGTCACAATCACCCATGAGTTCCCAT
Organism: uncultured Flavobacteriaceae bacterium; assembly: GCA_937136455.1. Lineage (GTDB taxonomy): Bacteria > Bacteroidota > Bacteroidia > Flavobacteriales > Flavobacteriaceae > MAG-120531. The sequence continues at coordinate 17,905 of CAKZOO010000102.1, read as the reverse complement.
GACATTTGGTATTCAAGGATTCAGCAATGGTCTGAAGATTCAACATCAACTTCGTATTCTCAGCGATATACTGACCTACCTCATCGACAAAGAAATTCAATCTGAAATTGGGACCTTTTGATTTGATGTAGGAGTTCACTTTCAAAGCGAGATCTTCGATGGAAAAGACTTGTGTCTCTCGATACTCCCTTAGTAAGTTTTCATATTTCGAGGGATCTTCATTAAAAATAGTCCCACAAGAATTGGCTACGGCATCATTGACTTTTCTTGAAGGATAGTCCATTCTACCTTCCTTCCATGGCTTTCCGTAAATCTCCTCAAACTGTTCCTTGAATTGTTCATACTTCCCCTCTTTATCAAGGGACATTTCGAAATTGGCGATGAAAGGACGGAATCCGTAATACCCCAAATGGTCATAGAAAACCTTGTAAAAAACCTGAAGAATAGCGTTTGCCTCAGTTTTATTGGTAATTTGAGCCTGCTGGTCAATATTAAAAAGAATACTCTCTGATTTGTACTTTTTGGTACTACTTAGAATATCCCCTTTGAGCTTGGGATCATCATAAACCTTACTGGCAAACAATTCCCCTAAATGATCTCCATTGAGGGATTTATTTTCCAAAACATAACTTAAAATCTTCAGCAAGTGGGATTTACCTGAACCAAAGAAACCTGAGATCCACACCCCATTGATATTGTCTGAATCATTGTAAGACTCAAAGAAATCTGCCAATTTTTTAGCGACCTCTCTAGTAATTACATATTCATCTACTTCCTGATAGACATGGTCTGTGTCATCCGCTTTGATGACTGTCTCGATCGGTCTTGAAAAATTCTTTCGAAAAAGGTCTTTAAATGCCGTCATATTTTAAAGTTGTCAATATTGAATGCTCGGTAATAATTATCGTCTGTCAGTTGACCAAATAGGTTCAATGATTTCCCATTGTATACCCCAGGAAAAAACATGACTGTTGGGATATCATTCATGGCTACCTGAATATTATTAAGGATATTATGAGATCTGATAAAGGGATAAACAGCTCCAACTCCTTTGATCATGAAAACATCAGGATTGGCCTCATTTTTCAATTCAATCAGTTTGGGAATGAAGCGTTCATGAATATTCAGCATGGACTGAAGAGTTTCCTTGAAAAAATCCTTATCGCTGTCCTCTTCCATGTAAAACACTTCCTCCATTCCCACATGTGCATCCAAGAGTTGAATGGATATCTCAAATAAATCAACCACCAGCGGTTTGATCCCTTTGGCCAAAAGTTTCTTACTCAGATTTTTGATTTCAACTTCAACCAAATTGGAGGAAGCAACCTCATAAGGAGCAATCCAAAAAGGAATTTCTCCCCCAAGGGCATCCATTTTTAAAAAACTCTCGGAACTCACTACCTGAAAAATATGAGAGAATTTCTTGTGTAAAAGTTCAGTTTCTGTCATATAGACTTAATTTTTTCATCGTTGTACAAAAAGATCTTTAAGTCTGAAGGATTAGATTTCGCTAGAAGTCTTTCTAATCTCTCATCCAAAAAGGGTGGAATTATCTTTCGGTCTTTTACCGAATTAATCAACTCTGACTGTTCAAGTACTTTCCATAATACCTGAATTACTTTTTTCCTTGTAGTCTCTGCCAAAGATTCTAATTCAGGATGGTCGATGGACTTTCTACTGACAAATGAATTGATATCTCTATCCGTCAATTCATAATCAAATACCAAGATCTTATCTAACATGACTTCAGTAACAAATTCATAGAAGAACCTATAATATCTGGCGAATGCAATCAGGCACACTTGTTTTTGAACTTCCTGATTACCAAACGCCAACAACTCCATCTCCTCATCAGATAATTGATTCAATCTTCGAATCAATTCCTGAAACTTCCTTTTACTGGTTACTCCTCTCGAATCGGATAAATCCTTGGGAGAAAGTTCATCCAAGGAAATATCTTCATTTTTTAGTTTTTGAGCAAGCGAAATTGTTTCTCTAATCTTTAGAGATAATGCGGTAAATGAGAACTTATAGACAACTGGTTGATCCAAAATGGTAATCATTTCAGTGAAAATGCTGAAGAAATTCAATCAATTTGTTCAAATGACACAAATTGGCAGACATAACCATAAATGCCCCATTGGATCTTTCACCATTGGAACTGAATTTCTCTTGGGTGAATCCTTAATAAATGATTGAAGAATGGCTCTTAAAAGTAGCAAAAATTAGCAGAAGGAGTGATTAAAAATCTAGATTTAGCCGTAGAATTTAGCTATTCCATACTCAAGAAACTAATAATGTGTAATAGTTCTTTTCCCGATGTTTAATAAGCTAAAACAGAATGAAAAACCCACTAAACTTTTAAAATTTTTAGAAAATTGGATTTATTTAATGACCTAGGAAACATTTTGTTTTATTTCATCAAAAAAATCAGGGCTTTATTCATTCTCCGCTCTTTCTGAATACAATCTGGAAAGAATTTGAGATGAAGCAGATATAAAGATATCCTCTTCTTCATCCGAAAAAATATTAACATTCCAATTCCAATTTACGACTTCAAAAAAGTTGGGAGTTAGATTAGGCAGAAAGGAACTTTTGAAAAATTGTGATTTACGACCTCTATAATAACAATAATTACCTTTTTGCGAACTTTCGAAAATGTACTGGCTCCTTTGTTCATTACTATTTGTAATAAAAAAACTCAACCTAAAAGGATCAAAATTGCTCTCTATATGAATCCTCTCCTCCCCGGAATCCTTTTCTATTGTACAAACATACCCTAGAAAATTTTTTGTATGAAATGCCAAGGACTCATTCCATACAACCCCGTATTTTTCATTTAAATCAGTATTTACCCAATCCAAGATGTCTTTGACAGGTTCTGCAATCTTAAATTTCACTCCGATGTAGATTGCCATAATTTTCTCTTCTTTATTAAACTATGCTTAAATCGACCATTTTGAAATCTCAGCTTTAAAGATGGATTTTATCAAAAATGTTTCATTTTGTCTAAAAACAACTCCCTTGAAAAGCTCAAAGATTCTAACTTTTAACTTTCCAAGTTAATTGTATCAAATTAACCCACAGTGGTTCAGAACCCATATCCGATGTGAACTTGTAATTTTTCTACTGAATTGCAAATAGTGCAAATAATAAGTTCTTCAATCACGAATTACAATATCAAAATCAATTTTCCAAAATGCATTTATATGAAATAATTAATAATTTTCTTTTTTTTAAACTGAATCTTTAAAAAGCTTTTTCCCCTTTCAATATTTGATGAGAAGATCCTCTTCTTCATTTTTTCATATCGTGCCTTTGTTTTTATCGGCTTAATAGTTTTCCACTCCTTATTAATCGATTCCTCCAATACGGATTCAGGCTTTGATGGATAGGTGATTTTTGATCTTGGAGTAATGGCTGTCATTTCAGTCAACCTTCTCATCAAAAATTCTTGAACGCAGGGAGCGTTTTCCACATTGGTTAGGATGGCGTCATGAATCGTAAAAATTGGAATATGTGGATAATATTCATTGAATTCCCGAAGGATCAGATTAATCAATAGATGGCTTTCGATCATTTGTAAGAATCGTGCAAAATCTGATTTCCCGAACTCTTCATGGATTAGTCCAACAAATATATTAAGGCCAGGAAAGATTTCTCCAATTGCCTGCATTACATGATTGTTGTTCCTATGGTTTGGATTGGAATCAAATAGGAAATACATGAATGAATCTTTCACCTCATCTCTATTGATTCGATTATCTGTCTGATCTGCCACCCATTGATAGAAATCTTCCTGAAATGGCACTGAATAAAATTTACGAATGGATTCTTTTTGTCTTGGTGATAAACTGCAAAAAGCGGGCAACATAAATGGATATAACTTACTACTTAATTCATTATCTATATTTATTAAATAATCAGATATTGAGAATTCTTTTCCAGAATTTTTAATACTGCTAATATTAAGAATTTCAAAATTTGCTCTGCTATCCAACTCTTTTAGCAGAAAAGCCAACAAATAGGGTTGACTGCTTCCTAAATCTACCTCTACAATTGGAGATCCTTCAATTTGAAGGAAATTCCTGAGTTGCTTAGGCATCATGGTAAGGATAGAAGTATATCGATGATTAGCATTAGAGTGCTTAATCAGAAATAATTCTGACATTAGAGTTTCTTGGTATCGAAGCAGGCCTCCAATCTTGTTGTAAATCAAATTGAATTGGTATTCATTTTCTCCTGCTCGCAGGAGGGATGAACCCAACTCCATTAGATAATTATCAAAATCTGGTGAAAATTCTAAATGATGGGAATTGAATTGATTCTCTAAAAATCCATAATCAGGACGGGATGGATCTTGTATTTCAAGCTGGTTTATTTTTTCGGAAAGTTCTCGTCCAAGTGTCTTAAATTCAATTTCACCAGTTCGATATTTTTCAGTCAATCTATAGCCTTTCGTAAAACTCCCAACCTGATAGCTCCCATTATCTTCAATAATTGGATCTTTAGGATCAGTTAACATGTTAATGACTCTATTTCGATTTCTTGAGGCAAAAAGGATATTCAGTTTTTTGGAAGAAACTGGTCGAAAACCATCATCCTTGAGATACAATTCATAATTGAATTGATGTGTTACAACACGAGAAAGGAAATAATATATATAATCCTTCAATCGGGATTTTGATCGAGCTTGCCTGATATTATTTCTTTCAAAAATTGCGTCTATATCGATTCCAGCTGGAATTACTACTACTCTTGACATGGCTTTTTGAAAATTGTAACGTAAAAATTCGTAAAAACGAAATCGGCACTAAAAAAATCATGACTTCCTTCTTAATTGATTAATTTTCAATAAAAAAGATTCAAAATTCAGATTATAATCACTTCAAATTTGTCGTAAAGGATAGTGGTGGGAGTTAACGGGATTTTTCCATTTAATTTAGAAGTCCTTTTTTGATTGGAGTATCAATATCCCAAAGTATTAACTCCATATTATTGGAAAATTTGTCGGAAATATATGGTGAGAAATTGACCTATCCGTCAATAGAGAATCAATTCTCAAAAAATTCCTAGCGCAAGCAAAAAAGCGCAAGATCCAGCGCATTCAAAGAAGAATATTAATCTGCCTTTTATGATAATGATTGAATTCCGACCTTGATTGAAATAATCATGCTTTTAGTTTCGATTTACAGGATCACCTTCCACATGATCGATCCAAATCATGGTGGCGAGATGACGTAACATTTCATCTTCAGATGAAAACGAAATATCAGGCCCTACCAAATCATGGGGATCAAGAAACCGATATCGGAAAATAATCTCTCGATATACTGAGTCCATCGTTTGGTCCAGCTCATCAAGCATTTCATTATAACGTAATACAAAGTCCATCCCTGTTAGACTCATAATTCAAGCATATTATATTTTGTAGCTATTCTTTTCACTTTTTGGACTGTCCTCGTAGACGAATTGGTGAGTTTCGAAATCTCTCTCATTGTCATTCCTCGATTCAAGTACTTTAATATAGAAACACTTCCTTCTTTGTGTAGGAAGTCCCGATCTGATTCTTGAGATCCACTTGGACGGCCTAAAACCCCACCCTTCTGAACGTAGATCATTCGACCTGTCTGGGTTCTCTCTTTAATATTCTCCAATTCAAGATGGTAAAGCGAGGCCATAACCACTGAAATTAGCTGCCAAACGGGGTTCTTTTTTCCATTTGGTCGAGATTGGATACCAAGGTTTCTTACCACCACATTGACTTTATGCTGATCCAACCATTCCAAAGTTTGGATGACATCACCAGTATTCCTTCCTAATCTTGACTGTTCTTCCACCACCAATTCTTTTACTTGTCCTGACTCGACTAGTTGAATGAGTTGTTGTGCTTTCGGTCGATCTTTAAATCTGATAGTTCCTGATACTTTATCTAGCAAGGTTAGGTCGTATTTTTCTCTGTCTGCCTCAAATCTTGCCCCTGTCTGAATTAGGGTACTCACACGATTGTATTTAATTCTCATGTTTTGTAGTACTTTTTTTCTGAGAATAAATTTACGGCGAAATCCTATCTATGCCGCCTAAAACCAATGCTAATACGCTCAAAATCAGCGTTTAATTTTATCTTGATTTAAAGTACTACAAATCGGAATTAGAGATCGAGACAATAAAAAAAGTCCAGCAAAAACCAGCAAAATTAAAGGCGCAATTCTTATAATTTAAAGTGCCTGTTTTCAGATTAGAATTTCATAGATTCTAAAGGCAGATGAAGTTTTGCCTTAAATAACGACCAGGATCCTCCTTTCTAGGTAGCCCCCACCTCCCTGCCCTCCTCTCGGTCGCCTCCCTTATGCTAAGAGAACCTTAAATTTTAACCCCCTTCAATTCCCAGTGAAAAATTTTCCAGAAAAATTTGACTGGATTTAGAAAAGACCCCAAAACCGAAAAAAAATTTTCCAGAATTTCCCAGGTTTTGGATGGTTTCCTTCTTTCAAGGTATTTATAGATATGAAAAAGAAGAAAATAATAATCACAGAAACTCAAGCCAAAAAACTGGTTGAAACAATAATTAAGGAAGACAAGGTAAATGAAAAAAAAAGTATTTGAGTTGATCAAACCCATGGAACCAGTAAAAATGGAGTTTGACAATGAGACCTATTACGTTCTCCATGATGATTATCTGCTACCACCAGAAAATCCAACTCAAGAAGAGATAAAGACCTCTGAAACGTATCTAAACCTACTAAACTCCACAAAGGAAGGTCAAGACGAAATAACCATTTCTGTTAAACCTGAGGAGCTATTCAACTTTTTTATCCATTTGTTAAGGGAATTGGAGGAAATGAAGAAAAAGTAGTTTTTTCTGCCAACTGTTGTCGCAGACCTCTTTTGTATTTTTATAAAATTCTAAAACCTTAATAACCTGTATTTTCAAGTAACCAAATCAGGGAAATATGGGACTTTTAATCATTTTTGGAGCCTTTATTTACATTATTGTAGGACTCATTTTGATGTCGAACTCGACTAAAGGGAGGAGGTAATTTACCTTTTAACATCAATAGCAAACGACTTTTTTAACAAAAAAACCTCGGAACTTTATTCTTCCGAGGCTTTTGATTTTTTTAAACTAGATCCAGTTCATATGGATTAGAAATCGTCTTTTTCCCGAATCGTTTCAACAACTCTAATTCATTGGTTTCATTAATTTTTTCTTTCCGAAGAATCTCTTTAACGGCAGGCTGTTTTAACCCTGGAATTCGAGTTTGAAAAAACGGCCAAAGGGTATCATTTGAATAAACCTTATCCAAATTCGAAAAACCAGGAATATGATTGTATTGATTCTGAAGTGTTTTAAATTCATCTGTGTACATAAATTTCCACACACCTTCCTCACAAAGAAGCTTTCCAATTACAATCTTATCGATTTTCAGTTCAAATGTCGCCTTTTCGTTTGAAGGAAGATGAATTTTGATTTCATTATCATCTACGGACTTTGAAAACAATTTTTTAAAATGCTTTAACATATTTTATACCTCCCTAATACTTTTAAATCTCTCTTTTACAATATGTTCAATCAATTTGCATCTTTCTGGAATGAAAAAACAGAAAAATTCTCTTTTTAACATTCCCAAAACTCGAGTTTCATTTGACTCTGATGCTAATTCATCAATTATAACCCTGAATTCCTCATTCAGGTTCTTTAAATATTTAATTAAGCCAATGTGATTTATTTCACTATCTCCATCAATGCTAATTCTTGGTGATGCAAATTTGATATATTTTTCTACCTTTTTGCCACCCTTCCCCATCAAATTCAGATTTTTGATGATCCATTCATCACTATTATTCCACAGCAAGCCTCTTGCCGAATCATAAATAGGTGCCATTCTTGGAGTAGCTCCTGCTTTTTTAGTGTTGGCAATCACACCCCAATTGTAGAAGTGTCTATCATTGTTACCTACCAACCCATCAAATCCAATCATTTTTACTAACTCCTTAATCAAACCATCTCCTTCTTCTTTAAATTTAAACTCAATGGCATTTTGAATAAACTCAAAAGTAAATAGTTCTCGAGAAGTCGTTTTTTCATTGGCAATTTCTGCCGCAAATTCCATATCGTCTAAATATTCGCCACAGATTTCAGCTCCATGAACAAGTGTTTCATTCTTTTTTAGAAAATACTTGCTTAAACAACGGATTTGACCATTAATCCTGAAAATCGCAACCTCATTCATAGTCAAATTTAGTTCATGACCAATCCTATTAATCATGTATTCGATGACTGATTCATGTGGATACCACTTCTCAGCTGTTTTGGCAATGTAGGGAGTCCAAGTTTTTGGATTTTTTCTTCTTATTCCACTCCCTTTTTTATATTCATATATCCTAATGAACTGCTTTGGGGCATCTCCATCAAGGGGAATATTTTCTACAAAATAGTTTTTCGGTAAAAGAAGAGGAATTTTTTTCTCATTCAGCAATACGCCTGAGCTGTTTAAAGAGTTCTCTCTTCTAAGTTTGTCCTTGTGGAAATTCACTTTAAATTAATCTTCAGCAAAATTAACGAATAAAATCTATTCACCTTTTACCTTGTATCATTAACTCTAGTAAAAGCCAACCTAGAAAATTTTATGATAATTAGCTTAGATCCCTAGAATTAAACCCAAGCTAGTCTTCCTTTTTTTGAAAGGAGGTCCGAAAATTAGAGTTACACTTTCTTAAACAATTGATTATAAACACATTTCAACACACCTGACACATTACTTCGGTTGCAACTATCGTTGATAGGGGAGCCAAATCAAAAAAGAGGTCAAAAAGACCTCTTTTTTTGTTTTATACCCGTTCAGTTTTATTTAAACAAAGACTTTATGGGTTGCAACTTTTTGAAATATTTTTGATTTCGTATCAATATAATTGTCAAAGCTTTGAGAAATTTTTCATTTTGAGGATAAAAGCTGATCTATTAACCTTTCATTGTATCTAGGGAATGGTTCTCTTTGTTTCCATAAGTCATGGACTAGTTGTCTAAACTCCCCTCTTGCTTGGCGTTTTATGCTTCCAACTGAAAAAAGCTTTTGCTCTACCTCATCACCAGATTTTGCGCCTAAGTGCTCCTTTAAATCATCTATAATTTTACAAAAAACCTCATAATTCTTTCCAGAATTTAAATGTGATGGCCCTTGGTCTGTATGTTTTATAAGATTTTGTTTAGTTAACAATAGTATAGGCTTCGTCGTCCATTGATCCATAATATACATATCCTTATCTCTACCGAAGAAATAAAGGAGCTTTGTAAAATATGCGGGACCAAGTCCTGGAATAGAGTTTGATTTACAAAAAAGATCATAGGATTCCTTTCTAGAAAGTTGTTTTTCCCGTAAAAGGGATATTTTTCTTTCAATCTGATCTCTATGCTTCCAAGCATTTTGAACAGATTTTTTACCTCCAGGACCCCGTCCCTGAGCACCCCAAGCCATTACAACCAAATATGATTTTAAAACTGGTTCATTTAAATCTTGACAAATCACTCGGACTTCTTCTCTAGACAAAACATTATTTGGTAGTTCATATTCATGGGCAATTTCCATATCTTTTGCCCACATGAAAGGAATATCACCAACAACACCTTGGGGTTTAAACTTAATTTTTTTGAGTTTATTTAAAAGATAAGTATCATATTCTATCATAATTCTTTGTCTAGCAAGTAACAAATAGTCATTTCAAAGGGATAATTTAAATAAAAATAAAATCTTCTACTTATTAGGTCCAAACATTTTTTTGAATTTCTCATAAAACTACAGGTAAATAAAACGGAATTTAATTGATTAATTTTTCTCATTAAATTATTGAGATTTAATACATGGAAAATTATTTATTTTTCATCATCAAAAAATGGCATCCTGATTTTGATCTTAAACCGATATTTCCACACCAAACCTGAAAAAATTTATGAAAAAAGGAAGAAAACGACATCTAATCACACTTGGATCTTTTGGTTGTCACTTCTTCACAACCTTTGGAAAAGAGCTTGATTTCGATTCTTTTACCATAGTTAATGAAATTCAACCTCAAGACATAGATATCCCATTTGAGTTCATTTTCTTTCCAGAGAAAAAACTATTCTCTAGTATAACTGCAAAGAAGAAAATGCCTCAAAGATTAAAGGATATATTAATCAATCTCGACGGGCAGATTGTTATTTTGGCAGCATTGGGATTTGGTAGCGGAAATGGCCTTTATGAAGAGGTAGGGAAGTTAATTAGAACCTTTGATGATCAGGAAAGACTTCAGTTTGTGAGTATTAGACCACCAGAAATGGAAGGAAGATATCCCGTTGAGATTGCAAATATGGTGGCTTTAGAATTAACCGATCTTAATCAAAGATCAGTTTCTTTGGATAGTTTAAAAATTGGCTATGGGTACTATAGACTTGAGGATTATTACCAAAAAGGAGATGAATGGATTCTGAAACAATTGAAATAATCTTTTCAAAAAACTCCCCATATTAAATTAAACTATTATTTGATTTCAATGGAAATGAAAAATCTATCTGTCAATGAGTTTAAACTTTTTGACACTATTTTATTTGTAGCTCATTCACTAGACGAAGAACTTCGAGAATTAAATAACACAGGCGTATTCTTTGTGCCTGAATTGCATCTCGTATTTGAAGTCGGTAAGGCAATCTATAAAAACCGAAAGGCCATATTTGGAACTGAAGACATCAAATGGATTCGGGAAAAAGATCTTGGAAATGGCGGTCCTAGTGATTTAGTATTTGAAACTATTGGAAAAACTCCAACTGAAAATGTGGTCTTAGAATTTAAAATAGCCAGTACTTCCACTACTTATGTAGCAGACATCAACAAACTGGAAAAACTCAAAAGGCCCGACCAAAAAAATCACTTATATTTTGTGGCTTTGGTTGATTCATTTCAAGGTAAAGAAGATCCCAGAGTTAAGTCTGTCTTCCAAGAAACGGGGTATAAACCATTTTATGATGTTTCATTCCACACCAATTATTCAGGATACAAATCCAAGATTGATTGTATTGTGGCATTTTATATCATTTAAAAACCCAACATTAGTTTCATCTAAAGCCAAGATGATTTTGAACATCCTTTAATTGAAAGGAAACTAGACTTCGGTTGCAACTTTCGTTGATAGGGGGAGCTTCAGAAAAGCCTTCAGATTTAATTCTGAGGGCTTTTTTTATTTCCATCAGCCCTGCTTTCCTTTCCCCGAACTTGCTTTGCGACAAAATCCTTATTTTTATTCATCTTGTCAATTAAGAATTCTCAAACCCTGATTCGACTATGAAAAAACCGCTGTTGATCTTCTTTTCGCTAGTACTTCTACTTCTGGCCCCTAAAACCAATTTCGCCCAAACCATCCTTGAAAAAGAAACCATTTCTGACCTCAACAAAACGCCCAATTACGTCTTCGGAGTCAAAGACGAGGATGGCTTAAAGAGTGCCCTTTCGGTCTATGACACCTTTATGGAAAATGGAGTGGACATCGAAAACTTTGAAATAGTGGTCAAGGGCCCGGTCGTCAAAACAATGGTCAAAGGCTCCGAGCTCGAAAAGTATTTTGAGCAATACCAAGGGAAAGTCCGGGTCAGCATTTGCAGCATAGCAATGAAAAGGCTTGGTGTTTCCGAGGAGAAACTGTTTTCGGGCTTGGATGTGGTCGAAACCTATACGATTCGTATCCTTCAACTGCAGGCTTTGGGGTATAATTCGATTTTGTATTGAGGGAAACCCTATATACTATGGCCTAGGATAAGGCTTAAAAGTACCCAGTGAAACCGGAAAACAATAAAGCAGATATTCTCAAGCCTCTCAAAGTTCTTCAGGTTTGAGAGTAATGATGCCTTAACAAAATGTAGGACTTTTGAATTTTACTACATCTTCAATTCTGTACTTTTGATAGCTACTTAGGTTTTGGGGTTTGATCAATTATTGAAATTGGCAATCTTTGATTAAAGGATCGGCAAGTGTTAAGTATTCTTTCTTTATTAGATATCTTTTCGCAGCAAAACCCTTAAAAAGAAATTGCGATGGAGCAAATACAAACAGAAAGCCTAGGAAACCTAGAGAACTTCAAAAAAGGTAAAAAAGATCTTCAGATGGAGCGGACTAGGGCGGCATTTGAGCGGCTTCAGCTAGCATGGGTACGAACCTCACTTACTATCTTGGCAATTGGAATCGGTGCTTATGAGTTTTTCTTCAACCGACTTGAATCAGGCAAAAAAGCCCTTTTTGAAGAATTTACCGGAAGAGAAATGGCCTTGATTCTTTTTTTAGTCGCCATTATCATGATGATACTCTCTCTGATTCAGCATCGCCAAAGTATGGTTCAACTTAAAAAAAGTTATGCGGGCAGCAGATACTCTCTTGCCTCTATTCTTTCAGTTTTGATTTTATTTTTAGGATTTTTTCTTCTTGGAATGCTCATTTGGAAATCATTTTTACCCTAGATAAAGTATAAGAATCCAAGTCAAAAAACATCAAGCTTCTATTTGATTTTCCTTAAAGCTACTTTTAGTCCCGCTACCAAGGACTCGGACTGGAGAAATGAACTTACTATTGCCTCCAGCTTTGCACTTTCGGGAACTAAATTATTCAATTGCTCCATTTCCCTCTTGGCTAGTCCCATTTCATTTAGATTCACAAGAGAAGCTATCTTGAGAATCAATTCCCAAATAAGACTTTGTCCCTGTATTTTTTCCGCCCAATAAAAAGCGTCTTCAAATTCGGCCTTTGCAAAATGGTAAAAACTTAACCCGGCATTGAACCACCATTGATAATAAGGGTTGATTTGGATAGAATCACACAAAAGCGTAAACCCTCTATCAAATTCCCCACAAGCAATCAAACAAAAACCGATTCCTCCTGCTATTCCGGTTGCTTTGGAGTTTAATTTTTCCCATTGATCTGCGAGCTGAAGACAATCTTTTCTACGTTTTTGGAAGAGGTAGGCCAGACATAATGCCTGATAGGTATGTTGGCAAAAGGGATCGATTTGAAGGGCTTTCTTTCCACAGGCAATTGCCTCTTCGAGTGGATCAGAAAGACCGCAGTCAAAGCCATAGAAATACCCTGCAACGAAGGTTTCTCCCAATACTGCCCAACCCATCGCATAATTAGGATCCAATTTAACCGTGTTTTTCATCACCCCTAAGCCCTTTTGGAATTTCTCCTCGCTCAAGTCTTTTACTAGGTAGTAATACCAAAATACCGCATCATAGACCTGAATATCCCGAAATTGCCGCAGGGGATTGGCTTTGGCCCCTTCTCGAAAAATAATCCCATGGCTACCCCCAATCTGATTGATCACATGGCGAACGATATCATCCTGAAGAGCAAATCCCCCTAATTCGGATTTATTTCGTTCATAAGTGTTGGCCCAAATTTGACGCTTGGAGGAGCTTTCAATCAGTTGGGTTCTAATCCTTACTTGACTATCGCTCGATTGAATGCTGCCTGTCAGCATAAAGGTAGCATCCAGAAGCTTGCCGGCATCACCCAAATTCAGCTCTTCTTCAGCCATTTTCCTGGAAGAAAAATAAGATATAACAGACAGTTCATTGAAGGCCCCCAATTCTGTACAAATTTGGTCACAAAGGCCATCTGCAAATGCTACTAGGTGTTTATCCTCCGGTACATGAAAGGGCAACACAGCAATTGTAGGTTTATAGATAATCTTGCTGGCATCGAATTGAACCGCATGATCTGTTTTTTTTCGAGAAAAACCTGGCACATAAGTGCCTTTTGGAATTGAAATAAAAACCTCATCATCAACCCCTTCTGTGGAATAGTAGTGATTGAGAGCCTTTCTAAGTCTTCCAGCATGAATTCTTACAGATGCATCCGCCTGCGGATTGTAGCCAACTTTTTTCCCAAGGACTTCTGTCCCAATCGTGTACTCTTTGAGTGAGTGCTCCCTATCCTCTAAAGTCTCCTGGATCACAAACTTCAAGAAAGCAGAAAGTATTTGGGAATTTTTAAACTCCGGAAAGTCGAGAATCTTGTTCAAATGGTCAAAAATCTCCTTGGTACTGACAGATGAAAGAGACTCCATGTAACAGTTAATTAACTGCAAAAATTAGCTAAAAATAACACAACATAATAGTTTTAAAATCAAATATTTTGATTGAAACCACCCAGAATCTTAAAATTTAAAAGCATTCAAACATCTACTAATCCCAGCTAAATGAAAAAGAACACCCTCTTATTAATAGCCTTTCTCCTTCTTGGACATATCGCGCTCTCACAAGAATTCAATGATGAAATCACCTTTATTCAAGAAGAGTTCGGAATGGAGAAAAAGCAGATTGTAGAAGCCGTCATGGAAATTCCCGAAAACTTGAGTGTGGGCTTTTGGACTACTTACGAGCAATATGAGGCAGAGCGAAAAGTACTGGCCCGGGAGCGGATTTTGATCATTAATGAATACCTGGAAAAGTATAATTTGATTGATGAGGAAATAGCCGATGCATTGGCTCTTCGGACACTTAAAAATGACGCTGACTTGTCCAAACTTCATTCGAAGTACTATAAAAAATTTAAGAAAATCACCACTGCAAAATATGCAGCAAAGTTTTTCCAACTAGACACCTATATCCACAATACCATCCGGAACACTATCCAACAAGAACTGCCATTTATTGATGAGTTTGATTTATAAAATATTGATAATTAAGTATTTAAAAAAAATCTAAACTCCTTCAAATAAAATATATATCTCACTTTGACAGATTTTGGATAGGTAAGTGAACCTGAAAATTAACACCAAAAGATCACCAAACTATAAAGTCAATTTTATGAAAAACCCCAGCATATTTGTCTTGTTTCTTTTTGCCTTGACCATTGCTTGCTCAGGTAAAAAGTATGTGACCGTGCCCGAAGGAATCTTCGATGATTTTGATTTAGCAGAATACCAAACCTTCGACTTTTTTGAAACGACTGGACCCGAGGAGCCTGGGACCAACTTCAATCAAAATGTCCAATTTCTTCAGAAAACAATCACCGAAAAAATGGAAGAAAGAGGTTTGAGGAGAGAACGTTCCAACCCAGATTTAAAAATCAATCTGGGGATGACGGTTCAGGATAAAGTACAGACTCGTGAGACCAACCTAGCGACCGATCCTTTCATGTATACGGGCCAGAGAAATTATACCTGGTCAGTCAGAGAAGTTCCGGTCAACACCTACAAGGAAGGAAGCCTGACCATGCACCTAGTAGACAATAAAAGTAATGAGGCTGTATGGATTGGTACTATCGATCGGGCATTGCCAAATAAAGAGAATAACCTGCCAGCTACCATTCAGGATGCAGTGGACTTATTGTTCGCTAAAATTGACAACTAAATCTCAGTCATATGAAAAAGAACAATTTCATCTTATTGCTTTCACTGTTCGTAATAGTCATTTCCTGCTCTCCTAGTGTCAAAATTCTGGGTTCTTGGTCCAGCCCTTCCAAGCCTGCAGAAGGTTATAAAAGTGTATTTGTCACAGCCCTGACTGAAAATTTACTTGCCAGAAATGCAGTTGAAAAAGACCTCGTGGAGCTCATACAATCCAAGGGAATTACTGCTTCAAGTAGTTTTGAAGTAATACCTCCAGGATTTAAGGCCAAAGAAGCAGATCGAGACGCAATTGTAGCTAAAATCAAAGAATTGGGAAACGAAAGCATCTTAACGATCGCCCTTTTGGACCAAACCAATGAAACCCGATACGTTCCTGGCACCACGATGTATGCCCCAATGGGATACGGATACCATGGTCGTTTTTGGGGGTATTACAACTACTATAATCCGGTAATGTATGACCCCGGGTATTACACCACGGACAAAAATTACTACTTAGAAGCCAATCTGTACGACGCAGCTACAGAAGAACTCGTCTGGTCATCCCAATCAGAAACTACGAATCCTTCCTCTTTGGAAATCTTCTCGAAAACCTTCGCTCAAGCAATCGTCCAGCAAATGAGAAAAGATGGTTTTATCTCCGAAAAATAACCAACATTTCAACTCCATTCAGCTCCTTATGAAACAGAAAATGTTTTTGATTGTGATTCTAGGCCTTTTTAGCCTGAAAGTTCAGGCCCAAATAGACAAAACCTCACTCAGTTTGGAAATCTCCAAAGCAGAGGAAGAAAACCGAACTCAGCTTAAAGAGTATGTCTGGAAAAGAAGGTCTGATGTCTTTATTGAAAGTCAGCTTAAACTGACGACTTTAAGTGAATTCAGTTTTGATCCGTCGGGAAACCTGACAACAAAACGAATAGAAGCAAAAACTACTGTAGAAAAAAAGCCTGGATTCCGGGGAAAGGCTCAGGCAAATGCGGCAGAGGAAAAAATCGATTATATCCAAAAAGCCTTGGGCCTTTCCATGGACTATGCATTTATGAGCAGAGGAGAGCTGTTGGATTTCTTTGAAAAAGCTACTGTCACTGAAAAAAACGGATTTATTGAAGCTATAGCTTCCAATGTGAAAATACCCGGAGACCGACTGATGGTACAAATTGATCCCGAAACTCTCTTATTCACAAACAAAGAATTCACAAGTCTTCTGGGAAATGACAAAATCGAAGGGAAGCTAAACTATGAGTATTTCAGCAAAGGAATCAGCCATCTTTCTTCCACTTTTTTAGATATGCCAACTCAAAAAATGACCATAGAAGCAATTAACCAAGATTATACCATTAGAGTCCAATAACTGGTCTTTCTATCCCTTCTGGCTAAGACCCAGAGCCGAATTTCTCACCTTTAAAAAATGGCTTTACCGAAGGGATTAAACAAAACTCAGAAACTATGAAAAAATTATTAATCCTTTCTTTGCTAGCAGCGACAGCTTGCAGTAGGCCATCCATAGAGGAAAAGACATCGACTCAACCCAATATTATAATCTTGGTAGCAGATGATTTGGGCTTCAGCGATATCGCCCCTTTTGGAGGAAATATTCAAACTCCTGTCTTACAAAAGCTAAGTCAAGAGGGAATGCTATTTTCCAATTGTTACGTATGGCCTACTTGCTCCCCTACCCGCGCCGCCTTACTTACCGGGAATGACAATCACGTAGCCGGAGTAGGGGTGATGAGCGAGGTCCGATACCCTGCCATAGAAAATCTACCGGGCTATACAGGTCATTTGAATGATCAAGTGGTGACAATCCCTGAAATCCTTCGGGCAAATGGGTATCACACCTATATGGCAGGAAAATGGCATTTGGGAGACGAAAATGATCAGATTCCTTCGGCAAGAGGATTTGAAGAATCCTTCGCCCTACTTCAAGGAGGGGGAAGTCACTATGCTGATCAAAATCCTCTATCCCCTCCTCAGATTATGGACTATCGAGTGAATGGAGAGAAAATCGAAGAACTTCCTATAGATTTTTATTCCACCAAAAACTACACCGACACACTCATTCACTACATTAACAAGCATAAGGCAGATGGTCTGCCCTTTTTCATGTATGCCTCCTACACAGCGCCACACGACCCCCTTCATGCTCCCAAAGAGTATATAGATAAATACCAGGGAAAATTTGACATGGGTTGGGATTCACTGCGCGTACTTCGGCTCAATAATCTCAAAGCATTAGGAATTATACCCCAAGAAGTCAACTCTTTTGCACCAAGCGGAATCCCTTCCTGGTCTTCTCTTGAGCCAGAGCAAAAGGCAGGTCTTGCCCGAGATATGGAAGTATATGCTGCCATGGTGGAATACCTGGATATGAGTATCGGCCGATTAGTAAATTATTTGAAAAATGAAGGTTTGTATGACAATACCCTGATCGTATTTATGTCAGACAATGGTGCAAATGGAGTCATGGCCACTACCTACCCTGGGAATGGAGATGGAGTTTACTTAGGTGGCTTTGATAATTCATTAGAAAACC
>CAKZOO010000101.1 GCA_937136455.1 uncultured Flavobacteriaceae bacterium | reverse complement strand
AGGTCACCAAGTATGAATGCAAGTGTCTTACTCTCCGTTACTAAACTATCGGTATCTGTAGCGATAACCTTCCAGTAATATTTAGCGTTATTCAGCATATCTACTTCTGGAGTATAGGTGGTATCAATACTAGTCATCTGTTCCAATACAACATCAGTAAATAGGGAATCCTTAGAAACCACTAAGGTGTACTTAGCATAATCATTAGGATCATTGTCTACAGACCTATTCCAATTAAAGATTGGTCTAGTAGTCGTTAATTGCTCGTTATCAGAAGGACTAATAAGTTCAAATGGAGAAGGTGGTTCCAGCTCTGTATTTACCCAAAAGTAGAATGTCTGTGATGGTATAGGGTCACCAATTTTATCATTAACATGTATTTTCCAATAGTACTTAGAATTATCTTCTAATTCATTTTGAGGGAAATATTTTGTTTCACTTAACCCTATTGGGTTATGTCCACTAAATAAAGAATCTTGGGAATAGAATAATTCATACGTCAAAACATCTTCATCTAAGTCATCAGACGGATTCCAAACAAACTCAGGAAGCTGAGTTATTTCAACCGAATTATTCGTCGGAGTGATAAGGGTCACTACGGATGGTTCATCGTTAGATGTGTTTACTCTGAAGGTTTTATACCCACCTGAACTTTGACGAACAGCTCCTTTATTATCCATGGCAACGACTACCCAATAATAGGTAGTGTTGTCCTCCAATCCTTCCAAAGTATAGGTTGTATCAGAACCCACCTCATAGGTAGTAATATCTTCAAAAGATGTACCTGCTAATACGCTATAGGTAACCTGGTCACCTGGGTCTAAATCCTTCGTCTTTCTCCAGTGTACACTCGTACTGAGTTCGGTAATCAGAGTATTGGTCACTGGACTCACTATATCAAATACTTCAGGGGATGCATTGCTAAAATCTATAATAAACTCCCGGGTTTCACTCTGACTTACCCCTCCTTCGGTATCCATAGCTTCAACCATCCATGAATAAGACCCTTCGGCAGTAAAAGACTTCGTGTAGTTATTCGTACTCACCGTATCCACAGGACTCATTCCATCTCCTTGGTCAACTAAGAGAATATAGTCTACCTGGTCACCATCGGCGTCCGCTACAAAGTTCCACACAAAGGTCACTTCTTTATCCTTGGTGGTAACATTGCTGGCTGGATTCACTAAGGTTAACGCTCCAGGTGCATCATTAGAGGTGTTCACTCTGAACGAAGTATATCCTCCTGTATTCTCCCTCGTTGCTCCCTTGGTATCCTTAGCTACTACCTTCCAGTAATAAGTAGTGTTGTCCTCCAATCCTTCCAAAGTATAGGTCGTATCTGAGCCAACTTCATAGGTCTTTAGATTAGTAATTTTACTACCTATAGATAATGAATACTTCACTGTATCTAATGGGTCTGGGTCAACTGATGGGTACCATGTAAATAATGGACTAGAGGTAGAAATTTGTTGAGAATTTACTGGGTACTTTAACTCAAAAATGCCTGATGTATCATTCTCTGAGTTAACTAAGAACGATTGAACTTTACTTGTGTCGCTGTACTCGTACCCATCATAGGTAAATACCTTCCAGAAGTACTGTCCATTATCCTCTAATTCTGAATTTAATGTCCAATTGATTATTTCATCATTTCCGGTCAGTGAGTTAGTCGAGTCAATTAATGATTTAAATAATGAATCAGCACCTACTTGTACGTTATAGGTTAAAGTATCCAGTTCTGAGTCAGTTGATTTATTAAATCCAAGGATAACTTCACTACTGGTCAAAACTGAATCTCCCTTTGGAAATATAGGTTTAGGAGTTGTAGGAATAGAATTCATCCTGAAACTTAATGACTCCCAATTACTGTAAAAACCATTAGATGAAACTCTAACTCTAAGGTAATACGTCAACCCATCAATTAAATTAGTCTCCACTAATTGATGACTTGTATCATCAGAAGTTATTTCACCTGATCTGTAAATTTCCGATTGAGAGAAGGTGGAATCACCCCAAACCTCTATTTCATATGAAGTTTGAGTCTCTCCCATACTATCAAGGTAATCATAGGTGATTAATGGTTTGTGTTCAATTACATTTTGAAGATGTTCATCTTTAAGTCTTAGATTATTTACAGTAATACTTCTTGTTGATCCTATGACTTCATTAGAGTACCAACTTTCATTTCCACCATTATCGATAATCGTCATTGTCAAATAGTAGGTTTTATTCGTGTTTAGATTAATCAACGAAAATGTTGAATCGCCTTCTATTTCTATTTTGTTTTGATATGGGTGCCCACTCATATCATCATCATAATACAAAACATACTTTTTGATATCTCCAAGTGAACTCGGTTCCCAACTAACATGAAGTGCTGTATTTTCTACAGAATCAAGATTAAAATTATAAACAGTAAGTGGTGGGGCAATTGTGTCAGGAACATCAGAGAATGGATTAAAATCAATTATACCTAAATCAGGATTATCATAAATGTCATGAATTAAAGAACTAATCTCATCATTACTATCAGTACCCCACCAATTATTTTCAAAATTTGAATTACTGATCGCACTTTCTACAAGAATATCATTTAGGTTGTTGCCAAAATTATTGTTGTTTGCATTTACTCCAAATCTATTATTGTCAATCAAAAGACCGTCTATAAATGAGAATGTATTATATTTAATTACTGGACTACTACCACTTATAACAATTCCTCTGTCACTGTGTGAAATTGTGTTATTTGTTATTGTTGGTGACATACCGTTACACAAATTACCACCACCACAAGTCGCCCCATTTATTAGAATTCCATGCGATCTATTATGGGAAATCACATTATTTGTAATTATGGGTTGTGACCGATAGGTTCGAATACCTATATCATTATCAATGATTTTATTATCATTTATATAAAAATAACCAGTTCGATTACCTTCAACATAAATCCCATATCCAGATTTTTGAATTAAATTATCTTGAATTATTGGATATGTTGAGTTGTTATCGTCTAAAATTTTAATCCCAGTATTTGCAAATTCTATAATTACATTCGAAACTATTGACGAATCTGAATTATCCAGAAAAATACCTTCCCATCTCTTATTTGGGTCTTGACTAGTAAATTTAATTGTTTGGAATAATGTATCTGACGTTGTAATTCTACCAATAACTCTTAGTTGTACATTTTCTGCAAATTTGAGTTCAACATTAGATTCGATATGGATTTTCGCCTCAGGAAAAATAGTAGTGGTACTATTAAATATGTATGGTGAACCTGATTGATTTAGAGTATCACTTTCAGTAATATTTGATTCCATTATTGTACCTACCTGACCAAATACAATTGGTGATATTATAATTAGAAAAATAAAAGGTAAAGTAGATCTCATTGTTGTTGGGAAGATTTATAAATGTAATATTAAGTCATAATAATAAATATACTCTAAAACACAATAAATAATAATTACAAGATAGTTACGAAATAGTTTTCAAGTACTTTCCCAACTTGTTCCCCAACATCTGAGTTGAGCAGGTCTGCATAGTTCTGAGTGGTCTGAACTGAACTGTGGCGCATCCACCTCTGCACAGTATAAATAGGAACTCCATTACGCAGCAGTTCAATACAACACGTGTGCCTTAATGAATGCAGGTGGATATCTTCTCTTTCTGGCAGGGCTAAACGTACATACTTCTTAAAGGTTCTGGACGTACGCTTTGAATCAGTGTGACCAAACAGTGGAGAGTCTAAGGTAGAACACTCATAAAGAAGCCTTTCAGCAAGCTCCCTAAGAGGCTTCACCCCTCCAATAGGCAACACTTGTTTCCTTTTAGACTTCGTAGTAAACGTGGCTGAACCAATGGTAATATCCCATGACTCTGTATTAAAGCTACGAGGGGTAAGACTTAGAGTTTCTGAGATGCGCATGCCACTCCATCGCTGCCAATCAATCAGGTCTATGAGCCATAACGCATTCCTGCTTTTACTTTGATATCCTCGAGCTATATCTGCATCCACTTTATCACGAATCACTTGCTTTAGGGTGGCTACTTCTGAGTGGGTCAAGTACGAGACAACCTCTTTTTGTTCCTGCTGAAAGTTGTACACCTTGACATCGCTGAGGTTCATACGAAGTAGCTTATGCGTGACGCACCACTTCGCAAAGGGTTTAAGCTTGGTGCGGTCACTGTGACGAGTAGCATAAGCGATACCTTCTCTATTGATGTAGTCGTTGAAGTCATTGGCACACAAGCACGATATGGGCTTCTCAGAGCCTACTACTCGCTCAAATGCTCGAAGTACATACGTGGTATCTTGCGCTGTTCTATCCCTCCAATCCTCTCTGGATTTTTGGGTAATGTAATAGGTGAGTACGTCACCAAGTCTTGAATTTTTACTTAGAGGATTTTCAGGTTCCTGATGTGTACTCCATGGGTCGAACTCACCTGACTCATACGCCTTCTCAAGCTCAATATGTTTGCGAAGGGCGATGTCTTTATACTTCGTTCGAAGGGCTATCCTCTTTCTGGATGGGATTCTGTTGGGGTTATAAAATTGGGTATAGTAGCTTGAATGCTGTTTTACTAACGATGCCATTTGTTCTCCTCTTACTGCTATTAAGAGCGAGCTTTTTATAACAATGCGATAACAAATGTGCTTTTCAGCCCTAAAATCGGGGGTAGTACCATGGCTAATCCATCATATAACTTAGATGCTCAAAAGCACCTTTTTGTTGCTCTCGGGTTTCAAATGCCGTACTTTTGGTATTCTCGAGGCGTGGCGTAGTCCGGTAGCGCACTCGGCTGGGGGCCGAGGGGTCGCAGGTTCAAATCCTGTCGCCTCGACATTTTAAGCTCATATGTATGGGCTTTTTTTGTGGGAATCGTAGTGATTTGTTCGACTATTGTTCGATAGAAAGACTCCTAAACTAAAGGAGAACTTCAATGGCTACGCTGGTAAAGGATAGGAAATGGTACTATGTACAATTCTATGACGCTTCAAAAAAACCACAACGTAAAAGAGTAAGTCTCAAGACAACTCATAAGAGTACCGCTCTAAAGTTATACCACCATCTCGAAAGGAAACATGTATTAGAGCAATACGATCCTTGGTCAGGCTATGATGCTACTGCCTCCGATCTTCCCCTCAGTAAAAATTCGAGACTTGGAGACGCACTCACCTTCTACATTACCCAGAAATCCAGAGAAGATTGGAGAGACCAAACCACTAAGGATACGACCTATGTACTTCTAGCATTTGAGCGTGTAGTAGGCGCTGAGAAGCCCATATCTAGCTTGTGCGCCACTGACTTTAACGACTACATAAACAGAGAAGGTGTTGCCTTTGCCACTCGTCACAGTGACCGCACCAAGCTTAAACCCTTTGCTAAGTGGTGCGTCTCACATAAGCTACTTCGTATGAACCTAAGCGATGTCAAGGTCTACAACTTTCAGCAGGAACAAAAGGAGGTTGTCTCGTACGTAACCCACTCTGAAGTAGCCACCCTAAAGCAAGTGATTCGTGATAAGGTAGCTGCAGATATAGCTCGAGGATATCAAAGCGTAAACAGGAATGCGTTATGGCTCATAAACCTGATTGATTGGCAGCGTTGGAGTGGGATGCGAATCTCTGAAACTCTGAGTCTAACCCCTCGTAGCTTTAATACAGAGACGTGGGATATCACCATTGGTTCAGTTACGTTCACTACGAAGTCTAAAAGGAAACAGGTGCTACCCATAGGTCGAGTGAAGCCTCTAAGAGAGCTTGCTGAAAGGCTGCTTAATGAGTGTGCTACTTTAGATACTCCCCTGTTTGGTCACTCTGATTCAAAGCGTACGTCTAGAACCTTTAAGAAGTATGTGCGTTTAGCCCTACCAGAAAGGGAGGACATCCATCTGCATTCGTTACGGCACACGTGTTGTATTGAGTTGTTACGTAATGGAGTGCCTATTTATACCGTACAAAGGTGGATGCGCCACAGCTCAGTTCAAACGACCCAGAACTATGCAGACCTGCTTAACTCAGATGTTGGGGAACAGGTTGGGAAAGCGATAGTTTAAATACGAATATAATAGGCTGGAGTGTTTTGACCTCTTTTGATACATTGATTCAATTAATTATAAACTTTATAGTATTTCTATGTTTGTAATCTTGTTGGTAGCTATGCTATCCATTGATTCATTGTACTATGACTTAAGGGTGAAAAAGGAATTAGATAATACCCCTGAAGCCAATAAAATATCAGTTACTGCTGATCCAGATAATGGAATACTTTACTTGTATGATTACACAAGTGGGCACCTTTACAATAGAGATATTAGTGATAGCTTAAAATTAATCGATACACTTAACTACAAGTTTTTAGGTCAAGTTGTTATTCACTTTGTTAATGACAAAAATGCCATTCTAATCGTAGATAGCGGTTTAGGCAGGGTTCACTTATATGATTTGAACAATCGAACATTGTCAAGATTAGATGAATCATATATTCTAAGAGCATTTTTTGGGTTTAGTGGTTATGCAGATGGCACAGACATTCTAGCAATTGGTGGTGAAGGAGAATTTATTAGAAGGAATCAACTAATAGAATTTCGATCTGAGGATGGTGGGGAATGGTGGCAAATATTGAATTCGGATGCTCTACCTTCAAACCAAAAATTATCTAACTATCAACTTAGTAAAGGAAATACAGATAATGAGTTTCTGTATTTCATGATAGCTGATAATATGTTGCATACCTACACACTGAGTAATAAAAACACACTAAAGTCTAGTTATAATAAAGTAGGTGAGTTTGAATTTGAATTTGATCTAGAAGAAGAGTTAACCCCAATAAGCTTTAGTAATTATAATTCTATAGAAGATTATCAATATTTGTTCAAAGACTATTTCTACAGTTTGGCCAATAATCAAATTTATATAAGTGGACTATTAGATAAGTATGATTTGATCTATGGTATCTATGAAGGTGGTCCTGATAGTGTACTAGTAGCGTTTTGGGATACCCCAAGTTTAAGTCCATTACCTCTAGATTTGAAGGTTGACAGAGTGGCTATTACTGAGATGGAATTTATTCCTGTAAATAATAAAGTCTCAAAGACAAGTATCTATGTTTTCCTATTTATCCTAATATTATCAATTCTGATATTAATTGTATTTAAAACAGTTTATGGTAAGAGAAAAATAGCATTAAATATCGAATTGAAAGAGGATGTCTTAATTCTACATAGCAAGAATACACAAGTAGTCCTAGATGATCTGTTTCAGATTAATTTTATGCAAATAGTTATTAATTACATTAATAAAGGTACTAATACTATACCATTAGAAACACTCAGTGAAATCTTTAATGGGCTAAACATCGATAAATCAAATGAGAGTAGAAGAAGAAAAAAAATAATAGATAGTATAAATAATAAAGTAGGTTATGCACTTCTAACATTGAAAAAAGATAATTACGACAATAGAAAAAAAGTAATCACAGTAACGATTTAGTCTCGAGCGCGATAACATATTTATAAATCGCAACTACTTTACAACTAAAATGCACTATTATAATAATTAAATGCAGTTATTGTATTTGTATTTTTTGTAACTGCAATTAATCAATGAATATGTATACAAGAAAAATTTTACTCTCACTAATTCTTTTAATCACTTTTAAATATTTGGTAGTAGCACAAGATTTCTACTTACATGAAAATGGTGTCACAATAATATGTACTGAAGCTGAATTTGGTGAAAGTGGCAATGTAAATAACATTACTTACACTAAACATCCATATTCGGAAATTACGCCTGAGAATGCATCTACTACATGCACATCTGATAAAGAGAAAACATATGGCATAAATAATTTATTCAAGGCTAAAACTGGTTTTAATGAAGACATATCACATTGGGATGTAAGTGTATTCAACAGAATGATGGCGGCCTTTAGTCATACAGACTTTAATCAAGATATTGGGTTATGGGATGTATCAAATGTAAATAATATGAATGCTACCTTCTCTAATACACCATTCAATCAAGATATTAGTAATTGGGATGTAAGTAGTGTTACAAATATGCAGTCTATGTTCTATAACTCAACAGAATTTAATCAGAATATAGGTGAATGGGATGTTAGCTCAGTTACAAACATGCATAGTATGTTTGAAGGAGCTTCTAGTTTTAATCAAGATCTATCAGGTTGGTGTGTTACAAATATTAGCTCCGAACCTGAAAACTTTGCAACAGGTAGTGCACTTACTGAAGAAAATAAGCCAATTTGGGGAACATGTCCGAATGCGATGGATAATAGAATAACAATCAGGGATTTAAATACATATACTGATCTTGTAACACTAGATGAAACTTCTATTCAAAACCAAGAGTATAAAGATGAACCAATTACAATAACTGGTATAGTTGTCTCAAATCCTACTTCATCAGGTTTAGCTGGATATGGTGCTAGTTCTGATATAATAAACAGAACACATGTATTTATAATTGATACATCAGCAATTTCTCAGGGAAGGGATGGAATGTCTTTACAAATCGTTGAATCAACACAATCTTTTGTAGACAGTCTAGAAAAGGGTGGTATTTATGATTTTTATGGTCAACTGACTTTTTTCAGTGTCACCTCTCAGTTTGACTTGTTAGAATCGCCTAAGCTTGTTGGCACTGTAAATGATTCTAGCTACGTTCAATATTCAGAACTTTTACAGCCTAGAGAGTTATCAATTGACGATATTCACTCGATACAGGATAATAAAATTATACTCACTCCAGAAAATTATATGAAGTATAATGCGGAGTATGTTTCATTTAGTAATGTATTTTCATGGGTAGCACTTACTAGCACCCGTAATGTTTGGATGGTTCACAATAATTCTTCAAAAATTTGGACATGGGATTATTCACTTAGATTTAGAAATGACAGAACTGATAATTATAAAAGCTACTATAATTTCATTAGATCTAAGCCAAATTTCCCTAATGGGTCAGGTAAAGGCTTGTTTGTGCCGCCTATTTCTAATTCTAAATTAAATATAAGTGGTTTCTTAGTTGTACATAGAGATGATAATAACTATGATAATTATAGCGGCGAGACTTTCTCTATCAATCCATTTGAAGATGGAATTTTTAGGGTCTAAATCTCGAATAAAATTAACTAATGGAGAAACGTATAATGGAGAAGTATTTAATTGGGTAAATGACATTCAAATCATAGATAGTCCATACGACACAAATGAGTATGTATTAGAATTCAGTGATTTTAGTGATTTAGCTAAGTTATATATACCTCAACCAGAGAAAATCACACACTCTAATACTGACAGTACCCTTAACGTCGACAATGCATCATTTTTCATTCCATATCATGAATCAGACTTTGGTAATTATCAGTTTGAAATTAAAATTGCTGATGCTGAAGTAGATCAATCATCATATTTCTCTTTTCATATTGATTGGCTGATTGGAGATAGGCAATTTTTTGAGATTAACCTTAGTGACAAGACCTTAGCCTACGAAAAAGCCCTATCAAGTACACAATTAAATCTAGAAGAAATAGACTTTTCAGATTGGATAAAATTTAATATTTACTATCGCGAAGGAAACATTGAAATAATAATCAATGATAATCATCAATTCATTTTATCTAATCCTGAAATAGGTCAAGGTGAGAGAAATGGTTTCTTAAGATTCGATACCAACACAAAAATAAGTTTCAATAGTATTGAATACAGTAAAAAATATCTCACACAACCTTCACTATCTACTCCTTTTAATGAACAAGTTAGTGTTGGTACACTGACAGAATTTACGTGGAATGAAGCTGAATCAGCAGTTTCGTATCATCTACAAGTATCTACTGATAATGAATTTAGTTCGTTAGTATTTGATTCATCAAAGGTTGGGTCTACCTCATTTACATTAACCGAACCTTTAAGTGAAAACACTACCTACTTCTGGAGGATGAAGAGTATTAGTGACAACGAAATTCGTAACTCTGTATGGTCGGATACCTTCACCTTTACTACTGGAATTCGAACCTCCATTGGAGATGTATTACTACCTCAAGAGTATACCCTATCCCAAAACTATCCCAACCCGTTCAACCCATCTACCCAGATTCAGTATGCCTTACCTGAGGCAACTCAAGTAACCCTTGAAGTGTTCAATAGCGTGGGTCAAAAGGTAATGGAACTGGTGAATGGGCAGCAATCAGCAGGATATCACACCGCTACCTTTGACGCTTCAGGATTATCGAGTGGAGTGTACCTATACAAACTAACCACTCCAACGTTTAGCGAAACCAAGAAGATGCTATTGATTAAATAAGACATTCATCTTTCGGAGTAATGGTATTGAGCCCTGCTAGCATGATGTTAGCTGGGCTTTTTTTTGTGGGGAATCTATTAAGAAACTATATAGAAACTATTGATAAACAGTATTTATGTAATTATGGGAATGTTGATGTAAGTCTCTAGAGTTTTTATTTGCTAAATACTCTAACAAGCAACACAATATGAAAAAAAAGTATATATACACATTAATTATTTTAGGTTTGGCATGTTCTACCGCACCAGAACCAACCTACAATGTCAATCCTATCTCTAATCCAAGTGAGGGCGGAGTAATCACGCTAACACCCGATCAAACAGGATATGAAGCGGGAACCGCGGTTACTCTAACAGCAACCCCAAATGAAGGTTATGCATTTATTGAATTTACCGGTGATTTTTCAACCACAAATAATCCGTTGACGGTAGCTGTGGGAAATGCAGATATGGACATTGTCGCACATTTTCAACTGAAATCATATCCCTTAAACATTGAAGTAGAAGGGTATGGTTCAATCATTGAGCAGATCATTCAAAATAAGTCAACTGATTACGATCATGGAACACAAGTTCAATTAACAGCAAATCCAGAGTATGGATGGGAATTTGTTGAGTGGGGAGGTGACGCTAGTGGAACCGAACCAACAACTATTATATCTGTTGACAGTGAAAAAAATGTCACTGCTTTATTTCAATTGAAACGTTATTCCTTAAATGTCTTAGTTGAAGGTCAGGGCACAACCAGTATTGAACTTATTACAGAAATCATGCCAGACGAAGAAGGTAAATATCAACATGGTTCACAAGTACGACTCAGTGCGACACCAAATGAAGGATATAGATTCAATACATGGAAAGGTGATACAACATCTACTGAATCCACCTTAGTTCTAGAAATGACTGATGATATAGAAATAACTGCTGAATTCATTGATGCTCGACAGTTGACTAGACGAGTGACCTATGAAAGAGACGACAACAATAACGTCATTTTATATACCACTTATAATGGAGATGGTGAGATTGAAGGAATTCAACAAGCCTACCGGTATGATGAGAATAATCGGCGTATAGAAACTATTTTATATAACAGTGACGGTTCAGTGTTTCGAAGAGATACTTATATCTACGGTGAAAATGAATATCAACAAATTAACTACAATGCCGACTCTACCTTAAATAGTAGTAATACCTACCTATTGGATGAAAATGGCAACACTATTGAACGTAAAAGCTACGATGCCGACGGGAATCTAACCGCTAGAGAATTAAATAGCTGGGACAATTCCGGAAACATTCTTGAATCACAAATGTACGATGCCGACGGGAATTTAAACAACAAACTTATATATAGTTATGATGCAAATGGGAATCTATTAGAACAGGCTGGTTATTATCCCGATGGTATGGGTGGAGTATCACTACAATTAAAGTATAGCTATACCTACAATGACTTAAATCAACGTATCGAGAGATTGATTGAATTTACAAATCAGGGCATTGTATCAAGAACAACCTACACCTATAATGAGGAGGGTAGAATGAGTGGATTTATAGATTATAATCAAGATGGCTCCTTACGAAGCTCTAGTATCTATGAGTACGATATCGATAATGGGAGAGTAGAATACTATCAATATGACAGGGATGGGAATCTATCCCAAACTAGAACCAATCTTTACAATTCAGATTTATACCTCATTGAAGTTCGTTATTATGTGATTGTCAGATCAAAAGTTACATCAGATCCCGTTGATGAAGCACTCATAAAGTACCCAGAATTTCATTCGATAGATGCCCAAAAAATGGATCTTTTATTCGATTAAAACATATCAAAAAAAGCCCCATTAATCGCGCTTAGTGGGGCTTTTTTTTCGCCAAAACACCTCCGCTTTACCCGCACCTAATCGCCTTCTCACCCGCTAACCATTTTAAGCTGAATCAATGAGAAGCCGTCACCATGATCTCAACTTTGGCGTCTCGAGGGATTCGAGACACCTCAACCACCATGCGAGCGGGTGGATTCTGCTCAAAATACTCTATATATATATCATTAAAGGCCTGATAATCCGCTAGGTCGGATAGAAA
Organism: uncultured Flavobacteriaceae bacterium; assembly: GCA_937136455.1. Lineage (GTDB taxonomy): Bacteria > Bacteroidota > Bacteroidia > Flavobacteriales > Flavobacteriaceae > MAG-120531. The sequence goes on along the minus strand of CAKZOO010000101.1, from coordinate 928 downwards.
AACTTGAGCACTTACAACATCCTCTAAACCAAAACCACCTGCTTGTAAAATAGCCTCAATATTGCGAATGGTTTGTCGCACTTGGGCATCTAGGCTTTCACCCGCTAGTACTCCGGTTTCAGGTAACAAACCGATTTGACCCGAAACATAGATTGTATTGCCAACCTTCACGGCTTGAGAATATACTCCAATAGCGGCAGGAGCATGATCGGTTTGAATTACCTCACGTTCCATCAAGGGTCGGGAACTATCCGAATTTTCTTCATCACTGTGGGAACAAGAGGTGATGAATAGCCCAAATAATAGGATTAAAAACATTCCTTTAGGCATGAGATATCTCCTCTTTCATTGCCTCGGTAAACCGAGTAATTTCAGCCTTAGTAGTATAGACGTTCGGAGTAACCCGTATACCCTGAAACTGATGGTGCTTAATGGGCGTTACAATTATCTGATGCTTTTTCCATAGTTGGCTGCTGAGTTCTCCAGGATCAATCCCCTTAATTTCAACGGTTGCAATTCCACATGCAAATCGCGCATCTCTTGAAGTGTGCAAAGCAACCTTAGGGTCATCAATTATTTCATCTATCCAGAGATCATTAAGGTATTTTAGCCTTGCCTCTTTTCGCTCAGCACCTATTCCTTGGTGAAAGGTGACCGCCTCCCCAATTGCCAGATAATTCGCAGCTGGGTGCGTACCAATTTCTTCAAATTTTCTAATATCGTCGTCTTGGGTTTCATTGGCAGCCATTAAAGGCCATAAGTCCTGAATCTTATCTTTTTTTACGTACAACATACCTGTTCCGTGTGGGGCAAATAGCCATTTGTGCAGGCTAGTCGTGTAATAATCGCAGTCCAAATCTTCATGGCTGAAGCTAAAATGAGCAAAAGCGTGGGCCCCATCCACTACCACAGGAATCCCTTTCTTTCG